>CALXOA010000072.1 GCA_944389895.1 uncultured Victivallis sp. | reverse complement strand
AAGAACATGCAAAATCCCATATGCGAAGCATTCAAAAACAACCGGAGAAGATCAAAGCTCTTTTTCACAAGGAGTCTGTCAAATACGCCAGCTGAACTACAAGTATTAAACTGTGGGAGCAATAATAAAATCCGCTGGTTGATTAAGCAGGCTTATGGCTTTCGTGGTTATGAATACTTCAAGTTGAAAATCTATCAACTTCCCGAGATTTCGAGCGTGAAAGAGGTGTGACTTATGGCAAGAACCGTCGAGGAGGCACAATATTGAATGCTGCTCCAGGAAAGTTAAGCATGATCAGTACTGTCTCATCACGGGGCAATTGTTGGGATCGCAGAGTTTTTGTGTAAAATTTTGTTTTAAACAATAAAAAATGGCATCCCCATCGGGATTCGAACCCGAGTTGCCGGGATGAAAACCCGGTGTCCTAGGCCTCTAGACGATAGGGACGCCAGAAAGAATGCGTTTAATATAGAACCACTTTCCGAAAAAGCAAATTCCAATATCCAGCAAAAACCGTTTTTTTAAAAAAATTTCCGTAAACGGGCGAGCAGCCCAGCGGAGTCGATTTCACGGTCGAGCCGCAACAGTCGCAACCACTCCTCTTCTCGTGAAACCGTCACCATTCCCGCACAGGAGAGCAATCGCAGAAGCATTCCGGGGTCATCCGGGGTTGCTGCCCGGAAAGTGAGCAGATAATCAAGATCGAGATCAAACAGAAAGCCCCGGTGTTCCTCCGGAACGAATTCCGCCGCCGCCAACCGCGCTTCGAGAAAGTCCGTTTCGAATACCTGGTCTGCACAGTGACGGAAACGTTCCGGGGCGTTGATCCACTCCTGCAGAGGCGGCCAGGTCGGATCGGCCGAAATACGCATTCTTTCATCCGCCGCGCTTCCGTTGTCATAATGGGCGATGATCACGGAACGCGAGACAATGCCGGTTTTCAATGCGAAATCGAGGTGTTCATCGTGGCGCAGGTGTGCCTGCGCCTCACGGATGGTTGCCGCAATCCGGAAATCGGCAGCCGTGAGCCGCCGTTGCCGTTCCCCCTCTTCCGGCACGGTGCGGAGAAAGGCCGGAAGCGTATCGTTGTGGTGATCGAACGTGAGCACCGCCGGCGGTTGCTGACAGCCGCAACGGAATCCGGCCCATGCTTCGAGTACCTCGTGGTGTTGGGCGACAATGACGACCGGAGGACTCATTTTTCCGGTTCCGCCTCAGCTCCGCCCTCCGGACCGCTGGATGGGAAGAAGAGACAGAAATTCGAGCCGCGTCCCGGTGCCGTTTCAAGTTCAATCCACCCCTGATGATTGGTTACCGTACCGTAGACCATGGCGAGCCCCATTCCGGTTCCGACCCCGACCGGTTTGGTGGTGAAGAACGGCTCAAAAATTTTCTGCCTGGTTTCCGCATCCATGCCGCAGCCGTTGTCGGCCACCTGAATGAACAGATAATCGGCGGGATCAAGCTCACCTCGCCCCGGTGGCGGATGGAAGCCGAGAGGACACTCCGCAGCCGGACCGGCGTAGAGAGTCAATCGCTTCTCCCCGGAGTTCTCCGCCATCGCGTCGATCGCGTTGAGCATCAGATTGACCAGCACCTGCTGGAGCTGCAGCGCATCGGCCCGGACCATGGGCGGTTCAGGCGCGGTCCGCAGCGAAATCTCGATATCGTGCCGCTTGCGCGGTCCCAGCAGCGCAAGGCTGTCTTCGAAAAGCCGCCGGATGTCAAGTTCGACGACCTGGTATTTGCCTTTGCGCGCAAATCCAAGCAGTTGACTGGTCAGGTGGCCGGCCTGTTCTGCGATCGCGACGATTTTCTCCAGGTGATTGGTGACCTCCAGGTCGTCGGGAGCATGCAGAAAAGTGATTACGTCGATGTGGCCGAGAATTGCGTGGATATAGTTGTTGAAATCATGGGCGATGCCGCCGGCGAGCATGCCGAGAGATTCGATCCGCTGGGAATGGACCAGCTGTTCCGAGAGCCGCGCCTTCTCTTCGGCGAGTTTCGTCTCCTCGGTGATGTCGCGGCCGATCATGACCAGCAGTGTCCGGCCACGCATCCGGATCGGGGAGAGGGTACAGGAGAGCATCACCGACTGCGGCGAACCTTCGTCGGCAATACAGTTGAACTGTACCGGCCGGTTCAGCGGAGCGCCGAGTTTCAGCCCCTCCGGGGACGTGATCCGCAACCGGGGAAACAGCAACCGATGGACGAGCGCTCCCGGCGAACCGGCGCCGAGCAGTTTCCCGGCGGCGATATTGGCGTCTATGATTCGCCCGTTGGGGGTCAGCATCACGATCAGCTCTCCGGCGTTTTCGAGCACGACCTGATAACGGTCCTCCCATTCGCGCAGATTCGCTTCGAGTTCCTTGCTGCGGCCGTAACTGCCGAAAAAGGCGAACAGGAGATCGAGAGGACTCTTTTCGCCGCTGCGGTTGTCCCCTTCGATTTTCGCGAGGTAGAGCGCCAGCAGCAGTCCGAGCCAGAAGAGCGCCGCAAGACGGACCACAAAGTTGCCGTCCAGCACTCCCGCTTCGATGCCGAGCGGCCCCGCCAGCAGCAGGAAGGCGAACGTACCGACCAGATGGGCGAAAAACAGTGCGCCGAGAATACAGAAGGTCCGCCCGAGGCCGAAGTTCTTCAACCGGGTGTAGACGATCGGGACGATGAAGAAATCGAAAAGATGCCATGCTGTTCCGAGATTCATCGCGCCCCGGCTCTGGGCGAGCAACTGTTCGAACGTCGCCGCCGGCAGTCCCGAGTTGATCGAGAATCCGAGCCAGTTGCACTGCAGCCGGGTCAGCTCGGCCAGATAGAGATAGAAGCCGTAGAGTACCACCGAGCCGATGATCATCCGCTGCGCCGCCAGAGTGCCCTCGGTGATGTAGACCATCAGCAGCGCCGTCAACACCGGCAGGAAAATCACGATGGCGCTGATCTGAAATTCGAGCGATCCGTACAGCAGAGCCCGGCTGTCCGCGGCAGTCAGGAATTGCGAAAAAAGCAGCAGCAACCCGACAGCCATGTAGAACGGTGCCGCCCCGATCGCCCGCCGCTGGTTGTGCAGCACCGCCAGCCCGACGAAGACGAAGGTCGTCTCAAGAAAGATCAACAGCAGTGCGTGCAGATGTTCCATTTACTTTTTTTCTCTCTCTGATGACGGATGTGCATTGCGCCGCTGTCGGCGGATGAATTCACGGCGGCCGTGGAGATGAAGCTGGATCGTGTTCCAGCCGTTATGCCAGAGCACATAGAAGGTCGGCCCCAGCGCCACCAGCGGATTGGCATAGACCAGCGCCAGATAGATCGTCAACGTCGTATTCTTCTGCCCGAGCACCTGGCTGGTTTCACGGCTGTACCTGCGGCCGCAAAGCACCCGCCCGAGCGAGAAGTTCACCACGCAGATGATCAGCGACAGCAGTGCGATCCGCCACAGGATTCCCGGTTCCAGTTCCGTCCGTTGCTTCTCCAGAAACGCCGAAGCATTGGCGATGATCAGAAAAATCGCCGCAACCCAGATGAAGTAAGAGAGGTTTTTGCACTTCTTCGGAATCTCACGGTACTGCGGATAAAAACTCCGCACCGGCAGTGCCGCCAGCAACGGCACACCGACCACGATCAGCAGATTCCCGATTACATCGAAGAACACCGTCGGCGCCATCCTGCCGATCGCCACCGGGATCAGAAAGGGAAACAACAGCGCCATTCCGAAATTGGTGGCCAGAAACGCGGAGACCGCGTAGTCGACCCGTTCCCCCAGCAGATTGACGATCACCGGAGCCGCGGTTGCCGTCGGGGTGATTCCGGTGAAGAAGGCCACTTCCGCCAGTTCCCGGTTCCCCGCCAGCAGAAAAACGGCCCAGCCGATCATTCCGATTGCGACATTCGCACCGAGGATGATCAGATGCTCCCGTCGCATCGCGTGCCAGGAGAAGCGAACCTGGAGCATCACGAAGAACATCATCACGACAATCAGCCAGCGCACCATCCAGTTGAGATGAGCAGCCCAGGGACAGAAATATCCCACTACAAAGGCGGCCAGCATCGCCAGCGTCCGGAGGTGCCTTGTCATCGCTTCATTCTCCCGATGAAATCCGTTACCGCGCCGGAAAGATCGTCCACCACGGTGACTCCCGAGACGTCGCTTTTGCGGAGTGTCTCCATTCCATAACCGGTTCTGACCAGATAACTCTCTGCGCATCCGGCGGCGCGTCCCGCCGCGATATCGCTCATCCGGTCTCCGACCATCGCAGATCCGGCGCAATCGATGTCAAGCTCCCGCGCCGCCTGCAGCAACATGCCGGGCGCCGGTTTGCGGCAGTCGCAGATTCCGGTGTATTCCGGATGGTGGACGCAGCAGTAGAATGCATCGATCGTCGTACCTTCAAGCGCCAGAAGTTCCCGGATGCGGCGGTGAACCGCGTCAACTTCGTTCCGGGTATACATGCCGCGTGCCACACCGGACTGGTTGGTGACCACGACTGCGAGATAGCCCGCCTCGTGCAGCCGTCGGATCGCCGTTGCCGTTCCGGGAATCAGAATTACTTTTTCCGGGTCGCACAGATAATCCATTTCGACGTTGATCACGCCGTCCCGGTCTAGAAAAAATGCCTTGTTCATCTTTGTCGTGTTTCGTATTCAGTTTGCCTGGATCGTGCCGAGCGGGATGTCATCGAACACGGTAACCGTTTCCGGAGAGTAGTGTTCTCTCAGCGCCCGCGCCAGTTTCCGGCGGATATCAACCGTCGGAGTGATCGCGAAAAGCGTCGGACCGCTGCCGGTGACTTCGGCGTTCAACGCTCCGCCGGTCAGCAGGAACTCCCGCAATTCCGCCAGCAGAGGAAATTTCTGAAAGAGGGCCGGTGCCAGATCGTTGTGCAGGTTTTCCGCCACCAGTCTGGCGTCACCGGTGTGCAAGCCATTGATCAGCGCCGCGAGACGGCCCGGTTCCGACGGACCGATCCGACCGCGGTCCAGATGGAGATAGGACCACTTTGCGCTGACCGGGAAGTTCGGATTTACCACCAGCAGCGGCGGCGGCGTCACGCAGCCGTCGATCTGGTGCAGAACTTCGCCGATTCCGGTGGCGACTGCTGCGCGGGGCGCGAGGAAAAACGGCACGTCCGCTCCGAGTGTCAGAGCCAGACTCCGGAGACTCCGCTCCGGGAGACTGCCGTAGTGGCGATTCAGCATCCGCAATACCGTTGCCGCATTGGAACTGCCGCCTCCCATTCCGGCGGCGACGGGAATCCGTTTTTCGATATGAATCGTCCAGGCCGGCCGGATCCCCGCGGCGTCGGCGTAGGCAAGAGCCGCCCTGCCGGCCAGATTTTCGAGGTTCTCCGGCAACTCCGGAACATTCGAGCTTACCCGGATCCCTGCTCCGGTTCCGAACTCCAGCGTGATCCGGTCGGCGGGACGCTGCAGCGGCAGAAAGAGTGTTTCAAGCTCATGGTACCGGTCGGGCCGACGTGCCGTCACCTTCAAAAAAAGATTCAGCTTCGAAAAAGAATCATCCTGCTCGATCATCGATCAGCTCCCGGCATCTTCCCGCCCTGACACTCAGTCTTTCGATCAATTCAGCTCATCCGGAGCGGCCGGGGCGAACTTGAATCCGTATTGCTCATTGTAGCGCCGCGCCTCATCCTGGATGGCGACGGCGAGTTTCAGCGCCCGCAACCCGGCTTCGCCGGAGACCTTGGGCTGACAGAGCACCCCGGTCATCTTCGTCCGGTTGACTGCGAGGATGAAATCCTCCAGTTCCGCCGCCAGCGCATTTTTGTCGTCGAGATTGACGTCCTTGCGGGCGAGACCGATCCGGTTACGCTTGAGCACCATGCCGAAATGCTTGCCGTAATCCATTGAAATGTAGCTGTTTTCCTGAAACACCCGGAAACGCCGCATCGGTTCCTGGCTGACCCGGCTGGCGGTCAGACTCGCGCAGCTGCCGTTCCGGAACTTGATCCTGGCATTGACGATGTCCTCGGTTTTCGAAAGGACCGGAATCCCCACCACGTCGAAACGTTCCACTTCGGAGTCGATCATGGTCAGCACCAGATCGATGTCGTGGATCATCAGATCGAGCACTACGCTCACTTCGGTTCCGCGACGCGGCAGACCGGGACGCGGCGGAGGATACTGTGCGAGCCGATGCGCCTCGACGAAACGGGTGTGGGCGGCGTATTTCTCCAGAAAGTCCATCGCCGGGTTGAAACGCTCCACATGGCCGACTCCGAGCAGAACGTTGTTTTTCTTCGCCGTTTCAACCATTGCCACAGCTTCCGGCACACTTGAGGCGATCGGCTTCTCCACGAGCACGTGCCGGCCCATCTCCAGCAGGGGAATCGTCGTCGATGCGTGGAAATTCGCCGGAACCGCAACGCTCAGCGCTTCGCACTTTTCGGCCAGTTCGCGCCAATCATCAAACACCTTGAGACCAAATTCGGCGCCGACCTTTTCGGCCGTCTCCTTCTGGACGTCAAAAATCCCGACCACTTCGGCATTCGGACTCTGCGCATAGAGCCTGGCATGGTGGCGGCCGAGCGCGCCGACCCCGATCACTCCGACCCTGAGTCTGGACATATCTTCCATAACACCCTGTTCCTTAAACTGACCCCCGTTTTTTCGATGCCTGTCATAATATACACGTTTTTTCAATAAAAACAGCCGCTTCTCCCGGTTTTTCTTGGCGAAATCGCGGAATACGGGATATATTGCACCAGAATACAATCATTTTTTGCGAAAGGATCATCCGCCATGACTCAGGAGTTTCGCTACAACCGGGTCCTCGTCAAGATCAGCGGCGAGGCGCTGAAGGGCAATCGGGAGCACGGCTACGACGCCGAGGCGGTCCACGCCGTCGTCAACCGCGTCAAACAGATCATGGATCAGGGGGTCGAGGTGGCTCTCGTCGTCGGTGCCGGAAACATCTGGCGCGGCGTGATGGGCCGTTCCGGCGGAATGGACCGCGTCAACGCCGACTATATGGGCATGCTTGCAACCGTGATGAACGCCCTCTGCCTGCGGGATTTCTTCAATGCCGCCGGCGTCGCCGCGCTGGTGCAGTGCTCGGTCGGGATGGAGCCGATTGCGCCGCGCTTCAACCGCGACCAGGCGATCAAGGCGCTCGAAGCCGGCCAGCTGGTGATCTTCGCCGGCGGTACCGGAAGCCCGTTCTTCACGACCGACACCACCGCTGTGTTGCGGGCGTTGGAAACCGATTGCGACGCCGTGCTCAAGGCAACCAAGGTGGACGGGGTCTACACTGCCGACCCCAAAACGGATCCGTCCGCCGAGCGCTTCAGCCACCTCACCTTTGACGAGGCTCTGGCTCGTCAGCTCAAGGTGATGGATTCCACCGCGTTTTCGATGTGCCGCGACAATGACCTGCCGATCATCGTCTTCAACTTTTCCGATCCGGAGAGTTTTCTGAGGGTGCTTTCCGGCGACACTTCCGCCGGTACCGTCGTGAGTCGGGAATGAGTCTCTTCTTCCGGGAAGTTGAATACGAAAAATCAAGGAGTCTGTCATGGCCATCCATCCGACCGCGGTGATTGCTCCCGGTGCCCGGCTCGGCACCGGGGTGCACGTCGGCCCCTATTCGGTGATTGAAAATGACGTCGTCATCGGCGACGACTGCTGGATCGACGCTCACGTCAAAATCGCCTCCCATACCACCATCGGCGCCCGGACCCGGATCTATTTCGGGGCTTTGATCGGGGAGGAACCCCAGGATCACCGTTTCAAACCCGGTACGCTTGCCTTCACCACAGTCGGCGCGGATACTGTGTTGCGGGAGTATGTGACGATCCACCGTTCCCCGTTCGAAGGGGGAACCACTTCGATCGGAGACCGGACGTTGTTGATGGCCTTTGTGCATGTCGGGCACGACGCCGTGATCGGAAACCGGGTGACGGTCGCCAATCAGACCGCGATTTCGGGTCATGTGATCATCGAGGATGGTGCGGTTCTTTCCGGTTACGTGTTGATCCACCAGTTCTGCCGGATCGGGGAACTGGCGATGCTCGGCGGGCGTACGATTGTCCGTCAGGATGTGCCGCCTTTCTGCATGCTTGCCGAAAACGAGTGTATCTGCGGGCCCAACACCGTGGGTCTCCGGCGCGCGGGTTATGACAGTGCGACGCGCATGGCGATCCGGCGGGCGATCAAAACGTATTTCTTCCGCGGCCTCAACTCCGCCAATGCGCTGGCCGCAATCGAGGCGGAACCGGCCTCGCCTCCGGAGATCGGCCGCTTCGTCCATTTCGTCCGCAAATCCGAACGCGGCATCATGCCCGGCGATCCCGAGCTGGTCGCCATCGGCACCCGGGCCGCAGCGCCGGAGGTCCCCGATGAGGAGTAACTCTCTGATGAAACGTCTTCTTTTTCGTCTGTTCCCGGCCGTTCTTGCCGCGGGATTCGCCGGTTGCGGCACGCCGCTGCCCCATCCGCTGTTGCCGGAAGAGACCGGTCCCGTCCGGATCGGTGTGGTGATGCCGCTTTCCGGGCACAATCGGGAGTACGGGGAACGTACACTGAACGGCATCCAGCTCGCGCTGGAGGAGGTCAACAATGCCCGGGGGATCGACCGCCGCCGGGTCGAACTCGAGGTGCGTGACAACGCCAGTTCTCCGGAAGGCGCCTCCCGCGCGCTCTCCGAACTCGCCGCTTCCGGCGTCCACGGGCTCATTCTCGGTTACGACACCAGCGAAGTCGGTGCGGTCCGGGAGGAGGCCGGCCGGTTGCGGATTCCGGCGATCGTGCCGCTTGCGACCGACGACGACCTGACCGAAGGCAATCCGCTGCTGCTGCGCGGTTGTTTCACCGACTCGCAGCAGGCCCACGCGCTTGCCGGTTACATCTGGTACTGGCGGAAACTGATGCGTCTCGGTATTGTGGTCAGTCTCGAGCCGGAGGCTCACTACTCCCGCAACATCGCCCGCGAAACCGCGCAGTGGTTTTCTCAGCTCGGCGGCCAGGTGGTGCATACCGCGGAATTTCGCGAAAACGATCCCGATCTGCGCAAGACGTTGGTTTCGTTGATCAGTTACGCGCCGCAGGCGATTCTGGTGCCGGTGCACACTGCTACCGCCGCGAAGATCGTCAGGATGCTTCGGGAACTCGGTTTTCATGGACTGCTGATCGGCCCGGACAGCTGGGATGAGGAGAGCTTTCTGCGCAATTGCGGTTCCGATCCCGGCGAGTGCGCATTTACGGCATTCTATTCACCGGAAAACCCCTCGGAGGAAAACAGGGCGTTCCGGGAGAAATTCCGCAAGAAATATTTCCATTATCCGGCGAGTTGCGAGGCCCAGGGATATGATTCGATGAAGATTCTGTCCGCATCTCTCGGGGGAGCTGATACGATCGAAAAGTTTCAGGCCAACGCCCGGACCATCCGGAACTATTCCGGCGCCTCCGGCGTTTATACGATGAAGCGCGATGGCGGGATCGACCGGACGATCTACATCAATACGATCCGCCCCGCCGGGCCGGGCCGCCCGTTTCCTACTTCGCGTTACAGCCGCGGCTTTACCTATTCCCGGCTGCTGGATTTTGAAAACTGAGGGAGTTGTGCAATCATGGGGTATCCGATCCGTTTCCATTCCGCGCCCGACCTTGCGGCGCCTTTCGATTCCGCAGACTGGGCGGATGCTCCGGTTCTCTCCGTGGCCGTGCCGCGCCCGGAGGGGTCCGGCCACCGGCCGCGGGTTGATTTCAAACTTCAGTATGATCACGAGGGGCTCTACGGCCTGTTTGATGTCACGGATCGTTTTGTCCGCTGTACCGCCCGCTCCCGCGGGGAGTTCACCTGTGTCGACAGTTGCGTTGAGTTTTTCGTCCAGCCCGCGGCCGGGGTTGGTTACAACAATTTCGAGATCAATGCGGCGGGTACTCTCTTCGCACAGCATGTCGACCACCACCGCCGTGATATCAACGGTTTCGCCGCGGCGCGGCTGCTGACCGATGAAGAGCTTGAACTCGTCCGGATTTTCCACACCTACCGGGGGGAGTGGGGATGTGAGGAGGCGGGACCCGTTGATTACCGGGTCGGGTTCTTCCTGCCGTTCTCCCTTTTCGGCAGAACCAACGGTGCGCCGGTTCCGGTTCCCGGTACTGTCTGGTATGCCAACGTCTACAAATGCGGGGATGAAACCAGCCATCCGCACTGGCTCTCCTGGCGTCCGCTCCGGCGGCTCTCCTTCCACGAGCCGGATTGCTTTGCTCCGCTGCTCTTTCTCTGAATCGTTTCTCTCCTGTCCGCTTTTCCGGAAAAGCCCGGAAGAAAATGTACCCGGGATGCCTTTTTCTCTTTCCAGAGGCACACACAGACTATAAATTGTCACTGGAAGAAAGGTTTTTTGCAGAAAAACAAAGTATAATTAAAAGTAAAAGTCAGAGATGATTTGTGACCGCCGGGGATAAAAAATGGATCGCAAACACTATTACGCATATCGCTCATTTCAGCCGGAATTTTCCACCATGGAACGTTTTGCATCCATCGGCGTCAACACGATCACTCTCTTTCCGGCCAACACTTCAAATTCGCTCGGGCAGCCCTACTGCCGTTATCCGGCGAATCGATTCTGGTTTGACACCCGGGATTTCACTTCGGTCGGCCGCCAGTTCGATGATGTGCTGCTCCATAATCCGGCGGCGAATTTCATTGTGATGGTCGATCTCAATTCGCCGGACTGGCTCACCAGACAGCTGGCTCTCAATCATGAATCGGGAGACAGCACCACCCATCTCTCGGAGGTGCTGGTCAACTCGCGCTGGCTGGCCGATACCGAACATTATCTCGAGGCGTTTCTGGAGTACTGCGAAAGCAACTACGGTGTACGGATCGAAGCCTACGTTCTCGCCTGCGGCAACACCGATGAATGGTTCGACCATAACGGAGAGCTCTGCGGACTGGCCAAGGAGCGCGCCTATCTGGAGTACCGCCGCCGGCAGGGACTTGACCCGGAACCGCCGCCGTCGGCGCTGAAGTTGAACTCCCCGGATTTTGACGGATTGCTTTTTGATCCGGCCTGTTCCGGAGGAGTGCTCGCCTACCGCCGGTTCTGCAACGAACTGGTTGCCGATGGAATCCTCCGCTTCGCCCGGATTGCGAAGAAGGTGATCCGTCCCGGAGTCGAGGTCGGAGTCTTCTACGGCTATCTTCACGATCGACTCGGGATTGCTGAAAGCGGCCATGCCGCCCTGCGTCCGGTGCTGGATGCGCCGGAGGTAGACTTTCTGATTTCACCCGGCAGTTATTGCGATCGGGCGATCGGCGGCGGTTCAGGCTGGCAGTCGCTCTCCGGCTCGGAACGACTGGCCGGGAAGCGGCATCTTCATGAATGCGACCAGCGGACACACACCTACAATCCGGTGCTTTCAGAGCACGTCCGGCTTGATTTTCAATGCTGGAAGAACACCCGGGAAGATATTGCCGGAGTCCGGCGGGAGGCCGCACTGTCGATCATCGGCGACAGTTCGCTGTGGTGGTTCGACATGTGGGGCGGTTTCTATCAGGAACCTGAACTTCTGGCGGAACTGGGGCGGTTGCGTGAACTGTACGACCGGTTCGCCACGCTGCGGGCTGAGCCGGTCGACCAGATCGCGTTGATCGTCGATGCCGATGCCGCGTACTATTTTGATCAGCGGTCGCCGCGGCAGAGGGAGTTCCAGCGCCACGCCCGAATCGCGTTGAATCATGTGGGGGCGCCCTTCGACAGTTACCTTTTCGATGACCTCGGCCGCATACCCGATTTCGACCGCTACCGGCTGGTGATTCTCGCCAATCAGATTGAGATCACACCGGCCAAAGCGGAAGTGCTGAAAAAGTTTGTCTATTGCGGTGGCCGGACCGTACTGACACTCTACGCGCCGGGACTCAGCGACGGCGTCTCTCTCGATCCGGAACGGGTCCGCCGCTGGGCGGGTGTGCCGTTCGGCAGCGCCGGACTTGCGGTCACTGAGGAGGAGAAGTGCCGCAAGGCGTACCTTGCACGGCCGGGTGACTTGACGGCGGGGATGCTGCGCGACCTCGCCCGGGAAGCGGGAATCCTGCTCAACGTCTCACGGGAAGCGCCGGTTTATGCCGACTCTCGACTGCTGGCGATTCATCTGGCCGAGCCGGGCGCTGTTACCGTGACGCTGCCGGCAGGGGCGGAAAGCGCGGTGGAACTCTTCTCGGGGCGGCGTGTCAATGGAGCTGTGTTTCAGTGGGATTCCCCCGGTTGTGAAACGCTCCTTTTTGAATTGGAAACCTCAACTTCAACGGAAGGAAAATAAGAGATGCGGGAAAAGTTCACTTTGATCGAGTTGTTGGTCGTTATTGCGATCATCGCCATTCTTGCGGCGATTCTTCTGCCCAGCCTCAACAAAGCTCGCCAGGCGGCCCAGAAAACTTCCTGTCTGAACAACCTCAAGACGATGGGCAGCGGCGTGCTCTTTTACGCCAATGACAATCAGGATTTCCTGCCGCGCAAATATAAGCGCTGGTCGTGGGGATTCGCGATCGGGCAGTCGCTCGGGCTGACCCGGCCGGGCGGCTCAAATTCTCCTGACGCCGACACCAATGTCGACTCGATTCCAATCCAGGACGTGTTTCACTGTCCGGCCCAGAAGCCGACGGTGGGGCTTTATGAACAACCTTACGGTTCGAACAAGACAATCTATTTTTATCCGATCTACGTACCGCTGGTCGGTGAGGCTCCCGCTGCGGCGAACAGCCTGAACGGCAAGACCGCCGGAGGCGCCAGTGTCGTCGGTGGAAACGGAGACAGTACTCCGCTCGATCACAAGAAACTCAACCGGGTGGTCGACGGATCGGTTCTGATGATTGAAGCCGTGACCACGGATCCCTACGAAACCGGCAGCTATGTCGCTTTGTCACCGGGAACGGCGAACCAGACGGTTTACCACTTCAACAGCCGAACCCAGTACGGCGCAAACTTCTTCCGTCACGGGCACTCCACCAACGTTATCTTCAAGGATGGCCATGCTGAAAATCTCAGTGCGAACATCCAGCTCGACACCTACGGCCGTCCCAATCGCTGAAGAGAATCCGGAAAGAAAGGAATCTGATCATGAAGAAAATCGCTCTGCTGTTCACCATGACCGTTTTGACGGCCGGTATCGTGGCTGCACCCCGACTGCCCGGCAATGTCGAGGAGTGGAAGGTTGCCACCCATTATCGCGGGCCGAACCTCACGCTGACGCTGTTTCATCAGGGGATGCCGCAGCTCTCCCTGAAAAACAACGTGAGGCTCGGGGGCATTGTACTTTCACAGCGCGGCAGGAATTTTTCCGGAAAGCTTACCCGGGAGGCCGACCGGACCCACAGCTACACGTTTCCGGATCTTCCGGGGGTGACGCTGCGGTTTGAACTCAACACGGACAACTTCTTCACGGGGCAGCTCTCCGTCGCCGGGGAAATTGTTCCGCCGCCGCTTACCTTTTCGCTGCTGCGCCCGGAGCTCGAATCGGGCAAGCTGATCATCGATGGTGCGGAACAACCGTTTCCGGCCGAGAGGCAGGAGTTCAAAAATCTCCGGCAAATCACCTTCCATGCCGGAGAGCCGGCCCAAGCCTTCTCTCTGCAGGTCGGAGAAGGTACGATTGCCGTACTTCGAATTTCTCCGTCAAAATACGGTGTAACAGTCGAATTGCGTCCGGAAAAGGCCGGCGGCAACGTTGATTTCACCATCGTTCCCGGCGTTCCCCGTTGAATCGGCTTTCAGGAGAGTTATCAGATGTGGCGTTTTCTCTTTCCCGCCCTGTGCGGTCTGACCCTCTGTGTCGTTGCGGCGCCGGCGGAATATACTCCTTATGCTCCGCCCTTCGCGCCTTCCGCCGAGAGGCGCGCCGACACCCAGGTCTCCAGCGGCCGGTACGCCGTGACGTTCCAGGGGACCGCACTCGGGCTCCGTCTTTTCAACCGCGGGGAGGCGAATGTTCTTTCGCCCGACCTCAAGGTACGGTATGGCGGTTTGGTTGTTCAGGCGGACAAGCGTTCTCTCTCCGGAGAATGCAGCGCGCTGGAAAACGGCAGTTGCGCCTACTCCTATCCCGCGCGTCCCGGTCTCTCTGAGCGGTTCTCTCTGCGTCCGGACGGACAGATCGCGATCGAACTGATCGATTCTGCCGCCGGGCTTGGCGGCTGCAACTGGCTCTATTCGCTGATCAGTGAATATTTTGGAAGCTCGGCGATCGAGGTCGACGGTCGGCGGTTTCAGATTCCCCCCTATCGCACTGACGCGAAATTCCACAAAGTCCTGTATGACGGTCCCGCCCGGCAGGTGGTTTTCTTCGCCGGAGATTCGGACCGGAGTTTCACGATCCGGTTTCCCGGCCGTGTCCGGATCCGCCTGGTTTCAGCCGGAGGCCGCTATGGATTGTCGCTGCAGGTGACTCCGATGGCGGGTGCGGAGAAACTTGAAATGCTCCTGGAACCCGGAAAGGCCGCCGCCGTGGAAAACCGGCCGCCGGCAGGCTTCACGGTCCGTGCGGGAGGATATGATTTCTGGGCGGTCGACCGGCTCCGGCTGCCGGACGCCCGTGCGAAGAATCTGCTTTCCAACAGCTCATTTGAACAGGGATTCGCTTCGCTCTGGTACCCGCACGGCGGGGGATTGTTCAGTCGGAAGCTCTGGGAACGCAAACCGATCGGAATCGATGAAAAAGAGGCTTTTGCCGGAAACGCCTCCCTGCGGATTGAAACCGATGCGCCGGAAGCGGAGCTGGCGCAGAACATAGCGACTCACTCGGTGATCCTGACTCCGGGGGAATACACGGTGAGCTTTTATGCGAAAACCGACCGTCCCGGTAAACAGACGCTGGAACTGACCATTCCGGTGTTGCCTCCCGGAGCGAACTACTGGGATCCCTCCACCCGGGTCAACCGGCGGTTCGAGCTCGAGGGCGACTGGAAGCGTTACAGTTACACCTTCCGGGTCGACGTGACACGTCCGCAGTATTTCCTCTTTTCCGCCGATTCGAAGGAACCCGCCGTCTGCCGGATCGATGCGCTGCAGCTGGAACGCGGTTCCACCGCCACCGGCTATGAACCGGCCGTTGTCGAAAGTAGACTTGTCACCAGCGCCGCCGACAACTTCCTGCCCGCGGGAGAGAAGATCGACGCGTCCCTGCGGATTACCACGGGAACGCCGAACGATTCCGGTTCGGTGGAAACCATCGTTCGCGACTTTTTCGGCCGTGAGTTGCGGCGGGAACGCCACTCCTTCCGAA
The DNA here is from genome assembly GCA_944389895.1 of uncultured Victivallis sp. Classification (GTDB taxonomy): domain Bacteria; phylum Verrucomicrobiota; class Lentisphaeria; order Victivallales; family Victivallaceae; genus Victivallis. Next base: position 82,330 of record CALXOA010000072.1, on the reverse strand, counting down.
GCGACGCGAAGGGCCGGGCCGAACTCTCCCTGGATTTCGAAGGGATGCAGCCCGGCATCTTCACCGTGGAGAATCGCTACCGGCTCGACGACGGCCGCGAACGTTACGAGTTCACCCGGTTCGCGGTGATGAATTTTCTGGAGAACCGCCATCTCCATAAAAACTTCTTTGCCGACTCCTACATCGATCCGCATGGAGTGCGCCAATACTACCCCGAGGTGCTGGATCGGTATCGCAAGATCGGTATCGGAGCCCGTGCCGCTTTCGCCAACACGGAAAAGCTGGTCGCCGAAGAGGCGGCGAAATACGGGGTCGAAAGTTTCAGCACCATGCTGCTGCGTCACGATCGCAATCTGGTCAGAGATATGGCGAAACCCTGCTACGGATTGACCGTGTTGAACAACATCGTCTGGTACGAGTGCCCGTCGGTGAACCGCCGCCGCGTCGACTATGCGACGATCACGCTTCCCGGCGCGACCCCGGAGGCGCTCCGGGGAATCGAGGAGGCCGCCGCCCGGAAAAGTTCGGAGGCGCCGTGGGTGAAGATCTGGGGTGCGATCAACGAGGCGGAAGGGTCGCTTCCGGAGTTCGCCCACAGCCGGTTCGCCACCGAGGAGCGTTACCGGGAATATGTCGAAGTGGAACTTGCCGCCGCCCGCGGCATCAGGAGGGGCAATCCCGAAGCGATGGTGGGCAACAGTTCCACCTCCTGCCTTCGTGATGACCGGATTGAAACGCTCGACAAGCTGTTGACGACGATCGGCGACCGGTTCCGGTATGACTGTTTCATCATCCACACCTACCGGGAGGCGCCGGAATATCCCGATCTCGACGCGGATTTCGGCAAACTCTATGAGATGCTGGCGCGGCACGGTTACACCGATACGCCGATCTACTGCCCGGAGGGGATGCACTGGAAACCCTATCGTATGCCCGGATTGTTCACCGTCTCCTGGGTCGATGTTCCATGGGGACCGCTCACCTACGACATGGGGCATCAGGAGCGTATCTCCGCCGCCTGGAGAGCGCGGGAGTGGCTGATCGGGCTGAAAAACCAGAAACGGGTGAAGCTGATGAATTCGAGCACCAACTTCTGGGGATTCGAGATGGACTGTGGTCTCACGCCTTTCGCCAATCAGAAAATTTCCAACACGCTCGGCAATCTGCTCGGCGACGCCGGTTTCGTCCGTGAAATCCGTTTCGGCGGAGAAGTTCGCTGTTACCTTTTCGAAGACGGCGGAAAACGGCCGGTCGCAGTGCTCTGGAGTTGTTCTCCCGAGGTGGATCAGGGCAGGGAAAACGGCCCGGAACTCCGTCTGGACCGACTGCCGGATGCACGACTCTTCGATCTGATGGAGGCGGAACAGGCGTTTCCCGCCCCAGCTGCGGATGGATCGCTCAAACTCCGGCTCACCTCCTTCCCGGTGTTTCTGCGCGGCAAACCGGGAACCACCGCGGAAATGGAAAAACTGCTGGAAGCCGCGGAGCTCCGTCGCGATGGCGTTCCCGCAGTCAGCTCCTCGTTTTCCGTGATTCCGCCGGGGGATTTCTCCCTTGCCCTTGTCAACGACGGGAAGCACTCCTTTTCCGGAACCATCGGGCTCGGCGGGAAGTCTGCCGCGGTCACTCTCGCTCCGGGGCGGAGTCGCGTCTTCCGCGCCCCGCTTCCGGCGGTACTCTCCGCCGAACGGCTCACTTTTGAGACCCTTTCCGCCGACCTTCGTCAGGAGAAACCAGACCCCGGCAGTTTCCGCCTGGAGGAGAAGTTCTGCGGCGTTCTCGCCCGTCGTGCCGCGATCAAGGTTGATGGTTCGCTCGACGACTGGCGCGGGATCCCGGCGTTGAGGATTGAACAGCGGCTGCTGGAGCAGAAACTGCTGGCCGCCGGCCGTCGCCCGACCGATGCTGATTTCAGTGCCCGAATGCGGATCGCCTGGAGTGACGAGGCGCTCTACCTTGCGGTGGAGGTCTCCGACGATAAGCTGGTTATCAATCCGCAGAGCCGGCCCGGCAACGGCTGGCGCAACGATTCGCTGCAGCTCTTCATCGACCCCCTGGGGGATGGTCGTAAGGGTACCGCGCACGGTATCGGTCCGGACGACTGGTCTTATGGAATCTACCTCAAATCGGATGGTGCGACGCTGTACGCCTACCGCCATCACGTGCCGGACATCCAGCTGACCGAAGGGTTTGCCGGCGCCCGCGCCGAAACCATAGACGAGGAAGTCAGGTGCGTTTTCCGGCGGACGGAACACGGCTATCTCTATGAACTCGCTCTGCCGCTGCGCAGTCTGCTGCCGCTGAAGCTGGTTCCGGGTCGGCAGTTCGGGCTCGGCGTCATGCTCAACGATCAGGACTCCGAGGCGACGATTCCGCATTCGCGTCTGGTGTGGGGCGTGGAACCGACTCCGCCCAACGAGCGTCCGGACCTCTGGCCGCTGGTGATTCTGACGGATCAATGAACTTGTGGTGAAGGAGAAAAAAAGAGCCGGCGAAGTGCAGCCCGCATTCATGCCGGAATTTGTGTAAAAATAAAACCGAAGTCTGTCGCCGACGGCCTGAAAACATGTTGGCGACAGAACGATTCGAATCAACGGAAAACCTTGAGAATACAACGATCATGACTACCAGACTCTGGATGAGACCGGTCGAACGGGCGGTCGAACCGCCGTTCTTCGCGGTATTTCGAAATCGTTTTGAAACGACGGTTCCGGCACTGCTTCGTTTTACTTACAGCGCCGATGAACGTGCCGGATTTTTCTGCGACGGGGAGGCGATTGCCGACGGGCCGCCGCGGGGAACCGCGCAACGCTGGTTCTCCGCAACGGTCGAAGTTCCGCTTGCTCCGGGCAGCCACGTATTGACGGCCCGGCTCTTCGCCTTCGGCCGGAATCTGACCGCTTACGGCCAGATGTCGCTTGTGCCGGGGCTTTTTGTCTGTGATGAAAGCGCTCTGCTCTCTCCCGAATGGGAGTATCAGGTGTGCATGGGGTGCAGTTTCGCCGGCAGCAAAACCGACTGGGGCAGTTACGCCCATCTTCTGACCGATGAGGATTTCAATTGGCGTGCCTTGGAGGGAGAGGGGGGGGAATGGCGCAGGCCGGCGTATTTCGAAGATTCCCGTGTGCTCGAACCATCTCCGCTGCCGGCCATGCGTTGCGAGGAGATCCGGAATTACCGGCGGAAGGGGCCGTTCTTTCTCTTCGACGACTATGTTTGCGTCTATGGCGACTATGTGTTTTCCGGAGTCGGCGAGGTCCGGTTGCGGTGGGCGGAACCGGGCTGGGAGTCGGAAGATCCACCGGAGGGGTTCCGCTCCGGTTGCAAGCCGGGTGACCCGTACCCTTATTTTTCCGGTTCCGGCGACCGGTTCCGGCTCACCGGCGGGACCATTCGCTGGCGTGACTACTGGTGGCACGCCGGGCGGACGCTGGAGGTGACGCTTTTCGGGGATGTGAAACTGGAGTCGGCCCGCTTTTTCCGGACCGGTTATCCGTGGCGCCTCCGGCGCGATCTTTCAGTTCCCGGCGATGAGCGGATGACCCGGTTGCTGCGCCATTCCTGGACCACGTTGCAGTCATGCAGCTTTGAAACCCTGATGGACTGCCCCTACTACGAGCAGCTTCAGTATATCTCGGACAGCCGACTTGATCTGTTGAGTCTCTATGAACTCTCCGACGACACCCGACTGGCCGGCAATGTGCTGCGGCAGTTTGCCGAGGGGCAGTATCCCTCCGGCATGCTTTCCTGTCGTTATCCGACCAAGGAGCATGCCGGCTACCGGGCGGAACCGGGAGAGTACTACAGGATACACATTCCATCGTTCACCGCGTTCTATATCCAGATGCTCCATGACTTCGCACGACGCAGCCCGAATGACCCTCTGGTCAGGCAATTGCTGCCGACGGCCCGCCGTGCCGCGGACTACCTTGCCGGCTGTCTCGGCGCGGACGGGCTGCTCCATGTCCCGGGCTGGAACTTCATCGACTGGCTCGACAACTGGGAGGGCGGCGTTCCGCCCGGGGGCCGGTACGGGGAGGGCTGTACGTTGAATCTGATCTTTCTGCTGGCAGTGAAGGATCTCATCGATCTCGAACGGCATTTCGGCTTTCCGGAAAACGCCATGAAGCGGGAGGTTCTTGCCGGAGAGATTTCCGCGGCGATCCGTGCCGCCTACTATCTGCCGGAACGCGGTTGTTTCGCTGAAAACAAAAAACATGATTATGTTTCGGAACACGCCCAGGTCTTCGCGCTGCTGGCCATGGGGGAAACCGCGGTGATTCCGGCGCTCCGCCGGGGTGATCTCGATCAGTGCGGCATCGCATTCTCCTTTTACTATTTGGAGGCGTGCCGCGCTTTCGGTCTGGACGATCTCTATCGGCAGCGGCAGGAGAACTACCTCCGGACCGCGGACCGGCCGGATCTGCGCACGATGCCGGAACTTTTCCCGAACAACTGGTGGTTGCGGTCGGATTGCCATGCGTGGGGAGCGCATCTCCTCTACCACCATTTTGCACGGGGAACCATTCTCGACCCGATTCCGGGCTTCCATGCTTCGGCGGAGCCTCTCGGAACGCGCCGCGGCGAACCGGTCGGAATCCCCGGCTGATATCCGGAAGGACAGGGAAGAGTTCCCTCTCCCCCGGAAGGGGAATTATTTTCCCGCGTCAAGCTTGCTGAAGAAGTGGGCGTTGGTTACCGTCGCGTAGTACGGGAAACGGGCCCTGACTTCGGGCGGACAATCCGGCGGAATATTCTGAAAGCGTTTGTAAAACCAGAGGTATTGTTCCGGGTAGGCGCGGATGAATTTTTCGGAGATTTCCATCAACTCCTGCAGTACCTCTTTCTCATCACGGTACTCGCTGAATGGTTTCGATAGAGTGGCTGCGTGCGCAGTGATCCGTCCGTCGGCGTGGCGTACGCTGGTTCCGTAGATGATCACTGCCGGGATCCCCTGGGTGTCGCAGTAGCTCTTCAGCAGCGCCGGGGCGGTACTGCTGGCGACCGGCAACCCGAAGAAGTTCACGAAGGTTCCGCCGTGGCGGACCTTGGTGTTCTGGTCGATCAACGTTCCGACTCCCCGGCCGCTGCGCAGCGCTTTGATCGCGGCCCGGATTGCCCCCTCGGCAAAAATGATCTCCAGCCCGGCCACCTTTTCGCGGTTGCCGTGATTCAAAAGGTTGTTGAGATAGGGATTGCGGACCGGTTTGGCGATGGCGACCATCCGGACTCCCGCGTAGAATGGAGCCATCACGCCGGAGGCCTCCCAGCTGCCGAGGTGGGGATTGACGAAAATGATTCTTTCCTTGCGCGCGACATGTCCCCGGAGTTGCTCCGTGATCTCCGGCGGCAGATAGTAGCAGCGACGGATCCGCTCCGGGTTTCCGTCGAGCCAGACGAACTCCAGCAAATTGAACATCAGGTGAAACAACGATTCCCGGGCGATCCTCCGTACCTCCACCGGCGGCAGTTCCGGCATCGCCGCATGGATGTTGCTGCGGACCAGCCGGCGGATCGACGGAACCGCGTTCAGCGCCGCGCCGCAGAACCGGGCGAAAATCCGCACCGTTCCGTACGGCATCAACCGGATCGCCCGGTAGGGGAGCAGTACCGCCACATATTCCAGCCGGTAACGGATGTTGCGTAAGAAATCCATCGTGCCTTCCTTACTCGGGGAGTCTGGTTATCAGCCCCTTGAGGTAAAATCCCTCGGGAACCGCGAGCGAGACGGGATGATCCGGACTCTGTTCGAGATGACGGATCAGAAGCGGATGCACTCCCGCTTCAACTGCGGCATCGGCGGTGATCTTCTGGAACAGCTCCGGCGTCATCAGCCCGGAGCAGGAAAAGTTTACCAGCACGCCGCCCGGATTCAGCAGCCGGTAGCCGAGTCGGGCAATATCCTGATAGGCGCGGCAGCCGCGGACCAGTGCCCGCTGCGACTCGATGAACTTGGGCGGGTCGAGGATCACCATGTCGAACCGTCGCCCCTCTTCGGTAAAACGGCGCAGTTCGGTGAAGACGTCGGCAACGCGGTTCTCGTACCGTTCCGGTCCGATCCGGTTCATCTCGAGATTGTGGGCGGCCTGTGCGAGTGCCGGGGCCGAGGAGTCGATGTTGATCACATGTGCCGCTCCGGCCCGCAGCGTGGCGACCGCGAAGGCGCCGGTATAGCTGAAGGCATTCAGGATCGTCCGTCCGGTCGCGAGTGCGGCGACCGCCTCGCGCGAAGACCGCTGGTCAAAATAAAACCCGCTCTTCTGCCCGTGACGGATATCGACGGCGTAACGCGCCCCCGCCTCCTCGATGATGAGCGGATTCGGCGGCTGGACGCCGTACACCAGGCCGGTTCGCTCCGGCAAGCCCTCCCGAGCGCGGACGTGGACGTCGGAACGCTCGTAGATTCCTTTTGCGCCGGTGATCTCCGCCAGCTGCGCGATGATCCGTTCACGGTGAAACTCCATGCCGGCGCTCAGAAACTGCACCACCAGAAAATCACCGTACCGATCGACCACCAGACCGGGCAGCTGATCCGCTTCGGAATAGATCAGCCGGCAGCCGCCTTTCGGATCGTCGAACTTCAGGAAACGGCGAAATTCGATCGCCCGCCTGATCCGCTCTGCGAAAAAGGCGTCGTCGATCTCCTCTTTTTCGTCGAAGGTCCAGATTCGCGCCGCCAGCTGCGACTCGGGAGACCAGGCCGCGCGAGCCAGGAATTTTCCGGCGGCATCGACGATATCGACGGTTTCACCCGGCTGCGGCTCCCCGGCGACTTCGGCGATTGCGCCGGAGAAGAGCCAGACATGGCGGCGCAGCAACGATTTCTCCCGCCCGGAATTGAGTTTGATCCGTTTCTTTTCCAATTTGAATTTCCTCTTCAACAGTGACCGGTGCGGGAACACTTCATTTCAACGCCCGGATTTCCGCGATGAACTCCTCGACATCCTTGAATTTGCGGTAGACCGATGCAAAACGCACATAGGCGACCTGATCGACTCCGCGCAGCTGCTCCATCACCCTGTGCCCGATTTCGGCGCTCGAGACCTCTTTGTCGAAATCGCGCAACACCGAGGTGGCGATCTCTTCGACGATCCGGTCGATCTCATCGGAACTGACCGGCCGCTTGTAACAGGCGTTGGCGATGCCCCGCCGCAGCTTGTCGCGATCGAAGTCTTCGCGCTCATTGTTACGCTTGATCACCTTGAGTTCCTCGGGAATCACTCCTTCGATCGTCGTATAGCGGTAAGAGCAGCCCAGACATTCCCGGCGGCGCCGGACTCCGGCGCCCTCCTTGACCGCCCGTGAATCGATCACCTTGTCATCGAGACAACCGCACTTGGGGCAACGCATTGACTTACTCCTCCTGCAAAACAAGTTCAATCAGGGAAAACGGCCCGATCACAACCCCGGCGAACGCGGGGGAGTTCTTCCATTGCCCGATCAGAAACTCCAGGCTGCGGGTGAAGTCGTTCCAGTCGCGGCGGCGGTAGGCCCCGGTCGCCACGGAAGTGTGTCCGGCCAGGCTGAACCCGATCAGGATGGACTGTTTTGTTTCGGCGTCCGCCAGTTCGTTCGCGATGACCGCGAGCGCTTCGCTCGGCTTGTTTCCGCTGTTTTCCAGCAGCACCCGTGCTTCCCGCACCGAGAGCGTCAGGAAGTCGTTGATCGTGCCGCGCGAGATTTTTCCGTCGCGGGCGAGTTCGTGGTAGAAGTCGGCGATACCGATCGTGAAAGGCAGCTCCGGAGTGGTCGTTTCGATCACGTCGAGCATTTCGAAGGTGCGGCGCATCATCATGTCGTTGTCGAGACCGATGCCGAAGGAGTCCGGTTCCCACGCATAGAGCAGATCTTTCGGGCGGTCGTTGTTGGCCCGGGTGAAGATGTGCGGTTCCACCATCACGGTCAGCCCGGCCAGTTTCGCTTCGTCCGGCAGCGAATCATTGAAATCGACAATGGCGTGGGCGATCTGCGGCAGAGTTTCCCGGCTTGAACGGAAAACCCGGATCAGCGCGTTGCCGTGATAGGTATAGACAAAATTTCTCTCCCGGACGGCAAGTTCAATCGGAATCTGTTTCGCCGCCGCTGCTTCGATGAAACACTCCAGCGGGTCGTCGAGCTGTTCCGCGGCGGTGATGGCGCAGTAGATCCGGTTGAAGCCGAGTGCGGCGATTTTTCCGATGACGGCCGCCGCCTGCTCCTCCGTGCGGGGGGCGTATTCTTCGAAATCAACCCATACGCCGCGCATCCGGGTCTGTGCGAGCGCTGTTGCCAGCACTTCAGCCCGTTCGCGCATCGTCGATTCATCGGTTCGCGGCAGCAGTACCGGCGGGCCGGCCGGTTCCGGGGCGGCACAGGATGCGAGAAAGAGCATCAAAGCCGCAAGCAACGGAAAAATTTTGAAAAAAAACATCGGTTTCCTCCAAATAACCATTGAAATAAAGTACATTCCCAAGTTTATTAATTCAACCCCGATTCGGTGTGATGTGGTCCGGGGAGGCGTTTATTTTGGGAATTTGAGAGACAGCGAGAGAAGCCTATGAGTATCGAGAAGCTGAGAGCTGGAATCGATTCGATCGATTCGGAGATCATCCGCCTGCTCAATGAGCGGTGCCGCCTCGTGTGCGAGGTCGGGGCGTGGAAACGGGAAAACAATCTGCCGATCTATGTGCCGGAACGGGAGCATCAGTTGCTCGAGCGGCTGACCTCGTTGAACTCCGGCCCGCTGCCCCGTGAGGCGTTGATCCACATCTACCGCGAAATCATGTCCGCCTCGATCAAACTGGAACAGCCGATCTCCGTTGCGTTTCTCGGGCCCGAGGGAACTTTCTCGCACCAGGCGGTGCTTGAAAAATTCGGTCACAGTGCAACTGTGCAGCCGGTGGTCGCGATCGGCGATGTCTTCAGCGCCGTCGAAACCGGCCGGGCGGACTACGGTATGGTTCCGGTGGAAAACACCACCGAGGGGGTGGTGAATCCCACGCTCGACAGCCTGACCGGCTCCGGTGTCCGCGTGGTGGCTGAATTTAATCTGCCGATCCATCTGATGCTCTACAGCGCGAGCGATTTGTCGGAAATCCGCTGCATCTACAGCCATCCGCAGCCGCTCGGGCAATGTCGCGAATACCTCCGTTCCAACCTGCGCGGCGCTTCGCTGATCGAAGTGACCAGCACCTCCCGCGCGGTGGAGCTGGCCGAACGCGAAGCCGATGCCGCAGCGATCGCCGGAAAACTCGCGGCGGAAAACAGTGAACTGCCGGTCGTCGCGGAGAACATCGAGGACAATGCGCGCAACATCACCCGCTTCCTCGTGATCGGCAAACATGAGAATGCTCCGAGCGGCGACGACAAGACCAGTCTCTGCTTTTCGCTGCACGACCGGGCCGGTGCGCTTTACGATGCATTGCGCCCCTTCCGGAATCACAACATCACGATGACGATGATCGAAAGCCGTCCGCTGAAGAGCGGAAACTGGCAGTACTGCTTTTTTGTCGACATCCTCGGCCATCAGCAGGATCCTGCCGTTGCGGCCGCCTTCGCCGAACTCAGGCAGGATTGTACCTTCTTCAAGATTTTCGGCAGCTACCCGCGGGTGCTGAATTGAACCTTAAAAACTTCCCGGAGGAGTGCCATGCCGATCCGTGACCAGCAGAAGGTCCGGCCCGCCGCCGTCGCCGGCCGTTTTTACGAGGGGGACGCGCTGGGGCTGCGCCGCCGGATGGCCGAAACCGAAGCGGCGCAGACGATGCCGCGGCCTCTCGGCGCGGCGGTGCGCGGCTGCGTGCTGCCGCATGCCGGTTATCTGTTCAGTCTCGGTGTGGCGATGCGGACGCTCGGCGCCGCACGCGGCGGGGTGTGGAAACGGGTGGTGATTCTCGGGCCTTCGCACTATGTCGGCTTCCGCGGTCTCGCCGCCGCAACGTTCACCAGCTGGCGGACGCCCTTCGGCGATCTCTCCACCGATGTGGATGCCCTTGAAGGGCTCGATGCGGCGGAGAATCCGTTGCTGCGGGTCAACGATCAGGCGCACGGCCGGGAACATTCTCTCGAAGTGATCTTTCCGATGTTGCAGTACTTCTTCGGTTCGCCGCTGGTGGTGCCGCTGGTGGTCGGGGGGATCACTCCGGATGACGCCCGTGCCGTCGCCGCGCTGCTCGCTCCGCTCGATGGGCCGGAGACGTTATGGGTCATCAGTTCGGATTTCACCCACTACGGCCGGAGTTTTGATTATACCCCCTTCGGGCCGTCGATCGACTCTGCCTCGTTGCGGAAGCTGGATGGCGAAGGGGCGGAACTCATCGCCCGGCGCGATCTTGCCGGTTTTACCGATTTTCTCGGTCGTACCGGAGCCACCATCTGCGGAGCCCATGCAATCGCGATCTATCTTGCGCTGCTGGAGTTGTGCGATCCCGCCCGGCGTGTGACCGGGGAGATTGCTGCAATGGCGGATTCCGGAATGGTGACCGGCGACTACAGCTGTGTCGTCGACTACGCCGGGATCCTCTTTCACCGGTGATATGGCCGGTCCGCAGCGGAGAAGTTTCTGAAAAAAGCGGCCGATCCCTTTTGCGAAAAAGCCGCATCGGTGGTATTGTATGAGGTTGACGCAATCGGGGCGGCGGCTGTGAAAACCATGTGACCGGAAGTTGTGTCCCGATGCTTGGCCGCAACTGTTCCCCCGCTGCGGAAGCGCTTTGGATGGATGAACGTTGGGGAGTGTGGTGCAACTGTTATGGATCGCATCTGGATTCGGGATCTCAGGGTTAATGCGCTGGTCGGCGTCTATCCGACCGAACGTGAACGGCGACAGGGGTTGATTCTCAACCTTCAAATCGAGCTGGATCTCTCAAACGCCGCCGTGAGCGATCGTCTGGAAGATACCGTCAACTACGCCGAAATCGAAGCGCAGGTTGCGGAACTCGCCGCCAATTCGAAGTTCTTCCTGATCGAGCGGCTGGCAGGGGCTGTTGGCGAACTGGTCCTCGGCCGCCACCCTGCGGTGGAACGGGTGACCGTGCGGGTTGAGAAACCCGGAGCCGCCCGGATCGCCCGGTCGATCGCGGTGGAAGTGGCCTGTTGCAGAAAGTCATGAAAGGGGTATGCTATGGAAAAAATGCGGCAACTCAATGATATCGAGCCGGAGATGTTCTGCTGTGAATCGTTCCGTGTCTGGGGGGACAACTGGCTGGTGCTCGCTGCAGGGGATTTCGAACAGAAAAAATTCAATGCAATGACCGTCGGCTGGGGGTTTTTCGGTACGATGTGGGCTGCCCCGGCGGTGACGATCATGGTTCGGCCGCAGCGTTACACTCTTGAATTTCTGCAGGAGTATGATACCTTCACGTTGTCGGCGTTTCCGGCGGCGTATCGCGGGGCGCTGGCTGAGATCGGAAAGGTTTCCGGGCGCGAAGTGCCGGACAAGCTTGACCGTGCCGGGTTGACACCGGTCGCCGCTCGGCGGGTTGCCGCCCCGGCGTTTCGTGAAGCCGAACTGGTGATCGAGTGCCGTCAGGCCTATCGGGACGCCATGGCCGGCAAGAACTTCCTTGATAAATCGCTGGTCGGCCGGATGTATCCGGAACGCGATTTCCACGTGATGATCATCGGGGAGGTGCTGCACATCTCCGGCACCGCCGATTATCTGAAGCTTTGATCGGGGCGGCTGCGAAGATGGAGGAGAATCTGACCCCGATGATGCGCCAGTACCGCGAAGCCAAACAGGCGATTCCGCCTGACGCGGTGTTGCTGTTCCGGCTGGGCGATTTCTATGAGGAATTTTTTGAGGATGCCGAGCGGGTCAGTTCGGTGCTGGAGCTCACGCTGACCAAACGTCAGGGGGTTCCGATGTGCGGATTTCCCTACCATGCGCTCGAAACCTATCTGCCGCGGCTGGTGGCCGCCGGGGTCAAAGTCGCCATCGCCGAGCAGATGGAGGATCCGAAGTTGGCGCAGGGGATCGTCAAACGGCAGGTCACCCGGGTGATTACACCGGGAACCATCATGGACAACGCGCTTTTGAATCCCTCCTGCAACAACTATCTGACCGCGCTGGTCGGCGGGCGCGACCGGCGGGCGCTGGCTTCGCTCGATATCAGTACCGGTGAATTTCGGGTCACTGAAATCACCGCGCCCGACAAGCTCTCGACCGAGCTCAACCGCCTCGGTGCCCGCGAATGCGTGATCCCGGGCAGGCTGGCCGATGAGTTTCGAGCCGACGATTCGTGGCCGGAGACGCGCAGCAGGATTCTCTGGACCGAACTTGACAACGATGAGTTTTCCCCCGAACGCTCCGGCGAGTTTCTGCGGGAACACTTCAAAGTCGCCACTCTCGATGGTTTCGGCTGTCGTGACCTTCCGCTCTCGGTTGCTGCGGCTGGCGCGGTGCTGCGCTATGCGACGGAAAATCTGCGGCAGGATGCGACCCATATCAACAAACTTGAAGTCTATTCGCTCGACGACAATCTGGAGCTGGACTCGATCTCGCAGCGCAACCTCGAACTGGTCGAGACCATGTTCGGCGGGGGGCGGAAGGGGTCTCTGCTCGATGTGCTCGATCATACCGTCACGCCGATGGGCGGCCGCCGGTTGCGCAACTGGGTGCTGCGTCCGCTGTGCAATCATGATGCGATCGTCGCCCGGCTCGACGCGGTCGAACAGTTGAAACTTGACCCCCTGACGTTGGCCGAACTGCGTGAAACCATCGGCGTGGTGCGCGATCTCGAACGGATCGTCGGGCGGTTGAATGTCGGCAGCGCCAATCCGCGCGATCTCCAGACTCTGGCGGTTTCGCTCGGAGTATTGCCGGGCGTCAAAACACTGCTCGGCGGCTTTGATGCGCCGCTGCTGGAGGAGTTGAACCGGCAGCTTGAACTTTTTCCGGAACTTGCGGAACGGATCACCCGGGCGCTGGCCGATGATCCGTCGGCGCTGCTGGCCGACGGCGGCGTGATCCGGGCCGGCTACTCGCAACTGCTCGACGAATTGCGCGCCGCCGCCACCGACGGCAAAAGCTGGCTGTCGCAGATTCAGAGCCGGGAGCAGGAGCGGACCGGGATCAAATCGCTCAAGGTCAAATTCAACTCCGTTTTCGGCTACTACATCGAAGTCAGCAAGGCCAATCTCGCGGCGGTGCCGGAGGACTATGTGCGGAAACAGACGCTGGTCAACGCCGAGCGGTTCATCACTCCGGAACTCAAGGAGCTTGAGAGCAAGATCCTCGGTTCCGAGGAAAAGGCACGGTCGCTGGAGTACCAGCTCTTTCAGGAGTTGCGCGAATTTGCCCTCGGCTTCACGGCGGGTATTCAGAACACCGCCAACGCGCTTGCTGACATCGATGCGCTCGCCGGTCTGGCCGAATGCGCCCGGCTTCACCATTACAATCGGCCGCGGATTTTCGAGGACGACCGGCTGATCATCAAAGGGGGCCGGCATCCGGTGTTGGATGCGGCGATGACCGGCGGGGAGAAATTCGTGCCGAACGATTGCCTTCTCGACGGCGACCGCAACCGGATGATGCTGATCACCGGCCCGAACATGGCCGGAAAATCTACCTATATCCGCCAGACCGCGTTGCTGGTGGTGATGGCGCAGATGGGATCTTTCGTGCCGGCCGATTCCGCGGAGATCGGCCTCGTCGACCGGATCTTCACCCGGGTCGGTGCGGCGGATGACCTCGCCCGCGGCCAAAGCACTTTCATGGTTGAAATGGTTGAAACCGCCAATATCCTCAACCATGTGACGCCGAAAAGTCTGGTGATCCTCGATGAGATCGGCCGGGGGACCAGTACGTTTGACGGCCTTTCGATTGCGTGGGCGGTAGCGGAGTTTCTCCACGATGACCCGCAGTGCCGCTGCCGTACTCAGTTTGCAACCCACTATCATGAGTTGACCGAACTGGCCAGAACCAGGCGGGGAGTCAACAACTACAACGTCGCGGTCAAGGAGTATGGTGACCAGATCATCTTCCTGCGGCAGATCGTTCCCGGCAGCAGCGACCGCAGTTACGGAATCCATGTCGCCAAGCTGGCCGGTATTCCGAATCCGGTGATTGACCGCGCGAAAGTGATTCTTGAGCTCCTTGAAAAAACCGCCGATGCCCCGCGTGACGCGATTGCCGCCCTGCCCCGCCGGACCGTCAGGGCGCGGCGGAAAAAAGAGGATGACACCGACGACATGATTCAACTCCGACTGTTGTGATGCCGGCAGCCGGAAGCGTATTTCATAAGTATGGAGGAGCAAAAACAGTTCAGATGTCTCCGGTGCGGCAATTGCTGCCGCTGGCCGGGGTGCGTGAGAATTTCCGGAGCCGAAGCCGACGCGATCGCCGCCTATCTCGGAGTGCCGGTCGGGGAGTTTCTCGACCGTTACACCGCTTTGATGCCGGATCGTCAGGGGCTGACGCTGATTGAACAAGTGTCCGGAAGCTGTATTTTTCTGGAAGAATGTGAGCCGCCCGCATGCCGGATCGATCCGGTGAAGCCGAGCCAGTGCCGCCGGTTTCCGGAACACTGGAATTTTCCGGGATGGGAGAAGGAGTGCGCCGGTGGTGCGGCCCTGAGTAAAGGAGAAACAGAGAAGTGAAAAGACTCGGAACCATCATCGTCCTGTCCGGCCCGAGCGGTGTCGGCAAATCCACCCTTGTCGAACGCATCCGGGCCGAGCTGCCGGAGCTGGAATTTTCGATTTCCTGTACGACCCGCGCACCGCGTGCGGGAGAGCTGAACGGTGTTCACTACCATTTCCTGTCGCAGGGGGAGTTTGAGCGGCGGGTCGCTGCCGGCGAATTTATCGAACATGCCGGAGTTTTCGCCCATCATTACGGCACTTTGAAAAGCGAAGTGCTCGACCGCATCCGGAACGGCAGTCCGGTTGTTCTCGACATCGACGTGCAGGGCGCGATGCAGATCCGTGAAGCCGCCGGCCGGGATCCGGAGATCGCCCGTTCTGCCGTCTTTGTATTCATCGGGCCGCCGTCGGCGGCGAAACTTGAAGCCCGTCTGCGCGGGCGGGCCACCGACAGTGAGGAACAGATCCGCATGCGTCTCGATACGGCCCGGCGGGAGCTTGCCTGCTGGAAGAAGTACGACTATCTGGTCATCAATGACAACCTTGACCGCGCGACGGCGGAACTGGCGGAACTTTTCCGCTCCTTCCGCCTCCGGACTGCGGCTGTCGCGGAGGAACCTTTCTCATGAATACCGTTTCTCATGAAATCGTGCTCGGCGTAACCGGCGGCATTGCCGCCTACAAGGCCGCCGGACTTTGCAGCAGCCTTGTAAAAGCGGGGTTCGAAGTTCAGGTGATCATGACGGAAAACGCGACCCGTTTCGTGACGCCGTTGACGTTCCGCACCTTGTCCCGCCGTCCGGTTGTGACCGGGCTGTGGGAGATTCCGCAGTGGCAGCCGGAGCATGTGGCTGCCGCAGACTCCGCCGAGTTGTTCGCCGTCGTTCCCGCAACGGCGAATTTTCTGGCTAAATTCGCCGGCGGAATCGCCGATGACGCGCTGACGACTTTCGCCGCCACGTTTCACGGCCCGACGATTGTCGCCCCCGCGATGAATCCGAAAATGTGGAGTCACCCCGCCTGCCGTGCCAATGTCGAGGTATTGAAATCGCGCGGGGTTGAATTTGTCGGTCCGGCCGAGGGGCATGTCGCCTGCGGGGCCGACGGGATCGGCCGTCTCGCCGATCCGGCGGAAATTTTTGCCGCAATCGTCAGCCGTTTCCGCTGAAACTCCGGCAGGGGGGAGAGGCGCAGGGGGACCGTTTTTGCCGCTATTTTTCCCGCCACTTCTCCGGACGATCGGGGGAACTCTTTCCGGCGGAAGAAAAAAGCGCGGGAAGGGAACGGTCGGATTCCACCCCGCGTTCCGGGGATTTTCTTCCGCCGAACTCTCCTTCCCGTCTCCGGCACTTTGCCGTCATTTCGCCGTTATTTTGTTTTTTTGCCTCACGGAAGCCGTAAGCGCCAGGTGCAATCGGCGGCGAAGCCGAGCAACAGAAGGAACAGCGCAAGTACCGCCAGCCGCGGCGCGTATTCGCGAAATTCGACGTACTTGGGCTGCTCGATCGTGGTTTTTTCCAGCTGGTTGATTTCGTCCATCACCCGCCGCATTCCTTCGGCGTCGGCTGCGTGGAAATAACTGCCTCCGGTGATTTTGGCCAGCGATTTCAGCACCGCCTCGTCGAAGCTGTCGCGCATCGGCTGAAACGTTCTTCCGCCAAACGGCATGTCAACCAGGGCGTAGGCGTTGCTGCTGCCGATGCCGACGGTGTGGAGGATGACATCGAACTCCCTGCCGAGTTCGGCGGCCTGCTCCGGAGTCAACCGGTTTTCGGCGGTGTTCTGCCCGTCGGTGAAGAGCACCAGCACCCGCCGCGGGGCATCGGATTTCTTCAGGCGGTTGATTCCGGAGGCGATCGGCGACGCGATTCCGGTCGCATCCCCGAGCATTCCGGGTTCAAGCCGTTCAAGGTGGGCGAGCAGCCAGGCGTGATCGAGGGTCGGCGGCGCAATGCTGTAGGCGAGCTGGGCGAAGCCGATCAGCCCGATCCGGTCATTGGGACGGGCTTCGATGAAACGTCGGATCTCTTCCTTTGCAACTTCCAGGCGGTTCCTGACGTTGCCGGCCTGTATTTCGCGTGCGAGCCGTTCGCCGCTGGTGATGTCGCGCGGCACGTCGAAAGCCTGCATGCTGCCCGAGAGGTCGATCGCCAGAATGATGTCGATTCCCTGTGAACGAATCATCACCTTTTCATCTCCGTAACGGGGACGGGCCAGCGCCACGATCAGAACCGCTGCCGCCAGCAGCGAACAGAGCTGACCGAAGGTCGGCCGCCGCCGGGCGACGGCATGTTCAAACGGTCCGGTCGTCGAGACGACGATCGACGGACGCCGTTTCAGGTAGACCAGATAGTAATAGAGCGGGACAAGCAGCAGCAACAGCAGCAGGACCCACGGATAGGCAAACTCCATCATTGTTCACCTCCCTCCTCCCCTTCCGGGGTGATTCTGGTGCTTTCGATCAACTCCTCGGCACGGGAGAGGGCATCGTTGAGCAACGTGGTATCGGGAGGCGCTTTGGCGAATTTGACCTGATCGGCAGCCAGCAGAAAATCCCGCAGAAACGGCCGTTGCGCGGGCGGCAACGGACTCGATTTACGATCGAGATCAGACAGAAATTCGCTGGTCGTCCGGGTCGAGGCCGGGATTTCGAAGCGCTTTTCCAGATAGTTCCGGACCAGATCGGTCAGCCGGGCAAAACCGGTTTCGAGTGGAATCCGGTGGTTCGCCAGCTCTTCCCGCAACGTGCCGAGAGCCTGAAGCGCCCGTTCCCACGGGGGAAGTTCCACGGCAAGCCGGGAGTTCCTGCGCCGGATGATCCACCAGATCAATATGGCCGGAAGGAGGAGCAGCAGCCAGAACCATCCGTAACCGACATGGTTCCGGGCGGCGTCCACCGCTCCGGCGAGCATCAGCTCGTTGCCGGAACCGGCTTCCCCGGGGTTGACTTCAAAATCCGGAATTGCCGCGGTGAAAAGCTCCGGCTGAGTGCCGGATTCCGCCGGGGAGAGTTCGACTGTCAGCACTCCGGGCTGTACCGTACCGGGGCGGAAACACCGGAAATCCCCGGAGATCTTCCACTCCTGGCGCGACCACTTCCAGGCGCCGCGTCGGATCCGGGGCTCGCCGACGGCAACCGCACCGTCGCCGGGTTCAAACACCACATGCTCAATGCTGCGGCAGAGTGGAAGCTCAAACTCCAGTTCCGCCCGTACCGTCTGCCCGAGATCCGGACGATCGGGAACGAGCGTCGCCAGAGTCGGCACTTCGACCTCTCCGGCGATCCCGAATGAGCGCAGATAGCCCGAGCCGACCACCGCGACCGCCGCAAGTACAAGGATCCCGGCAGCACTGAATAGTATCGTTTTGATTTTCATCGTAAAACCATCTCTTTCCGAACGCGCAGCCGCGTTCGCTGCAAAAACTGTTCTGTGCCGCTAACGGCTTTGACGGCTCCGGCGGCGTGAGAAAAACTCAATGACCGGGCGGAGCACATCTTTGCCGCTTTCGATTTCGACCAGGTCGACCCGGGCACGGCGACAGATTTCCTCCCGCCGGCTCCGGGCCGCCTCCAGCGCATGATCGAGCCGCGACAGAGCGTGGCGACCGCCGCCGAATGCGATCAGCCGGCCGGTCTCGGCATCCTCCACCACCACGGGGGAGGCGGAGGGCCAGCGATGTTCGACCGGGTCGAAAATCTGAAGTGCGACGCAATCGTGCTTGCGATTCAATATTTTCAGGCTCGCTTCAAAATCCTTTTCTGCGACGAGGTCGCTGAGCAGAAAGATCACGCTGCGCTTTTTGAGCAGCTGGGCGGTCTCCCGCAGCGCGAGGTCGATATCGGTTCCCGGCGACTGCGGTTCGAAGGCGAGCATCTCGCGGATCAGGCGCAGCGTATGGCGGCGCCCCGAACGCGGTGGAACGAAGAGTTCGATTTTATCGCTGAACATCAGCAAGCCGACCTTGTCGCCGTTGTGTCCGGCGCTGAAAGCGAGCAGGGCCGCGAGTTCGGCTGCGGTCCTCCGCTTGCTTTTCTCCGCCGAGCCGAATGCTCCGGACGCGGAGACGTCGACCAGCAGCAGCACGGTCAATTCGCGCTCTTCGATGAATTTCTTGACGTAGGGCGACCCCATCCGGGCCGACACGTTCCAGTCGATGTCGCGGACATCATCCTCGGCGGTGTACTCGCGCACCTCGTCGAATTCGATGCCGCGCCCTTTGAAAACACTGCGGTACGCACCGCCGGTGATCTCGTCGACCACCCGGTTGGTGCGGATTTCCAGCAGACGTATCTGTTTGGCCAATTCCGGCGGCAGCATGGAAAACCTCCTTTTCAGGTGTCACAGTCAGACGGTGAGCTTTTTGCGACAGGCCGCGGACTAGGGCGTGCGCAGCTCCGCCAGCAACCGCTGGATCACCGCGTCGGTGTCGATGTTCTCCGCTTCCGCCTCGTAGGAGAGCACGATCCGGTGCCGAAGCACGTCGGGGGCGATCTCCTTGACATCCTGGGGCAGCACATAGGCGCGTCCCGCCAGCAGTGCGGCGCCACGGGCTGCGAGCGCCAGCGCGATGGAAGCGCGGGGACTGGCGCCGAAGCTGACCAGACCGGCGAGTTCGTCGAGCCGGGCGTCGGCCTGCCGGCTTGAGAGTTCCGCCCGGCAGCCCGGACGGGTGGCGATCACCAGATCGAGAATGTATTCGACGATCTTCTCGTCGATATAGATTTTGTCGACCAGCTGCCGGGCGTTCATGATATCCTCAAGTCTGGCGACCGCAATCGCGTTGACTGCCGGAGCGGGATGCGCCATCCGGTTGATCACAGCGGCTTCTTCGCCGCGCGACGGATAACTGACCCGGAGTTTGAACATGAACCGGTCAAGCTGCGCTTCCGGCAGGGGGTAGGTCCCCTCCTGTTCGATCGGATTCTGTGTCGCCATCACCAGAAACGGTGACGGCAGCTTGAAACATTCACCGGCGATGGTGACCTGTTTTTCCTGCATCGCCTCGAGCAGTGCACTCTGGACTTTGGCCGGAGCGCGGTTGATCTCATCGGCGAGCACGATGTTGGCGAACACCGGACCGATTTTGGTGGAAAACTCGCTGGTTGCCGCGTTGTAGATCCGGGTGCCGATCACGTCGGCGGGCAGCAGATCCGGGGTGAACTGAAGTCGGGAGAACGTTCCGTTGAGCGCCTGAGCCAGTGTTTTCACCGCCAGCGTCTTGGCCAGACCGGGCACACCTTCGAGCAGCACATGGCCGTCGGAGATCAATGCGAGCAGCAGCCGGTCGATGAGTTTCTCCTGGCCGGCGATGATCCGCCCCATCTCGGTTTTGATCAGCTGAAGCGGGATGGCCTGAGCCCGGACCTGTTCCTGAAGAACCTGAATATCCTTTTGTTCCATATCAACACCTCCTCACTTTGTCAAGTATGGACTCTTCCTCTGGAATATTAACATAAAACCTCACCGGGCCGTTGTCAACCCGAAAAGTAGATTTTTTTCAAAACCTGTTCATTCCGGGCGGGATCGGTGAGGTTGGCGGGAGGTGCGGCCGGATAAATTATTTTGTAGCCGGCGAATATTCCAGCAGTTCGGCAATCACCGGCCGGAGTTTCTGGTACATTCGATAAAATCCCAGATCATTGGGATGGATCCCATCTACAGTACATGCATCGGAGTCAACGTCGTCTGGGTTGTGAAAGAAACTCCATCCGTCAAAGAAGCGGACGGCTTTGTCGCCTGAGGCGACGGCGGCTTCGTAGGTAGCCCGGCTGATTTTTTCCGGACGATTCCCATAACTCTTGGAAACGATCAAAATGGGCAAGTCAGGTTGTGCTTTTCGAACGATCTCATAGAATCGGCGATTGTGAGTGGAATGACCGGCATCAAGTACCAATAGAGACAGTTCCAATTTTGATACTGCTTCCGCCAAAGCAGGTTCTGCCATACCGGAACCGGAAAAGCCGAGGTTGATCTGCGGCACATCAAATTCCCGGCATAACATGGAAGTGAAGACATTGCCCGGACGTGAAGCACAGCCTCCTTGTGTAATGCTGCTTCCATGAAAGAGGATTGGTTTGGCAATCTTATGTGGCAAGGGCGGCAGAAGCCGGCTGCCGGGAGCAATTCCGATCTCAATTTCCGCTGCGCTTCCATAAAGCGGCAGATTGAGTGAAAAATTGCAGATTTTACCATTGTCCGCTCCTGTGAGTTTGCTCACAATTGTTCCGAAGGAAGAGGGTGGTTGAACCACAGAAACAAATTTTCCATCTCGATAGAGATCGAATCCTGCTGATCCCGTACGTGGCATATGGTTCATGTCAAAGGAGTAGGCCAACTTTGCCCGCAACGCAAGATATGGGGAATCACTGCGGAAACGGATTACGCCTCCCGCAGAGTGATGCGCCAGAAAAAGTGCTCCTTTATTGATTTCTTTTTCCGTGAATGTTTCCGGCAGGCGGAGGATCGCTCCCTCTGGTTTTCGCCATGGAAAACCTTCAAGAGAGAATGGCTGCTGAAACGCATTGTAAAAATGAACATCAAGCCCGGTTATGGTTGCTGGGCGAAAGTTTTGATCGATTTCTGAAATCTCTTTTTTATCTTCAATTGCGAGCGAACTCAGAGTTGAAGTTATGAACAATAGGCAAAAAAAGAAATATTCTTTTCTCATCGTGACCTCCAACTTTATTTTATAAGAGATAGCGCAAGTAACGAGAGAGTTATGTTACTCCGGTCGTTGCAAACCATGGTGACGCTTTTTAATTCTTTCTCCGGGTGGGGATTCTGCCATTCAAATGCTTGAAGGGTCAATGCCGTCCCAGAGGGAGAGGTCCCGCGCCAGACCGGTTTTGAGAGAGCAAAGAAACCTTGATAGAGTTTTTCGGAAAAGGATGAGTCAAAGACCGGCGGTTGGATTCCGAAGATGTTACGTCGATTGAAGAGTTCCGCTTTTTCCTTTGAACCATCCTGGTAGGTGATTTCGTAATATCCCACGGGTTCATATCTATCAAGTGTGGTTATGGTATGGAGAAATACGATTCCTTTCGCAGATCCGGACAGCATGATTTCTGGAGACCGCTCTTTTGTCTTGACGTTTATGCAGCGTTTTTTTCCAGTGGAAAGATCGAAATTCAAACCGGAGAAAACGACTTTTCCCTCCGGAAGAAGAGAAAGCGCTTCTTCCAACGGCGCGTTGGCTGTTGTCGCGAGTGGAACCGGAAAGGTTTGCGTTCTGGAAAATTCCGAAGGCTGCGGCGGCAGCATTGCGGCGTGAGCATGAGCGGAGTAGACGGCATCTGGAAACGGCGTGAAATCCGCATTGTCACGCCATGCGGCGTCAGCTCCTGCAACGCTGGTTAGTGCTGTCGAACAGAAAAGTTCAAACATCCAGGAAGTTGCTACCGTACCCAGACCATTGTTTTTCCGAATTGCGCGCTCAAGCATTCGATAGTTTTCCGGATTGTACCAGCCCGAGGCGAGAACCGGAAAGCCCTCTTTGCGGAAATACGAAATTGCCGGAAAATCTCCTTTTTCGCTATAACTCCAGAATGCTATGACAATTTCACGGTTCAGTTTGGCCAGTGCGGAGTGAGTTATCATGTCCTTGTGGCTGTTGGCGGGCGAACTCCACTTTCCGCTTTCCAGAAGCATGTCGTGCCACATGATTGTCTTACAGCCTCGTTTTTTCAGATAGTCGTGACACCAGTTGAGATGTTCTGCGAGAAGGTCTGCCGGTGCGCGGCCTTTGCAGAGAGGATTTCGACCGATGGAAAAAACTTCATCACATCCGATATGTACATATTCCGGCTGGAAGAGTGCAATTGCATCATCATAGAGATCCGCCAACAGTTTCCGGGTTCCCGGGTGTGAAATACAAAGTGCTCCCGGGTCCGCGGCCGCATCATCCGCAAGTTCCGGATGTGCTTTTACTGTTGCGATACTATGGCCGAGTGACTGGATTACCGGAATCAGTTTCAGTCCATGAAAGCGTGCATATTCAACGATCTCTCGTACCTTTGCGGCAGGCAGACGATGCGGAGAGGCGATTTCCGGATGCGAAGGCCATTCCAGATTTCCTGCTGCATCTTCTCCGAAGAAGAGGACATTATATTTGTAGCGCGAGACTAGGCGGCGTACTGCATCTTTCAGAAACGTTGCACTGCCGGGAAGGTTGGCGGCGATCAGATCAATGCCGCGGAATTTACCAGACGGCCAGTCCTGAATGTCGGTACTGTCTGCATAAATTTCTCCGGTCGGCGCTTTCTTCAGGAGTTGAATCAGACTCTGTACGCCATGAATGGTTCCTGTTAACCCGTTCCCGGAAATGACAATCCGTTCGGGTGAGATGGTCAGAGAATATCCCTCTGACGGCAATGTTCCGGCGGAATCAATGAAAATCCGCGCTTCTCCCCCCTCGGGGATTCCACGATAACGAGCCAATTCATCGCGGAGAATCTGGGCGGCATGGGTTGCCGCCTCATCTGCGGCCTTGACCATGACTTTTTCCGGGAATACGAATCGACCGGGACGGACTTCGCGTTTGCGGGGACTGGGAATGATGATCCCGGAAATTTCTGTGTTCTGGTAAACACAACGGCTGCGCGCTTCGGCAGAGAAAACTGCAGTTACCTGATCAAGTGTATCTTCATTGACCTGTCGCGATTGCAGTAATTGTGAAGCAGCTTCGAAATCTGCAGATACTTTACCGGTTTCCCGAAGTTTCTCTTCAAGGATTTTCAGTTGTTCTTGGCGAAACGCATTGAGCGATCCTTCCGCTGGAACAAATTCGAGTGAAAAACGGATTGTTTTCCGGAATGGTATCGAGAGTTCTTTTCTGGACAATGACAATAATGTCACAGTTCGGTAAAGTTCTCCGCGCCACAATGCGGAAGACTGGTCACGGATTGTCCATGGTGACCAATCGGAAAGAGGTGTTACAATGAGAGTGCCAAGTATAGTTTTAACCGCCAACGGTCGGGGCATGGGGCCGAACTGTTTTTTTAATGGTTCATAAAAAAATTTCTTGTTGAGAAAAATATCAAAACAGATGTAATGTACCAGGCTTTCAGATGGAATGTCAAAAGTTGCAGAGAGAAAAATCTTACCGTCTTTCGAAGAACCCTCCAATGTGATGCTTCCGTCTTTGGTTTTCGTGTTTCCGCTCCATTGGGGAAGAGAAGTATCCACTCTGTTTCCGGACCAGTGCAACAGATTTCTCCAGCCGGATTCGGCACAATATGCTTCGATTTTGGGTACGATCAGTGTGTCACCGTAATAGAGTCGCAACCCGGCGGTATCAGCCTTCAAGTTGAGTGAATCAGCTGCGGAAGCCAAAGTTGCGGCTGCAGATAAAAATAGAAAAAATATTTTCCTCATAATTGTTTTTTTCTACCTTTTTTTTTACCAGGTTCCATTTTTTCCAACATGAGTGGAAAACTTGACATGAAGTTATTACAGGTCATTAACCTGCGAAATTGTATCTTTCTGAAATTTCACATTCGAACTAACATTCATTCCCATCCGTAGATGGAATATGGTTCCGGGTAACCGGGAGTCGCGTAAGTGCTGACGATCAGGACACGCAGAACTTTTTTGAAATCGACGGCTTCATTCGGGGAGAGCGTACCAACCCGCCCATCCACAAAACCTACATTAAGCCGACCGCCATGGGTTAAAAGTCCAAGCGAGTTTGCAATGCTGTTATAGTTCCACATGGTATCGTAGTGGGTAGTGCCCTTCCATTTAGCATCTGTCATGATTCCCTGTTGTGAAGGAGATTTACATTTTCCGCGTTTACGATAATAATAATGTGAGCCATA
The DNA here is from genome assembly GCA_944389895.1 of uncultured Victivallis sp. Lineage (GTDB taxonomy): Bacteria > Verrucomicrobiota > Lentisphaeria > Victivallales > Victivallaceae > Victivallis. The sequence continues at coordinate 57,951 of CALXOA010000072.1, read as the reverse complement.
GGAGGGATTATTGGCATAAGTATCATAACCAAGACTGCTGTTACGGGTGTAGGTGGTTCCGGTTGAAGTATTGATGTTCTCTTGCCCCGCCGCATCGCAAATCATTGGAGGACAATAGACCCCACTTGTGCTCCAGTCAAGATTGTCTGGGTCGATTCCGAGAAAAGGTGCCAGCCTGACACCCCATTCCTTCTTGGCCATCATGGTTGGACACATGAAATCATCATTGTTGTCGGAATAAAGGATTTCCGCATTCATCAACGATTTCAATTTTGAAGTACAACTGATGCTTTTTGCCCGATCTCGTGCCTGGTTCAATGCCGGAAGCAACAACGCCGCCAGGATTGCGATGATCGCAATAACAACCAGCAATTCTATCAGCGTAAAAACATGAATGAGATTTTTATTCCGACCGGGAACCCGCACTATTGAATGAGGAAAAGTGGTGTAGTAGGAATGATTCATTTTTTTACTCCTAATTATATGGCAGGAATTTCAACCCATTCGCCGGGCCGCTGGAGTGCTTTTATTCCGGCTTCATAAATACGGACGGTTTCCAGAATTTCCGCCCGGCTGACAGGATTTTCTCCTGTCTGGAAAAAGGACAGAATTGCGTCGATGGAATGTTCGAAAAAATTTTCTATGTTTCGAATGTCAAATTCGTTTTCCCCAAAACCGATCAATTCAAATGGGCTTTGCGGGGTACGGATCAATTCCGCCCGGCGATTATCGGAATATTCCAGAATCATGGAGTCAATTTCGCTCTCCCGCCCCCAAAGCTGCATGATCCGTTGTGCACCGCTGCCCATACACATGGTGAGCATTGTGATCGGATGGATGCCGTAATTGAGGAACCCACGTACGATGCCGCCGCCGCGTGCCAAGGCAAACCGGGGGGGGTGTTCCTGCCATTGCGGTAATGTGGCTGTCAAAGTTGGAGCAAAACGGAGGGCGGAAAAGCCGGTGACGGGAGTCTTGTAGCGGTCCGCAAGTTCAAAGATTCGTTTTACACCCATGGCTGTATCGCAAAAGGGCTTGTCGATGAAAACCGGTTTCCCGCTTTTGAGAGCAGTTTCCGCCAGACGTTCATGATGTTCCGGGAACGTCGGGGAGAGAACGAACAGCGCATCGCTTCTGTGAACAATTTCCTCGATCGACCCGCATGGGGTGATGCCATACTCCCTGCACCATGTTTCCAATGGACGCTTGTCGGGAGCCGGAATTTCCTCCCATGCGTAGGCGACTTCAAATTCTGTACCCAATTGGCTGTGGGCAATCATTCCAGGATAGTTGTTGGCATGCCATTCATCGATATAATAATCAATCAATCCGATTTTTTTTCTACTCATACGTTTGATCCTCCTCGACTTATCTATCATTCCGGGCTGTTGTTGTTTCTGAAGGGGACGCATATTTTTCCATCAGCATTTCCTTCTGGCGGTAGTAGACGAGGTGGAACGGATTGGCGATCCACTCCGCCGGAATTTTTTTACCCTCCTTTTTGTATGCATCGATTTTTTTCTGAAGTTTCACTGCTTCGGCATATTCCCGGCGCAACATGTCGGAACTCTCCGCCGTGTTATGGATTTCACGATCCACCATCGCTGCCGCCTCGGTTAGCGCCGCCTCCGCTGTCGCAAGACCGCCGACGAATTTTTCATATGCATAACTGAGCATGTCCCGTTGTAGCAGATCATAGGGTGACTGAGGCGGCGGCAGTGCGAGTTCCCGGCCCCAGCGTAACTCATTCAAATGGGTCTTGCCCTCGTTCTTCCATTCCGCCGGAGCCAGCAGCGCCGGATCGGCCTCGACGAATGCGGGATTCGGCGGCAGTCCGTCGGAGCTGGCCGCGATCAGTTCGTTGTATTCGCGACTGGAGAGAAATTCAAGAAAAAGTTTCGCTTCCTCCTTGTGGCGGCTTCCCTTGTAGACCGCCGAGGCTCGTGCCGCAACCAGCATGTTTTTGAATCCATATTGCGGGAAAAGACTGTTGGCCAGCCGGATCGGAGCCGCCTTCCGCGGCCGCAGATCCATGTTCACATATCGGCCGATCGAAATCATCGCGTAACGGCCCGAAATCAACTGACCGCTGGCCTCGTTGGCGCTGACGCTGCCGGTGCTGAGCTCCGAGGCGACCTCTGCCGCTGTCGGAAGCAGATGGTCCACGTAGGTCCATTTGTGCATCAGTTTCAGGGTGTCGACGAACTCCGGCCGCCGCAGCTCCGAAGCGGTCAGCGTTTCGTTGTAGAGATCCACGCCGCGGCTTCGCGCCAGAGCAATCATCATCTGCCCGGTGGCGGGGGCGCAGAAAAACACATCCTGGCGCGTTTTCCCGGCATTCGCCCGGCGCGTGAACTCCAGGCCGATTCGCTCGAACTCATCCGGAGTCCACTCCGTCGGCGGTGGTTCCATTCCGTATTTCGCAAACGTGTCGAGATTCTGCCAGAGACTCCATACCACCAGATTGCACGGATAGGCGTACTGCCGGCCGCGCCACTCGAGCAGCGAAGCGGTATTCGGGTAATTGTGCGCTGCATCCATGTTCCGTGCCCGGGTAAATTCGGTGATGTCTTCAAGTACCCCCATCGGCGCATATCTCGATACCGGTACGAAATCGATGATGTCGCCGGCTACGCCGGAGACCGCCTGAATCAACGTACTCTGGTTATCCGCAACTTCGGGTTTCACATCAAAGAGCAGCTCTCCATCGGCGTCGACATGACCGTTCTTCCGCATCCACACGCGAAATAATTCAAGTTGCGCGTAACGTTCCGGACAAATCCCGGTCGTCCAGACCAGCACCGGGTGCCGGGTCCGCTCTTCCGCCCGGGTCAGGAACGTGTAGAGGGAAGCCGCCAGCAGAACCAGCGCAATGCCGAGGAAAAGGTTTTTCACCGCCATGGCCTCCGTGTTTCAATCCAGGCATCAAATTCCTCCGGAATCACCAGCTGTACCGGAAGAAGTTCCCGGACCTTCGGTCGTGAAGGGTCGTCAATCCGCCGCATCAACTCCCCGACAGCCCGTTCGCCGATTTTCGCCGCCGGGACCCGGTAGGTCGGCAGCGGGAAGAGTCCTTCTGAGAAATTTCCCACCCCGTCAGCGCCGGTCAGCACCAGGTCATCCGGCACCCGCAGGCCGAACTTCTTCAACGTCACATACACGCCGAACGCCAGTTCATCGCTGGCGCAGACCAGTACATCGAGTTCCGGACGGCCGCGGCGGAGGAAGCACTCCATCGTCTCCGCCCCCGCTTCCCGCCGGAACATGCACTCCAGCACGGTGCGCGGAACCAGCCCCGCTTCGGCCAGGGCACGCTTGAAGCCGGAGAAACGTTCAAGGCCGATGGAGTTGGAACCGCCGATCCCCCCGAGATAGCCGAAACGGCGGGCGCCGCGTTTCAGCATCGCGCGGGTCAGCTCGTAACTGCCGGCGGTGTTGTCGTTGCCGATGTAATTGAAGTCTCCACACGGTTTCGGCTCGGTATTCACGACCACCACCGGATAATCTGCGATCTCCCCGATATAGGAATCGCTGTTGACGGCTCCCCAGATGATGGCGCCGTCGAGGACCTTGGTCTTCAAGAGGGTAATGTATTCGCGGTTACGGAAGTACGCTTCATTCTGAAAGATCAGCATCAGCCGGTAGCTGCTTCCCGCGAGTGCCCGCTCAATGCCGCCCATCATCTCCGTGAAGGGGTGATCTGAAAAAATGCTCTGGCCGAGCTCCTGCCACTGTACCGGCACCGCGAGCCCGATCGTGTTGCTCCGCCCGGTCCACAACCTTCTGGCATTCACGTCGGGAGAGTAGTCGAACTCCTTGACCAGGTGAAGGATTTTCGCCCGCGTCGTCGGAGAGACCTTGATCCGGATGTCTTTGCCGTTCAACACCCGCGACACCGTGCTCGGCGCTACGCCTGCCAGGGTCGCGATATCGGTCAAGTTATATTTTTTTCTCGCTCCGCATTCCATGCGATCAGCTTCCTCCGGGCTAACTGCAATGCTTTGCATAATGAAAACAACTTTTTTCCTGCTGCCAGGTGCCGACTGCAATGCTTTGCATTCGTTTTGCTTCTCCCTCCCGGGTCTGATTTGGAAGAGAAAAACTGCAAAGGATTGTATCGGTCGATTTTGAGCAGCAGGTTGCTGTTTTAATTATACCGGATTTCAAAGGCAATGTCAATATCCCGATGAAAAAAAATTGAAAAATATTTTCTTTTCACGCTTTTTCATCAGACCAGAGTGCGGCCGCGACCGAATTTCCGACGATAGGCCAGCGGGGAGAGACCGTATTCGCGCCGGAACATCGCCGAGAAATAACTCTGGTCGGCGAAACCGCTGTTGGCGGCGACGAAACTCATCGGCCAGTTTCCGCCGAGCAGATAGCGTCTCGCCTCGCGCAGTTTCAACCGCAACAGATAATCTCTGTACCCGACCCCACATTCGGCTTTGAAAAGGTGGATGAAACGGGATGGACTCATGAATGCCCGTTCCGCCGCCCGCGCCACCGGCGGGCTGTCGCGGAATGCGCGTCCCATCCAGTCGAGGACCTGTAGAATCCGTTCGTCATGCGGCTGCGCCGGCAGCACACCCACCGAACCGGCATAGGCGCGCCGGACTGCCGCCTCGAGAATCTCAGGCGTGAATTTCATCAGGGCCGTTGCTCGGGAAACATCCAGCTCGGGCAGTTGTGAAAATTCGGCTGTAAATTCGGGCGGGCACCTTCCCCCCGCCGGACGGAACGGGCCGATCATCGCGACTCCGATGCACTCATCCTCTCCGCCGACCGGAATCGGCACGATGATCTCCGCCGCTCCGGCATGGCAGAGATTCACGAAGGGGTACGGCGCCCGGCACAACCGCTCGGCGATCACTTCGGTGTCGTTGGCGACACAGCATCGTTCCCCGTCGGACTGTGCCTTGGCGGCGAGGCAGAACGGGTGCTCATGGATATAGCAGGGGCGCGGCAGATCCGGCTCCGGCAGCAATCGTCCCGAAACTTTCCAGACGCAGCCGCTGCCGGCGAGAGCGGCAACCCCCTGCAGACGATGGTGAAATTCCTCCAGGATATCCTTGAATTCTATCATAAAAATATCGATCCCGGGCACATTGCAGCATTTTTTTTATAAAAAATAGCATATTCCCCATATGAAATCCACATTCGCGAATTATATTTATTTCAAAAATGACGAAACCGATTGATCGAGAGATGGAAAATGATCGAAAAACTCAATCTGCCGAGGGGTGAAAAATGATCGAAAAACTCAATCTTCCCGTTCTCGCGGATGCCGACGTCGTGATTGTCGGCGGTGGTCCCGCCGGAATCGGTGCGGCACTGGCGGCGGCCCGCTCCGGCGCGGATGTGCTTCTGCTCGAACAATTCGGAACCCTCGGGGGGCTTGCCACTGCCGGACTGGTCCCGATGTTCGCACCGACGTCCGACGGCGAACGGATGATTTACGGCGGCATCTTCAAGGAGTTGAATCTGGAGATGTGCCGTCGCATGAAGGTCGAACCGTGGCAGGAGCACTGGCAGGCGATCAACCCGGAAATCTTCAAGCGGCTGCTCGACGAGAAGGTGCTGGAGGCCGGGGTCAGGGTGATTTTCGGCGTCAAGGTGTGTGAAGCGGAGCTTTCCGGTTCCCGGATCGATGCGGTGCTTGCCGCGACTTCAACCGGGTTGCGGAAGATCACCGGCCGCGTATTCATCGACGCCACCGGTGATGGCTTGCTTGCCGCGCTTTCGGGCGTCGATTTCGAGTACGGCGACGAGGCGGGCAACGCGATGAGTCCGACGATGTGCGCCCAGTTTGCCGGCATCGACTTCGAAAAAGCCAATGCCGCGGCGGAACAGGGGCACTCCGATCGGGCGATCTGGCAGGAGCTCCTCGAGGCGGGTACCGCACCGTTGCCGGAACATCATTTCGTCTGCATGAAGCAGATCACCCCCACTACGGCGACCAGCAATCTCGGGCACATATACGGAATGAACGGAATCGACGAATTTGAGCTGACGCGGGGTTACATGGAAGGGCGTCGGGTGGTTCATGTCTTCGAACAGTTCTACCGCGAGCATGTTCCCGGTTTTGAAAATGTCACCCTGGTCAGCACCGCCGCTCTGCTGGGAGTTCGCGAGACCCGCCGGATTCGCGGAGAGTATCGCATGACTGTTGAAGACTATCGGAGGCGTGCGGTGTTCTCCGACGAGATCGGGCGCTGCTGCTACCCGATCGACATCCATTCCGCCTCAACCAACGCCGAGGAGCAGAAACAGGTTGAGCAAGTACTGGATGCAACCCGTTTCCACAGGGGGGAGAGCTACGGCATTCCCTATCGGGCGATGATTCCGGTCGGGGTCATCAACCTGCTGGTGCCGGGCCGGGCTCTTTCGGCCGACCGGGCGATTCAGTCGTCGCTGCGGGTGATGCCTCCCTGCTTTGTGACCGGTCAGGCTGCGGGTGTTGCCGCGGTGCTCGCCGCAGGAGCGGCGGGAGAGGTCCGGGCGGTCGATGCGGGGCCGCTCCGGGAACGGCTCGCCGGACTCGGGGCATGGTTCCGGTGAGAGTGACGGAATAGTAACGGGAAAACGACGGAATAATATAACTCATTATTCGGCAATCAGTAACACAGGAGAGTTCTGGAATCATGGAAACGATCGGGTATCAATTGACGGCGAAAATTCCGGTCATTGACGAAGCGGATGTTCTGGTGATCGGCGCCGGTCCGGGCGGAATGTGCGCCGCAGTAACCGCCGCCCGGCAGGGGTGTGATGTCGCGCTGGCGGAGCATTACGGCTGCCCGGGCGGTATGGCCGCGATCGGAGAAATTTCTCCTTTCATGCCGAACCATGCCGGAGCCGAGCCGCTTGACCGGCCGCTCTATCTGGAGTGGATCAACCGGATGCGCAGCTATTTCGTCGGGCCCAACTCCGTTCCCACCGAGTGCAAACGCCGTGACTGGGACGATCGGACCATCGGGCGTTATCCGGCGATGCTCGCGGCCGAGGATCTGCTGCTTGAGGCCGGGGTCAGGCTCCACTACCATCATACCTTTTTCGATACGGTTCGCGAGGATGGGAAAATCACAGCGGCGCTGTTTACCGGAAAATCCGGACTGTCGGCGATCCGGGCGAAAATCGTGATCGATTCGACTGGTGACGGAGACGTGGCGGCCAAGTCCGGATGTGCCTTCGAGTTCGGCAACGAGGATGGCTTCTGTCAGCCGATGACCCTCTGTTTCAAGTTCTCTCATGTCGATACCGCACGGATGCCGGAGCGGCAGGAGATCAACCGGCTCTACAACGAGGCCAAGGCCAGGGGAGAGATCGACTGTCCCCGCGAGGACATTCTGATCTTCCGTGACTTTGACGATGATGTGATCCACTTCAATACCACCCGGGTGATTCAGCATGCTGCAACCAATGCAGAATCTCTCTCCGACGCGGAGATCATCGCGCGGCGGCAGCTGCGGGAGCTTCTGAAATTCTTCCGCAAACATGTTCCCGGCTTTGAAAAGTGTGAGATTCATTCGGTAGCCACTCAGATCGGAGTTCGTGAATCGCGCCGGATTCTCGGTCTGGAGAAGCTCACGGTTGAGGCGTTCGACCGGCAGGCGCGTTACGAGGACGCCATTGCCCGGGTCAACTATCCGATTGACATCCACAATCCGAGCGGTACCGGTACCACGCTCAGGCATCTCGGCGACGACGGTTATTATGAAATTCCTTACGGCTGCATTGTGCCGCCGTCGATTTCAAATCTGCTGGTCGGCAGCCGCTGCATCTCGGTCGATCATGCGCTGCACAGCAGTATGCGGGTGATGCCGCCGGTCTGCTCGATCGGGCAGGCCGCCGGCATGGCCGCTGCTCTGTCGCTTCAGAGCGGGAAGACCCCGGCGGAACTCGACGGGAAACTTGTCCGTGAGGCGTTGCGCAGGTTCGGTGCCAATCTCTGACGGTTTTCGCAGCATTTCTCCGCCGGAACAGACTGTGGTCGGTCGTTCCGGCGTTTTTTTTTGCGTATCCGGGATATTTCCCCGCGGCGCGGTTGACTTCGGGCGACCGCGCTGGTACATTATGAACCGTCTCTCCGGATGTGGAGAAATTCAACCTCTAACGAATCAGTGGAAAAATGAATATCTATCAGGAACTGAAGGCGCGCGGCTTCTGTTATCAACAGACCGACGAAGAGGCGATCGAGAAACTTCTGACCACCGAACAGGTCAAGTTCTACGTCGGCTTCGACCCGACCGGGAACAGTCTCCATGTCGGCCACCTGCTGCCGGTGATGGCAATGCGCCTGATGCAGAAGGCCGGGCACATTCCGATTGTGCTGGTCGGCGGCGCCACTGCGCAGATCGGCGACCCGTCCGGGCGGATTTCCGCGCGGCCGATGATGACTCTTGAGACCATTGCGGAAAATGTCCGCTGCCTGCGCGCTCAGCTTGCACGTTTCATCGATGCTTCCGACGGGCGTGCCTGTTTCGTCAACAATGCCGACTGGCTCTGTAAAATCGGCTATATCGAGATGCTCCGCGAAGTCGGCTCGATCTTCAGCGTGAACCGGATGCTGGCGCAGGAATCGGTGAAATCCCGCCTTGAGAACGGTCTCTCCTTCCTCGAGTTCAATTATTCGATTCTGCAGGGATATGATTTCTACGTCCTGAACCGCGACTACGACTGCAAACTTGAAATGGGCGGTCAGGATCAGTGGGGCAACATGGTCGCCGGAACCGAACTGGTCCGTCGCAAGGCGGGCAACGAGGTGCACTGCATGACCATTCCTCTTCTGATGAACAGCAACGGGCAGAAGTTCGGCAAGACTGCCGGGGGGACCAACGTCTGGCTTGACGTTAACCGCACCAGTGTTTTCGACTACTACCAGTTCTGGCGCAACTGCGATGATGCACAGGTCGAGAAACTGATGCTCTATTTCAGTCCGCTGCCGATCGATGAGATCCGGCGGATCTGTGATCCGGCCGGAAACGTCAACCGTGCCAAGGAGATTCTGGCCTACGAGGCGACCTGTCTCGCCCACGGCGAGGCCGCTGCCCGGGAGGCCTTCGTCGCCGCCGGCCGCCGTTTCGGCTTTGCCGATCCGGAGCGGAAAGTTGCGACGACCAGCTCCATTTTCGAGGTCGAGACGTCGGCGGTCGCCGCGGAACTTCCGACCGTCACAGTGGAACGGGCGCTTTTTGCGGATCCCGCCGGGGTAACTGTGGCGAAGTTGCTGGTGCTCGCCGGACTCTGCAAATCCAACAGCGACGGGCGGCGGCTGATTCAGGGCGGAGCTGTCGCGATAGACGACGTGAAGGTGACCGATCCGGTCGCCGTGGTCACCACGGAGGATTTTCACGAAGGCAGCCTGACGTTGCGGGCGGGGAAAAAGAATTTCCGCAAGGTATTGCTCGGCTGAATCCGGCTTCCCCTGCAGGGAGGGAACCGGCTTTACTTCCGGTCACGGAGGAAGAAAGAGCCGTTCCCCGCGGCGTCGAATACCACCCACAGAAGAGAGCGCGGGCGCTCCCGGAGGAAGATCTCACCGGTTCCCCGCACCCTGTAATCCGCCTCCCCGGCGGCAGCCTGCCAGCCGGCGGCGGTCAGTTTTGCGGAGGTTTCCCGCAGCAGCTGCTCCGGAGAGCCGTTCGCACCGGTGAAGGCGCCGTACCAGCCGTTGCGATTGGGGAATTGAATCGTCTGCAGGGGAGTTGCTCCGGGCGGAAACGGCGGAAGCTGTTCCGGCCACGTGGCGCGGGGAAGCTCCTCCGGAGAGCGAAGTCGGAAAATCGTAACCGGTTCTCCCGCACCGGCATCGATCAACAGCCAGCGTTCGAGCCAGCCGGCGTCGGCCGGAAAGGTCACCCTGAGCGTGTTGCCCCGTGTTTCGAGGTTCTCCGGATGAAGCCGGGCGGAGAGAAATTCGAGAAGTTCAGTCATGCCGGCGGTGGAGCGTGTGACCTCCAGTTCCATCCGGATTCCGTTCACCACAACCGGTTCCCGGAGAAGCGGTTTCTCCGCGATACCCGGCAATGCGGCCAGTTCCGTCCGCACTCCGCTGCCGGCCTCCGTTCGTTTCCACGGCCATAAGGTGAATACTTCGGCCGGAGACGAGATTGTCAGCGTCAGCAGTGCCAGGAGCGGCAGAATTTTCTTCATGGTTTTCATCCTTTCCGTCACGAAAAGACAATAATGCCGTCTGCAGGGAAATGCAACCTCCAGCGCTTGTTTTCTGCGATAGAAGGAAATCCCGGCTGTGGCGGCCGGTTGGATTGGTCAGGTTGAACCGGTACGATCTCTTTCCATCGGAATGGCGCGGCATATTCATTGGATTACGGAGATGTGGTCGTTCCTTATACTGCCCCGATCGTTTTTCCTGGGACGATTCGTTTTCGTCGGCAGGTGGCCGACTCCGGATTGCCGTCAGGCCGACACCGGCGGTTCGACGGGCAGATTGGTCCATGCCCGGGAACCGCGCTGTCATCAACGGTGCCGATTGCGACAAGCCTTGACTGTGGAGACCGCTCTGTGTCCGATTCCCCCTGAGTCAACGTAAAGGAGCCGGTTGGAGATAAAATACGTGAAACCGACTGTTTTTTTATGGAAAACGCTTGAAAAAAAGGAATTTCAAGTGTACTATTACCGTAATTACTGTGCCCGCATGATTTCGACGTGCCGACGGTATCGGACCGTCCTCCGTTGTGTGCGACTGTTTGCGGCGGGTTTTTCACGGGAGTTCAGGAAAGCAGGATTTGTATGGAACGAAAAGAGTTAAGTCAGGTGCCGATCCGCGTCCGCGACGCATACAACCGGGCGGTGAAGTCGATTGCTACCGGGAATATCGATACTTCGATCTATGCGATGAAGCTGGTGGTTCAGGAAGTGCCCGGGCTGATGATCGCCCGCGAGAAACTGCGTGAACTGGAGCGGCGCAGAACACAGCAGATGAATATCATCAGTAAGGTGTTCTTTCAATTCATCGGTCTCTTTTATCTGCCGCTGATCATGGCCAAGGCCGGGAAGGATCCGGTTGCCGCCCTGAATCTCTGCGAGGAGCCTCTGGCCAAGTGCGTCGATAATCCGCCGGTGCTTTCGGCGATGGCCGACATTGCCGAGAAAAACGGATTTACCTTCATCGCGGCGGAGGCGTTGTTGATCGTTCGCGAATTTCATCCCAACAACGAGGCGAACTCCCGGCGTCTGGCTGCCGCGCTTCAGGCCAACAATCAGGCGTGCGATGCGTTGAAGATTTTTCAGGAGCTGGCCCGGAAATATCCCGGGGATCTTGCCGTACAGGGAGAGTTGCGCAGCGCAATGGCTCTCGCCAGCATCGAGCGCGGGCGTGCCAGCAGCGCCAGCGGAAAGGATTCCGCCGAGAGCAAGGCGGCCGTCACTCAGCAGTTGATCGACGGTTCGATCCACGACCTCGATCAGGCGCAGACCTTGATCAAGAAATTCTCCGAGGATCTTGCCGCCAACGATTCGATCGACCTGCGCCGCAAACTGGCTGACGCCTATCTGGTCGCCAAGGACTACGAGGCGGCGATCCGCGAAATGAAGATTGTCGCCAAAAAGATGGGGACGCTCGATCCCGCGCTCGACAAGGCGATCGAGAAAGCCTATATGTCGCAACTTGATCAGGCGATCGGCCAGCTTCGCGCCAATCCCGAGGCCTATGAAAATGCCGACGAGCAGATCGCCGAACTGGAGGCGGAGAAGTTCTCCTATCGGCTGCGCAAGGCTGAACAACGGGTCAAGGTGTATCCCAATGATGCGATGTTGCAGTTTGACCTTGCGGAACTTTATTTTGAGAAGAACGACTTTGACCGGGCGCTGAAAGCATTCCAGCTGGCGGCCCGCAGTCCGCAGAAACGGACGCTCTGCCTGGTCTATCTCGGTCGCTGTTTCGATAAGAAGGGGCAGTTCGACATTGCGGTGGAGCAGTTCACCGCTGCGCTGAAAGATATGATCCGGGTCGATCGGCAGCGGCTCGATACCCTCTATTACCTCGGGCAGACCTATGAGGATGCCGGGAATATGGAAAAGGCGATGGAGTGCTACAAGGAGATCTACCAGAATCAGGCCGACTATGGGGATGTTGCCGCCCGGATCGACAACTATTATGCGAGCCGCGGTTGACGGGTTTTTGCGATTTTTCAACGATCCGGATTTGATTTTTCCGGAATTGCGGGTTAGTTTTCATTAAAGATGCTTTGATTTAACCGGTTTTAGAAAGGGTTCAGAATGGCCGACCAGGAAAATAATGTGAATGCCGTACCCGGTACGCCGGCAGGAGACGCCGAAGATACCAAGACGCGCAAGACCGTGCGGCTGCGGCCCTCCGTTGCCTCTCCGACTGCCATAAAGCTGCCGTCCGCCCCGATCGCCGATCCGTTGACCGGGCGGGATACCGACACCGGCAATCTCGAAGTGCTCGATGATACGCAGACGCGCCGCACCGTGAAGCTCAAGCCGATTGCGCCTCAGAGTGTGGTCAATCAGCCGATCAAGCTCAATACGGCACCCGCCGCCCCCGCGCCTGCTCCTGCCGCCGCGGATGGGCAGAATACCCAGACACGTAAAACGGTGGTTCTGCGTCCCTCGGCGGTGACTCCTGCGAGTGTGAATGTTACGCCTGCCGCGGACGGGCAGAATACCCAGACACGTAAAACGGTGGTTCTGCGTCCTTCGGCGGTGACTCCTGCGAGCGTGCGCGTGGCACCTGCGGCCCCGGTTTCGCCGGCTGCTGCTCCGGTCTCCGAGAGTGCGCCTGCCGCAGATGGGGAGAATACACAGACTCGTAAGACGGTTACGCTCCGGCCGTCCGCGGTGACGCCGGCAAGTGTCCGTGTCGCACCGGCAGCTCCGGCTGCACCGGCTCCGGCGCCCGAGGCTGCGCCTGTCGCGGATGGGGAGAATACGCAGACGCGCAAGACGGTGACGTTGCGTCCTTCGAAGGTGACACCCGACAGCGTTTCGGTGGATGGAGAGGATGACAAGACGGTGCGGCTTCAGCGGCCCGCCCGTCGGCCGGCTGCCGCACCGGCACCGGCTGCCGCACCGGCATCGGCAAAACCCACAGTGACTCTGCCTGCCGAATCTCTCGTCACTCCGCCGGCGGACAACTCGGCGAAATCGACGATTACTCTGGATCCGGAAGCTGTTGCCGCCGTTGCCGCCGAGCCGAGCAAGAATACGATAGAGATGGATGTCTCGGAACTCGCCGATGAAAAGGGAACCGTGAAACTTGCAACTCCGAAGAGAGCGGCGGTGCCTCCGGTACCGAAAAAGGCGACGGTTCCACCACCGCCGGAGCCGGAAAAAACCGCGGATGCTGCTGCTTCGGAAAAGACTTCCGCGGCGGCGACGGAAGAAACCGCTCCTGAAACCGCTCCGGTCGAGCCTGTGAAGTCCGAGCCGGTCGCTGTTGCGACGCGGCCGTCGACGGCATATCTGGTGATCGCGGCGATCACATTGCTGATGCTGATCGCCAGCGCAACCTTGACGACCGTGCAGTATCTGAATCTTTATCAGGGGCAGCAGATCTCCCTGCCGGGGCTGACCAAGTAATTCGATATCGTTGTTGGTGACGCTCCGCCGTTGCGGCGGGGCGTTTTTTTTCCTCCGGTTTCAACAGGAGAAAGGGCGGGATAATGGATTTACGGGAAATTGTGGAATTTGAGGAGTCGAATTTCGATCCCGGGTGCAACCTGCTGGCGGAGATCTGGAAATCACCGGGCTATCATACCCGGATTCCGAATGGTGTCCGCGTCCACCAGACGCGCAGTTCGATTTATTACGCACTGCTGCTGCTGGCGGAGGGCGAAATGAAGTACCGTTCCCGGGCGGAAGCGGTGATCCGGCGGGTTCTGTCGAGTCAGGTGACGGATCCCTGCGACCCTGCTTTCGGCATCTGGCCGTGGCTCGATGAGGAGCCGGTTTCCAGGATGGCTCCGCCGGATTGGAACTGGGCCGATTTCATCGGCGCCGGCCTATGCCACATCCTCCGTGGGTATCGTGACCGGATCACTCCGAAGCTGGCCGGAGAGATCGAAATGTCATTGCGGCGCGCGGCATGGTCGATTTTCCGGCGCAACGTGCAGCCGAACTACACCAACATCGCCATCATGGGGGCTGCGGTGACCGGTGTGGCGGGGGAGTTGCTCGCGGAACCGCTGCTGCTCGAATATGCCCGCAGGCGACTTCGGAAGATCATCGACTATACGCACGAGGTCGGCGGACTCACGGAGTATAACAGCCCCAACTATACCTTTATCGCCTTGTTCGAAACGGAACGGATTCTGCAACTTTCGACCGATCCGGAACTTACCGCAACCGCGGAGGAGCTGAGGCATTTCATCTGGGGAGAAATCGCTTCTCATTTTCATCCTGCTACCGGACAGCTCGGGGGGGCGCAGTCGCGTGCCTACCGGGAGTTTCTCCCACAGGTATGCGCCGAGTTTCTGAGTGAGGCGACCGGGGCGCGGATTGTTCCGGCGCCGGCGGTTCAGCGGGATTTCTGTTCGGGAGTTCTCGCCTTTGACGGCATATGCCATCGGCCGTGCCCGCCGGAACTTGCCGGGCGTTTCCGTGCGTTGCCGGAAGCGGAAACGGAACTGGTACAGCGCTATGTGAAACGTGAGCCGGATTCCCGTTCGACCAGGGGAACCACCTTTCTTACTCCGGATCTGGTACTTGGTTCGGTTTCAGACAACTGCTGCTGGGTTCAGAGCCGGCCGCTTCTCGGCTACTGGGTTGGACCGGACGGGACTCCGGCGATGTTTCGCGCGCGCTTTCTGAAGGATGGTGTTGATTTTTCCTCGGGCAATTTTCTTGCGGCGCAGAGCCGGAACAGGATTCTTTGCGGAACCGGTCTGATCAGGAATTTCGGAGACTACCACCCGACACTGGATCGTCCGGCAGACGGTGTATTTGAGTTTCGCCGACTCGCTTTCCGGTTCGATCTGGCCGGAAAAGAGGCTGAAGTTCATTCCCGGTCCGACGGGCGTTTTGAACTTCTCTGCGGTTCGTACCAGGTGTTGATCTTTCCCGGCGAGGGCAGGTTCGGTTCGCAACCGATCCGGGTGGAGACCGGTTCTCATGAGAATCGGGCCTGGATGGATCTTGTGTTTTACGATGGTCCGGTTCGGCGTGAGGCGTTTGACGAGTCACTCGTCTTCTATGGAATTGCCGGGATCGAAGTGCTTCCGGCTGCCGGCGAGTCCGGACTGCCGCTGCCCGCAGCGGAACCTGCCGGAAACTTCGTCCTGGCAACCTGGGCGAAGCTCAAGCTCAAATTGCCGATTCACCCGGTGTTCCGCGATTGACGGCGGGAATGTGGGTCAGAGGGCGGGAGGGGTGGGGGTGATGGCCAGTCGGCCCGATTCCTCAAGGAAATCATAGAAGTCGCCGCTCCGGAGTGCCCGCAGCAGGATTTTCTTTTCCCGGGTTTCTTCCGGATGTGCCAGAAGAGCATAGAAAACGGTCAGGGGATACCGGCCGCCGGTCACCGTTTTGAGGCCGGGCTCGACTCCCTCGACGGCCAGCATCCGGACGGTGGCCGGGAGCGAAGGCAGAAAATGGCCCGCCGCCAGTCCTGCCGGGTTGCTGCCGGCAAGCAGCAGTGCCTCGGCGGTGGTTCGAACCGAAAAGGCCGGTGTCGGAAACTTTTCTCCCGGAGGCAGCAGGAGGGCCTCGGCGAGACCGCGTACCGGGCTGGAGTCCTTGATGCCGATCCGGTAGACGTCGAGTCGCGGTCCTCCGAAGTCGGACCAGACCGGGCGCTTCTCCTGCAGCAGCTTCGCCGCCTGGGCGCGCGTCAGATTGCGGGCTGAATTGGAAGGCGCGGTATAAAAGACCAGAGCTTCCACCGCATAAATAAGTTGCCTGCTTTTGAGATCTTCCGGGACCGCCCGGGCTTCGAGCACGGCAAAATCGACTTTGCCGGCCCTGAAATCGGCAAGTGCTTCGGAGACCGGCTTGCGCTCGAGCGATATTTCGAGTTCCTCATTGGCGAGGGCGCAGGCAAGGGCGATCTGCCGGATGGCATCATCCCCGTTGCGGGTGGCATCGGCGATTCGCAGCGACGGCGCCTCTTCCGCCCCGGTGGGAAGAACGGCCGCCCATGCGAACAACAGAACGATGAGAGAACGGACCACGGCAGTCACCTGGCGTTGGTGTAAAAAGAACGGGTGAGTTCAAGAAGCCGTTCATTTTCCGCGGAGGTCCCGATGGTGATCCGGACGAAGCGGCCGGTTATATCACCGGGGAAGTAACGCACCACTACCGCGTTTTCCCGCAATTTTCGGAAATAGTTCTGCCCGTCGCCGTCCGGCGGAGCGGCGAAGAGGAAGTTGGTCTGCGAAGGCACCACCCGGAATCCGATTTTTGCCAGTGCGGCGGCGAGACGGCTGCGGTTCTCTCGAATCTCGGCGCAGCACTTCGCCAGATAGGCCTGGTCGGAGAAGGCGGCGCGGCCGATCAGCTGGGTCAGCCGGTCGAGATTGTAGGAGTCTTTGAGTTTGAACAACCCGTCGATCAATGGGCGGGCTCCGACCGCGAAACCGAGCCGGATGCCTGCGAGCGCGTAGCTTTTGGAGAAAGTGCGCGATACGATCACATTGTCAAATTCGGTTGCGAAAGCCATGCAGTTGTCATCCGCGAAGTCGGCATAGGCTTCATCGAAAAGAACGACACCGTCGAAATTCGCACAGATTTCACGCATGAATGCGAGCGGGAAACTGTTGCCCGTCGGAGCATTGGGGCGGGTGATGATCAACAGATTCGCTTCCCGCGCCTGTTCAAGCAGATCCGCTGGCATGGAAAAATCCTCCGGATCGAGCGCGATGCGGATCATCCGAGCCGCCTGCATCTTTGCCAGTTCCGGATAGAGCGAGTAGCTCGGCTCCAGGCAGGCCGCCGGATGATTCGCATCGGTAAAGGCCCGGAAAGTCATGGTCAGAATATCGTCGGAGCCGTTGCCTGCGATCACGTTTTCACGCCGGATGCCGAATCGGGCTGCGATCTCGTCACGCAACTCGGTTGCGAGCGGATCCGGATAACGGCGCAACCCGGCGCTGTCGAAACCTGCGAGCACTTCGGCGACCCGGGGCGACGGCGCATAGGGATTTTCGTTGGTGTTGAGCTTGATGAGGTTGGCCATCCTGGGCTGTTCCCCGGGGACATACCCGCTCATCTGGTCGATTTCCGGGCGAAAATAGGATTTCATGGCGGAACGCTTCTCCCAAAGTGTATGTTCTGCGCAAACAGGTTGTTCATCAGGTAATATAACCCCGGGCCCGGAAAATTACAATTTTTCCGGGAACTCCGCGGCTTCCGGAAAACGCGGAGGGCAAAGCGGCCGCTCATGTTTTCAAAGATGTAATCGGTGTATGATTAAAACGATGTACATTTTGTAAACAAAAAGCATATTTGTTAACATATCATATTGCCAATAAATCTGTTATGTTATATTTTCATGTTTTTGTTTGTAAAAAAATGTAATTTTTACTGAAAATAACCCGGCGTGAATTTGTTGACACCGGAATTTCTTTTTGGTATAATTATAATCAGAATACGATGGGAAAAAAGGAGCTTTTCATGCTGCTGGAACATACTACAATCAAGGAGATTGCCAGTCTGGCGAACGTGAGTACCGCGACAGTGTCACGGATTCTGAGTGGCAAAAGCTGTCATCGTCCGGCGACGGTACGCAGCGTTCACGCTGCAATCGAGCGGCTGCGGGCGTCAGCGGGGCCGGTATTGACGGGGTTCGAAACCTCGGCGCCGGCATGTGTCGGTGTGGTGATGTTTGCCTACCATGATTTTCTCAATACGAATTACAATGCGACACTGACGACTTCGCTGATGGAGGCGCTGACGGCCGAGGATTTTTCGGTGCAGTTCATTGTTCTCAGCGCAAGGCGGCTCAGCATCAAGTACATCGAGAGTCTGATCCGGGAGCATCGTCTGAAGGGGCTGTTGATTCCGGAGTTCGATATGCTCTACGCGGTTTCCGAACAGCTGGCCCGGCTGCCGATCCCGGTGGTCTGTATCGGCAATCTGAACCGTTGCGGCTGCTGTGTGTCCTCCGACAGTGCCGCCGCGGGACGCGATGCCGCCAATTATCTCTGGAGTCGGGGCCACCGCCGTTTCGGGGTCATTTCGATGTCACGTTCGGACCTCTGTCAGAATCTGCGGCTGACCGGTTTTCATGAGGCGATCCGGGAGCTGGGCGGCAATCCCGAGCGAATCTGGTTCCGGGAGTACCGGTCGCTGGATGATTCGGTTTCCGGTGCGGTGTCGGCGCTGGTCAATATGAAGGAACCTCCGACTGCGCTCTTTTCAACCAACAGCCAGATGACGCTCAAGTTGATTGCCGGATTGAGCCGTTGCGGCCGCCGGGTGCCGGAAGACATTTCGGTCCTCTCATTTGAGGAAAACGGAGAGTTGGAAAACCTGCCGGTCCCGGTCAGTGTGCTCCGGCAGCCGACCCGTGCGCTCGGCGAGGTGGCGGTCAGGATGCTGGTAAACCGCATCCGCGGCGTCGCCACGCCGGATTGCGAGGTCCTGAACTGTTCCCTGATCGCCCGGGAAAGCGTAGCCTATCTGAAAGAAGAAAAAACGATATGATTCTCCAACTCAACAGACAGAAAGGAGTTCCGGAAAATGAATAAAAGATCTCGCTTCACATTAATCGAACTTTTGGTAGTTATTGCGATCATCGCAATTCTTGCTGCGATTCTGCTTCCGGCTCTGAACAAAGCGCGCGACAAGGCGCGGGACATCAAATGTACCTCCAACCTGAAGCAGCTTGGGACTTATGCGTTGATGTATTACGACAGTGAGCGGACGCTTCCCGCCTTCAACGGCAATCTGCCAGGCTATCAGGGGAAGTGGAACGACGCACTCTATGCGATGAGCTCCGGGACACCGATCAGCAATTACGGATCGTGGGAGAGTACTCCGGACGGGAAGAGAATACCGCGCGAGGCCTTCGCCTGTCCCGCCTCCATGACGGAAGATGTCACGAAGGAGGCGACCCATTACGGGATCAACGGCTGGATCGTTCCGAACAACGGCGGCAACGGGAGCACTGTCGCTGCCGGTTACAGCCTTGCCAAGGTTCGGCGCCCGACAGCCCGGGCGATGATTTTCGACATCAACAAGACCGACGCCAGCTATCCGGATGTGATGGCGAAGCGGCGACAGTCGGATAATGCGTGGGCCATGCTGCTCGGGGTACGCGGCCTCTGGAAGCACCGCAGCGGCGCCGGTGCGGGGGTCGTTTTCGTAGACGGTCATGCCGAGATGGTCTCGAAAGATGAAATTCCGTCGCAGGACGATGTGTTCTGGGGCGAAAATGAATAAATGCGGGAAGGGAGTTTTCGACATGATGAAATGTTTTCGGGTTGTCGCGCTGTTGCCGGTGTTGCTGCTGTGTTCACGGGCTGGCGCGGCGGAACTGCCCGTGATCCGGGTGGATGCCGCAAAGACGGCGGGCCGCGTGGAGCCGATGGTCTACGGTCATAACATCGAAGCTGCCGATGAACGTGGTATTTTCGCGCGGATTGATCAGCCGAAGCCGTCGCCGGACGGGGTCAATACCGGCAAGGGGCACTGGGATCCTGCGGCGATGAAACCGGATCCGACGGCGCTTGAGGTTCTCGGCGAACTGAAGACCGGAATGCTTCGCTACCCGGGTGGTTGCCTGTCACATAACTTCGACTGGCGCAAGACGGTTGGGCCGATCGAATCGCGCCCCGACTGGCGGTTCGGTCTCGACGAATACCTGACGCTCTGCCGGGAAGTTGGCGCGGAACCGCTGATCACGTT
Organism: uncultured Victivallis sp.; assembly: GCA_944389895.1. GTDB lineage: Bacteria > Verrucomicrobiota > Lentisphaeria > Victivallales > Victivallaceae > Victivallis. The sequence goes on along the minus strand of CALXOA010000072.1, from coordinate 38,127 downwards.
TTCGGATTACGCCCTGCCCGCGGCGGAATTGCCGCAGCTCGCGGCTGATCTGGTTGAATATCTGAATGCTCCGGCGCGGCCGGAGTTTCCACAGGCGATGAAGCGGGCGGCCAACGGGCATCCGGAACCCTACGGTGTCAGATATTTTGAAGTCGGCAACGAAACCTACCACGACAACCACAACCTGCAACCGCATCGCCGGTTCAGCGTGGATGAATATGTCAACTTCGCCCGGGAAACGATGGCGCGGGTCCGCCGGGTGGATCCTTCGGTCAAAATCGGCGTGGTCGGTCAGAGCATGAATCTGGCCTCCCGCCCGGGTCACTGGGACGAGACGGTCTATCGTGAACTCGGTCCCTCGGCGGATTTCATCGTCCATCACTATTACGCACCGAAACTCGAGGGTCTCTCGCCGGCAGAGGCGTTGCACTCGACGCTCTCCACCGGTGAATTGCTCCGGTTGCGGCTGGCATGTTTCCGTAAACAGGTGCGCGAACTGGCCGGTCGCGAGCTTCCGGTCGCAATTACCGAGTACAACATCTCGGGCGTACAGAATCAACCCGTTCCCTGGCGGCACAGCTATCTGGCCGGACTCAACATGGCGGAGTTTCTGCGCGAGTTCCGCCGTCCGGAAAACAAAGTTCTGGCGGCCTCCTACTGGCAGGCGATCGGCGGATATTTCGGCATGGTGCAGCGTGCGAACGGCGGTGGCCATACCTGGAGCGGTGCATGGCCGTTCTTCCGGTTGTGGGCGCAGCATACCGGTTCGGAACTACTTCCGGTCGAGGTGGTCGGCAACCCGCGGCGTGAAATCGTCGCCGCAAAAGTCGGGCAGGTCACTGCGAAAGGGGAGGAGTTGATTCTGCCGCGTTCCCTCGGGGAGACAAAGAAGGTGGACCTCTATTTCAACAGCCTGGCGGGGGCGAAATGTTCCGGCTCCGGCACTCTGGAATCGCTGCGTTTCACGATTGACGGCTGTGACCGGCAGAGTTACCCGACTTTTGCGACGATCCACCGCCCCGAGGCGATTCCGGAGGGCGGCGGCTACACTGTGACGGCCGATTTCGAGGCGCGCTTCACGCCGGCGCAGGACAATGCAGGCGAGGCGGCGCTCGGATTCGGGTTGATGGATCTGCGCGGTTATGAGGCGACCCGTCTGGCTACGGCGGTCGGAGGCATTGACGGGGCGAAGGAGTGGAAAAAGTTCTCCTGCTCGTTGACGGTGGGGGCGGATTGTCCCGGTATCACCGGGTTGCTGCGGATTGAGAAAACCCGGGGAAAGCTCTTCGGAACGCTTGAATTGCGGAATCTGAAGTTTACCGTTTCCGGGGATGCGCAGATTCCGGCGATTCCGATGCTGGCCGTCGAGGCTTCGAAACTTGACGGCGGCCGGATCGCTCTCGCCGTGATCAACCGTTCGACGGACGAGGTGTTGCGGGCGAAGGTCGAACTATCCGGAATGCGACCGGCATCCGGTACGGCGCGCGAACTTTATCAGGAGGATGTGACACGTTCGTCTGCGTTCGAACCGGTCGAGAAAACGGTTGTGCCTGCGGCGGACGGTTCCTTCGAGTGGGAGTTCCCCGCGCACTCGTTGACGATCTTTGAACTGGAACCGCAAAAGTAACTTCGGGTTAGATAAGGAGGAAGTAAGTATGGCGATTTTCCGGAAATATGCGGGAAATCCGGTGATTACACCGGAGATGTTTCCCGATGACATCATGTATGCTTTCAACCCCGGTGCCGTCAAGTTCGGCGACGAGTATCTGGTGATGGTTGATGCCGCGACCGCTGCGACGCCGATCGTCTTCTGGCTGGCGCGGAGCCGTGATGGGGTACACTTCTCGATCGACCCGGAACCGATTGCGTGGCCGGTTCCCGCGGCGGGACCGGAAAGTTGTGTTTATGATCCACGGATTACCCTGATCGACGGCGAATACATCCTGATGTATGCGAGCCAGACGGCCCGTGGAATCCGTACCGGCGTAGTGCGGACCCGGGATTTCCGGAAGTTCGAACGGATCGAGCAGGCTGAGACCGGGCGGAACAACCGCAACTCCGTGCTGTTTCCGGAGAAGATCGGCGGTCGCTACGTCCGTCTCGACCGCCCGATGGGGGACAATGAACTTGAACCGTCGGATATGTGCATCAGCTTTTCGGATGATCTTGAGCACTGGGATGACTCCCGGGTACTGATGACGCCCCGTCCCGGATGCTGGGATTCCCATAAGATCGGAGGCGGCGCGGTGCCGATCCGCACCGAACAGGGGTGGCTCGAAATCTACCACGGGGTCGACTGCACCTGCAACGGTTTCATCTATCGGCTCGGTGTGGTGTTGCTCGATCTCGAAAATCCGGCGAAGATCATTGCCCGGGGAGGGCTGCCGGTCCTGTGGCCGGAACGGCCCTATGAGATGCAGGGACGGGTGATGAACGTCACCTTCACCTGCAATGCGATTCCGGAGCCGGACAATACCGTGAGAATCTATTACGGCGCCGCCGACACCTGCATCGGGCTGGCAACGGCGAAACTGGATGAACTCGTCGCGGCGTGTTTCGTCGGGAATCCGACTGCCGAACGTTTTTTTTCAGGGAAGTCAGGTAAATTTTGACACGGAAAAAACAAGAGGAAAGAGTCATGAGGAAGTCTTTCACACTCATCGAGTTGCTGGTTGTCATCGCGATCATCGCCATTCTTGCCGCCATGCTGCTGCCGGCATTGAATCAGGCGCGTGAGACCGCCAAGAAGATCAAGTGTTCCGGAATCCTCAAGCAGTATGATACGGCGGCGATTCTTTACGCGGCGCAGAACGATGACTTCTGGGTCCCATGCCAGAAACCGCAGTGGACGGCGAACCTTGCCTACCGGACGCTGCTCGGCGGAGCGCGTCACTCCGACAATCCGGCGAACGGAACAACCGCCAGCGAGGCATCGGGCGGCCTGATCTGCCCGAATGCAACCTATGCACTCTCTAATCCGGTTCAGGGATTGTTTCCGATCATGTACAGTTACGGAATCAGCGGCAATGACGTCTGGGGCGGCAGTCAGATTCTCGCCTACAAGGTGTCGCGGCTGAAGCGGCCGGCCCGTTCCGTGGCGTTCATCGACGGTACCGACTGGGCGGTTTTCGGCAGCCGGGCGAATCCGTCGGGCAACTACTGGCTGATCGGAGAGGCCCCCTCTCCGGCCTCAGCCAACAACATCGCGTTTCGTCACAACAGCCTGAATGCGGCGAACGTCGCGTTCATGGATGGGCACGTCGAAACGATGAACTGGCGGGAGCTGGATGCCGAGCGCGACCTCTACTTCTCGGACTTCTATCAGGATCGTTGAATTTCAGCGGGGCGTCGGCACCGTCGTGCCGCTGCCCTCGTCATAACACGGGCGGATGAAATAGAGCGGGTAAAGTTCCCGTATCCCCGCCGACTTGACATGGCCGCCCGGAAACAGCAGATTGGTGTTTCCGCGGTGGCGCGGATCGCATGGATAGCTTGAAGAACTGGAATCCAGCTCCATATAGCAGTACTGATAGCCCTTGTGGTAATCGTCGGCGGTGTTCATACCCTCGGTCAGGATCGGGGTGGGAAAGTCGCCGCGCGCCCGGTCGGCGCGTTTGTATTGCTCCAGCCGGAAGATCACCTGTCCCGGAGAGACGGTCGGAGCCATGATCGGGGTCCAGCCTACGGTCTGGGCAAAGGCGTAGGTATGACTGTAGGCGAATACCCGCTTGCTTTTACCGGCGCCGGTGCCTTGAGTGCTGCTGCCGGCCGAGAACGGCGGGCGTGACGGGCAGATGGCGGAGGAGAGCGTCCCGTAATTCGTTGCCGGAGTGTAGTTCTCGTCGTCAAGGTCGGCGGAGAGATAGTAGTCCGCCCAGATGTGCACGGTGTTCAACGGTTTCATCAGTACAAACCCGTTGAAGTCGCCGGAGTAGAGGGTGAGTATTTTTCCGCACTGCGAAAGATTGTTGGTACAGGAGACCTGTCTGGCCCGTTCCCGGGCGGAATTGAGCGCCGGCATCAGCATTGCGGCGAGAATCGCGATGATTGCAATCACGATGAGCAGCTCAATCAATGTGAAAGGTGTACTCTTCCTGTTCCCGCGCCGGTTGAAACTTGTTGTCATGGGGCACCTCCTGAATTTCGGTTTTCAATGAATCAATGTGTATTACTCTCTGGTTGTGCTGTTCCCGTGCCGGTCACATTTTTCAAAAGTTGCGCCATGACCGGATCGGATGCGAAACTGCGGGCCATCGCTTCAACTCCCGCGGCGTTGGGATGAACCCCGGGGCCATACTCCGGCTTGAAGGCTCCGGAACCGTTTTCCAGTGCCGCGTACCAGTCGTGCAGCGGCAGGTTTGCTTCGCGGCAGAAGGGGGGCAGCAGGGCGTTGAGTTTCACGGCCCGCTCCGGCAGGGGAGTGCGGGGCGGCACTGTGCAGAGTGCGACCGCGATCCCCTCTTCAGGAAGGCGCCGTGTGATGGATTTCAGGTCTTCGAGAGCCTGCTCCGCCGAACCGTTGTTGGTTCCGAGCAGGATCAGGACCAGTTGCGGCCGGAGGGCGATCACGTCGGTTTCCAGCCGTCTCCGGGCGCTTACCGTGTCGTCGCAGGCCATGCCGCCATTGGTGATTGCCAGTTTTTCACGTTTGGCGAGCGCATCCTGCCAGCGGCAGTGGTGAGTCAGGGAATCGCCGAAGGCGAGAATGCCTCCGCGGGGGCCTCCGGCGGCGATGTCGAGCTCCTCCAGACGCACCGGTGCATTGAAGGCGACGAAACCGGAGTGGTAAAATACCGGCAACGGCGCACCGCCTTGCCAGAGTCGGCGGCCGTCCACGGAAACCGAGACGGCGGTCCCGGTGGATTCCACCGCGATGGTCCGTGTCGAGGCGGGCGAGAGCGTTTCCCGGAAGATCTGTTTTGCGGTCCATTTCCCGTTGCCGTCGCGTCGGCGGGATTCCACAGTGAAGGTGTCTGCACTGCCGTCAATCAGGAAATAGTACCCGTTATCCGGAACTCCGACGTGTTCGATCAACCGCAACCCGGCTGTACCCCGGTTCTGCTTGAAGGAGAACCGCGCCGAGAGCTTCAGGTGTTTCAGGGCCGAATAACGGGTTGAATATACCGCCTCGAAGTCACCTCCGTCACTTTGCAGGATTCCTTCCCCGCGCTGCCACTTCCCCTGCAGAGCGACCATTTTCTCCGGCGCGTCGGAGAGGCGGAAGTGGATCGGCCAGACAAGGGCTTCAGCCGCCGATTCTGGCGTGTACGGTTTGCCGTCGAGGGTGTTTCCCCGGCAGACGGGAGTGGTGCAATTGAGGAGTTCGACGGCGCCGCGTCGGGGATTTGCAATCCGGTTGTTCTCAAAAACAATGCCGGAGACGCAGTCGAAGGAGAAGGCGAAGGAACGAGCGTTTCTGACCTTATTGTTGATGAAAGCGACATCCCTGATCATACGTACCGGTGCCATGGAGCCGTTGTTGCCGACAAAGAACTCGGTTCGGATGCGGCCGGAATTTTCCACCGTGCAATTGCGCATCAACACGTTCAGCGGCGGCGGTCCTTCGCACCAGGTGGTGAAGCCGCCGATTTTAACCGCGTGCGACTCCATGTTCCGGATCGAGGTATCTTCCAGCAGGGTGTTGTCGCACTGAATCACCGGCCCGCAGTTACGGTTGTCTGCAAAGCGGCAACCGGAGATGATCGACCAGGCGCCGCCCCGCAGCGGATCGAACAGAAGGTCCGGCCGGCTCGATGTGCTCTCCCCCAGGTAGATCGCCATCTCTTCCTCGGCGTTGAACGGATTCCGGTCGAGGCTCTCATAGGTGCGCACACCGGATGGGAGCGGTTCGGTGGTTGTGATTTTCCGTACCTGACGACCTTCATATTCGGCCGGTACGGTTTCCCGGACCGTACATTCGGCGAGGATCCGGCCGGTTGCGGAGCAGAGAACCGGATAGCTTCTCCCGGGTTGGACGGAAAATTCACTGAGCAGTTCTTTTCCCGAGACTCTGCAGAGATAGCGCCCCTTGTTGTAGGCGTTGAAGGGATCGTCCCCCATTGCGCGAAATTCACACTCAAAGAGGGCGGGGCCGATCGTACAGTTCGGGGAGTGGATCCCGTCCGCGTTGGACGACAGGCTCAGGCCGTCATCCGGAAGGATCCGGCAGCGTTCCAGCTGGTTCGCCTCGGTGTTGAGGTTTGCGAATCCCATGCCCCAGGAGTTGCGGATCGTCACGTTCTCGACTCTGTTGTAACCGCCCCGGAAGAGATAGACCGCCGCGGCGTCCCGGCGTGCCGGAATCACAAACCGCATACCTTTCTGCAGACGTTCCACCGCGCCGTGAACAAGCCGGAGCCGGACTGTGCCGTCGGCCTCCGGAAAATAGTCGCCGGCGTAGAAGAAATCGCCGGCCACAAGAGTTCCGCCCGGTCCGGAAAAACCGAGACAGACGCGCCGTTTTTTTCCACCCATCAGGGGGGAGTCCGGCGTCAAAGTGCCGGGGAGGTGTCCGGCCCGGATCGTTTGCGAGGCGGGATCCGTCGCGAGAACCTCAAATTCGGCGAACGGAGTGGTGCGGCTCCGGAGTGTGAAGTTCCTGATGACAACCCCTTCACAGTCGACCAGTGACAGCCCGGTTCCCTCGTCAACGCCGAAGAGGAGGGTCGTGTTTTCCGGCGACTCCCCTTCGAGGGTCACGTTGCGGAGCTGCGTCATCACCAGATGGCTGCGCAAGGGTGCGCGGAACTTCTCGTTTTCTCCGGTCTTGGCTTCCCGCCCCCGATGGATTTGCCCGAGAAAATAGGTGCCGGCGGGAACCCGGATGATGACCGGGCGTCCTCCCGCCTTTTCCGCTGCCGCAAAGGCCGCATGAAACGCCGCGAAATCATCGGCGACACCGTCACCGGCGGCCCCGAAATCTCGCACGGAAAGGACGATCGGCTCCGGTGCGGCAACAATTTCGGCGGCGAGTTGTTCTTCCTTTTTGAAGTAGGTTTCGAATTGCTCGAGCGAGCGCAGCCGGCGCGGAATGAAAAACAGTTCGTCGGGATTCCCGGATTTGAGTGCCGAATCGAAAACAGCGAGAATACGCTCCGCCATTTCGAGACGTTTTCCGATCCGTCCGACCGCCGGCGGAGGAAATGCCTCCGGGGTGTTCCATTTGCGGCGGCACTCGGAAAGGAACGCCTTCCACTTTGTGATCTCTGCCGGAAGCATTCGGCGGATCGCTTCCGCCTTTTCCTCCGGAAAGGCTGCCGGATGATGGCAGGGGGGGGAGGAGACGGGCGCCCCCGTCGCGAGGGCGCTCCAGCTGCACGCGAGCAGGAGAAGTTGATTTCGTGTCATGACAGGGGGTCCTTTCGTCGTGTGGAGGAGGTGGCTCCCATGATCTCCTCGATGAACTCATTCGAAACCGTTTCAAGATCGACATCCCAGTAGTCTGCCGGAAGGGAGCAGAAGTATTCCAGCCCGAGGTTGCGGTGCAGGACCAGCCGCAGTTCCTCCGGCACATGCACTCCGAGCTCGAGTATGGCCTGGATCGCCCCGGTAACTCCGGAGTCCGGCATTACAATCAGCAGATCGGGGCGGGTGGGGCGGGTCAGCAGTTCCCGGGTAGCATGATAGACCGCCTCGGCGCAGTTCTGCAGAAAATCGCCCCGCAGTCGGAATTCCCGGATGTATTTCGGCATGAGTTTCACTCCGAACTGCCGGAGCCGTACCGGAAATTTACCGTAGATGTCGATCGGCGCAATCAGAGCAACCCGTCTGGCTCCGCTCCGTTTGATCGTCTCCGCCAGATGGTCGAGATGATAATCCACTTTCGGAAAGAAGAAACGGATCGGCAGATTCAACAGAAAATCACGCCAGCATACCGTCGCCAGAGACTGGATCCGCCCGGTGGAGATCGCTTCCGACAGTTCCGGCGGCATCGTCTGGTCGGAGAAATTGCGGTAGTCGTTGAAAATCGTACAGATTGCGCCGCGTTCCCGGAGCTTCTGTTCCACCATCGCACTGAGCGTGTAGGTGTACATCATGTTGCCGCTCCGGCTCATCGAGTGGTCGATGTAGATCCCGATCCGGTTGATCTTGCCGCGTTGGGGGGCCACGAAAGTGCCGTGCCCCTGAGAACGAACCAGGAATCCCTGTAAGACCAGTTCGTTGACCGCCTGTTTGACGGAGTAGATGTTGGTTTCCCACAGGCCGGCCAGCTCCCGGAGCGACGGAAAACGGTCGCCCGCGTTGAATTTTCCGGTTTCAAGTTTGTGACGGAGATAACCGGCAAGTTCCACGTGCAGCCCGCGGTTCCCCGGTGGCACAAAGTCCTGAAACGTCTCCAGAGATATTTTTTCCACAAGAACTTTCTCCATAGAAGGATTCCTGAATTAGTATACCTCATTTTTACATCAATGTCAACAGAAAATTTTAAAAAAATATGATTTTTTATGAAACAGTAATAACATCACCGGGGATCGCTCCTATTCTTCTCGGGGGAAGTTTGCAAAAAGGAAAAGTTGATGATACATTACCACAGAATGGTCGTTCTGCCGGAAATGAGTTCCGGCCGGATGTTGCCCCCTACAATCCCGCCGCCTTGACGGTTCCGAGACTGTGGTGTGCGGCATCGGGCGACAAGGTGTCCGGAAAAAATGGAGAAAGGAATCCCGCAATGAAGAAAGTTCTTGTCCTGTTCACCGTCGCATGCGCAGCTTTTCTGCTTCCCGCAGAGGAAGTCGCGTTGAATTTGCCGAAGGAGAGTTTTCTCTACACTGCTGTTCCCAAAGCTGCGACATTGACCAGAACGGAAAACGGTTGCATCGTAACGCTGACCGCGGCTCCGGGAAAAAGCCTCGGCGAAACCAACGCCCAGTGGTATGTTCCCTACAACGCCGGTTTTGAAGCGGGCAAACGTTACCGGGGAGAGTTGACGATCAAGGCGGATCATGATGCCGAGGTTTATCTGGCGGTTTTTCTCGGCGAGCCGCCGTGGAAAGTCTTCACCAAACGCAAGTATCTGCTGAAGGCCGGCGAGACACAGACGATTTCCGTACCGTGTTCCACAAAGGAAGCGACCGGAAAAGTTCGGGTTCCGTCTCTGTTCTTCGGCAAAGCGCCGGTCGGAACCGTGTTCACGATCACCGATGTGAAATTGATTGAAGAAAAGTAAGTTTCTGGCGGTGAGCTGCCCCGGGATGACCGCTCCGGCTGTCGTTCCGGGGCTTTTGCATATCCACCGGCGCCCGCGAAGAACTGTGGGGGGGCGTCATGGGGCAACGGAGCTGCCGGGGGGCGTTCTGTTTGCTGCGTGTTTGCTTTTGGTAAGCAGTTGGTTCCCGGCATTGATTTTCCTTTTCCGGATTGTAGAGTAGATGCAGAGAAGACCGATTACGGAAAGGGAAATGATATGGTAATGATGAATCACGGAAATGGCAAGATGCGGCGCGTGGCGGTCTACTGTTCGTCGAAAGATGGGCTGGATCCGGAGTTCGGCCGCGTGGCGGAAGATCTCGGCCGGCTGATTGCCCGGCGTGGTCTGGAGCTGGTTTACGGCGGCTCCTGCGTGGGGTTGATGAGACGGCTGGCGGAAGCGACGCTGCGGTGCGGCGGCGCGGTGACCGGAGTGTTTCCGAAAGCCCACTTCGATGAGGAGCTTCAACAGAATCTGACCCGTACGATTCTTGTCGACTCGCTGGCCGAGCGCAAGGCGAAGATGCTGGAACTGGCCGATGCCTGGCTGGCGATGCCGGGCGGTTTCGGTACGCTCGATGAATTTTTCGACGCGCTTTGTCTGTTGCAGATCCGTGGACATGGCAAACCGGGTGGCTTGCTGAATATCGACGGATATTTCGATCACCTGATCCGTTTTCTCGACCACGCTTCTTGCTGTGGAATGGTGTTCCCGGAGGACCGCGACCTTGTTTCGGTGTCGGAGACGCCCGCCGGAATGCTCGATCTTCTGCGGAACCGGGTGGAGGGGGGGCGTCCCCTGCCGGAGCTGACCTTCCGGCGCCGGGGTCCGGCGATTTCACGCCCGTCGGCACAGTTGCCTGAAATCTGGCTCTCCTGAATTATTTCGGCGGATATTTTTTCGCGGCCCGGTGAATGCCGGGTTTTTTTTGTTTCACAAGGGCAGGGTATTGATTTTTCCGGACCGGAACGATATTTTAACGACGATGTGGATCAAAAAGCGTTTAATCGGAAAAATTCATGAATCTGCCACTGGCCGGAGTAAACGGCGAAGACCTTGTGAAACGTTTCGGAACCCGGTTGCGTATTCGCCTGCCGGAACTGCTCCTGTTGTCGACGGCTCTCGTACTCCGGCTGCCGCGGATGGCCGGGCCGTTCGAATACGATGAGATCTGGTCTCTGGAGCATTTTGCGAAAGCACCATTGCTCAAGACGTTCACGGATTTCAACCATTTGCTCAATTCGCTCTGGATGCGGCTGATGTACCTCGCCGATGGACCGATGTGGAGCTATCGAATCGCGTCACTGGTTTCCGGAATCGGTATCGTATGGCTCTTCTATCTTCTCGGGCGACGGTTCCATGGGCGGTGCGGCGGACTTCTGATGATGGTTTATTCCACTTTTTCCCTGCCGCTGATCACCTATGCGCAGACTGCGCGCGGGTACAGCCTGCAGTTGTTCTTTCTGCTTGCCTTCGCCCTTTTGTTGAGCAGAATGGAAACAGGGAAACCATACGTGGTGTGGGGAATGGTGTTGACCGGCATTCTGGCGGAACTGGCGGTGATCACATCGGTTGTTCCACTTTTTCTCCTGTCATGTTTTGCGTTGTGGTATCTGTACCGGAAGAGGGCGTTGGGATTCCGCAACCTGTCGGGCTTTGCGTTGCTCGCGGGGTTCACACTCTGCTGGTACCTCGGCCATTTCACGGAGTTTAAAAATGCGCAGAGCTGGGGCGTGCCCCTGACTGCGGATCAGACGTTTGCCGTCTGGTTCTGGAATCTGTTTCAGGCGCTGGGGATTTCTCTGGTGCTGGTCGGCCCGGCCGTCGCCTGTCTTCACTCGCGCCGTGCGTTGCTGCTGGCGATGTTTCTGCTGATGGTTCCCTGCTCGGAGTTGTTGACGCAGGGGGGACCGCCTCGTGCCCATTTGTTCTTGATTCCGGCGGCAGCATTGATTCTGACGGAGGCTGGGATTCGGTTCTGCGGGCGGTTGAAACTCCGCTTCGGAATCTGTGCGGCAATTCTGCTCCTGTCGCAGTTCAGCTCGTGGGGACAGCGCGAGTGGGCGCGTCCGGATTTCTTTGCAATCGCTCATGAATTGGGAGAGTTGCCGGAAGAGGTATTATGGGTTGTCCCGGCCAATGATACTTATCCGCTTTCCTGGAATAATCGTCCGCATGTCATGCAGGATTTTCTGGCGCGTCTGGTCGTAACGCCATACTCCGAGAGGTCGTTGCTGCTGGTGGATGGTATGCTGCAGGGGGTGGACTCGAAAAACATGACGGTATCTCTGCCGTTGCCGACGGAAGGTTTTCCGGTGTCGGGAGAACATTTTGAAGGGCGGCTTCACCGGCTTTCTCTTTTGAAGCGGCTTCCCGTTGAAGGCGAGGTGTTGCTTTTCCTGCTGCGTCCCTCACCTCCGGCCACCGGGGAAAAATTGCTTGAACTGCTCCGTCCATGCGATCCGGTCACCCTCAATGTATGGTTGATGTTCGATGTTTTCGGCAGAGACCGGAGGCCGTTGCGATACAGGATGCTGGCGGTACGCATGCCGGGGGATCGTCAGCCGGACTGGCTTGCCATGTGCAGAGCGTGCGGCGGTGCATTGAGTATCTATCGGCTCGATTGAGCGGATCTCCGTTTCCCTTCCGCCGGAATGAAAAAGCCGCTCCCGATGCGGGGAGCGGCCCAAAAGACGCCGGGGTACAATCAGTTCTGGCTCTTGCTGACCCGTTCGGCATAGGCGCCGGTCCGGGTATCGATTTTGACGATGTCGCCCTGATTGATGAAGAGCGGGACCTGAATCTCATAGCCGTTGTCGAGTTTCGCCGGCTTGGTCACGTTGGTGGCGGTGTCGCCGCGGACGCCCGGCTCGGTTTCGACGATCTCCTTCTCGATGAAGGTCGGCAGCGTGATTTCGATCGGTTCGCCGTTGAACAGCACGAAATTGCAGAGACTGTTCTCAAGCAGGAAATAGGCCTGATCCCCGAGCGTCTCGGCGGAGACGTTCATCTCCTCATAGGTGTTCGGGTCGCTGAACACGTAGTGGTGCCCGTCAAAGTAGGAGTAGTACATCTCGCGCTCCTCCAGGTCTGGCTTCTCGATCTTGTCGGTCGGCCGGTAGGTTTTTTCCATTCCGGAACCGTTGATCAGGTTGCGCAGACGGCAGCGGTAGAGCGCGGTGCCCTTGCCGGGTTTGCAGAAATCAAATTCGGTGATGAGCCACGGGGCGCCGTCGATCTGGATTTTCAGACCTTTTTTCAAGTCGGATGCGCTGAACATGTTATGAGTACTCCTTGAACAACTGTTTTGAAAAATGTTTTGAGTCAACCTGATACTATACACCTGGTTACGCTGTTTTTCAAGTACGTGCGGCGCAATGGTGGCGGGATCAGAACATGAAATCGGTTGTCCGGCGGTCAAGTCCGGCGGCACGGGCGGCCGCCGCATATTCCTCCGGCGAATTTGCGTTGTGCCAGAGTACTCCGGGATTGCGCTGTCGGCGATCGGTTCCCGCCAGATCCGTCCAGAGGGCATACCCCTGCCGGTCGGGGGAAGGTGGATTGGCGGTCCGGTATGCTTCGGAACGTGCGGTTCGAAATCGTTCCGCCAGGTCGCGGGCGGTTTCGTGCAGGTATTTCTCCACGAAGATCCGTTTCCCGGGACGGGCGACGTCGCGCAGCCGGGGTGTTTCCGGACTCCAGGCCGCAACCTGCATCCCGACGCATTCGGTACGAAAGCCGTAACCGTAGCTGATCGTGTAACTTGAAAGTGTAGGCATGTCCGAGGTACGGGCGAGTTCCGAGGCGCGGGCGAACCACGGGCGCAGCGGGATGAAACGGCGGGAGAATTTGAACAGGAGTTCAAAATTGTTGCGCCGGGCCCATTCGAGTCCTGCCGCGAAAATCTGCAGATCCCCCGACCAGTGGCCGTGGTGTTCCGGCAGACGAAGAAGTTCAGCTCCATAGTTCCGGCAGACGGTTTCGAGTTCGGGATCCCCCGAGGCGTCGTCCACCACCAGTACCGGCAGATCCGGTTCGCGTCCGGGGCCGGCAAGTTGAAGTTCGATGAAGGAAGCGCTGCCGCAGGTACCGATTACCACTCCCGCCGTCGGATGGGGGGAGTAGAGCGGTACCGGCGACGGCGCCGCTTCGTAACGTGACGGTGTGGGAAACCGTTCGGCAAAGTGGCGCAGCAGACCACCGGCAATCGCCTGATTGTTGTAACCGGCGAAGAGTTTCCCGGAGAGCCGGGAGAGATCCGGCTCTGCGGTTTCGAAGGTGGCCTTGACCTCCGGTTGACGGCGTTGCGGAGCGATTCTCCACCGGTTCAGGTAGAGGGAGATGTAACAGGGGCCTACCCCGGTTTCGAAGTCAAATTCCGATTCGAGCGCAAGATAGCGGCTGCGGTTGAAGCGTACCGGTGTGTGTGCCTCGAAATCGAGTGTTCCGTACCCGGCCTGTTTCAGCATTTCGCCGGTCTGCCGGAGACTGCGGTGCCAGATGCGGCTCCCCGGACTGCCGTCGAAACGGAGCAGGGAGCCTCCACGTTCGACAACCGGTAAATCGGAGGCCGCGAGATCGGTGAGCAGCACGTTGTCGTCCGCCCAGAAAATCACTTCGTCTGCAATGCCCGGGATGGAGAGCGCCGCCACGATTGCCCGGTGAATGTTCATCTGCTTGTGCGGCAGTGCGTCCGGGCAACGGAGGAAACGGCAGTTTACAAAACCCGGCGGGGGCTGTTCCGATACGATGATGATGTCGCGGTAGCCTGTGAGATGCCGTTCGATGGAACGCAGTGCGAACCGCAATTCATCGTTTCCGCTGCCGGAGCCGAGCCGGCGCAGCGGGATTACGATGTCGATCGGTGCCTTGTCGCGACAGCGGCAACGGCTGTTCCGGGAGACCGGTGGTCGCCGGATCATCCGGCGTGCCGTCTCGTCGGGTTCCCCCCGGTAGACGCCGTGTCGCCGTCGCCATTCAACTGCTCCGGCACACTCTTCCAGTCTGGCGAGATTGTGTGGTGTGATCGCGGGGGTGAGTCCTTCCGGGCAGAACTGGTGTCGCAGAGTGCGGATCAGTCCGGCCATGCCCGGATCGATTCCGGCGAGTTGTTCCTGAGCTTCGTTGAGGTTGCCGAGCAGAAAAAGGCGGTATTGCGGGGTGTCGTGGCCGTTCTGGATTTCGCGGGCGATCACTGCCGCGCTGGCGAGGTGTTTCAGGGCGCAGTCGGCGCAGGTGTGACGGTTGATCATATCACCACTCCTCCTCCGGGCAGGCTGCAGTCAGGATCTCGAGGTTGGCGTTGTAGTAATCATTCGCCTCACTGCCGGTCTCGAATGGTCCGGCGAGAAGTTCATAGTGGTTGGAGGTCGGCGGGTTGGGGTCTCCGGTATCGGTGAAGTGCGGCGCATCGGTACAGCCGAGTTCGAAGTCGAACGGGGCGCATTCGATCAGAAGTTCGTGGTAAATGCTGATTCCGCCGTCGCATCCCCATACGCCGTTGTGCTGGGTGCGGCAGATGATGTAATAACGCCCGGGGATCGGCTCCGCCGGAACAGAATCGGAGCTGGAGCCGGAATCTGACTCTTCTCCCGGCGGCTCCGGCGGTTGTGCGTCGGAACTCGATGGGAACTGGTCCGAGGTGCTGCTGCCGTCATCGGAGTTGTCGTCGGGGTCGGAGGAATCGCTTCCCGGGGATTCACTGCCGGTCGGGTCGGAGAATGAGCTGGAGCAGGAGAGCGATTCCGACGAGAAAGATCCATCCGGGGAAGCGCTGCCGTCATCGGAGTTTTCGGAGACGGAACCGGAATCATCCGGAGAAGGATCGTCACTGTGTAACGTGTCCGAGAGTGAGAAGTCCGACTCCTGACTGCTCGACGGAAATTCCGTGTACCCGAGTGCTTCGATCAGGACACGCGGTTCCCCGTGGTTGTGCTGGCAGATGGTGATTGCGCCGGTTGTTTCGTCGTATTCGATGGTTGCGAGCGGAATCAATGCCTGGTTGGAGCCGGGATCGGGGCGGTCGGTACCGGTCAGAAATTCGACCGTGGCGTGAATCCGGTTCCCTTCCGTATCGACAAACCGGTTTTCGGGTTCTCCGCCTGAACCGTGGTTCAGGGAGAGGCGGAGCAGGAGCCGGGTGTTCCTCCGACTGATCGGCAGGCCCTTTTTTGCCGGAACGGTTACAAGGTAAGTCTCCCGGACCAGATCGACGCCGCGATCGTCGTCATCGTCCGGTTTGAAAGCGCGGATCCGATCGACGACCACCGTTCCCGCCGGATGGTCGAGTTGTTCGGATTCCTCGAGGAAGCCGTTGACCACGGAAACCGCCGCCGGGGGATGGCGCGGGTCGTCCCCCGGCACGGGGTGTACGGCGAGAAGACCGCGATAGAACGGCGATTCCTGACGGACCGCACTGATCCGGCAGCCCCGGGCTGAATGTTCGATTACAATGTTGCTGCCGGCCTGTAGTTCTGAGGTATGATAGGACATGAGGTTCTCCTTCCTGGGTTCCCGCCGCCACCGGCGGCATGGAGAAATACATTTTGTCAACCCGGGAGGAAAAAACGTCAGGAGCTGCGGAGTTCCCCTCTATTTGATGCGGAAAACGGCAAAAAAACATTTTTTCCGGTAGTTGTTGTTGATATTCCGAATGTTCCGTTCTATATTGGATGAAGATGGAAGAGCCGTATGTTTCCAGAACGCACCGCATCCGAAAGAAGGGAGAACGGGAAAATGCTGGAGTCGATCAAGGAGCTTTTGCACCATCACCACGAGCCTCCGCCGGAGCCTGAACCGGAACCGGAGCCCGAGCCGCAGCCGGAGTGGAACACCTATTGCGGTTTGTTCCACGGAGTTCCGACCGCCCTCAAACTGGCCGGAAACGCCCGCGAACTCTACGGGGAGGACCATCCGGTCCATGTCGAGATCTCAATCGGTTACGCAAAATTCGGTTACGGGGACTTTCCCCCGCAGGGTGTCTGTGAGAACCTTGACGCGCTCGAAAAGACGATGGTCGATTACTTTGAGGAGCATGAGTGCGGCGTCCCGGTGGCGCGGACCATCGATCGCGGTCGGCGCACATTGCACTTCTACTGCACCGATGCCGAGACATTCGCCGTCGATTGCGAGAACGACACCTTCATTCCTCCGCAGGAGTTCGATATCGACGCCACGATCGATGACGATCCGGAGTGGAGCGTGTTTGAAGAACTGAGTGCGGGCACGGAGACGATGGGCTCCCACTTCTGAGATTGCCGCCGTCTCCTGCCCGCATCGTCGGATCAACAGCCGTACCGGGCGAGATCCCCGAGCATCTCCTCGATCCGCAGCAGCTGGTTGTACTTGCAGATCCGGTCGGTCCGCGAAAGCGAACCGGTCTTGATCTGGCCTGCATTGGTGGCGACCGCGATATCGGCGATCGTGGTGTCTTCGGTTTCTCCGGAGCGGTGGCTTATGATTGCCGCGTATCCGGCGCGGTGTGCCATTTCGATTGCGTCGAGCGTTTCGGTCAGAGTGCCGATCTGGTTGACTTTGATCAGAATCGCATTGGCGGCACCGAGCTCGATTCCCTTGGAAAGGTACTTCACGTTGGTTACGAAAAGGTCGTCTCCGACCAGCTGGCAACGGTCGCCGATCCGGTCGGTCAGCAGCTTCCATCCCTCCCAGTCGGATTCGGCCATGCCGTCTTCAATCGAATCGATCGGATAGAGTTTGATCAGTTTTTCCAGATAATCGACCTGGGCCGCCGCGTCGCGTTCTACTCCCGCCGGCCCTTCGAACTTGCGGTAATCATAAATGCCGTTTGCAAAAAATTCGCTCGAAGCGCAATCGAGGGCGATCCGGACATCCTTGCCGGGACGATAACCGGCAAGGTCGACCGCTTTCAGAATGGAGTCGAGCGCTTCCTCGGTCCCCCCCTGGAAGGCGGGTGCGAAGCCGCCCTCGTCCCCGACCGCAGTGGAGAGGCTTTTCTCCTTCAGGATTTTCTTGAGCGCGTGGAACACTTCGGCTCCCATCCGCAATCCCTCTGAGAAGCACGGGGCGCCGACCGGCCGGATCATGAACTCCTGGAAGGCGATCGGCGCATCGGAGTGGGATCCGCCGTTGATGATGTTCATCATCGGTATCGGCAACACCTTGCCGTTGACGCCGCCGAGATAGCGGTAGAGCGGCATGTCCAGCTCATTGGCCGCAGCCTTTGCGACAGCAAGGGAAACGCCGAGGATCGCATTGGCGCCGAGTTTTTCCTTGGTCGGGGTCCCGTCGAGTTCAATCATGGTCTGGTCAATGCCGATCTGGTCGAGGGCGTCAACCCCTTCGAGCTCGGGGAAGATGGTCTCATTGACGTTCGTCACCGCCCGCAGAACTCCCTTCCCGCCATACCGTTTCTTGTCCCCGTCGCGCAGTTCGAGCGCTTCGTTCTCGCCGGTGCTGGCGCCCGACGGAACGGCCGCGGTACCGAGCGCGCCGGAGTCGAGCACGACCTCCACTTCGACGGTCGGGTTACCGCGGGAATCCAGAATCTCCCGGGCATGGATGTCTTTGATTTCGGACATGGTGTGGTTCCTCCTCGCTGAGTTGACCGGAAATCATCCGGCATTGTGGACCTTGGAGAAACATAGCGCCACTTTCCGGAAAAATCAATTGTCCCTGAGCGGAACGGCGACCTGTTCTATTTACGTAAATAATATGTTATTCTCCTGTATTTCCGGATCAATAAAAAATTCAACTTTTTGCAAATGAACTATTGACAAAGGAGTTTACATTGGGTATAATTATTTACGTAAATAAAAAATCAGGAGATTGAAATGCCGAGAACCCGCACTGTAAACATCACCCGGATTGCCGAGGAGGCCGGCCTGTCAATCGCCAGCGTTTCGCGGGCGATGAACGGGCGCAGCGGCGTCAGCGAAGATGTCCGGCGGCGGGTGAACCAGTTGTTGCGGAAACACAACTACGTCGCCAGCAGCCACCTGAACCGTGAAAAGAAAATCGCGGTGATCTCTTCGGCCGACAGTTTCAGTAACTATGTATCCGCGCTTTTCGACGGATTGAATGCGGCGGCGGTCGAATACGGCATCGAATACTGCGTGATCAACCGCGGTCGGAACAGCCGCCGCAGTCTGCTCGAAGACATCCGTGAGCAACAGTGTTCGGGAGCTTTGATGATCCTTCCCTCGCTGTTTGAGCGGGAGCTGCCCGAATTGATCGATTCCGAACTCAAACTGATTCTGATCGACCAGAACAGCACCTGCGGGAACATCGGCTTCATCGACAACGATTCCTATTCCGGCGCCCGGGAGGCCGCCCGGCACCTGATCAGACTCGGGCACACCCGGATCGGCTATCTGGGATTTCCCCTCGATACGTTGAATCACATTCAACGTATGAAGGGGTATGAACATGGGCTGGCCGAGGCCGGCATCGTTCCTGAACCGGGATGGGTGATGAGCAGCGGTCTTTCCTTCGAAGGGAATCGTCAGGCGGCAAAAGAATTGTTGTCGCGTCATCCTGAACTTACCGCGGTAATGACCAGCGGTGACGACATTGCGCTCGGTGTGTTGCGGGCGGCATGGGAACTCGGGCGGAAGGTTCCGGAGCAGCTTTCGGTGGTCGGGTTCGACGATTTCGAGTGCAGCGCCTGCCTGACCCCTGCGCTGACGACGGTTCATCATCCGATGCGCGAGGCCGCGTACCGGGCGATGCGGGAACTGGATCTCTGCCTCCGGGAACCCGGGCGGGCGTTGCCGCGCGAAATTCTTCCGACTTCGCTGGTGATTCGCGAAAGTACGGGAAAATGTCCGGTTCCGGCTGTGGATGCGAAACGGTAGAAAAGGAGATTGTCTCATGGTGAAGGACTTTGCCGGCAGCCGCGGTCGGTTTGTGAATCCGGTGATCGCGTTCGGAGCCGATCCATGGGTTCTGCTTCTGGGTGGCGAGATCTTCTGCTGGTGTACCGCATCGGACGGGCTTTATCTGCGCTGTGCCGCAGCTCCGGACCAACTTGCGGATGCGCCGTTGCGGTGTCAGTTCCGCGGGGTGCCGGGCAGTGGTTGCGCCGTTCAGTTCTGGGCGCCGGAGATCCACCGGCTTGACGGGGCGTGGTATTGTTTCGTCAGTGCCGGTGACGGTGGATTCGCTTCGCATCGGATGTTTGCGTTGCGCTGTGACGGTGAGCGGCCGGACGGGGTGTTCAAGCCGGCCGGCATCCCGGTCGCCGACGAGTGGGCCATTGACGGAACGGTATTTGAGGCCGCCGGGGAGCGCTGGTTTGTCTTTGCGGCGCTTGAGAACGGGCAGGAGGTATTGAAAATCGCAAGAATGGCTTCGCCTGTCGAACTGACCGGGTCAAGGGTGGTGATTTCCAGGGCCGAACTGCCGTGGGAACGACTGGGGCCTGACCGGATCAACGAGGGGCCGGTGTTCCGGCGTGCCGGCGGCCGGAGTTTTCTCTATTTTTCCGCGAATGGAGCCCATACCGACAACTACTGTGTCGGAGCGCTCGAACTGGTCGGGCGCGATCCGCTCAATCCGGTTTCCTGGCGCAAGCTGCCGGAACCGGTACTGGAATCCGGGGGCGGTGTGCTGGCGCCGGGGCACCACTGTTTCTTCGACGATGCCTCCGGAAATTGCTGGATCGCCTGTCACGGTGTTACGGTTCCGGGGGCCGGATTTGCCGGGCGCCGGGTTTTTCTGACCCCCTTCCGGGAGAATGCGGATGGATCTCCGGTGTTTCACCAGCAGGTGGAGACCGGGTCACTGGTTTTTTGAGAGTTCGATTTTACACAGGCAGACAGGAAAGGAAATTTCAGTCATGAAGTACGAAAATGACCGGAAGGCATTCTTCGGAAGCGATCGAAAACGGATCTCTTCCGGTCGCGGTTCCCATAATTTCACGCTCATCGAGTTGCTGGTCGTGATCGCGATCATCGCGATTCTTGCCGCCATGCTTCTGCCGGCATTGAACAAGGCGCGTGCCAGAGCTCATACGACAAGTTGTGCGAACAACATGAAACAGATCGGCCTGGCGTTCGCCACTTATACGGCCGACTTCGATGACTGCCTGCCTCCGGTCTGGGGACATGCCACCGAGTACAATACGATGTGGACCGATGCTCTGCTGGGAACGACTCAGACCCCCGGCAAGGCCAGGGGGAAAACCGGCTATCTGACGATCGCCCAGTTGAAATGTCCGGCGCAGCCGGGGTCCTTCCCGACCGATCAGTCGGCCACATGGTGGAACTGGAACGCCCATTACGGTGCAAACAACAACATTTTCGCCGCGGCCGGATCCAATGAGCGTATCTCCCGCAAGATCAGTACGCAGCGTTTTTCCTCGCGCAAGGTTGCCCTGACCGACTCCTGGGATATTGACAAAACGAAGAGGGGCCCCAACATGGAGGTCGGTTATTTCCGGATCGCCCCGGCCTACGCGGATGTCAAGGTCTACAACAGTACCGGTTTCGGATGCCCGGCGGGGCGGCATGATACCACGGCGAATGTTCTCTGGCTCGACTGGCATGTTTCCGGAGTCCGGGTCCGTGCGCCGCTCGATCCCCACGGCACCTGTCCTGAATTTGATGTCAATTGCGACGTCGGAAAGAAGACGCTCGGGTGGGATAACTGGTAAGTAAGAAAAGATTTCATTGCCGGCAAGGAGGGCCGATTTTTACGGTGGTGGAATCGTGAAAGGAATGGATGGTCCGCATGGGATCGAGCATCGATTGAAAAAATGATGATCTGGATTTTGAAATCCCGTAATCGGAACATTGACAACGCGAGAGGAGGGCATTGAGAAGCTGCCGGGGAAAGAGGCGGCGGGAAGAGAGTGATGCATTCGTTTTCCCTGGAAATCCGCAACTGGCGACACATTGAGTAAACAAGGAGATGGAGCTATGAAGTGCGTGAATGAGTTGAACTGCGGTTTGAAGTCGGGGTGGCCAGCCTATCGTCTGCTGTATCGTAAGCTCTTTACTCTCATCGAATTGCTGATCGTGATCGCGATCATCGCGATTCTTGCCGCCATGCTTTTGCCGGCTTTGAATAAGGCGCGTGCCAAAGCTCAGGCGACTCAGTGTCTCAACAATCAGAAACAAATTGGAGCCGCGATGCATCTTTATGCGGCCGACAACAGTGATTTTCTGCCGCGGGTACGGCTGAATACCGCCAATAAGCGATGGACGTGGGATATTTATACCTATTTATCCATCCAGCGGCCGTGGGGAGACGGGAAGGCGGTGATCAGCCGGGTTCTTCTCTGTCCGTCGTCGAATGCATGGCAGGTCACGCCGCTGCCGTCCGATAAGTTCCTCTGCAACTACGGATACAGCTGGTACTTCGGCAACTGGGGGACAGAGAACTGGCAGGCCCCGGCAGTTCACAGTTTCGGCGTGAAACGTCTGAATCGGTTTGTGCGGCCAAGCGGGGTGGCGATGCTGGTGGACCATGCTTATACCACCGGTTCCATGGAGTACTCCTTCGCTTATGACTGGAACTGGCAGACCAATCCGGAAAAGACATACGTCGATTACGGTCGGCATGGCGGCCAGTTCGAGAACTATCTCTTTGTCGATGGTCACAGTGAACAGGAGATCTTCTCCCGGCTGGTCCGCAATCCGGCCGCAATCGGCTGTTTCCCCGACTACGGGGATAATTTGAAATATTTTTATCGCTGACGCATGGTGTACTCCACCGTCAATCGGGAACAACATACTTGAAGGGAAAGAGAATGAGAAGAAAATTGTCCGCACTGATTGTCTCTGCCGCGGTATGCCTCATCGCGGCGACTGCCGGCGCCGGAGAGGTTCCGTTGTTCGGATCGGAGATTCTGCGCGATGGCGCGAATTTCACGGTCCATCAGGGAACCTTCACTCCCGCCGCCGACGGGAAAACGGCTGTGATGAATCATCCGGCAGGCAGGTGGAGTGCTCTCTACCGGATGCAGAAGCTGCCGCAACTGCCTTCTGAAAAACCGGTCGAGTTTGTCTACAAGGTCCGGGCGAAACTGCTGGGCGATCCGGCGAACTTCAAGACGACGATGCTTTTCACCTATTTCTTCGACGGCACGGGTAAAAAAATCAATGTTGCCGATCCCGCGCAGGCGTTTTTCAAGAAGAGCAACGAACCTCAGAGTTTCGAAGTGGTTGGACAGATTCCCGAGGGCGCGGCGGCCATCCGCGTCGAAATCAACAGTCACGGCGCGCTCGACGCCGAGATCGAAGAGTTCAGCCTTGCGCTGCGCTCTCCCGATCTCTCCGAAGAGAGTCTCTACGGTGTCATGCGTGTGGATCGGCAGAGCCTCGACAACACCAATTTCTGGAAGTCGTTCGAGTCGCAGTTTACCCCGGCGAAGGATGGCGCTCCGGCGCGGCTGACCTTCCCGGTCGGTAAATGGTCCGCCCTGATCGGCGTTTCCGAGCTGGATCCGAAGTTCTCCGGCAGCGTGGTGTTGAAGGCGAGCTGCCGCTGGGTCGGTGATTACGAGGCGGCGAAGTACACTTCGGTTTCGATCCTGTTCTACAACGCTGAACGCAAGACGATGAAGCTGCCGCCGAATGACTCCGATCACGGGGTGTTGCGCAAGACCGGCGACTGGCAGGAGTTCACGCTGGAGGCCGAAGTCCCGAAAGGGGCGGTTTCCGTGCGGATCGACTTCAGCAGTCATGGCGGCGGTACCATCGAGATCCGGGATGTGGAATTGCGGCTCCGCGGCATCGGACTTACCGAAGCCGCCGTCCGTGGAATTGAATTGCCGGGGTTCGTTCCCCCGGCCCGGAAGGCGGCAAAGGCGGAAGCCGGCCGTGCGGAGGTGGAATGTTTCGCAGAGGTCCCTTTCGATCTGGCCGCTCCGTTCTGGGCGGAGCGGCCTGAATACACGATTCCCAACACGCGCCAGAACAAGAGTCCGCTCCAGCCGGACGACAACAAGGCTTCTTTCCGTCTGGCGGCGGATCGCGAAAATCTCTATGTCTTTTTTCGTGCCGCCGATGACATGCTCAATTTCAAAAGCGAACAGGTTTATGAGCGCGATGCGTTTGAGTTCTTTCTGATGCCGACCGGTCGTTTCCGCAATGCCCGGTCACGGATCCGGCAGGAACAGTACACCATCACCCGTGACGAGGCCGGCAAGACCGTTGTGAAAAACTGCACCGGCAGGAGCCGGCTGGTTGACGGCGGCTGGGAAGCGCTGATGAAAATTCCCCTTGTTGACGAGACGCGGCGGATCACGCCTTTCAACGGTCTCGAATTGACCTTCAACGCCTCCTATCAGGACGCCGATCAGCTGATGCAGGAGCACTGGCTGAGTTTTTCGCCGCACGATCAGACCAGCATGTCGTGGAGTGAACCGTCCCTCTACGTGCCGCTGGTTTTTGTTTCGCAGCTTGCGCTCCCCTATACTCCGCTGTGGCTGGGAGATGCCGCTGAGTACAACGTCGCCGCGAAATTTCCCGGTCGAATCAATCTGATCGAATATCCGGAAAAGATGGAAAACATCAGTTTCTGGGGAAGTTATCCCGAGGCGAAGGTCACGGCGGACGGTACCCTTTACCGGGTTGTCTATCCGGCTTATCAGACTGCTCCGGTTCGTCCGCTGTTGCCGGTTTTTTCCGTGTTGCCCGGGGAGGAGATCGAGTTTGAATATGAAGGAAGAGTGAGTTCCGGCAGCGTTCCCGCGCCCAGCGGCAGTTTTCTGGCGCAGACCAACTGGGAACAGTTCCCGTTCCGTTACACGTCGGCGGAGCGCAACCTCGGGCCGGAGTGGACCAGAATCTCCTTCCGGGGAAAGGTCCCCGAGAAATTCCGTGAGAACATCCGTTCCGGGCGGATTCTGCTGAACTGGGGAGATCACCCCGGGCGTACGCTTGAAATACGCAATTTCAAGATCACGCGCCGGCTTCCCGTCGACTTCGACGCGAAAATCGACTTCAAGGGCTTGTACGCTCATCTGCGCCTCGGCGAACCCGGTGGCGCGACGTTTCTTTTCGATACACCGCAGCCCCGGAAAGTCCGGCTGACCGTCGAGGCAAAACCGTTCTTCGGCGGGGAATCCCCGCTGCGTCAGGAGAAGGAACTGGAACTGCCCGCCGGGCGCAGTTCCTTCGACTGGGATCTGACATCTCTTCCGGCCGGTTTCTTCAATCTGCTGCTCAAAGTTCGTACTCCGGAGGGAGAGTTCCTAGCCGATCGCGAACGGTATGTCGCGAAATACATTCCGGCCGACCGAACCGATCCGCGCAGCGGTATCTGGCTTCACAATCTGATCGATCTGACTCCGCCGGTCGACTTTGCCGCGATCGCCGCCGAGTTCAAGGCGCTCGGGGAGGGCATTGTCTACATCGGAGACATGGACTTCTTTGATTCGCGCAACCAGCCTTATGCGGTCAATCCGGCCGATGCCGCGGCGGTCTTCCGGGAGGCCGGATTTAAAGTCGGCTCCCTGATCACGCGCGGTAATCGTTTTGTCCGGCGGGCGCGTCTTCTCCAGCCGGACGATCTGCCGGAATATTTCCGCCGGTGTCTTGCGCAGGCGAAAGGGACGGTCGATTACTGGAATTTCTGCAATGAAACCAATCTTGACGGAGGCTGGAGTCCGTCGGCCGATGCGCGGGAATGGATCAGTTTTTACCGTCCTTTCAGCAATGCCGTCGCGAAATACGCGCCGCAGTCAACCGTGGTGCTCGGTAACCTGAACCGGATTCCGATCGAATTCATGCAGGATTTTCACCGCCAGAACGGGAATGCTTTTGCCTCCGGTGTGATAGGGGTTCATCTCTACGGGGTTGAATACAACGGCAATGGTTTTGAAAATCTTCTTGCCGCCCGTAACGAGTACGAGAAGTGCTTCCCCGGCTGGAAGGTTTGGGATATGGAGTCCGGCAGTGTCTTTCACTCCTTCGGTATGTTGACCGAGATGCTGACCAAGAAGATGCCGATCCACCTTGCTGCCGGTGTCGAAATGTCGATTTTCTACAACGACCGTGATTTCATGCTGCCGGGTGCCGATGCGACGCCGCTGGTGGCGGTCGAAGCATTCAAAAACCGCTTCTACCGCGATGCCGCGGCGGTCGGCCGGGTCGTGCTGGCGGACGGGGCGGTGCACGTCTATCTCTTCCGCCGCCCCGATGGTTCCGGTTCGGCGGCGCTCTGGAACATCACGCCGTCTCCTGTTGAATTTACGTTGCCCGGCAGTGCCGGTTCGGCCGGTTTCGATCAGTTCGGGAATCCGCTGCCGGAAGCCTCCGGCGACCGGAAGTTGAAACTTGCCGATCGCTTTGTACGTTATTTCGACCGGATCGATCTTGCGAAATTCACAGGGCAGCCGACTTTTCTTGCCGCATTCCGATCGTCGGTCGAAGTCCCGCAGCGTCCTGCCGCCGATGTGGTAGAAACGGTTTATGTGACTCCGGCGAATGTGACCCGTAAATTCGATCACCGTCTCGCCGCCGGACAGACCGCCCGGCTCGAACTGGTCTGCCGCAATGACGGTGAGGCCGCCGTTGAGCTGGTTCCCCAGGTGCGCGGCATCGAAAAACTTGCCTTCACCTTTGACCCGGCGACTCTCCGGCTGGAACCCGGCGAGAGCAAACCACTTACCCTTGCCGTGACTTCGACGGGAGATTTTACCCCCGGAGAACTCGAAGTGGGGGGCACGCTCGGTGACGGTCGAAAACTGGTTCCTACCGTGTTCCGGGTCGAACCGGCGCCCCCGATCAGCGTTGAAGGGTTCAGCCGTTCGATCGTGGTACGTAACAACTCCGATCGCGAAACCGATATCGAACTTACTCCGTCTTCGCAGCTGTGTTTCTTCACGCCCGATGTGATCCGGTTTGCCGGGGTCAGGCCCGGGGAAAGTCGTCGGGCGGAGATTGTTCTGACCCGCAACGACCGCAACAATCGGTTCACCGGCAGTCGCCCTGAGATCTATGACATCCGGGTCAAATGGGCGGGGGGAGAGTTCACCACCGAGGGCGTAATGGTTCCGTTCCTGCCGGAATCGCTCTCCGGTTCGATCGATTTCGGAAAGCTGGACCGGACGATCGAGAATGACGGTCTCCAGATGGACTACCAGCTTTTCGGTACCGGAAAGGAGTTGCGGCTGGCGGCGCGGATCCATGACGGGACGCCCGTTCAGACCCGTGAGAAGGGGGATATCCGTACCGGCGGCGACGTGTTGATCATCGCGCTCAGCGATGGAGATTCCTACCGTGAATACGGCTTCTCGACAGTTGCCGACCGTTTCCACGCCTACCGGTGGGATGGACGCTACGGCGTGGAAACCGCCGTCGATGCCGCGGACCGGATCAAGGTCCTGAAACGTACCGGGGAGTGGATTGATCTTGATGTAACCATTCCACTCGACGGAATGAAGCCCGGTTGCGGATTGTCGATCCGGGTGGTGGATCGCGATTCCGCCGGTCGGGATCGAATCGTTGAACTCGGTTCCGGGATTGTTCCCCGTGACGCCGGCCGCATGGGGGTGCTGGTGAAATAGACGGAAGCAGAACCGGCCGGTTTTGTCCATCGCGGGCGGAACCGGCCGGAACCCCTCTCCTGCCCGAATACGGTCTGCTCAGCGGGCGAGACCGTGATAATCGAGGAGTGAATTGAGCCAGTTGTTGAGGCTTTTCCAGTAGTCCGGGCGACACTCCGGCAGGGGGGTGTTTTCGATTCCGGCGGCGACCAGATTTTCGAGGAAGTCGTTCTGTTCGGCATTCCGCGCTTCCGGCAGCAGCCCGTTTTCGTACAGATAGGCGGTCTTGATGACGACCGAACACTGTTCAAGGGTCCATTTCCCATCGACTTCACCGGTGATGCAGAGTTGGGTGAACACCGATTTCAAGGTGTCGTAGGTGTAAGGCAGCGGTACGCCCGGTGCGGCGTTTTTCAACAGGAAACTCCCGATTCGCCCGGCCATTTTGAAGTGCAGCGGCACCGCGGCGATGTTGTCGAATGCGAAGGAGAGTTCCATCTGCTTTGCCGTGAAGAGATCTCCGGCAATGGTATTGTCAAATTCCACATCCAGTTCCCGGAAGAGATCGGCCGCCGGGAAATTCTTCGCGGAAAGTTTCTGGGCGCCATGAGCGACCAGACTCAGTTTCCCGAAGTCCGGACTCAATCCAGCCAGCAGCAACGCACTCTCCCGATAGGGCTGCTTCGACAGCACGATGATCTGAGTTGAAACCATAACACCTTTCTTCCGGACAGATGGTGTCCGCGCATACAATATCACTCCGGGCAGCCGTTGTCCACACGAAGATCTGAGAAAATCCGGAAATGGGAAAGGGCGCTTTCCTTCCCCGGGAGGGAGCTTAAGACGCCGTTTCCGCCGGTATGAGCGTTTCACTCCAATTCGAGCAATTGGTGCAATGCCGGCGCGAAAAGCCACCAGACACTCCAGAGAAACAGGAACACGCCGGCTGCGCGCAACAGGACGGTCAGCCACAACCGCCGATGCTTCGGGTCAGCCCGCCAGACCCGGATCACGTCGCAAAGCATCAGCCCGGAACCGATGCCGGCCGCCAGCCAGAGCACCCGGCCCTCCGTTCCGGCCGCCGCCGGATTGATCTGCTCGAGATCGAGCACCCGGAAGCAGAGCCAGAGCCATACCCCCCACACCACGATCTGAGCCAGGTTTCCGGCGATTGCGTAGAATTTCAGAAAAGCGTTGCCGGTCAACTGCATCGGGCTTCCCTTCCCCGGGGTCAATAGACGAACAGCAACTCACGATATTTCGGCAGAGGCCAGAGATCATCGTCGACCAGTTTTTCGAGCGTATCGGTCAGTTTGCGCACATTCCCCTGAGCGGAACGGACCGCCTCCGCATCGTTTTCGGCCAGACATGCCTCCAGCTCTTTCTCGGCGACGACGAGTCGGCGGTAGAGGCCGGCCACGGTATTGCGCTCCTCCTCCAGTTCCGGCAGCGGGGCCGCGGAGAGGGCGCTGCCGAGTTGACTGAGGTGTTTCACGATCGCCGGATTGATTACCGTACGGGCCATGATCAGAGCCAGCTCTCCCTCGATCCGACTGCGGGTACGGAAATCGCCGAGGTAAACCTCGTAACGAGATTTGAGCTCCTCCGCGGTGAACACACCGTATTTGCGGAACATTGCGATGTTCTTCTCGTCGAGCAATGTTTCCAGTGCCTCCGGCACGGTGCGCAGGATCGGCAAGCCGCGCCGCTCCGCCTCGGCGACCCATTCGCCGCTGTAGTTGTCGCCGTTGAAAACGATCCGGCGGTGCTCTCGCAGCGTCCGTTTCAGGATCGCCTGCAGATGCTCGTTGAATGCACCGGCGGGCGCACTCTCAAGTTCTGAGAGAATCTCGTCAAGAGCTTCGGCGACAATCGTGTTGAGCACCACGTTGGGCCCCGAACAGGATTGACTCGAACCGGGCGACCGGAACTCGAACTTGTTGCCGGTATAAGCGAACGGACTGGTCCGATTGCGGTCTGAGGAGTCCTGCGGCAATGGAGGCAGCGTATCCACTCCGAGTTGCATCGGCCGCCCCTTCCGGGTTCCGGTCGCGGTGGTGTCGAGCCGGTCGATCACTTCGGTGAGTTGATCCCCGAGGTAGATGGAAATGATCGGTGGCGGTGCTTCATTGGCGCCGAGCCGGTAACTGTTGCCGCAATTCGCGGTCGCCATGCGCAGCAGTTCCCCGTGACGGTCGACCCCGGCGATCACCGCGGTCAGGGCGGTCAGAAACATCGCGTTGCGGATCGGGTCCCGCCCCGGGCTGAGCAGGTTCATGCGGCTGGTGCCGAACGACCAGTTGTTGTGTTTTCCGGAACCGTTGACCCCGTCGAACGGCTTTTCGTGCATCAGGCAGACGAATCCGTGACGGTCGGCTACCTCGCGAAGTACATCCATCGTGATCATGTTGTGGTCGCAGGCGAGATTCAACTCTTCAAACACCAGCGCGATTTCAAACTGCGCCGGAGCCGCCTCGTTGTGGCGGGTCTTGGCCGGAATGCCGAGCCGCCAGAGTCTCTCATCAACTTCGGTCATGAATGCGAGCACCCGCGGCTTGATTGCGCCGTAATAGTGATCGTCGAGCTGCTGATGTTTCGGCGGCGGCGCGCCGAAAAGAGTCCGCCCGGTCTGAATCAGGTCGGGACGGCAGAGGTAGAGCCGGCGGTCGATCAGGAAATACTCCTGTTCCGCCCCGAGGGTGATCTGGGGCGTGCCGCCGTCTTCGACCCCGAAGAGTTTCAGCATTCGTTCAATCTGGCCGGAGAGCGCCTTGATCGAGCGCAACAGGGGAGTTTTCTTGTCGAGCGCTTCCCCCGTATAGCTGCAGAATGCGGTCGGGATGCAGAGGGTCGACCCGTTGAGACCGCGTTTGATGAAGGCCGGACTGGTCGGATCCCATGCGGTATAACCACGCGCCTCGAAGGTGGAACGCAATCCGCCGGAGGGAAAGCTCGATGCGTCGGACTCCCCGACGACGAGATTTTTTCCTGAAAACTTCAGAATCGCTCCTCCCTCACCGTCCGGTTCGAGGAAAGCGTCATGTTTCTCCGCGGTCGCTCCGGTCAGCGGCTGGAACCAGTGGGTGTAGTGGGTGGCACCGCGGCCGATCGCCCACTCCTTCATCGCATGGGCGACATCACCGGCGATTTCCGGATCGAGGGGGGCGTGCTCGCTGACGGTCTTCAGCAACTTGGCAAACACGCCGGAAGGCAGGAACTCCTTCATTGACGTCAGGTTGAATACATCATCGGCGAAAATCCCATCGGGATTGGGGCATGGCGTACATTCTACCTTCTCCGGCGCCGGTTTCTCGGCGATGTCGCGGATCGCCTGCCTTCTCGCTTCACTGCTCATAAAATTCGGTTTTGCTCCCTGCTTGACATGACAAAATTGACATGTCTGGAATATACTGCCGTAATGCTTGAAAATCAAGAATTACAATCTTTGTAAAACAGAAAATCAGCAGTCGTTTCCCGGGGTACGACAGGAGCGGTAGCGACCGGGGGCAAGCCCCGTCTTGCGTTTGAAAATGCTCGCGAAATAGTATTCGTCGGAAAACTTCAGCATTGCCGCGATCTCCTTCAGCGGGCAGGTGGTATTGCGCAGCAGCTCCCGCGCCGCCTCCAGCTTGCGGTTCAACAGGTACTGCCCCGGCGTCTCCCCGAAGTCACGCTTGAAGATCCGGATCGCCTGAACTTTGGAGCGCGAAATTGCCGTCGCCAGATCGTCGAGTGTCGGTCCCGTTTCAAATACCGCCGCTTCCAGTATGGAGCGCAGCTGCATCCCCTGTTCGGAGTGTTTCGGAGGCGCCTCTGCCGCCGCCGCCAGATCCGCCGCCATCGTGGTGATTGCGGCGGTCAGAAACTCCGGGCCGGTCTGGGAATGAATGATCTCGGGGTGGCGCCGGAAACGCCGCAGGGCCTCCTTGAAAAGTTCCGGACGGGAGAAGTTCCGCACCAGCAGGACCGATTCCAGCCGGTAGAGCCGAACCAGTTCGCGGATCAGTTCTCCCGAGAAATTCATCCAGTGCTTGACCCACGGCTCCTCCGCGCTCGACCAGTATCGATGGGTGCTTCCGGCCGGTACGAAATAGAGATCTCCCGCCTCCGGATGGCAGGTCCGGCCGTCAACTTCCAGCGTTCCGCGGCCGCGTTCGACAAATTCAATCACCCAGTCGCCGCTGTTCCGGCGGGCGATCAGATAACTGCCGTCACAATAGCTCGTACCGGCCAGCCGGAGCTGGAAAGGGGAGTCCGGTGGCGCCGGTGGCGGAAAGATGAACTCCTCTCTCATTGGAACAGACACTCGCTTCTCCGGATGGAGCTTCATTTCCGGCGCATTCCGGGATTCCGGTGCACCGGAGGGTTCCGCTATTTTTCCGGGAAGAGGGCCATCAGGGCGTCGGCGAACAGTTTCATGCCGCGCTCGTCGGGATGGTTGAACCCGTTTGCCATCAGGGTCGGGAAGGAGAGCCCCTGAAGATGGAGCCGCCCGTACCGCAACGAGCCTTCGGCGACCGGAATGTTGTTCTCCGCCGCGAATTGACGCACCATCGTCACGTAATTCCGGGAGTCTTCCGTCTGCTCCTTCATCCCGCCGATGTAGTGGGGCGTCAGAATGATCCATTCGAAGCCGGCGGCCCGGAAATCCTTCAGGATCCGGTTGTAGTTGCTCTCGAAGTTCTCCCGGCCGAGTCCGCCGTCGTTGACGAACTCGCTGACAACGAGATCGGCTTTGGAGTTGAGAAGTTTGCTTTCATAATCGAAGGGAGTACCCTTCGACTGGTTCAGAAATGTGTTGGTGTTACGTCCTCCCCAGCCGAGATTGAGCAATTCGATGTTCGCCTTCGGGAAGCGCTCCTTCAACCTGGAGACGAACTGCTCCTGCCATTTGAATTGCTGCGGCACGAAACCGCCGCCGGTCACGCTGTCGCCCCAGGCGAGAATCCGCAACGGTTCCCCGCTGCGGAGTTTCTTCATCGTCCCGGGGAGCAGCTTCTCCGCGATGTCGGAGGAGGTGGGGCCGGGGAACTCCGTTTCCCGGATCGGATAGAGGTCGGTCGGCGCCAGAGCGGGGCGGGAGCCGCGGGTCAGGATGTTCGCCACCCGCACTCCGCCGTCCGGACCCGCCGGCGGCTTCGGATTGGTCACATGGGGAGTTCCAACGACAAGTTCCAGTTTCCCGTCCTTCAGGAAGACCGAGTCCATCCGCTGCGGCACATACTTGTAGGAGGCATAGACTTTCGTGTCTTCCGCAATCGCACCGCCCTCGAGGCGGCCGAAGGTACCTCTCTCTTCGTTGACCTCGTAGTCCTTGCCGCGCTCGTAAACCCTGGCATCGGCTTTTCTCCCGGAGGTGACCTTCAGGGTTCCCGGGGTATAGACGAACGGGGTATTGCACTCCTGCGATTTGGTTTTCCGCAGCGCCTCCTGCTGCCAGCCGGCAGCCCGGGGATTCCACAGCCTGAGCTTGTCGTACCGCTCATTCCTGACTTCGATCGTTTCAACCGGGGGAATGTCGAAAGTCGCTTCCGCGGTCCTGCCACCGTCATTGACCTTGAGTTCCACCCGCCGGTCTCCGGCAGTTTTGATCTCCACGTCGGGAAGTGCGGCACCGGCTGCGGCGCCGACCAGCAGCGCGGTTGTGGCGAGGAGTGATTTCAACGGAAGCATATTGGTTCTCCTTCACAGTTTCGGGTGTGGTTGCTGAAATAATTCTATTATAGGTCACCGAATGAGAAAATGCAACTGCCACAATGAGATTTTCAAAGGTAAAATATTGTTTTCTCCATCTTCCGTCTTGACAAAAAGAAAAAAGAAGATATACTTCTGTGAAGTCTCCGACCGCGAAGACGCAATGGAGAAACATATCGGGAAAGGAATCTGCAAGATGAAATCAATCAAAATCGCCGCCCTCGTTGTCGCCGTTTTCGGAATGATGCCGTTTCTGCACGCCGAAGTACTTTACCAGAGTGACTTTGCTGCAAATGCAGACCAGAACCCGAGGGTCAAGGACGGTGTATTCACCATCCTGAATGAAAAGGCGTGGGATACCGGGTTGTCCGTTTTTGACGACGAGTGTGACGAGGCCTACCGGGTTACTCTGCAGTTCCGTTTCATCGGCGATCCATCGAAAGGATTTGTTTCCATCGACATTTCCGGAGAGAACGGCTCGGTCAAGATTTTTGATCGTCCGGCCGGAGTCCGTTATGTCTACAACTACGCCGACAAGAGCAAGAAAGGCAAGAGCGAGGATCACCTCGGCAAGATGCCGCCGAAGACGCTTGAGGACCCGATGGGCTGGAAGACGCTGGTGGTCATTGCCCGTGACGGGGAGTTCACCGCCGAGTTTCAGGGCGAACGGATCGGCAGCTTCAAATTCGATCTCGGCGTGATGGAAAAGGTCGGCATCTCCGCCGCCGTCGCCAGCGTCGAAATCAAGGATGTCAAACTGGAAACCATTGAAGAGAGCAAGTGACGGGGAGGTCGTGAAATGAGAAAAGTCTTATTGCTGATTGCCGTCGCGCTCGGTCTTGCGCCTCTCTTCGTCTCCGCCGATGTGCTCTACAAGAGCGACTTCGCCGGAAATCCCGGCGGAGACAAGCTGGTCTCCAATGGTGTCCTTGCGATCCGGAACCTGAAGGCGTGGAATTACCGCGAGATTTTCGACGACGAGTACGACGGGGATTACCGTTTCACCGTCAAATACCGGTTCCCCGGCGAAATCAACGATGGTTTCATGGCGGTGGATTTCAAGAGTGAGGAAGGGACGTTCAAGTTGATTGCTCATCCCAAGGCGATCAACTACAACTACACTTTCCTCGACAAGGCGAAAAAGAGCCTCTCCGAATCCGCTTTCGGCAAAGCGATCACCCCGCCGGAACAGCCCAACGACTGGCAGACCATCGTCATAACCTGTCGCGGCGGTGTTTTCTCGGCCGCATACAACGGTGTGGAACTCGGCAAGGTGACGTTCAAGGCGGGAATGCTTCAGAAGATTCTCCTCACCGGCGCCTATATCGACGTCGAGTTTCAGGAGGCCATCCTCGAGTCGTTGCCGGATGCGCAGGAGTAAAGTTCTGTTGATTGGTTGAGAGATCATCCCCCCGGTCGCTCGATGGCTGCCGGGGGGAGTTTGTGTGTTTGTGGGTGGCGTTGAGACGAAAAGCCCCCCCGGATGCCGGGAGTTCCCGGGGGAGGTTTGTGCGTTGCGGGGGATTCCCCCGGGGAAATCGTATCGAAGGAGCTTGTATCATGCCGTACCGGATATTGCTGTTGGTCTGTTTCCTCTGTTGCCGTCTGGTGGGAATAGACGCGATTGACTGGGGGAAGGCTGCGGAAGTTCAGACCGGCGTCCGGTTCCTGCGTCTTGAGCTTGAAGAGCCCCGGTTGCAGAAAATCTGTCTGATGCGGATCGATCTGCGGACCGAAGGGCTTCAGTTCACCGGTACCGCCCGCGATCCCGACTGGGGCAAGCCGATGCCTGATTATGACAAGGCGGTCATCCGTACGAAACGGGTCAGGACAGCTGATTTCATGCGTCAGGCCCGCCGCCCGAAGGAAGAGGGGGGACTCGGCTTGAACATGATTGTCGCGGCCAATTCCGCCCCGTGGTGGCCATGGACGAAACCGTTCACTCACAAATATGCTCATCCTGCGGGGTTGGGGATTTTGAACGGAGAGGTGATCTGCGACAGCCGTCCCCATAAGGCGGTGTTCGTGGTCTACGAGGACGGGCGGGTCGATATTGTCTCCGCGGTGCCCGAGGAGGAGTACGGCCGGATCCGTCTGGCCGCCTCCGGTTTTGCGATCATTCTCCGGGACGGAGAGGTGCTCGATGGCGGGGATTACGAGAAGCCGCTGATGCCCCGGATCGCTTACGGTTTGTCGGAGGATCGGCGCTGGCTCTACATCGTTACCGTCGACGGCCGTCAGCCGGAGTGGAGCCTCGGCGCCACCGGCCGTGAGACGGCGGAGCTTCTGGTGGCCGCCGGCGCCGTAGACGGAATCAATATGGATGGCGGCGGTTCCGCCACTCTCTGCTATTATGACCGGGAGAAGGAGTGCCCGGTCATGGTGAATCGGCAGACCCGGAAAGGGTATCAGCGTCCGGTCGGATCGAATATCGGAATCTATCTGGAATCCCGCTGACGGTGAGCGCTCACTTCCCGGTGCCGGGCAGCTCGTTCCGCAGCAGGAAGTAGCTGCCCTCATCTCCGTGGAGATATTTCTCCAGTACCGGCCGCACTTCCGCAGGACGGCTGCGCAGCACCGCCGCCAGTACGCCGATATTGTCGCGGGCCTGGGCGCGGGCCTGCCCCAGCGCGGCGCTTGTCGCCAGCAGAAGATAGAAGGAGCAGAGCAGCGCGAAATAGTTGAACCCGATCAGAAATTTCACCCAGGTCGGCTGCTTCAGACGGCAGAGCAGCCAGATCGGTCCCCCGACCAGTACGGCGATTACCAGCAGGGCGTTGAAAACAGGAATGAGACTGCTCATTTTTCGGTCGCCGCTCCTTCCGCCTTCCGTACCGCGGAGAACCAGCCCCGCATCAGGCTGCGTAACGGCAGCCTGTTGAAATCCTCCCGGCTGCGCAACGCGTCAAGTTCCGCCGCGAGACGGGTCGGGTCTCCCCCCTCTCTCAGGTAGTTGCAGGTGGCGGAGAGTGCCATGGCTTCTCCGGAACGGGCGAAATTTTTCTCCATCTGAAAGTGGAGCATCACGATCCCCCCGAAAGCCAGGATCAGAAAGGTCGACAACCCGAGCAACAGCCGCCAATACGGCCAGCGCCGCAGCAGAAGCGGCCACGAGGCGGCGAACGCGAAAACCACCAGTATCAGCGGGAAAAGCAGGCTTTTCATCTATCGGAATCCGGAACTTTGACCCGGACACTTCCCCGCGTGTAAAACGGCAGTTCCGTAACCGTGCCCGGAAGGAGCGCCTGCCCCGCCTCCAGCAACACCTTGTCGCCCGGTGCGAGCCGGCATTCGATATCGATGCTGCACAGGGCCGCCGCCACGTCGAGTGACGGACAGAAGGCTCCCGAAGTCACCACTCCGATCACCTCCTCGTTGGAACGCATCACCGCGCTTCCCGCCCGGGCGGCCCGGCGGTTCTCGAGCCGTACTCCGACCATCTGCCGTCTTACCGGTCTGGAACGCAGAGCCTCCCGCCCCGTGAAATCGCGTCCGTCGTCGAGCCGGACGAAGTGTCCCAGACCGGAGTCGATCGGCGACAGCTCCCTTGTCAGTTCATGCCCGTGCAGCGGATAGCCCATTTCCAGCCGCAGAGTGTCGCGCGCACCGAGCCCGGCCGGCATCACCGGATCGGTTGACAGCAGCAGATCCCAGAGCTGGTCGGCGTACTCTTCGTCGAAATGGAGTTCGAAGCCCAGCTCCCCGGTATAGCCGGTACGGCTGAGAATGCAGCGAATACCGTCGACCTCGGTCATGGTCCAGTGAAAGTAAGCCGGCAGATCGGCCGGAGCGACACCGAGTTCCGCCAGCACCTTTGCCGAATCCGGTCCCTGCAGGTCCAGTTTCGCCAGGTCGGCGGAAAGATCCTGAAATTCAATTCCCTCCGGCAGTTTCGCTTTAAATTCCGCGGCATCGAGGGCGGTGTTGCCGGCGTTTACGACGATGAAGAAGTCCTCTTCCTCCATCCGGTAGACGATCAGATCGTCGAGCACCCCTCCTTCCGGCGTGAGCAGCAGATTGTAACGGCAACTGCCGACTTTCTGGTCGGCGACCGGACGGAGCAGCAGCCGGTCAACCGCCTGCGCCGCCCCCGGGCCGGCAATCCGGAACTCCCCCATGTGGCAGATGTCGAAAACCGAGCAGCGGCTGCGGGTGTGACGATGTTCCGCGAGAATCCCCTCGTATTGTACCGGCATGTTCCATCCGGCAAAAGGAACCATTTTCGCTCCGAGTTCAATATGGTACTCGACCAGCGGCGTATTCTTGAGTGCGCTCATGGCGTCGGATCTCCTTCCGGGGCGGTGGTTACAGGTTGCTGTCGAGCATTGCGGTGGCGGCATGAAGTCGTGCGATCCCCTCGGCCAGACCGGCCGGGTGGGCGAATACACTGGTACCGGCAACGATCAGGTTCGCGCCGTTGGCGGCGGTCGGGATCACGGTTTTCTCATCGATACCGCCGTCGGCCTCGAGCTGGATGTGCAGACCTCGCCGCCGGATTTCACGTTTGATCGCCGCGACCTTGGGCATCTGGTCGGCCATGAAACTCTGTCCGCCGAATCCGGGTTCGACCGTCATCACCAGCACCAGATCGATCCGGTCGAGCCACGGGAAAACCGCTTCGGCCGGGGTTGCCGGTTTCAGAGAGATTCCGACCGTGCAGCCCGCCTGCCGGATCGCCTCGATGACTTCCGCGGTCGGATCGGCACATTCAAGGTGGAACGTCAGATGGTCGGCTCCCGCCTTCGCAAAGGGGACCGCGTATTTCAACGGATGCTCGATCATCAGATGGGTATCGAAAACGAGATCGCTGGCGGCACGGACGCTTTTGATCACCGGCGGTCCGAAGGAAATGTTCGGCACGAAACACCCGTCCATCACATCGAGATGGATCACATCGGCCCCGGCCGATCCGGCCCGCCCGATTTCGGCCGCCAGCGCTCCGAAGTCGGAGGCCAGCACCGACGGCGAGACCAGCACCCGGTCGGTCGGCAGTTGGCGTAAATCTCTCATGAGTTGCTCTCCCTGTGGCTATTCTTGCCAATATAGCCCCTCGAACCGGGATTTACAACGCTTCCCGCTGGATTTGAAGCTATTTTTTGCGCCTCTGTTCACAACCTCTCTTCCCGGGTGGGGGTTATTCGAGGGCGATGTCACTCACTTCGAAGGAGAGCGCCGGCCGTTCTGCCTCCGGTGCCCGTTTCGAACGATAGAACAGAAAGAGCTCATTGCGCAGATCGTCAAAGCTGATCTGTCCCCAGGTGGTGAAATCCCGATCGAAACGCAGCCGGTATGTGCGCCATATGCCGTCTCCCTTGACATTGAGATCGGCTGTCCAGGTCCCCTTCCAGTTTTTCTGCGGCAATACGAACTGGATTACGCCGCCGTCGGTACTTCTGATCCGGCAGCTCAGCGCGGTGTAGGAGGAGGCCAGACCGGCGTTGTCATATACGATGCGAGCCGCCGGCACATTCCTGCCGGAGGAGGCGGGGAACTGAATGGATAGTTCGGCATTGCCCGCCGACGGGCGCTTTACTTTCACTTCCCCGGAGAGCGTGGAACCGACCTCCTTTGTTCCGGCGGCGGCCCGGAATCGTTTCCCGAGCAGCGCGGCATGGCCCGGGGCGGTTTTCTCTCCCGTCGCCGCGATCAGAACCGGTACCGGAGCCGGGGCCGGATGCCAGTCGACTTCGCCCTCGTGTGCCGCTTCGTTGGAGAGGAAATCGAATGAGGCGATTTCCAGTTCCGGTTTCGGGTTCTCCCATGCCGTCACATA
>CALXOA010000071.1 GCA_944389895.1 uncultured Victivallis sp. | reverse complement strand
CAGCCACGAAAATCTCTGCCGGCTTGAGGCGCGTCCCGCGAATGTCGAAGGGCAGGGGCGGATTACGATCCGCGACCTTGTGATCAATACATTGCGTATGCGGCCTGACCGGATCATCGTGGGAGAGAGCCGCGGTGCGGAGGCGCTGGACATGCTTCAGGCGATGAACACCGGTCATGATGGCTCCATGACGACCTGTCACGCGAACAATCCGCGCGACGCTCTGTCGCGTCTTGAGAACATGGTCATGATGGCAGGGTTCGAACTGCCGTCGTCGGCGATTCGGGAGCAGATCGCCTCTGCGATTCATTTGATCGTGCAGCAGACCCGGCTGCCGGATGGGTCGAGGAAGATTGTGAAGATTTCGGAGGTGACCGGGAGGGAAGGCAGTACGATTCTGCTTCAGGATATTTTCACCTTCGAGCAGGAGGGATTTGACGAGAAATTTCACGTGATCGGGCATCACACTGCAACCGGCAATATTCCGAAGTTTGTGGATGAATTGCGTCAAGCCGGGGATCTTGAGCTGGATATGTCCGTATTTGTCCCGGAAGGGTGAAAGGAGGGGCGATGGCATCACTCTCTCTCTTGCAGCGTTACGGCGTATACCTGCTGGTGCTTTTTGCTGTTGCTCTGCTGATCTATATCCTCATCTCGCTGATTCAGTCATTCAGCATGGAGCAGGCGGACCGGAAGATTCGGGAAAAACGTTCGGAAGGGATGGCGAACAATATTTATTTCTTCATTGGTCGAGCCACACTTCAGCAACTTCAACTTTCTCTGGGAATTCTGCTGGCGGGGGGCTTGATTACGACGCTGATTTTCTGCCAGGTATCTGAGCCGTTGATTATTGTTCCGGTTGCGGCGCTGGCTTTTTTTCTCGGGATGGCCGCTCCCTGGTTTTATTTTTCTCAGAAGGCCCGGCGCCGGGCGGAGCGGTTCGAGAACAGCATTCTGGATCTTTCGCTGGGGCTGACCAGCGGTTTGCGGGCGGGGCAGGCGCTGCCTCAGGCGCTGGAGGTGTTCTCCCGGCGGTGCGAGGGACCGTTGAAGGAAGAGCTCATGATTGTGATCCGGGAGTACCGGCTCGGGCTGGAACTGGCGGAGGCGATGCAGCGGATGTACAACCGGATTCCCTGTGAGGATCTGCAGTTGCTGATCATCTCGATCCGGCTTACGACGCAATCCGGCGGCAGCATGGTGGAGGTTCTGGAAAAGATCACCCGGATGATCCGGGGGCGGACCGAGTTTCATCAGAAACTCAAAGCGCTTACGGCTCAGGGGCGTTTTGAGGCGCTGGCGATGGCTCTGGCTCCGCTGGTGGCGTTTCTGCTGCTTTTTTTCATCAACAATGATCTGATGCTGCCGATGGTGCAGACGTTGATCGGCTGGTGTGCGATTGGGGCGATGCTGGCATTGGAAGTGATCGGTTATCTGGTGATCCGGTCGATAGTGGACATCAAGGTGTAGCGAATGAAACAGATTCTTATCTATGCGTTGACCTTTTCCGTGATTGTACTGCCGACTTTGTTCTTCACCGTGCTTGCGGGGAAACGGGAGAAAAAGGCTGTCGTGGAGCGGGAGCATTCGGTGTGGTTGTTCTCACTGCTGAAACCGTTTACCGATCTTTTGATCATGGCCGGCGTCGGAAATTTTTTCCGGAAGGTGTTTCCCGGCCGGTGCGCAGAACTTCAGAAGCAGTTGAATTTTGCCGGATTGAAGTTTTTTTCCGTGGAGATCTACTGCATGCAGCTGTGTCTGATCGTTTTCTTCGGAGTTGTTGCCGGTTGTGTGACGGCGGGTCTGGTGGACGAGGAGAACCGGATCTCCATTCCGGTTGCCGGGGTGATCGCCGCAATGATCGGCGGGAGTCTGCCGGGAATCGTGATCGGAAATCTGGTCAAGGAGCGGCGTCTCTCGATTCTGAAGGCGATTCCTTATTCGATTGATCTGATCGCGTCGGCGATGCGCGGAGGTCTGGATTTTTCAGCGGCTGTGCGTTTTTACGTGAAGCTGGGCATCGACAGTCCGCTGACGGATGAGTATTCCCAGATGCTTCGCGAGATGGAGCTCGGAGTGGTTCGAATCGTTGCGCTGCAGAATATGGCCGATCGGATTCACATCCGGGAGTTCACTTCGTTTGCGGCGGCAATCGCCTTGGGAACCGAACTCGGCGCCCCGCTGACCGAAACGATGGAGATTCAGGGGGAAGAGATGCGCAAAGCCCGTTTTGCCCTGGCCGAATGCAAGGCGCAGCGCGCGCCGTCTCTGATGCTTCTGCCGATGGCGCTGTTTATTCTGCCTGCGGTATTCATCATCATTCTGACTCCGGTTTTTTTGAAAATGCGGGAGGCTGGAGTTCCACTGTTCTGAGGGGAAATATGGAAAGAGCAGTTCATTACAAGATCAAGTTTCTGACCGGCGAATTGGCCGGCCGGTTTTTTGCCGTGCGGAATTCCGGAACGTTGATCGGGCGGCGTCGGGATGCCGACATCCGTCCGGGCGGAACGGATATCGGGGCGGAGCACATCACACTTCTTCCGCAGACCGATCACGGAGTACTGCTTCACGTTCACGGGAATGAGTCCGCCCGGGTGAACGGGGAAGAGGTAATCGGGGAAGGAGATGTCCTGCTGACTCCCGGCGCGGATGTGAGCATCGGGAAAGAGTTGACATTCGTTCTGGAGGAGGATGATTCGCCCGTCGATATGGATTCCGTGATGGTGGCCTCTTCGGGCGATCAGGAGGATGCGACCGAGGAGCTTTCCGGAGAGATGGCTTCGGAGGAATCGGATTCCGTTCGTCCGAACGACGCGGATTGTACGCGTTACGCCTCTGCCGCGGAGCTTGAGGATCTTCGGAAATTCAACCGCAGCCGCAGATGGCGTCGCCGGATCGTACTGATTGGTGGATTTGCGCTTTTTCTGCTGATCATCGGTGGCGCCTATGTCATCTCTGAACTGCAGCTGGAAAATCCGGTCACCTGGCCGGGAGAGGTCTCCGGTGTGTATGACGATGGGGAGTTCCGGATGGAAATCGAACCGGATGGGAAATGTCTTGTCTACTATCCGAAAACTCCGGTGACAGTTACGAAAAGCGAGGGGAACAACCATGAAATCATGACGGCGCTGGGGAAGAACATGGATGTTCCGTTTCATCTTGTCTTCACTGTGTCGACTGTGCCGGACGGGTTTCGAACGACGCGGCGGAAAAGTTTCGACGAGTGGCGGAAACGGGTTTCGGAACAGGAGGGATTCGCGTTTCTGGAGGAGCCGAAACAGGAGTTCTATCGCCCGACGGAGAGCGGCTTCCCCTATTATCAGCTCTCCTACACCCGTCAGGATAAAAATTTCCGCTGGCAGGGATATGCCAGCTACATGCGCTACCAAGACAAGGAACTGGTTCTGCTGCGGGAGGTGCCGGCCAACCATTTTTGGCGGTCCGACCGGGTTCTGCGGAGTTACGGTGCTTTTGTGGTTTCCCCGGCGATGGTGGACCACTACTGGGAGATTCC
Source organism: uncultured Victivallis sp. (assembly GCA_944389895.1). Lineage (GTDB taxonomy): Bacteria > Verrucomicrobiota > Lentisphaeria > Victivallales > Victivallaceae > Victivallis. Next base: position 5,651 of record CALXOA010000071.1, on the reverse strand, counting down.
GAAGGTGCGCATGACGGATGACTCCACCCGGCTGCTGCAGCGCGCTTCGTTCGAATTGCGGAAAAACATTGCCGCGGCAGTCTGGGATGATGTCGATCTGATGCTTCGGACGCTGCTTTGCCGGGCTTATGAAACCAGCGATCCGGTCCTGATCGCGGCCGTTGTGCCGCTCTGGCGGGAATTTCGGGAAAAACAGCAGGTCTGGTATTCGCAGTGCTGCCTGGCGTTTCAGACTTATCAGAGGGCGGGAAATTTCGAGGGCATGAACCGGATTATCAATGAGTGTCTTCGCCGTTTTCCATCTCCGGACGACCATCGTCATGTGAAGATCATGAAAAACATCTGGACGATTGAAGAATGAGCAGGATATTTCACAGACACGGGAAAAACAAAGGCGCCTCGGATGTTCTTCCGAAGGTGAAAGCGCGAAAGTGTGCCGTGGTACGTCTTCTTGAGTTCCGCTGTCGGGGGAAACTTCTCTATTCTGCCAAGAGCGATACTCTGGGGGATCGGGTGCGGATTGGCCGGGCGGAAGACAACGACTGGGTGATTCCCCCTCAGGACCGGGTTTCGGCCGATTATCAGGCCGAGTTGCGGATCGGCTCCCGGGAGATCCGGCTGCAGGCATGTGGAAAAAACAAGGTCCATGTTCATGGGCGGGCGGTATCCGGCTGTGTACTCAGGCTGAACGAGCGGGTAGCGATCGGCGACTGCGAACTTTTCGTCAAACCGGCGGAAGTCAGCCTCGCCCGTCCATGCGACGTTCATCGCCTGGAGGCTCTGAACGGGCCGCGTGAAGGGGAAATGATCCGTCTGGAGAAGAGTCTGATCCGAATCGGTTCCGCAGAGGAGAACGACATCGTTATCCGGGATGATGTGGTTTCCCGCCACCATGCCGAGATCCGGATCGCGGAAAACGGGGAGTCCTGGATTCGGGATCTCGGCAGTGTCAACGGCACTTTTGTGAACGGGGATAAACTCGGCCGTCAGGAACGCATGCTGATGGATTCGGATGAAATTGCCATTGCATTTTTCGATTTTTTGTTTCTCGACCGGAACGTTCCGCACACGCGTTCTCAGATCGGGCGGAAGATTCTGGTGATGGGGATTACACTGCTGGTCATTCTTGGCATGTTCGGTGTATTTTACCTCTCCACGCCGCAGGCCTCCCAGGTGCTTGCCGCGGCGGAGTTTTATATTCGCCGCGCGGATTTCGCGACGGCCCGGCGGCTGCTCGACCGGATGCCGGAGTCGCGGGATTACCAGAAGTACGAGAAATTCCACCAGGAACATCTGAAGAATATTGCCCGCTACGAAAAAACGTTTGCTTTCTGGAACGAGTTCAAGAGGCATTTGCAGAATTCGGAATGGGAGGACGCCGCCGAATGTTTCGGGCGTCTGGAAATCGAAAACCGGTTTGCCTGGAACTGGGAGGATGCCTCGGTCGATGAACGGATGGCTCTTGTGCGGCGCGCAAAATCCCTGCTGGACATTCAGTTTCAAATCCGGGCCCTTCTCACGTCGATGGATTCCGAACCGGAAAAACAGCAGACGCTGTTGACTGAGCTGAAACAAACGCCGCTTCTCGCCTCCGCCGAGACGGATGAACCGGAATGGCTCCGGCCTCTGCGCAGCGAGATCGGCCGTCTGATTTCCGAGTTGGAAAACAACTGTGCCGTTCTGGCTCAAATGAATACGTTGCTCGATCAACTCGGGAGTGAGACGGCGACGTTTGACAAGCTGATTGCGAATATGGAACATTTTCGGACGATCACCTCCGGCAGTATCCGTGTTCGGGCCCAGGATTTCTCCGATGTGCTCAAGCATCTGGAGAAAAACCAGAATGAAGTCCACGCCAATCAAAACGCACTCGTTGCCATGCGTTTTGCACAGATCAGGCCGGATATTTCGTTCGTAACGCCGGACGAATGTATGATCAGCAGCCGGATTCTGCGGAAACGTAACCAGCTCGTAGAACGTCAGGAGGCGCTGCTGCGCAATGCGGGAACATTGAAATTTCTGCTGGTGAAACTCAAGAACGTCGGTGTCGACGGGGAACAGATTCCTGCCGTCGCTGCGGAGTTCGCCTCGCCTGAAAAGGTCGGCAGGGTGCTGCAGTTTGAATGCCTGAAAGGGAAAATGCCCGACCTGCGCCGATCTGCTCCGGCAGGGGATTATGACCGGATGTTCGGCATTCGCTATTTTTATGAAATGGTCCAGCAGTCGGCGGTTCTTCCGACCAATCTTTATTCCGATGATATTGTTCCGAGCCTTGAATTTCAGCCGGAGTGCATCGCCCTGGCCGCCCTTTACCGGACGGTGGAGGAGACGAATCTCTGGCTTTCTCTGCCGGAAAATCGCTGGATGCTCAGCGGTGAGACGTTGAAGCTCAAGCAGCATTGCGAAAAGCTGTTGGAACATCGCTCCGTCATGCTCGCCATGTTCAACCGGATGGCGGAGTCCGCGACCGGAACGCGGGGCTATTTTGTGGCCAAAACGGCATATTTCTATTTTTCCCCATCCTCCACGATTTCTGCCGGGGAGATGCGGCAATATGCCGCGGCCTGGAAACGTTTCCGGGCAAACCAGCAAACGATGCTGGAGAAATATGATCCGCTGAAGCCGGAAGTGGCCGCCGAGATCGGGCAGACGCTTCTTTCAAGCGGAATCCCGGGGGATCCACTGGTCAACTGGGTCTGGGGGTTGAGTTATGAATAAAAGGCGGCGCATGGCGAAAAAGCGGAGTGTTCTGCTGGAATACACGATTCTGCTCTGTTCGATTCTGCCGCTGGTCTTTGCCGCGTCGGCTTCGGTCTACTCGCTTTCCGGGGGATCGTTCGGACCGGTCGGCAGAGGAATTGTCGCGCTGTATCAGAGAATTGTCACAATTATTTCTCTCCCGGTTCCCTGAAGATATGGCTTTGGATTTCAGGAAAAAAACGGAAACGGAACTCGATGCGGAGGGAATGTTTCCCGCTCCCGCGGAGTCGGACGGAGCGTTTGCAGCGCGTCTTGAAATCCTCGCCGGAGAGCTGGAGGCACTTCAAAACGGTTCTTCCGATCTGCTGTCGCTCATCGGGGAAAGTCGGCCGCTTTCCGGTGAGATTCGTGAGGCGGCCGGTCGGTTGACCTGGGAAAAATATCGTTTCCGGGCGGAGTGGGTTCCCGGCTGGTACTCTTCCCGGCGGACCGGTTTCTGGTCGGCCGGAATTCTGCTGGAGGTGGATGGTTCGCTGCCATTGCTCTTTCTGCACGGAAAATTTGCCCGCCGCCGCCGCCGATTGGGTTATGATGCCGCGGAGACGCTCGCCCACGAATTGATTCATGCGGTCAGAACCGCATTCTCCGCTTCGGTGTATGAAGAGTATTTTCCCTGCCAGATTCATGCTTCGGCATTCCGGAGGGAGTGCGGGAATCTTTTCCGGAAGTGGTATCTCCCGCTGCTGTTGTTCGGCGGAGCGGCCGCCGCTCCGGTTCTGGCGGCTGCGGGAAGTACGTTCTGGATTCTGCCGCTGGCCGGACCGGTGCTGGTCATTGGACGGGAATTTCAGATCAGGCGCCGCCTCCGGAAGGCTGCGGACGCATTGCGTCGCGAAGGGGCGGAGCCGTTGCCGGTTCTGCTTCGGCTCTCGGATCGGGAGATTTTCGATGCGGCCGCTCTCTCTCCGGCGGAATTTATGAAACGGAGGAACTGCTCCCCACGCTGGCAACGGCTGCTGGAACGCTTTCCGCTCCGGGACGGGGCCTGAACGGTGTGGTCAGTTGCGCTTCGGCAGTTCCATGGCGTCGAGTTCCGCGAGAGCTTCCGCCGCACTTCGCGGGCGCAGTTCCGGAAGCGGTTCGAGCATTCTCGCCAGCAGGCGGGCCGGTTTTTCCGTCGCGACGGCTTTCAACCGGTCGACGGGAGGTGCGGAACGGTCGGCAAGGATGAATCGAATGATTTCAGAAAAGCTCCCTTTCGGCCGCAAACGTTCTCCGGTCAGCGCCTCGAAGAGCACCACCGCTAGGCTGTAGAGATCACTGCGACCGTCGACCGAGGTGGAATCCCGCGCCTGTTCCGGTGACATGCAGGAGGCGGTTCCAAAGATCTTCCCCCGCTCTTCCGGATAGCCGGGCAGGCGAACCAGTCCGAAGTCGCCCAGCCGGAAATCGCCGTCGGTGGTCAGCCAGATGTTTTCGGGTTTGACGTCCCTGTGAACGATTCCGTGCGCGTGCAGCACCGCAAGACCGCAGAGCATGTCATGCAGAAGTTGAACCGATTCCGCCAGAGAAAGTTTCCCATGATCGGAAAGGTAACGGCGCAACGTGCCGCCACCGGCATATTCCATCACCGCGTAAGGAAGGCCGGAGACCGTCTCTCCGCAATCGAATACCCGGATCAGAAAAGGGCTCGGTGCGGATTGGAGAAACTCGGCCATCGCATAAAACTGCGCAATGCGCGGATGCTCCGGGCGCAGGAACTTGACGGCGACCGGAGTGCGATTCTCCCGGCTGAGGGCATACCAGCATTCCGAACAATCCCGCACCCGCAGAGGGCGTATCAGCTGAAATCCGGAGATCTGCTCTCCTGCAAAGAAGAACGGCATGGGGGATTTCTGCTTCATCGGTACTCCGGCAGTTCCAGGTGAAGCAGTTCGGCATCACCTTGGAATGTCGGGCGTTCACCGAGTATGAATCCGCCGGAAACGCTCCCGTCCGGCGCGACGGAACGGGTCTCCCAATGCATCAGCGAGCGGAGACGGTATTCGCCGTTTTCGAGCGGAAGCACTTCGGCGATTTCAACGATTTTTCTCGATCCGTCCGGCAGTCGCATCGTGTGAACCACGCAGTTGATGGCGGAAGTGACCTGCATCCGGATCGCCGTGAGCGGCAGGTTGGCTCCGCTTAAAATCGCACAGGTTTCCATGCGGCTCAACACATCGAGCGGGCTGTTCGCATGGATCGTGGACATTGAACCGGAGTGGCCGGTATTCATCGCCTGCAGGAGATCGAGCGCCTCGCCGCCGCGAATCTCCCCGATGACCAGACGGTCGGGACGGAGACGCAGCGAGGCAATGACCAGGTCGCGGATTGAAAACTCCCCCTGGCCGTTTTTGTCGGGTTTGCGGGTTTCAAAGTAGACGCAGTGCTTCTGCTGAAGCTGCAGTTCGCTGGCGTCTTCAAGCACGAGAATGCGGTCGTTCTCCGGGATCAACCCGCTCAACGCATTCAGAACGGAGGTTTTGCCGGAGGAGGTCCCTCCCGAGACGATGGTGTTTTTCCGCAGTTTGACGATTGCGTTCAACAGAAGAACGCCTTCGTGGGGAATGCTGCCGAATTGTTCGAGCCGGTCGATGGTCAACATCTCCTTTTTGAATTTCCGGATCGAGAGGATCGTTCCGCAGCGGCTGATCGGCGGGATCGTGGCGTGAACGCGCGATCCGTCCGGCAGTCGCGCATCCAGATCCGGATGCATTTCGTCGAGCTGGCGGTCGACCGATTTGGCGATGTTGACTGCCGCAGCTTTCAACTGCGCCTCATTGGCGAAACGGGCGGGGGTCTCTTCGAGCTTCCCGTTCCGTTCGATGTAGATCTGCGAAGGACCGTTGATCAGGATTTCAGATACCTGGTCGTCTGCCAGATACTCCTTGACCGGAGCCAGAAACAATACC
>CALXOA010000070.1 GCA_944389895.1 uncultured Victivallis sp. | reverse complement strand
CTGAGCTTCTATTTTGTACCCGCTGGACCGTCAACAAGTACCGCACCGGGTCGCCAATCCCTGCGAAAATTTCCCGCCGGGTGACGGAATTGGACAAGCTCTTGCAGGAGTTCCGCCGTACGAATTTTCTGGACGAATAAGACCGTTCTATACCTTTATATATATAATAGCCGAGTGGCCCACGCCGCCCGGCTATTTTTTTACAAATGGTTTGCGCGCTCAAGGCCGACCTTGCGCAAACTGATTTTTATTCCGCACGCAAACCGAGTTGCATACTATAGGTAGGATGGTGACTCCAATGTCGATCCCCCAGTTATTCGACGCAGTGAAGTTTCTAATCCACTAGGGTAGGATGGTGACGCTGTTGGAGGAGGTTACTTACTTCGCCTTGATCGGTTTCTAATCCACTAGGGTAGGATGGTGACAAAGTCGTCTTAAAAAAAATCGTGATTTTTTTCTGTGTTTCTAATCCACTAGGGTAGGATGGTGACTTCGAGCTGGTCCAGTCGATCTGAACGCTCATCGTGTTTCTAATCCACTAGGGTAGGATGGTGACGGAATCAAATGCGACAACGGAATCGACATTTTCCTGGTTTCTAATCCACTAGGGTAGGATGGTGACGTAGTCTCCGCCTTGAAACGTCTGCACCTCAACTGAGTTTCTAATCCACTAGGGTAGGATGGTGACGTCGATTAGTGAACGGAACAGTCTGCGAAAAAATGGTTTCTAATCCACTAGGGTAGGATGGTGACGGTAGGCGGTTCCGAAGGTGTTGAAACGGCTTATTTGTTTCTAATCCACTAGGGTAGGATGGTGACTTTGCCACCGGGAAAAGGAACAAAACCCGAACTTGAGTTTCTAATCCACTAGGGTAGGATGGTGACCCGTGTCAATTACCTTTTTTTGCTTCTGATATGCATGATAACGTTGAAACGAGAAATTATAACAACTCTCTGAATAATATAGCACTCCCACTGATTAAACTCAAAATATCTGATTGTCAAAGAACCCGGATACTTTCAGGCCTGAGTAATTCATGTCTGTCGGTATCGTATCGTGCAAAATATTATCTGTTAATGTCTTATATCAAGATCTCGCCGGAGTTAGATGATGTTTGAGGTATTCCCTCGCGGGGGACCCAGTTGTTCACGATGAAGCATCTTTTCGCTTTCAATGGAATACAGGGTGACGTGGCTGTCCTCCGCACGAATTTCATTCAACAACTTCTTGATTTTCACCAACTGGGCCTGGGTGACGTTCCCCTCGAAAACGGAATTTTGATTCCAGAAAAGATGTTTTTTCAACAATTTATGTAGTTTGACACAATTGTCGCGTGCCGTATCGTAAACGATGATGAGATACATTTCAATAGTCAATCCGATATGGTTTGTATTCTCGACCTTCCAGCAGATGATTTACAAGTTTATAACAGTCCAGCCGCAATAACTGACGGTAGGAGACCGAACGGTTCAGGGCGGGACAGTGAACCGTTTTGCGTAACTCCTGATCCCACTCCTGAAGAATCCTCCGGCGCGCATCATCCGTCAATAGAAAACCATTGCTGTATTTCCGAAAATCCTTGTCGCTGACCATACGACATCCCCAGAGCCGGAACAGCAGACGATCAACCATCAGCGGCTTGAAGGGCTCCACCAGATCCAGAGCCAGAGAAAATCGGCGTGTACCGGGCGTGTGAAGATAGGAAATTCCCGGATACAGGGCCGTCCGGTAGAGTTCACTTACACAGGCCGTGTACAAAAGACTGTTCAAAAATGAGAGCAACGCATTCAGGGGATTGTCCGGGGGATGATAAACGCGCTTGAAGGGCGTCTGAATATTTCCGAGCCAGCCAGGCCAGGCCTGATAATAGATTCGCCTGACGTTACCTTCCAATCCCATCAGCTCCTCCGGGGTGGATTGCTCCTGCAGCTGCTCCTCGAACAGACGAACCGATTCCGCCGCCTCCTCCCGACCTCCATTCCGTCGCTGGTAATAGAGCAGTATCGACCGGATATTGTGAAACGTCGCTCCCAGCAGTGCCCGGCAGATACCGATCCGTTCCTCCGGATTTCGGTACGCTTCGGCCTGCCGGATCACCAGATCCCCGCTGAGCTGTTCGGCATGCGGCAGTAAAGTTCCGGTATGATGCCCGAACCAGTTGAAGAAATGCATCGGAATATTTCGACTGTTCAGGAAGTTCACCAATTGCGAGTTCAAGGTGATTGTTCCGAAAATGTAGACCGCGTCCACACTTTCCACCGGCAGCGCGTGAACCGCATCGGCGGATCTTTCCTCAAGAGATTCACAATCACATTCCGATTCCGGAACCTCTTCTTCCGGGGGCAGGGGAACCGTTTCGAAGCGCAGGGTATTGTCCTGCCTTCGCAAACGGCCGGATTTTGTCAGATAGAGATTCATATGAAACACATCTCCTCGTAGGCGCAGTGTCTGCAGTAAGGACGGCGTGTCGCTGCCGGTATCGGACCGGCAAGAACCGTTTTGCAGGCCTGCAAATCCTCTTCAACCTGCCGGAAGCTGTTTTCATTCCATTCCACGGTTGTGGTTTCCCGTTTTTTCGGGTAATGAATAACCGCCCGGTTTGCCCGAATCCCGTGCATATTGAGGTAGAAGAGATAATAACGAACCTGCGCTTCGTCTCCTTCGCCCGGCGCTTTGCCGTGTTTCGTTTCGTGAATCACTCCATCCTTGAAGTCGGCCCAGTCCAGCACTCCGGCCTCTCCGATGGCGATTTCCTTCTTCTCCCGGGAGAAACTCTGTTCTCCGAGCAGTACCCCAAGTTGCACCAGATCATTCTCCCGTTCCTGACGGATCCCATGCCGGAAGAGCCAGAGCTTCCGGGGGCAGACGTGAAGGTAGTTCAAATCGGTTCCCGTATACTCCATGGTTCCTCCTGTATTTACAGAATCATCGCGGAAATCAGATACACCGGCAATGGGGCGGGATATGAGATCCTTCCCGCCGGTTCTCCCAGCCCGAGTTCCGGGAGAATGGCGGGCGAGGTGGCAATCTTCCGATCGTTCAGCAGCGTCAGAAATTCCCGACGTTCCTCCGGGGAGCTCTGGTTGGAGTCAATCCGACCATTCAGCAGAGAAAGCCGGTCGAAAAGCTCCTGCGACTCCACCAGTATCAACTCGTTCCCGTAATCGGAATCAAACAGTTCCGCCACCCATTGGGCGTTCTCGAAGGTACAGCCGAGTGTCTGTGTCGCTCCTCCGGGGAGGAACAGCCATTTCCCCAGCAGGCCTGCTGCGCCAAGCCGGGAGAACAGCTTCCGTTGAATCTCAGCAAGTTCCGCCGTCAGGTCGGAATCGTGCAGAACATCTTCCGGTTTCCAGTTCCGGAAAAATCTCTCTTCCAGATTGTGGAATCGGGACTCCTGACGGTAGATCTGGTCGAATGGCGGAAGTTTCAGCCGGAGGTCATACTTCTCCTGTACTTCCAACAGACAGGTCCGGGAACTTTTTCCGGTGTCCTCGAGGAGCGCAAATACGCCGACTTCACACGGTTTCGGGCGCCCGTTGCGGCCGACCCGTCCCCCGCGCTGGATGGTTGCGGCCAAGCCCTGATAATCGATCAGCGCCGCGTCGAAATCGAGATCCACGCCGACTTCGATCATCTGGGTCGAGATCAGCGTGACGGGGCGCTGTTTCATCGCCTCCCGACAGGCGAGAACCAGTTCTCTGCGTAATCCGGGGGGAATGAGTCCATCCAGCCAGACGATAATCCGTTCCGTTCCCGGAGTACGCAACTCTTCGAGCTGTTGCCACGGTTGGTAGTTCCGGTCGAAAAAGCGCCGCAACGGCCAGCTTCCTTTTCCGACAAGGTTGACCACCACGAGTAGATTCCGGTTGTCGACGGCATGGAACTTTTCGATCCGTTCTCCAAGTTCAGAGATGGTGATCTCCCCCAGGGAGCGATAGAATCTGCGGTTGTCGATCTCCGGGGCGCGGTAAACCGGCTGTGTTACGGAGGCCGGGATTCTTCTGGAATCTTGTAAGTCCCAGAATTCGAACGGTTCCAATGGTGTCGCAGATCCAAGAATAAAACGGCAGTGATTTGTTGCGGCAAACTCCCGCGCCAACCGGAAGAAGAATGGCAGAATCAGTTGCGGCAGCTTGTGAAATTCATCCAGTATCACGACTGCGTCGCGCAGGCCAAGCCCCCGTATGCATCGGTTCCGGGCGGGATGGCACATCGCCAGCAACACCTGATTGAAGGTCGTCACATTGTAGGAACTGGAGAATGGATGCTGTTCGATCTCCAGTGCCTCGGCATCGTTGCCGTTGCCGAGCCGCGATTCCGGTTTCTCGGAAACCACATGTGATTCTCTGCGGCGATAATTCCAGATCTGGGCGTCACTTCCGGCAAAATAGTCTTCATACACCTGATCTGCCACCGAGACCTGCGGCACGGCGAAGACGATTCGCCGGAATCCTTCACGATTCACCAGCTGCTCCGCGCCTCGCAACATCGCCTCGGTCTTGCCGAGTCCGGTCGGAGCATCGATGAAATAAAAGATTCCGTCTTCCCGAATCGTCTCCAGAAACGACTCCCGCAACCTGGTCCGGAGTTCCGCAACCGGGGAATTTCCGGAAAAAATACGCTCTTTTCTGGGGTGAAAGTCGCGTTCCGGAAACGCATTGCGCCACGTCGAAATTACAATGTCCTTTCCCGATTGCCGCGCTGCTGAGCGGTGATCCTGCAGACAGATTCTTCCCAGCAATGAACGGCTGTGGAGATAGGCCTGCAGGCGCTGTTTCGGGGAGAGTGTTTTACAGATTCCATTGAGGGCCACCCGCGGTTCCCGGGCAGTCGGCGGGGCGATCTCCTCCAGACGCCGCCACGCCGCTTCCATCACGGAGTCAGACAGTTCCGGGAGAAGCGAGGCAATACCGGAGGCCCGATCCAGTGCGAATGCCTTTGCCTGAGGGTCTCCGGCGATCCGGGGAAGGATGTTGAGCTGAGTTGTCCCAAGTTGTTGCAATGCAGTGTGATGCGCGGAAGCAACATGGAGCGCGATCAAACTCCAGTATGCGGCCTCTTCCCCGCCCCGTTCAAGGAGCAGCAGGGCTGCGAACACTCCGCCTGCCGCGGCATGTGGGTGTGGAGAATCCGGTATTTTTCCGGTGATGTACGCCTGCCACGCTTTCGTTGCCTTACCGAGATCGTGACAGGCGCAGATGATCCGTTCTTCCGACGTTTCTGCCGCGGTCATGACTTCTGCGAGATGTTCGCGCAGATCGGAATGAATACCATGACTGAAGAGTTTCAACCCAGCGCCTCCGGTTTTCGAATCCAGCCGCGTACAAACGGATCGTTCTGCTTTACGCCGGGATTCTCCGCAGTAGGATAAAGCCAGTAGCCGTCGCTCTCGATCCGCTCGAAACAATCTTCCGGATTCACGATGTGCCGGGAGAACGGAACCGCCTCCCCGAGCGGCACCCCGTCGAACCGGAACGCCCAGTCGGCGGACTCCGGGAGCGCTTCGACGAGGCGGATCCGTCGCACGACCGCCCGGCAGAAAGAGGCCCCCAGAGAAAGAGGAAACGCCGGCTGCCGTAATGCGGCGGCCAGACGTTCCGTTTCCGCATCGGGCAACCGCACGGCGACCTCATACGCGGGGGCGAGAATCACCTGCTGCTGGATCCGCAGATTTTCCCCTTTCCCGATCTCTTTGCAGCCGTTGACGTTCCATGGTGCCCGCACTGGGAATTTTCCGATCCAGCGGCAGGCAACATGGAAATCGTTCGTCTCTTCCCAGGCGAGAAGATCCGGCGACACCGGCCATGGCACCCCGTTCTTGTCCAGCAGTTTGAGTGATTTCTCGTCCGGCTTTCCCGCAGCCTGCGAACGCGGCGAGGCGAAGCCGAGCGCCGCCCCGCAGATCCCCGCGAGGTTGCTCGGTGCCGGACCGAGGCAGGAGTAACTGCCCATGGAGTCGTAGACGTTTCGCCACAACGCCATGTCGCCACGGAGTTCGAAGATCAGAATGCTCATGCTCCGGCTCCCGGCAGCTCCACCGGGAAGTTGGCCGCCTGATGTTTGAGGAATACGGTTTCGTTGCGGCAGTCCCATCCGGCGAGATAGTCCGGCAGGAGTTTCGCCAGCGCGGCGACCGCACCGGAGTGGGTTTTGATCCGCTTCTCTTCGAGCTGGTCGTAGAGCGACGCCGGATTCGCGTAGCTGACATCCCCGGTCGGCAGCCAGCCCAGCACAAACTGCGCGAACTGCGAACGCTGCGTAAACGACGGGAAGCGGTCGCTGGAGTAGGCGCGCCACATGCCGTTCGCGAGCAGTTCAATCCACTTCGCCGCGCCGCCCTGCGCCCAGTCGACGAGCTTACTGCCGGAGGCGTTGATCCGCAACATGTTGAGATTGATCTCCCAGAGCGCGAGGAAGAAGCCGTACTCCAGCGAATCGACCGTGGCCGAGCCCGCCGATTCCCGGATGCGATTCGTTTTCTCATCCAGCGTCGGGAAAGCGTTGTTGCGTCCGAGCGAGTAGATTTCGCAATCGTGGAACGTCACCGGGCGGAACAGTGTATTCGCAGCGTTCGTGACGTTGAAATTTTCCTGTCTGACCGCATGAACGTAGCCGAACAGCGGCAGGTCGAGCGTGTTGTACAACGCGTCTTTCATATTCGCTTTTTCGATCCCGGCGGCTTTGCGGATCTTTTCCAGCCGCAAATTGAAGTTACAGGGATTTCCCTCCTCGTCCTCTTTTTCGTAAAAGACCGTTTCCGCCGCGTGCGGCAGATTTTCCGCCATCGCGCACGCCTTGAGACCGCGGCGGACGTGGTGCTTGATGTGGACGTCACTGGTGAATACCTGACCGGTTTCGTCGTTCATCCGCAGTGTGCTGCTGTACGGATCGAGATTCGGACGAGCCTGAATGGCTTCAAACCCGAACAGAATGTAGGCGTTGCTGGCGGCGGGAAGCGTGGAGTTGACTTTAATCATGATTCACCTCTTCTTGTTTGTTATCGTTTTTCTTTTCGAAATAGACCATGCCACAAATCAAACCGGAATTGAACGCATCCCGGCGGCTCTCGGGGCCCAGTGACTTCAGGAACGGCAGCAGCCGGCAGTTGAAGAGCTGTTCCTTGTCCAGATTCATCAGGAGACCGATCCCTTTTTCGAATACCCGGAAGAGCTCTTCCCCGCGCAGCCGCGATGGATGCCGCCCCTGTGTCGCAGAGAACGACCGCCCCTGCTGCTGCACCATCCAGCAGAGATCGTGAAGCAACATTCCGGTCAACGCACCGCGTGCAAATACCGCGAAATCCTCCTCGGGGACGCCCGACCAGGCCAGTCGTAGAAAGTTTTCAAACTTGATTCTCTCTTTGTCGCGCAGCAGCTCATTTGCTTCACCGAGAAGCGACTGCACAGTCGGTGGGTTACTTGAACTTCTCATGCCGAATACTCCTGTAGTTATGTTTTCAAAATTTTCGATCCGGGATAATTCGATTTGAAATTCATTGGTGCGCAACCGTTCCGGTTCCGTTCGGGAGACCGCGATCAGGTGCTGAATACGCAACAGTTTACCGATCAGTTGGAAGTAATTGCATGCTCCGAGATTTTTGATCAGTTTTTCTCCGGTCTGGCCTTTGCAGAAACGTTGAAAATTCAGATACGCTTCGCGCCCCGAAATCAACTGCTTCTGCAGTGCCCGGGTGAAGATCTCCGTCCAGTAACGGTAGACGCTCGGCGTATCGCCGTCCTGTCCGGTCAACGCCTGCTTCATATAACCGACCACAGCAGATTGCAGGTGTGAGTTGAGTAATTCTGCATTGAGGCACTGCAGATATTCCAGAGAGACCGATGGGAAGATTTGCTGAACTATGCGCTTCTTCTTGGTACTCCCCTCGAGATTGGTCAGGAAAATCGTTGTGGAAGAGTGGGTCGGCAGAATATTGGGCGGGTGTGTCAATACCTTTTCCTGCTCATCGTCTACTGAGACTCCTGCTTTTTTTCTCTTCTTCGCTTCAAAAAAAAGTGTTTTTTTACTGTTCTCGGCATCGATGATTGTTTTAAGTTCGCTGTATTTACAATCTCCTTCCGGTAGAAACAGCAGCGACGAGGTATCGGGAGATGGGGCCACCTTTACGCGGTATTCCAGCTTATTCGCCCATAACTTCCTGATGGAACTGATCGGGTTTTCCGGAATCACTCCCAGCAGACGGTGAAACTCCGAATGGCGGATCGCCTCGAGTTTGTATTCTCTTCCAAACGCATTGCGTCCGAGCCCGCTACCTGACTGAAACTCCTCTGCGACGACTTCAAGGTCAGATACTTCCGGTGATGAAAGAAACTGCATGACTTCACGGGAACGGGCCGCATCGATTTCGAGTTCGTCAAGCGTCCAGTCATCTGTTCCGTCCGCCAGAAGCCACAGCACGAGCTGTTTCCCGCTGCTCAGGCGGCAGATACTCACCAATGGCCAACGGTCGCGCGGCGCCTTGAATTTGTGCCAGACGATCGGCAGTTTTTTGGTTTCGGCATTCTCCATCATCGACTCGAAAGCGGGGATTTCCTCCCGGATCCGGGCTGCCGTTGCCGGATCGAAAGTTTCGAGCCAGTTCAGGAATCCCGCCGAATACCGCAGATAGACCGCCGCCTTGGCGACTCCACCGAAGTTCGGTTTGCCGCTACCGAAGAAAGTCGAGCTGCCGCTGTACAGCGTCTTCTCCCCGAACGCCGCCCCGGATGCGTAGAACTCCCGCCAGCTGCCGTTGAATTTCGTGCTTCCATCCGGCGTGTCGTCATAGTGGAGGAGTTCGCGCGGGATCGCGCCTTCGGCGACGATCTCCCAGCGGATTACTCCATCCCCCATTGACGGTTCCGTCACGTAGACATCCACATCCAGCGGCCCCGCGTCCAGATCGTAGAGCCCCTGCGAAATCGTCTCATCCATCCGTTTCAGCAACATCTTACTGCCTCCCGAGTTCCATCAGGCCCCAACCGCTTGAGTTGAGTGCTCCGAGACCAGCGTCCCAAACCATCCGATGTACCGCCTCCGGAGCCGTGATCCGCACCGGCGCACGGAATCCGCGGATGTTCACTCCCTTGAAGCGGATGAGGCGTGTGCGGTAGGCACACGTTTCCGAGAGCGGCAGAAATTCCAACTGGATCGGCAGCTCTGATACCGCGTCCGCGCTCAGGTTGCCGATCGACATGATGTTTTCAAACACATCCTGGCGGATCTCTCTTAGCCGCAGCAACTTATGCCGCAGATTCCCCGCGATGAGCTCACGGCACGGAGGAATCCCCGGCTCGGAGTCATCCGGCATCTGATAGAGGGTCTTTCCCGCTTTTTTGTAAGGACATACGATAAATCCGGCCTGCCCGAAGGGACGATAGACCATCTCGGGTCGGAACTCCGGACTCTTCACCATTTCGAGAGATTCCAGATAAAATGTCTGCCCGCAGATACTCAACTGCTTTTTCTGCTGCAGCGCATCTGCCATCTGAAACAGGAGCTCCGGCCAGATCGACCCGAAACGCATCCAGACCCGTTTCCCGAATTTCAGCCCGTTGTTCCCGTCTGGAAGTACCACTGCTTCCGGTTTCGGGTCACTGCTGAAGAGGGAAAAGACAAAGAGCTTGATCCTGCTGCGCTGTGCCCCGTCATGCAGTTCATGGGCCAGGGCGGGGGAACGGGCGGTCAAGGTTCGATAAAGAGCGGAGGCCAGTTCGTATTGATAGTTGAAGGGAAGGGGGGCGGCATCGGGGAAGGAAAAGTGCAATTCTATCTGCATATGACCTCCGTTTTGATGAAACAATGACTTGATGACGGTCAAATATCGTGAATGAATGTTGCCTGATTGGTTTGGATGAAGTGATTACGGCATGGCAATTCCTCTCGTAATATTCCGGCTTTTGCGCATTCCCTGAAAATAACCAGACAAAGTAAAATTAGCATGAATTTTTTCTCTTGTCAATACTGGGGAGAAAATAAAGTTTTTGATTTTTTTTACTATAAAACGATCTTATATGGGGCAAAGCTGGAAGGTTCGCCTGAAAATACTTCAATCCGCATGGAAAGCGTCATTCGGCAGGAATATGAAAACGGATGATCAAATGGAAAAGGAGAAATCAGTAAAATAATTGATCGGGGATTTGCAGTTTCCTGTACCATATCGTATAATATTTACAGGGAATTGGGACTTTTCAATCAACGGACAGGGGAAAGCCGGCGATGAGAGTGAAGATTCGTTGCCGCAATTGCGGGCAGAAGTACGGATTCAATGCTGAACCGAGGGAAGTGATTGAATTTGAATGTGTCCGCTGTGGCGAGCGGCAACTTGTAACTGTTTCAGAGCGGGACCGGGTTCCGGAAGCGGCTTCTGCCGTTACGCCTCCGCCGCCGTCTTCCGCGCCTGCCGGTGGAGCGCCCCGTCTGGTGTTGAAGCCTTCAAATCCT
>CALXOA010000069.1 GCA_944389895.1 uncultured Victivallis sp. | reverse complement strand
CGCGACCTGTTCGCTTTTCGAGGAAGAAAACGACTTGGTGGTGAAAAAGTTTCTCGATGAACACCCCGATTTCTCGCTCGAACCGTTTCCCGATCCACTGACCGGCACACTGACCGACGGCCGGCTTCCGGTATTCAGTTACGACGCCGACTGTGATTCGATGTTCATGGCACGGATGCGCCGTACCGGCGCAAAACCGGCTTTCCCCGACAGCAACGGAGAGGAGTGAACGTCAATGCCGGTACCCTTCAACATTGTCCTGGTCGCGCCGGAGATTCCGCAGAACACCGGAACCATCGGTCGCCTCTGCGTCTCCACCGATACCCGGCTTCATCTGGTCAAACCGCTCGGATTTTCACTGGATGATCGTTATGTTAAGCGCGCGGGGATGGATTACTGGCCGCACCTCGACCTCTCCGTCTATGAAAACTGGGAGGAATTTCTCGACCGCAACCCCGGTGCGGAGTGTCTTTTTCTCTCGACAAAGGGAGAGAAGTGTTTCTGGGACGCCGCCTATCCCGTCGGAAGCTGTCTGGTCTTCGGCCGGGAATCAAGCGGCCTTCCGCCTGAATTTTATCAACGCTATCGCGAGCGTCTTTATCAGATTCCGATGCAGGGTAAGTTTCATCGCAGCCTGAACCTTGCCAACGCGGTTAGCATCGTACTCTATGAGGCACTCCGCATCAATCGGAAAGGATTCTTCGACAAGTGAACAGTCTCGTAAAACTGGCCGTTTACATCGCCCTCGGCGCCCTGCTTGCGCTGATCGTAATCGTTTTTCTGCCGCTGTTGATCCTGTTCTGGGTGGCGATGATGCTGCTCGACGCCTTCTTCGGCATCAAGATGATCAAATTCCACCATCTGCGCCCCGGCCGACCACACCGACCGGAGGGGACGCCTGCGGCGGAGGAGAATGCGCCGCACGTGCCTGCCAGCGAGGATGTGATCGACGCCGAAGCGGTCGACCTGCCCGACGAACCGGTTTCCGAAGAAAACCGCCTCAGCTGAACTCCTTCAGCGATCCGATGCAGATCAGATTGTTGTGATCGAGCGACTGGGTATTCTTCGACAACATCACCACCTCGTCTTCAGGCTCCAGGAGATGCTCCTCCAGCAACATCCGCGCGGTCAGTCTTGACAACTCAATCGCATTTTCGACGAAGGGATTCAGACCGGCATAAACGCCGTAGGTCAGCGCCAGCTGGCGCACCACCGAGGGTTCGAAACTGAATGCATAGATCGGCAGCCGGGGACGGAACGCCGAACAGAGCCGGGCCGATTCCCCGCTCGCGGTGTTGCAGATGATCGCCTTCAACGGCAGTGCGGCAGCCGCGTCAACCGCCGCCTTGACCAGGTAGGCGTGCCTGGCATCGAAGTCGCCTGCGACCCCGTCGATCCTCGTAAAATAACATCCCGGCGCCTTTTCGGTCTCCTCCAGAACCCGGCTCATCACACTGACCGCTTCGAGCGGATACCTTCCCCGGGCGGTCTCGCCGGAGAGCATCACGGCATCGGTTCCGTCATAGACCGCATTGGCGACATCGTTGATTTCGGCGCGGGTCGGCAGCGGGTTGTTCTCCATGCTCTGAAGCATCTGTGTAGCGGTGATCACCGGCTTGCCCGCCCTCATGCAGGCATGGATCAGCCGCTTCTGGATCAGCGGCACCTCCTCAAGCGGGATTTCAATGCCGAGATCACCGCGGGCAACCATCACGCCGTCGGCGGCCTTCACGATTTCATCGATGTTGTCCACCCCCTGCCGGTTTTCGATTTTTGCGATGATCCGGATATCGCTGTCGCCGGTCTCCAGCAAACTGCGGACCGCCTGGACATCGTTGGCGTTGCGCACGAAGGAGTGAGCGATAAAGTCAAGTTTGTTGCGGATCGCATAATCGATGAAATCACGATCTTTCCGCGTCAACGCCGGCATCCTGAGCTCGGCGCCTGGAACGTTGACCGATTTGTGGTTGAGAAGCTCCCCGTCGCAACGGGCCTCGCAATTCAGAAAAGCACCGTCGCGTGAAATCACCTGCAGCTCCATCGCTCCGTCGTCGAAAACGATCCTCTGCCCGGGACGCACCTCTCCGGCAAATCTGGCGTAGTTAACCTGAACGGCTTCCCGCTGAGACACCTCTTCCCCGGTGATCCGCACCGGATCCCCGGCGGCAAGCACAAGCGGGGTATCGAGATTGCAGGTGCGGATATTCGGCCCCTTGGTATCGATCATGATCGCGAGTTTATCCGAAACCTCGCGGATCAGAGCGACGACACGGTCCATCTCCTCGAGCATCATGTGGGCGGTATTCAGCCGGACGACATCCATGCCGTTCTTGTAAAGCCCCCGGAGCAGTTCTCCGGTGCAGGTGGCGGCGTTGACGGTGGCGACGATTTTGGTGTATTTCATGATCGGCATTCTCCTCTCTCTAAAATCCGGTCCGCGAAAGCGACGCTTCTCTCTCCTCCCCCTCCCCGGCTCCCGGGGAACGTCGGGGAAGGTCGGGAGAAAAGGCGCCCCTTCCCGTCAAACTCCGGGGGATTCCGTCACCGCGGGAGCGGCCTGCGGATCGCGGCGTCCATAAAACGTTTCGCACATCCGGAACGGAACCGGAGGCAGCGGGTCATCGCGCAGAAACCTTTCGATCAGCTCCTCCGGAGACGGTTCACGCCCTCCCCGCAACCAGTAAATTTCATGCCCCTCCCGCTCAAGTTTGCGAAAGAAAATATCCTGCCGCTTCGCAAACTGGCGGATCCGGTACAGCAACCGGTTCCGCATTTCCAGCAGCGAACACTCACGGCGCAGGTAGCGGGCGATTTCCCGGTACTCAAGTCCGAAGGAGTCCAGCGTCTCGTAGGAAACAAGCCGTTCCTCGTGGAGACGGCGGACCTCGTCGACCATGCCGTCGGCGAGGCGGCTGTCGAGGCGAGCCTCAATCCGCGCATGAACCTCTTCACGCGGATAGTAGACGGCGAGCAGCAACGGATTCAGTTGAAACGGGGGAAGATAGGACTCCTCCGCGGACGGATTCTGGCGGACACGCGGCAGCCCGGAATCGCGTCGCGGTAACTTTCCCCCCGGCAGCCGATAACCATCGAGCAGCGCCGCCAGATAGA
The DNA here is from genome assembly GCA_944389895.1 of uncultured Victivallis sp. GTDB lineage: Bacteria > Verrucomicrobiota > Lentisphaeria > Victivallales > Victivallaceae > Victivallis. The sequence goes on along the minus strand of CALXOA010000069.1, from coordinate 20,322 downwards.
GCGCGGTGCCGCCGCAGAGAATCGGCAACCGGCGACGCCCGGCGATCGCCGCAATCGCCGTATGGGCATCACGGCAGAACCGGGCGAGGTTGTACTCCTCGCGCGCCGGATCGGCAACGTCAATCAGATGATATGGGATTTCGCCGTATTCCTCGAGATCCTTTCCGGTACCGAGATCCATGCCGCGATAGACCTGCCGGGAATCGACGCTGACGATTTCGCCGTTGAATTTCCGTGCCAACCGGACTGCGAGGGCCGTTTTTCCGGTTGCGGTCGGGCCGGTTACGACCACAGTTTTGATGATTTCCGCCATAAAAAATCGAGAAGAAGTTGTATTTTTTCCATTCCGCGTACTATATTATGGCGCAAGTTTTACGTTTTTCAATTTTTAAATACGGTTTTATCGATGGAAAAACAGCAGACTCTGATCCGCTCCAGCATGGTCTCCGGAATCGCGCTGCACACCGGTGCGCGGGCGACGGTACGGATTCAGCCGGCCCCGGAAAACACCGGCATTGTCTTCCGGCGGGTCGATCTTCCGGGCAAGCCCGAAGTACGGGCGCTGGCTCAGCACGTGGTCGACGTCCGGCGCGGCACCACAATCGCCGACGGGCAGGCGGTGGTCTATACGGTGGAACACATCATGTCGGCACTCCACGCATGGCATGTGGACAACTGCATCGTCGAAATGGACGGCATGGAGCCCCCGATTGCCGACGGCAGTTCGCTGCCTTATTTCCGGATGATCGAGGAGGCCGGAATCCGGCAGCAGGAGGCGGAGGCGCGCTACTTCACCCCGAAGCAGCCGCTCTACGTCGAAGGCGGAGCGACGAAGATCGTGATCATTCCCAATACAGAGAAACTGACGATCTCCTGTCTCGCCTCCTTCCAGGGGTGTCCGATCGATCCACAGTATCATGAGTTCACGCTGAGTACCGCCGCCTACCGTGACGAGATCGCGGGGGGGCGCACCTTCGTCAACTTCAGCGACCTCAAACAGTTGCTGGCGATGGGTCTGGTGAAAGGCGGCAGCCTCGACGCGGCGGCGATCATCCACGACGGTGCGATCATCTGCAAGGAGGGGTTGCGTTACCCCAATGAAATTGTCCGCCACAAGATCCTCGACCTGATCGGGGACATCTATCTGACCGGTCACCGGGTGACCGGCACGGTGATAGCGATCAAACCGGGCCACCCGAAAAACGTCGAGCTGGCGGGTCTGATGCTCAGAAGCATGAGTGAGAACAACAGGTAATTTGGGATAAAACAGGGAACTTTCCGGGAGATTTTGCCATGGGACAGGTTTGGGGAGTCAAAGAGATCAAGGAGCGTCTGCCGCATCGTTATCCGATGTTGATGCTGGATCGGGCCGAACAGATATCCGATACGCAGTGGACCGGAATCAAGCTTGTGTCCATCAATGAGCTTTTCTTCCAGGGGCATTTCCCGAACCACCCGATCATGCCGGGAGTGCTTCAGGTCGAAGCGATCCGGCAGCTCGGGGAGCTTGCAGTGCGCCCGGCACTGGATCCGGCGGGGGAGAAGGACGTCTACATCCGTGTACTGGAAAAGGTCAAATTCCGCCGTCCGAACCTGCCCGGAGACCGCATGAAAATCGATATCGAGGTGGTCGAGTACAGGGATGGAGAGGCGGTTGTCAAGGGGAAAACCGTCAACAACGGTGGTGCAGCCTGTGAGGCGATCATCACGTTCGCAGTGCGTGAACGTCGCGGTCCTGACGCGATGCCCGTGCCGTTCAATGAGTTTGACAAGAACGACGCCACGCCGATGGATGTGTCGAAAATCATGACCCTGGTTCCCCACCGCTACCCGTTCCTGCTGATCGACAACATCGCAAGAGTCGACGGAGACCATGTTCTCGCGGTCAAGAACGTCACGATCAACGAAGAGATCTTCGCTCACGCACCCGATGATTACGCGGTAATGCCGGAAGCGCTGCTGTGTGAGATTTCGGCGCAGTCCGGTTGTGCTCTGGTATTGTCACGGCCGGAAAACGTCGGCAAGATCGGTTACTTCATGTCGATCGACCGTGCGGAATCTTTCGCGCCGGTCTATCCCGGGGACCAGCTCCTGATCGACATCGAGCTGCCGCCGGGCAAATCGAAATTCGGCAAAGGATCCGGCACGATCCGGGTCGGAGACAAGGTGGTTTTCGCGATCACGCTGATGTTCGCGATTGTCGACGCGTAACAAGAAGGCGCCGCAGTTTCATATCATCGGCGGGAATATGCTCCCCGGCGGGACCTCGGGACCGTTGCGGAGGATCGGGAAAATTCATTGTTCTTCAAGCAGGTAACAGCGTGTCAAAAAAGCACCGGGTCGTAAGCGCAGCGGAAGCAGTTCAATTCATCGGATCCGGGGATTCCGTCTATCTGAGCAGTGCGGGATCGGTTCCGAAGATTCTGGTCGAGGCGCTCTGCCGGCGGGCCCGGCTCGGCGGCCTCACCGATGTGACGCTGCGACACATTCACACCGCCGAGACGGCAAATTACGCCGGTGCGGAATACGAGGGCATTTTCTCCTCGGAATCCTTTTTCGTCGGGGGAAACGTCCGGCGGGAGGTGCAGGCGGGGTTCGCCGATTACATTCCGGTTTCGCTGCACGAGACGCAACGGTTGTTCCGGTCCGGCTGTCTGCCTTGCGACGTTGCGCTGTTGCAGGTCACCCCTCCCGACCGCCATGGGAAAGTCTCTCTGGGGACATCGGTGGATATCGCCCCGGCAGCGCTGGAGCGGGCCCGGCTGGTGATCGCGGTGATGAACCGTCATATGCCTTACACCTATGGTGACGGTGTGATCGACCTCGACCGGATCGATTATGTGGTCGAACATGACGCTCCGATCGATTCGATGGCGTTTCAGCCGCCGGACAGCGTGGAACGGATCATCGGGCGGCACTGCGCGGAGTTGATCGAGGACGGGTCCTGCCTTCAGCTCGGCATCGGGGAAATTCCGAATGCGGTGCTTTCGCAACTCTCCGACCGCCGGGATCTGGGAATCCATACGGAGATGTTTGCGGACGGGCTGTTGCCGCTGGTCGAAGCCGGCGTGGTCAACGGTTCCCGCAAAAAGATCAACCGCGGCAAGATCGTCGCCTCGTTTCTGATGGGAACGCAGCGGGTTTACGACTTCGTGCACCGCAACCGCGACGTGTTGATGCGCGAAGTCGCCTACACCAATGACCCCTTCATTATCGCACGCAATCCGCGGGTGGTGGCGATCAATTCGGCGATACAGGTTGATCTGACCGGTCAGGTGTGCGCCGATTCGATCGGGACGAAGATGTATTCCGGCGTCGGCGGGCAGCTCGACTTCATCTACGGGGCTTCCCGTTCCGAAGGGGGGAAGCCGATCATCGCGATGCCGTCGGTCACGAGAAAAGGGATCAGCAAAATCGTCCCGCTCCTGACCCCGGGTGCCGGAGTGGTGACTCCGCGCAGTCAGGTTCACTATGTGATCACCGAATACGGGGTGGTCAATCTTTACGGGAAATCGCTGCAACAGCGGGCAAGGCTTCTGATCAGCATCGCCCATCCCGACCACCGGGAGGAACTCGAACGGGCGGCCGTGGAACGTTTCGGTCCCCGTTTCCTGCACTGAGCAACTCATCCGGAATGATTGCATTTTACAGACTCCGGCACTACATTATGTCCGGCGTGGACCGGAGAAGTCGGAACCGTCCGGGAGCATTCAGGAATCTATGGAATTTATCAAAATCACCAGTGCGCAGAACGACGCAATCAAGCATGTCATCAAACTTCGCGACCGGCGGCCGCGTGAAAAAGAGCAGCTTACCGTGCTTGAAGGTTACCGGGAGCTCACCCGGGCCCGCGAATACGGCATGAAGATCGTGGAAGTGTTCTTCTCCCCGGAGCATTTTCTCGGAGAGAATGAGTTTCCTCTGCTGGAATCTCTCGCCGCCGAAGGAGCCGTCGTCCGCCGGGTGGCGCCGTTCCTGCTGGAGAAGATGGCCTACCGCGAACGCCCCGAAGGGTTGATTGCGATTGCGAAAATGAGGCGGCACACTCTCGCAGAATTGCCGGTACGGCCCAATGGGTTCTATCTGGTCGCCGAAGCGGTCGAAAAGCCGGGCAATCTCGGTTCGATGCTCCGCAGCGCCGACGCCGCCGGAGTTGATGGCTTCATCATCTGCAACCGTTGCACTGACCTCTACAACCCGAACGTGATCCGGGCAAGTACCGGCGCCCTCTTTTCGGTTCCCCTGGCGGAAGCGGACAATCAGGAGGCCTATGAGTGGCTCCGGCGCAACCACATCCGCACTCTCGCCGCGACCCCGCATACCGACACCATCTATACCGACGTTGACATGACGCAGGCGATCGCGATCGTTGTCGGGACCGAACAGACCGGTCTGAGCGAACTGTGGATGGAACACTCCGATCTGCCGGTTCGGATTCCGATGTTGGGCAAAATCGATTCTCTGAACGTTGCAACCGCCACGACGATCCTGCTCTACGAAGCGGCACGCCAGCGCAACTGGCGCACTTCGCAGAGCCGGTAGATTTATCGGAAGGATGGTCCGGATGCCGCCGGCATCCGCTCCCCGGGTACGCAGGAACGGGAGCCGCCGGTTTCAACGCAGCGGGGCGAACCGTCGGCACCGGGAGTGTCCGCCGTGGAAAGCACAAGGAAGAAACGGATGGAAGAAATCAGCAGGAATCATCGGATGAACCGGATTCTGGTCATCGGATGCAGCGGCGCCGGAAAGACGACCCTTGCGCTGGAACTGGGTCGTCGCCTCGGCTGTCCGGTTCACCATCTCGACAGACTCTGGTGGAAACCGGGCTGGGTCACCCGGGCAAGAGAGGAGTTCGATGCGATGCTTGACGAGTTGCTCCATCAGGAGCGCTGGATCATCGACGGGAACTACAACCGCACTCTGTCGCGGCGGCTCGGTTACGCGGATACGGTTATTCTGCTCGACTATCCGCCGGCACGCTGCCTGTGGGGGGCGTTGCGACGCTGGTTCCGTTTCCGCGGTCAGGATCGTCCCGACTGCGGATCCGGTTGCCCGGAACGGTTCGACCTCGGTTTTCTGCGTTACATCTGGAGTTTCAACCGGGTGATGAAACCGAAAATCGAGAATGCTCTCGACTGTGACGGCCAGCACTGCCGTGTCGTGCGGTTGCGCACCCCGGCAGCAACTGCGGAATTTCTGGAGAACCTCAACTGACCGTCCTTGAAAAAAAGCAGCTCCCGGATTATTTTCCCCGGAAGCACATTCACCGGGACACAGTAACCACGGGAAATTCCGGCCATGTATGAGAAAACCGTTGTATTGACCTTCGATGACGCAGTCTCCAATCACGCCCGTTTCGTTGCGCCGCTGCTTCGAAAGCTCGGCTTCCATGCGACGTTCTTCATTTGTGAGTTCCCTCCGGATTTTGCAACCAACAAACAGCAGTATATGACCTGGGAGGAGATCCGTTCGCTTCACGAATATGGTTTCGAACTCGGGAATCACACGCTCAACCACACCGGGGTCGAGGGAATCGCGCTTGATGCTTTTGAACGGGAACTTGATGCTGTCGAGGAGCGATTTTCCGCCTGCGGACTCCCGCGCGCCCGGGCCTTCGCCTATCCCGGCGGCCCGGGGTCGGAGCACGTCTACCCTGTCCTGAAACGCAAAGGGTACCATGTGGCGCGTTCGGTCGGCGCCCGCTTGTGGAATCCGGCACAGGACAATCCACTGCTCGTGCCCTGTTATCCGGTTCATGGAGACGGAAGTGCTTTCCGTGCCGCACTAACCGAGACGCGACCGGATTCCCTCCCGGTTCTGGTTTATCATGGAGTACCGGAACACACCCACCCCTGGGTCGATACCGCTCCGGCCGTTTTCGAGGAGGAGATGTACCATCTCGCCCGGGAAGGCTACCGGGTGCTCTCCTTCTGTGATGTGTTCAACAATTATCAGTGAGATCATCCGAAGATGCGTGCCGAGTCTTCTTTTCCCGGCTTCCGGCCGCAGTTCCATGGGGATCGACCACGCTTTCCGGAAGGAGCGGCCCTCCCGGGAGACCGGTGGAAACCATCTGTCGCGGCCATCGCCCTTCCGCGCTTTTTCCGGGAAATGTACGATTCCCATTTGCATTTCATTACAGAGGAGTTATGTTATTTCAACCAGATAATACAACCGGTTGCATTTTTTTACCATCACAGGAGCTTGATTTACGATGCAGCAGAAGGAATTTGAACATTATCTCGAGCGGGCCAGGCGTTTCTACAACCGGCTGGAACGCCATCTCTTTGCGGAACAGCTGCCACTGACGGCGGAGTTCCGCCACAGTGTTGATCCGGTCCCCTTCGCACAGCGGCTCGACGGGGAGTACCGGCCGATCCGCGAAGGGGAACGGTGGGGAGACAAGTGGGAAAGCGCCTGGTTTCATCTGACTGCGGAATTACCGGAAAGCTGGGCGAACCGCCCTCTGGCGCTCGAAATCAGCTTCAACGGGGAATCGTTGCTGTTCGACGATTCCGGCGTACCGAAGTTCGGATTCAGCGCCGGGTCCGTCTATGGAGTCCACTACCGCAAGGAGATCTGCCAGCTGCCGCCGCGCGCGGCAGGGAAAGCGGAGTTCTGGATCGAAGCCGCCGGGAACGCCCTGTTCGGCCTGAGGCTCAGCGACGAGCCGGAATTGAACGATCCACCGCCGCACGACGGCCGTTGTACCGGTATCGCCGAAAAGATGCGGATCGGCCTTTTCAACACGGAGATCTGGCACCTCCGGCTCGACCTTGAAATTCTGCTCGATCTGCTTGGGGAACATCCCGTCTGCAACCGCCGGAACGCGCAGATCGTCGCCGCGTGCCGTGCGGCCTTCGACGCCTACGCCGAGAATCCGGCCAACGCCGCGCCTGCGCGGGCAGCGCTGGCCCCCGTGCTGAAAACTCCGGCCTGCGCCTCGGCGATGACAGTGACCGGCATCGGTCACGCCCATATCGATACCGGCTGGCTGTGGCCGGTCCGCGAAACGATCCGCAAATGCGCCCGCACCTTCGCCAGTCAGCTGGAGCTGATTGAAAAATATCCGGGTTATGTATTCGGCGCCTCCACCCCGCAGCACTACGCCTTCGTCAAGCGACATTATCCGGAACTTTACGAGAAAATCAAGGCTGCAGTTGCCGCCGGGAGCTGGGAGCCACTCGGCGGCATGTGGGTGGAAGCCGACTGCAATCTGCCCAACGGGGAGTCGCTGGTGCGGCAGTTCCTGCACGGCAAGAACTTCTTCATGGATGAGTTCGGCTTCGACGTGAAGAATCTGTGGATTCCCGACGTGTTCGGCTATTCCGCCGCGTTGCCGCAAATCATCCGCCGGTCGGGTTGCAACACTTTCCTGACCCAGAAACTCTCCTGGAATGAAACCAACCGATTCCCCCGCAACACCTTCCGCTGGCGCGGCATCGACGGAACCGAGATTCTGACCCACTTTCCCCCGGAAGACACCTACAATGCCGTGGTCGAACCATCGGCCCTCGCCGCGGCGGAAGCGAAATTCACCGAAAACGACATTCTGGACGAGTTCATGAGCCTTTTCGGCATCGGCGACGGCGGCGGCGGCCCCAAAGAGGAATACCTCGAACGGGCCTTGCGGCTCGCCGACATCGAAGGTTCGCCGAAATTCCGTTTCGGGCGTGCCGACCGCTTCTTCGAAAGACTCGCCGAATGCGCCGACCGCCTCGCGGTCTGGTCGGGCGAGCTCTATTTTGAATGCCACCGCGGAACGCTGACCACCCAGGCTCGCACCAAACGCAACAATCGCCGCCTCGAGGAGCTGCTGGTCGCGGTTGAATTTTTCGCGGGATTGCAGCCGGATGAAACCTATCCGGCAGCGGAACTCGACCGGCTCTGGAAAGTGCTTCTGCTGAATCAATTCCACGATATCATCCCGGGCTCCTCAATCCACAAGGTATACGAAGTCACCGAACGGGAACACGCCGAAGCGCTCCGCGACGCGACGCTGCTCGCGGAACGGATGGCCGCGCAGCTGTTTTCCGCGGATGCCGATGCCCTGACCCTGTTCAACTCCCTGCCCTGTCGCTACCGGGGTGGAGTCGTGCTGCCGGAGTCGTGGCGAGACGCAACGCTGCTCGATCCGGCAGGGCAAAGTGTGGCGGTTCAGAACGGCCGGGCGCTGGTCGATCTTCCCGCCGCGGGGTTCCTGACGCTCCGCCGCAGTGGCGCCGGGAGGGATACGGAATACCGCCGCGAAGCCGGCCTGATCCTCGAAAATGATCTGATCCGCTACACCTTCGACCGCGACGGCAGGCTGCTCTCCGCCTTCGACAAGCAGCTCGAATATGAATTTATCCCGGCGGATGCTCCGGCAAACCGGCTGAACCTCTACGTCGACCGGCCCAACCGTCACGAGGCATGGGACATCGAAGGCGATTACGCCCGCGTCAAATGCGATGAAGCCCATTCCGTTTCCGAGCCGCGTGAATTTACCGGCGCGATCGCCTCCGGAATCGAATTTGAACTTGCGATCGGCAATTCGACCATCCGGCAACGCGTGACGCTGCGGCACGGAGCCAGGCGACTGGATTTCGCGACCAGGGTCCACTGGAATGAGTCGCGCCGCCTGTTGCGCGTCGCCTTTCCCACCACGATCCGGACCCCCGAATCGACTGCGGACATCCAGTATGGTTACCTGCGGCGGCCGACCGCCGTCAACACCAGCTGGGATGAGGCCCGCTTCGAGGTCGCAGCGCAGAAATACGCCGATCTCTCCGAGTACGACCGGGGAGTGGCGCTCCTGAACGACTGCAAATACGGCCATCGGCTCTACGGGAGTACCATCGACCTCGCGCTGCTGCGCTCACCGAAGTTCCCGGATTGGGAAGCGGACCGCGGGGATCATGAGTTCACCTACGCGCTGCTGCCGCATACCGGAGCTCTGGTGGAATCCGAAGTGATGACGGAAGCAGCCTGCCTCAATCGGATGCCGCTCCTCTTCCCCGGGCGTTCCGGAGCGGCGGAGTTTCCGATCCGTGCGGAAGAGGGACCGGTCCGGCTGGTCGTATTCAAAAAAGCGGAAAAAGAGGCCTGCCGGATCATCCGGCTCGTCGAAACCGCCGGGCGCAGCTCGAAATGCATCCTCCACACCACCGCAGCGCTGGAGGAAACCAATCTTCTGGAGTGGACGCAAGAGGGGCGTTTCGAACCGGTCGATGGCCGGATCGAGTTGAACTTCCGCCCGTTTGAAATCCGCACATTCAAGCTGAAGTAACCATCCGGACGCATTCCGGCGCCGTGTACGTTCCGACACGGCGTCGGAATTTCATTCCCACACATTCGGAACGGAATGATTTTCCGCAACCGACAGCTTGCAAAAAAGCGATTTCACTGGCACATTATATCCCTGAAGACATTCAACCAATTTTCCTTCGGGGAACATCATGACAGAACCTGATTTTGAAAAGTGCGGGGGACTGGTACCCGCCATCGCACAGGACCATCGGACCGGCGAGGTGCTGATGCTCGCCTACCTCAACCGCGAAGCGTGGCGCCAGACCCTGAGCACCGGGAACGCCGTCTATTATTCGCGGAGCCGCAACAGGCTCTGGCGCAAGGGGGAAGAGAGCGGGAACATCCAGAAAATCGTCGAGATCAGAGTCGACTGCGACCTTGACACAGTGCTCTTCCGTGTTGAGCAGATCGGCGGGGCCGCCTGCCACACCGGGCACCGCAGTTGCTTCTACCGCCGGCTTGACGGCGACCGGCTCGTTGAACTTGAAGCTCCCGTATTTGATCCAGCAGCAGTCTACGAAAAGTCTGAAAAATGAATACTACCTTCTCCGAACTGTCTCAGGCGCTGCCTCACCTTGCGTTGCGCAGCGACGTTCCCTACCGTGAAATCACCACGCTCGGCATCGGTTCGACGCTGCCGCTTCTCGCCGAACCGGCGACTCCGGAAGAACTGGCGGAACTGCTCCGTTTCACCAGCTCCCGCGGCATTCCGGTCATTCCAATCGGAGGGGGAACCAATCTGATCGGCATGGACGCCCCCTGCCCTAGAATCGGCATACGCCCCATACGTACCGGATTCAACACCTGCCGGACCACGGGGAAAACAATCACCGCCGGAGCAATGATCCGCCTGCCGGAACTGGCATCAAAGGCTGCAGAAGAAGGGCTCCGCGGTCTGGCGAAACTTGCCGGAATCCCCGGGACTCTCGGAGGCGCAATCCGGATGAATGCCGGAGCCAACGGCGTTGCGATCGGAAATTTCGTCTCCTCCGTCGAGGGGATCCGTTTCGACGGCACACCGTGGCACGCCGCCGGGAAAGAACTGACCTGGGGTTACCGTGCCGGTTCCGTTCCGGACGATGTGATCATCACCTCGGTCACCCTTGAGCTGGAGCCGGGCGACCGCGAGCAGGAAGCGGCGGCAATCCGCGCCGAACTCGATGCACGACGCGGGCGGGAACCTTCGGGAAGAAGCGCCGGCTGTACCTTCCGGAACATCTCCGAATTTGAACCGGCGGGGAAATTGATCGATCAGTGCGGGCTGAAAGGTTACCGGATCGGCGACCTTCAGATCAGTTCCGCTCACGCCAATTACATTCTCAATACCGGTTCCGGCAGTGAAAGTCAATACCTGATGCTGCTCACCCACATCCGGCGCGCCGTCGCGGAGACGACGGGGTTCTACCTCCGACCTGAAGTATGTTTTTTCAACCCGGATGCGACCGGAGAGCTTGAAAAGGCGTTGAAACCGCCCCGGGTCAACGTCCTTCTCGGCGGAACCAGCAGCGAGCGGGAAATCTCTCTTCTGAGCGGGAATGCCGTTGCGCAGGCACTCCGCAACGCCGGTTTTGACGTCGTCGTCACCGATGTCGGGGAGTGCCGCATCTACCCGGAAATGTTCGATGCCGACGTGGTATACCCGGTGTTGCACGGGGGATTCGGTGAAGATGGAAGATTGCAGAAGTTGCTGGAGGATAACGATCTGAAATTCGTCGGTTCCGGCAGTGCCGAAAGCCGGCTGGTGATGGACAAGATCGCCACCAAACGGCTGCTCGACCAGCTCGGCATTCCCACCGCCAGATGGCATGTGGTGACCCGGGACGCTTCCGAAATCCCCGCGGACCTCGTCTTTCCGGTGATTCTGAAGGCGCCGATGGAGGGTTCCACCATCGGGATCACCAAGGTGGACCGCCCGGAAGATTGGGAAGACGCTCTGACCGGAGAGTTCCGGTTCAGCGGAGAGCTGCTGGTCGAGGAGTTCATAGAGGGAATCGAAATCACAGTCCCGATCGTCAACGGCAAGGTGTTGCCGGCGATCGAGATCAAGAGTCCGCACGGTTTTTACAACTACGATGCGAAATACGTTTACAAGGACGGTCACACGGAGTACTTCTGTCCTCCGGTCTCCCTGACGGAGGAAACCCTTGAGAACGCCTCGGAATACGCCCGTAAATTCTATCTTGCCGCCGGGTGCCGGGACATTCTGCGCGTTGATTTCATCGTCGACCGGGACGGGGTTCCCCGGATGCTCGAGGGAAACTCTCTGCCGGGATGTACCGCGACCAGCCTGGTTCCCAAAGCAGCACGGGTCGCAGGCTGTTCCTTCGAACGGATGACCTCAATTCTCGTCTATGCCGCCATGAAACGGGGGGGAGCTCCCCGCAATGCGCGCCCGGAAAAAACGGAGGTGCGCGATGGGGAAAACCTTCCGCCGCAGCGCCGTGCCAATCCGGTACTGCTCCGGCTCTGCCGACTGCTGTTCCGGCTTGCGCTGGTACTCTGTGCACTGCCGTTCCTGATTTCGGGATTTCAGATGGCGGCGGCGGGAAATCCGGCGGGCTGGCAATTACTCCTCTCAGGAGTATTCATTCTGTCGGCGGAATTTATTTTCACTTGGCTCAATCAACAGGAAAAAACCCGATGAAACAACTCTCTGGGAAAACGTTCCTCCTTCTTCTTCTGTTCTCTGCCCTTCTGCTTCCGGCAGCTCCGGCCCGGAAGCTCCGCCCTGCGGCGGCAACCGGGGATGAGGCTCCGGCACTGCAGGTGACCGGATGGCTTCGCGGCGACGCATTTGAACTTCCGGCAGGAGGAAAGGAGATCCCGTTGACCGTTCTTCTCTTCTGGACGACGACGGAAAAGGGAGTCGCGGGGTTCAACAAAGTCGCCGCTCTCGTCGAAAAGTTCGAACCGCAGAAAGTCAGATTCGCCGCAATCGGCGTCGACGACAGTGACGCGCTGGAGAAATTCCTGAAAAACGACCGTTCGAAACTGGCTGTTGCCGCGGATTCCCAGCTCAAAACCACAATGCGATACATGCGCCGCGACGACCGGCTTCCATTCGCCGCCGTGATCGACCGTTCCGGTCGGATTATCTGGCGCGGCGATGCAGAATATGTCGAACCGCTGCTGAACGAAGTGCTCGCGGGGAAATTCGATCTCGAGGAAAGTATTGCGCGGGAGAAGTTCTCCGACGCGGTCACCGCGGCACTCCGGATCAGAGACTACCCCACCGTGCTTCGATTGCTCAACGAGGAACTTGAGAAATATCCGGACAACGCCGAACTCCTGACCTTCCGGATCAATCTCCTCGGCGGTCCGCTGAAGCAACCGGAAGAATGTACCGCAGCGGTGAATGAAGCGCTTGAGAAACTGCCGAAGAATGTCAGAATCTATCTCTCCGCGATCGACACGTTCCGCAAGGCGCACATGGATGCCGAACTGATCCGTCTCTACGACCGGTTCGCGGCCGATTTCGCCGACCGCCCCGGACTTCTGCTTACAGTGGCGCGCAAGGAGATGGAACAGGCCATCGACCGGATCAAACTCAACAGCGTCTACAAACTGACCAACGCCGCCTGGAATGCGCCGAAATTCGAAAATGACCTGGAAAAAGGGGCCGCGGCAACCGAATATGCTCGTGCCCTCTACTACTGCGGCCGCCCCGATCTCGCGGTGGATACCGCAAAGGAGGCTCTGAAACTTCTGAAGGGGACGCCTCAATATGAACAGGCGAAACAGAACCTGATCTTCTTCAACAACGTGCTGCTGCTTTCCAGGCAGATCAAGTAGTGTGTTCCCGCGGGGCTGAAAGCCGGTCGGCGATTTTCGCGGCAATCGCCTCCGGCGTCAGGCCGAATGCCCGACGCAGATCGGCAACTCCCCCATGGGGGATCACCTGATCCGCCGGCCAGCCGAAGTGAAGCATACCCCCGTGCGGTGTATCTTCGAGTGCCTCGGAAAGGGCCGTGGCCAGCCCCCCCGATAAGACATGATCTTCCATTGAGACGGAGAGCCGCCCCTGCGCCCTCCGACGGGCCAACTCCGCATCGAACGGCGCCAGGAAACGTGCGTTGATCACCGTGCAGTCAACGCCACAGCGCTGCCGGAGCAGCGCCGCGACGGCAAGCGCGGTCCCGGTCTCAGCGCCCATCGCCCAGAGAACCGGCCCGTCGCCGTCAACGACCACTTCCGCACGCCCCGGTTCGAGGGGCGGTACAGGGCAGGCGGAATCATCGCCGGAACCGCCACGCGGATAGCGGATCACGACCGGAGAGGCCAGAACATAGGCAAATTCCAGCATTGCATCGAGTTCCCTCTCATTGCGGGGAGCCATCACCGTCAGTCCAGGCATGGCACGCAGAAAACCGAGATCGTAGATTCCATGGTGCGTCGGCCCGTCCTCGACCGCGCCGGCTCTGTCCAGTGCGAAAATCACCGGGAAACGCGGCAACACGACATCGTGGTAGACACAATCAAGCGCACGCTGCATGAAGGTCGCATAGACGGCACAGACCGGACGCATTCCCGCCGCCGCAAGGCCTGCAGAGAAGGCGACGGCATGTTCCTCTGCGATGCCGACATCGTAACAGCGACCGGGATGAGCATCGGCAAAACCGTTCAAACCCGTTCCGCCGAGCATCGCCGCCGAGACCGCCGTCACCTCGCGGTGGGCGGCGGCAAGTTTCAACATCGCCGCACCGAACGCCTTCGAGAAGGTGGGCCCGTTGTTGACCGGAATTTCACCGCTTTCCCGATCAAAGCCGGAAACACCGTGGTAACGCTCCGGCTCAAGCCGGGCAAATTCGCAGCCGCGCCCCTTCTCCGTCAGGACATGGACCAATACAGGCCCTTCAAACCCCTTCACCCGCTCAAAAGTGCGCAACAGGTCCGGCAGAGAATGGCCGTTGATCGGCCCGATATAGCGGAACCCCAGCTCTTCGAACACCACTCCGGGCAGTATCAGGCTCTTGAGTACATCCTCGAAGCGGCGGATCACCCGGTGGATCTTCTCATGACGCGGCAATGACAGCAGCAACCGTTTTGCGGCGGCCTTGGTGCGGTTGTAGAAACCGCCGGAAATAATCCGGTTCAGACAGTTCGCCAGCCCGCCGACGTTTTCAGAGATCGACATCTTATTGTCATTGAGCACCACGATCAGGTTGCGGCCGTCCCGCCTGGCGTTGTTCAATCCCTCCAGCGAAATACCGTTGTTCAGTGAACCGTCACCGACCACTGCGATCGCGCGCCGGGAACTCCCTTCGCGCATCATCACCGCGGAGATGCCGAGAGCAGTGGAGATCGCCGTTCCGGCATGGCCGGCCGCCCCGACGTCGAACCGGGATTCCCAGCCGGCGGGGAACCCGGAACATCCCCCGAACTGCCGCAGGGAAGCGGCAAACTCCCCGGCGCGCCCGGTCAGAATTTTATGTACATACGCCTGATGACCGACATCAAACAAAAGCCGGTCCTCCGGGATCTCAAAAACACGGTGCAGAGCAATCGTCAACTCGACCGTTCCCAGATTCGCCCCGAGGTGGCCCCCATGGCGGCTGACGGTATCGATCACAAGTTCACGCAACTCCCCGGCGAGTTCCTCCAGCGCGCCTGCCGGAAGCGAACGCAGGTCCGCCGGTGATTTTATCTTTTCCAGATGCATCGATTGCAATGCCTTCAATTGTGTGGACGAAACATTTTATAAAATACTCCTTTCGACGTTTTTTTGCAATCATGGACACAGGTTTTCCGAAGAAAATGCAGCCGGCGGAATCGATTTATTTGATTTTAACGTCGGAAACCTGTAAATTATCTGAAATGCAATCTCAACAAAACGGAAGTCTAATCATGAAAACATCGTCAACCATTCTTCCGCTTCTTCTGCTGCTTTGCGGCGGCTGCCTTTTTGAGCCGTACCGCCCGACTGCTGAATTTGATCTGCCTCGGGGAGCTGCGCTGAATGCGCCCCCGCCACTTTACGCATTTGAATTTCGCAACGATTCGAGTGCGGGCAGCCGGTTTCAGGTCCGTTACGCCGACGGGCGGGTCGTCACCGATCCCTATAACAGGTGGGTGTCTTCCCCGGGCCGGCTGGTGGCCCGGACGCTGAACCTCTACTTCCTCTCCAATGAATTTTCCGATGCGGAGTCGGTAAGGGGAACCCTTGAAGTCTTTGAAATCGAAGATTCACAGCGGGTGTTCCGCCTCGCCGGGTCCTATTCCTTCAACTCCGCAGCAACCATCCGGAAACGCTTCGACATCGCCGTGCCGCTTGAGGCCAACACGCCGGACGCAATTGCGGCGGCAGCCGGAGCAGCAGTGCGAAAACTGGCGGAGACAATTGCAGAAAGCGCTCCCGCAACCAACCGGGCCGAGGAAAAATGAAAGTGCGGACACCACGTTCTCTGCGTGAACTTTGTCTTCAGATAGCGGAGTCGAGTATCGCAATCGCCTTGGAAGTGTGCGCCTTCTGCACCTTTTTCCGGCAATTGCGTCACGCCGTCTTCGATGCGTTCCGTCATCCCGCCCGGATCAAATGGCGCAGCGTCTCCTACTATATGGACAGTTGCGGCAGTGATGCGATGCCGATCATAGGACTGCTCGGATTTCTGATCGGCGTGATCCTCGCTTTTCAGGCAATTGTCCAGCTCGGGAGATTCGGAGTTGAGGGCTATGTGGTCAATCTGGTCGGGACAGTGATCGTGACCGAACTGGCACCGCTGGTAACCGCGGTGGTGCTCGCGGGACGGACCGGCTCCTCATTCGCGGCCGAACTCGGTTCGATGAAGGCGGATGAGGAAATCGACGCCATGTTCACCAGTGGATTCGACATCGGCCGCTACCTGATCCTCCCGAAATTTCTTGCCCTGATCGTGATCATGCCCGGTTTGACGATTATCTCCGATGCCTGCGGAATCATCGGCGGCATGGCAATCGTCTGCACAATGCTGAACACTTCGGTCGCCGAATATCTGTCGAAGAGCTTCGAAATCATCCAGCCGATCGATCTGACCCAGGGGCTGGTCAAAAGCATCGCTTTTGCGATGATCGTCGCGTCGGTCGGATGTATGAAGGGGCTGAATGCCGAACGGAATGCGCAGGGCGTCGGCAGTTCCGCCACCAGTGCAGTGGTCACGTCGATCTTTCTGATCGTCGTTGTGGACGCGCTGCTGACCTCTCTCTTCGGACTTTCCGTATGAAAACGCAAAACTTCCAGAGGAAGATTCATCATGAATGAAGCAAACAAAATCAAGCTCGGAGCATTCCTGCTGATCTCGATCACGCTGTTGATCATCGCTTTCGTGTCGGCCGGGATCAATCTGCTCTTCGCTCCGAAATTCCGTGCCATGACCGTCCTGAACAGTTCCGTTGAAGGTCTGGCGGTCGGATCCCCGGTCAAATATCTCGGCCTGCCGGTCGGGAAAATCACCGGAATGGCGATGCGTGAAGGCGACGGCTGCATCGCCATCTATTTCGAAATCTTCCCGTCTGCCGTCGAAAGCGGCGACTCCGACAACACCTCCGGCTTCAGGACCGCCGACATCAGCACGATCATGCAGCGCAAGAATCTGATGTGCTTCATCAACGCCGCCGGCCTGATGGGAGGTTCCTATCTGGAACTTTCCGTCTCGGATTCCGTGCCGACGGCGCTGCCCCGTCTCGACATCCGCCCGCCGGTCGGAGTGACCTACATTCCATCGCGCCCGTCGCACATCGGCAACGCGATCCAGAACATCAGCCGGATGCTCGACGAACTCGAGAAAGTGAACTTCATTCAACTTGCCGACAAGCTCAACGAGACGCTCGACAACATGAGCGAACTGTTGAATCAGAGTGAACTGCGCAATACCCTCAGAAACATCAACAGCATCTGCGCAAATCTTGAGAACTCAAGCCGCCGCCTTCAAATCGTGCTTTCCGATGAGAATGTCGCCAAGTTCAACCGCGTGATCGACAATGTGGATATCGGCATCCGCAGCCTGAAGAAATTCGCGGAAGACCAGGAGATCGGCGCAACGATCCGCAACCTTGACCATTTCCTGATCGAAGCCCGGTCAGCCCTCGCGGATGCCCGTGAGGGAAGCCGGCAACTCGGCGAAAAGGCCGAGCAGATGAGCCTCCGTTTCGAGATGAGTCTGACCCGGTTCGACAATTCCCTCGATGAACTTGTCCGGCTTCTGGAAAACATCAGCGATGATCCGAGCCAGTTCGTCCGCGGGCGGCAGGAGAAACCGCTCAGGGGAAAGGAGTGACCACGGTCGGCTGCCGGAGAAAGTTTTCCGGCAGGAAACACATGAATGGTCAATAAATTATAGTTTCGGTCTATTGAGTTTCGTTTTCACACCGCTATAGTAATTGGAGTATGCTACCTTTAGTCATGCTTCCGATCAAACAGTAAAACGGAAAGGTTCGAGCGATCATGAAAAAAAGAGCTTTGGCGGTCCAGCTTTACTCACTGCGGAATGAAGCGGAAAAAGATTTCGTCGGTGTGCTCAAGACCGTGGCCGACATCGGTTACAAGGCGGTTGAGCCGGCCGGTTTCTACAATCTTTCGCTCTCCGAATTTAAAAAGATCATCACCGATCTCGGTCTGGAGATGTACTCCTCACACCGTCCGTGGTGCAGCATCGACAACATCGAGGAGTCGATCGACCAGGCGGGGGAACTCGGGCTCAAGCAGGTGGTCTGCGGCTACGGGCCGGATGATTTCAAGGATCTCGATGCGATCAAGGCGACCGCGGAAAAGACTTCCATCATGCAGGAAAAGCTCGAGAAAGCCGGGCTGACGCTCTTCCAGCACAACCACTACTGGGAGTTCGAACGGCTCAACGGCAAGCTCAAGTATCAGATCTATGCGGAACTCTGCCCGAAAGTGAAATTCCAGATCGACGCCTTCTGGTCGAGCAATTTCGGAACCGAGAATCCGGCCGAAATGGTCAAACTTTTCGCCGACCGCATGATCCTGCTTCACGTCAAGGACGGTATCCTGAAACGGAATGAGGCGGAGCTGCGGATCGTCAACGGTACCTACGACCGCAAAGTCGACCTGCGCCCGCTCGGCGAGGGCGAGATGGACATTCCCGCGGTGCTGGCGGCCACGCCCGATTCGATCGACAACATCGTGGTCGAACTCGACTACTGCTCGATCGACATGACGGAAGCGATTCGCCGCAGTTACGACTATCTGGTCAAGGCCGGTTTCGGCTACGGCAACAAGTAACGTACTTCGTGAATTTGCACGGGAAACACCGGACTGCCCAGGTTCCGGTGTTTTTTCTCTCTTGAAACAATAACCCGAACCCAATCAAAGTGAGGCATTCATGCACACTTATTCATTCCCGAAAGATTTCCTGTGGGGTGCCGCAACCGCGTCTTTCCAGGTGGAAGGTCATCTGGAAGCGGATGGCGCCGGTGAAAGCAACTGGCTCCACTTCTGCCGCAAGCCCGGTACGATCGAGAACGACGATATTCCGCTGGTCGGCAGTTCGCAATACACCCTCTACAAGGAGGATGTCCAGCTGATGAAGTGGCTCGGAATCAAGGCGTACCGTTTCTCGATCGCCTGGTCGCGCATCTTCCCGGAAGGGACCGGCCGCATCAATCCGGCTGGACTTGATTATTACAACCGCCTGATCGATGAACTGCTCGCCAACGGAATCGAACCCTGGATCACCATGTTCCATTGGGACCTGCCCCAGGCGCTCGAGGAGAAAGGCGGCTGGCTCAACAAGGACACCTGCAAGGCATTCGGTGACTATTCCGGCTATGTCGCCTCAAAAATCACGGATCGTGTCAAACGCTTCTTCACCGTCAACGAAATCATCTGTTTCACCCGGGCCGGTTACGGCGACGGAGGATCCGCGCCCGGCCTGCGGCTGGGCCGCAAAGAGGTCAACCAGACGATCCACAACGGCTGTCTCGCCCACGGCATGGCGCTCGCGGCGCTCCGGGCCAACGCGCCGAAGGATGTGATTGTCGGGCTTGTGGACAATCCGGGCAACTACGTGCCGGCAATCGAAACACCGGAACACATTGAAGCGACCCGGAAGGCCTTCCGACTGCAGAACGGGCAGATCCTCACGCTGATCCGCGAAGGGCGTTATCCCGATGAGGTAATCGCCGACCTGGGCGCCGACATGCCGGAGTACACCGATGAAGAGCTCAAGCTCATCGGTGCTCCGATCGATTTCCAGGGACTCAACATTTACACGCCGGAATATGTGATGGCCGACGATAGTGCGCCGCGCGGATACCGGATCATTCCGCGTTGTGCCTCGCATCCGCAGATGAACGTGGAGTGGTTGAAGTTCGGTCCGGAATGTCTCTACTGGACGCCGCGCCACTGCCACGACCTCTGGAACACGGTTCCCATCTACATCACGGAAAACGGCTGTCCCTCCGCCGACCGTCTCGCTTCCGACGGCGAAGTCTACGACACCGATCGCACGATGTACCTGCGCACTTACCTGCGCAACGCCCAGCGGGCAACCGCGGAGGGGATTCCGCTCAAGGGGTACTTCGTCTGGAGTCTCCTCGACAACTTCGAGTGGGCGCAGGGCTTCCAGAAACGCTTCGGCATCGTTTATGTGAACTATTCGACGCTGAAACGCACTCCGAAAATGAGTGCGAAATTCTACCGGAGCTGCATCGCCGCCAACGCGGTGCTGTAATTCCGGCTACATACCCGGATCCGGAGGCAGCGGCTGCCGCAGAGCGGCCGCTGTCGCAAGCGCGTCGCAACGGGCATTCTCCGTATTGTCGGCATGCCCTTTGACCCAGACGAACCGGATCCGGTGCGGAGCCATCGCAGCGAGCAACCGTTCCCAGAGATCCCGGTTCAACACGGGGCGGCGGTCTCGCCGGAGCCATCCGGCGCGCTTCCAGCCGGCCAGCCAGCGCTTTGCAACCGCGTTGACCAGATAACTGGAATCCGAATAAAGAGTGATTTCACACGGTTCGGTCAGAATCTCCAGCGCGGCGATCGCGGCGAAGATTTCCATCCGGTTATTGGTGGTGCGGGAAAAGCCGCCGGAGAGC
>CALXOA010000068.1 GCA_944389895.1 uncultured Victivallis sp. | reverse complement strand
GGTATCGGCCTGATGCTGCTTGCCGGTCTGTTTTGGCTGGCTTCCGTCATCAGTGCCGGTTTCAAGCCCTGTTGTCGCGAGGCTTGATCCGGCAAGAGGTTCCGATTAAAACCGGAGCCTCTTTTTTTAATTCTCAAAATGCAGCCGGATTATAAAAGTAGATTTTGGAGGAGGCGATTTACTTGTCGTTTGACTTTTCCGAAAGAGCCATTATTTTTGGTTACAGTTTGGTTACACTTTGAGGCAGAAAGGGCCTTGAAGTACGTTAATTGAAAATCGGACAGAAAACTGCTGAAATTGGAGAACCTGAGGTAAAATCTCTGATCTTTGGGCAAAAAAAAATGGTGGCCGGACCCAGAATCGAACTGGGGACACGGGGATTTTCAGTCCCCTGCTCTACCGACTGAGCTATCCTGCCACCTTCATACCGGAGCTCTTTCGTTCCGGCACCCTTTAATAGACACCTTTTTTCTGAATTTTCAAGGGCCGAAAAATAAAAAAAACGTATTTTCTGCCCAGAAAACAGGGGAAAGGCGAATTGGAGATTCTTCCGCCCACGGAGAATTGATTTCCGGACAGAGGGATTTATATTGAATACCGTACTCTTGATTCGTGAGGAAATCTGTATGAAAATCATCGACTGCCACATCCATTTCGCCGATCATTCCGGTTTCGAAGCGACCGCCAGGGAAGCCGGGCATCTCAACTCAACAGCGCATCTGAAGGAGGAGTTCCAGCGGCACGGTATCGTGATGGCCGTCGCCATGGGGACCGGTAGTCATAACGAGGAACCCGGCGTCTCCATCCCAATGACCATCAACCTCGGAGGTACATTCCGCCTCGACCACTGGACACAACCCGGCTTCATCTGCTATTGCTGCGGCGTCGAAAGCCGTACCCTGACCCCGGGCAACATCGCGGCCTCCCTCCCCCTCTATGAGGAGCATCTGAAATCCCCTCACTGTGTCGGCCTCAAACTCTATCCAGGGTACAATCAAATCTATCTGAACGACCCGCTCCACCACCCGTTTTATGAACTCGCGGAGAAATACAATGTCCCGGTGGTCATCCATACCGGCGATACGGCGGGGCACCGCGGGGTCCTGAAATATTCCCATCCGCTGACCGTGGATGAGGTTGCCGTCAACTTTCCGCGCGTCCGCTTCGTGATGGCGCATTACGGGAATCCGTGGATCGTGGACGCCACGGAAGTCGCGGCGAAAAATCCCAATGTCTCCATCGATCTCTCGGGACTGGCGATCGGAAACTTCGATCCGGATTGGTTCTGGACCCATTACCATGGCTATCTGGACCATCTCCAGACCTGGATTACCTACCTCTCCGACTATGACAGGCTGCTTTACGGTTCGGACTGGCCGCTGGTCAATCTCGGCGCCTATCTTGAAATCATCCGACGCCTGATTCCGGAGGAGTTCCACGGAAAGGTCTTTTTTGAAAATGCCGTGCGAACGTTTCCACGACTCGGCGCCCTGTTGCCGTCGTAATCCACTCCCTGTTTTCCTCCCCCTCGCCCCGACACGGAAAAATTTCCTTTTTCAGAGGGAACCGGCTTGATAAACAGCCGGCGCGCAGTATTGTTATTCAGAATGCAGTCGGCAGACCGATCTTAAACACCAACCCAACAGCAGGGGAACGAATGAAAAACATTTCCATCGCCATCTCTTCCGTGGCGGCAGCCGCCGCTGTCCTGACCGGCAACGCAGCGGAATCCACCGAATCTCCTTCCGGCGTTGTCTATGAACAGAAGTTCGCCACCGCAGCCGACGCCGCCCGGGTGGAAGGAGCCGAATTCGTGCCGGGGGGCGGGCCGGATGGAAGGAACGCCATCAAAGTAACCGGAAAAAACGGCCGCGCAGCCATGCCCATCGATGCGGAATTGCTGAACCTGCTGAGAGGTCGCCTGGTGACGGTGGAAGCGATGGTCAGGGGGGAAAACCTGCCCGGCGGCGGAAACACGCTCTTCATCGCCCCGAAATACACGCCCGGCCCCGGGGAATATTATCCGTCCCGTTCCGCCGACAAGGGGAATTATGGCTGGCGCAAGTTCGCCTACTCGATCCGGATTCCCGACTACTGCGGCAATTTGCAGTTGATCTTCGACCACGCCGGCAAGAGTGGCACCGCGTATTACGCAGATCTGAAATTCTCCCTGGCTCCGCTGCCGGAACCGCTCGCAAAAGAGAACCGGAATACCGCCCCTCTGCAGAAAACTCCGAAATATCGCGGTGCAATGGTCGGCGGCGGGATTGCGGATCCGGAAGTCGTCCGTATCTTCGGTCAGGAGTGGCACGGGAATCTGATCCGCTACCAGTTCGGCGGCGGCGGTGACCAGAATACCCCGGAGAAATACCGGGCATGGGGACAGGCCCGAATCGCGGCGCTTGACAAAATCCTCCCCGAACTTGAAAAAAACGGCATCAAAGTCGTGATCGACCTCCACAGTGGACCGGCCACGCTGAATGCCATCCTGCAGAACGTCGGGATCTGGACCCCCGAAGCGCAGGAGATGATCGTCGATCTCTGGAAGGAGATCGCACGTCACTTCAAAGGCAACCCGAATATCTACGGCTATGATATCCTCAATGAGCCGCTGGAACCCTCCTACGTCTACACACCGGACGGCGCGCTCGACTGGAACCGCTTCGCGGAACGTATCGCCAAGGCGATCCGCGAAATCGATCCCGACACACCGATCATCGTCGCCTGTGCGATCGGAGGCAATCCGGTCGGATTCGGCGCACTCAAACCGATCAATGTGCCCAATACGATCTACACGGTTCACTGTTATCTGCCGCACGGCTATACCCATCAGGGCGTCCATGGAGCGAAGATGGTCGGTCGTTATCCCGGAGTCAAATATGACGGCCAGGTCTGGAACAAGGAGATGCTGCGCAGATCACTTGAACCGGTGGTGAAATTCCAGCAGCAATACCATGTGCCGATCTTCGTCGGCGAGTTCGGCGTGGCCCGCTGGGCACCCGGCGCCGAGCAGTACCTCACCGACTACATCGATCTCTTTGAAGAGTACGGCTGGGACTGGACGTTCCATGCTTTCCGGGAATGGGACGGCTGGAGCGCTGAGCACAGCATCGACCCGGACGACAAGAGGATCTACCCCTCCACCACCCGCAAGGAAATTCTGGTCAATTACATGAAGCGGAATCAAAAGTAGAATCCCGCGCCCGGAAGCTGAAAACGGTCCGCGGATCACTTTCGAACCACGGACCGTTTTCCTTTCCCCATTCCACGGGTCCGGCAATCAGTCGAAAAAACGCCGGCGGCGGGCAACCCAATAGCCGTGCAGCAGATTAACCGGCCCGTCGGAAGCGTGGCGGTTGTAATCCGGTTTGAGTGCAATCCGGGTAAAGCCGTCAAGCGTTTCCCGTGCCGGGGTGTATTCCTCGCACAGCAGAATCGTATAGAGGTAATTCCCCATGGAACGCAAATGCCGGTAAAGTTCGCGGTAGGGACCGGGTAAGCCGGGCATCAGGCACGCCGTTCCGCCGCAGCCGAGTGCCGAATCCGCCGGGTTCGGCAGCGTTTCCGCTCGAATCTTCATCGGCGTCTGTCGCCAGATTCGATTTGGAGTCGACCAGTCATCGGCGAAAGCGGCAGCCTCGGCATATGCCTTGTGGAAATACTTCTCGGCCAGTTCGGCGGTACGACGGATCGCCTCCCGGTATTTCTCCCGGAGTTCCGGTTCCGGCTCCGTTTCATGCAGCAGCACCAGCGAAAGCTGCATCTGGCAGAACTCCACGTCCCACCACGGGCGGTCGTCGGCAATTTTGAGATTCACCTCGATGCCCGGCCTGGCATAGCGACGGCAAAGTTCCAGCCAGTGCGGTTCCCGCGAAGCCTCCCACGCGGCTGCGTAAAACATGGGTAACCGCATGATCTCATGAATGCCGACGCCGGGACCGGTCATCTCTGAAACCAATCCCGGTCTGCCGTCGAGACGGAGCAGGTTGCTCCCGCCGCCGACGGTGATGACCCGTTCACAGTAGGCGGCGACGTCAAGCAGCAACCGACGGGCTTTCTCGAGTTTTTCCGGCGGAGCATCGGGGAAAGCGCGCAGAAACCGCCATGCTCCGTAAACACACAGGGTAAACTGGTCACGCGAACTGTTTCCATAGCAGGAGCGACCGTCGCGTGGAGAGACACTGCGTGCCACAAATCCGTCGACACCGTGAACGTGGGAAGCGAGATACATGCCGTCAAGCACCCGACCGGCCCGCCCGGGCGCCTCGGGATCGCCAATCACCTCCCGGCGTAACCGCAATACATCCATGACCGAACCGGCATTGAGCATACTGTCCTCCATACCGGTGCCCCATCCACAGGGATTCGGAAAAAGTGCGGCGATCTCATCCGGGTGCGGCAGATGGTCGAATGCATGTCCCGGCTCATAGGAGGTGATGTAATCGTAGAAAAGGTTGGTCTTTTCACAGAAGAGACGATTCCAGATATGGCCCCAGGCCTCTTCCATCTTGGCGGCTAAATCGACATTCATGATTGCGGTTCCCCCGGGGAGTTTCCTGTTGCGTCCCAGCCCTGTACCGGAACATCCTCCAACAAAAACATAAGCCGCACCTCCCCAAAAAGCAACCATCTGGAACGTCTTTTCCATTTGGTAAATATGCATCGATATTTGCTGAACACCCGGCCTGCGCTCTCCGGCATCCGAACCACGGAAGTCTGACGGCAAGCCGGATGGCTCCCATCCGGCTCCCGCCGCACAAAATAATCACTATAATTGCTTATTTTATTTGAATTAATCCAAACAACAGATATAGTAATGAGCTGTAGTTGTGAACACATGGGAAACACATGGTCGGCGACAGCCGGCGGGAATGAAAATGGAACTGGGATTTTTCAACTCGATCTGGTTCGGCATCATTGCAATGGTGATCGTCGGCGGAAGCTGGTGTCTGATTGGTTTTGTAATGGGCGATGCTCCGAAACGGGGAATCGAGCCGAGCCTGGTGCAACTCTTCGGAGCCTTTTTTTCCGTCAGTTGCAGTACGGTGATTCTGCTGCTGACGGGGAGACCGGAGTGTCCGGCTTCCGTGCTGTTGCTGACCTGCGGAGCCTACATGGTCTCCGGGCTGATCAATTTCTCGATGTTGCAGATCATGTCCTACGCGATGCAGCGCGGTCCCAACGGCATCATCTGGTCGATCATCCAGTCGGCATTGATCTTCCCCTTTCTCGGCGGCATGCTCTTCTTCGGAATGGAAGCAACGACGCCGCGGCTGCTCGGGCTGGGGTTACTGGTATTCGCGCTGCTTCTCTTCGCGCTCGGCAAAGACAACAGCAACCATTCGGGCTCCTGGCTGCTGCCCGCATTCATCTGTTTTCTGCTCTGCGGAGTTCAACAGAACATCGCGACCGCGCCCTCGTATTTCGAGTCGGCCCGGGCGGTCAACAGCATCACCCGCGCCCTCTCCACGGCGGGCGGAACTCTGACGGGAGCAGTTCTCTACAACCTGGTTCTGATGACGCCGGAACGATGGAAAAAAATCCGCGCCAATCTCGGGAACCGGACCCTCTGGAAATACATCTGCGCCTTGCAGTTCTTCAATCTGATCTTCGCCTACACCCTGTTCTATCCGGGCATGAACGCCATGGCCGACGCCGGAGCCGGCGGAGTCTGTTATCCGCTGATGGTCGGCTCCTGCATCGTCACCTTCTCGCTCTGCAGCATTCTGCTGCTCAAGGAAAAGATCCGGCTGCTGCAGGGAGCGGCGATCCTGCTCTGTCTCTCCGGCCTGATCGGTCTCTGCTGGCCCTGAGTTCCTTCGATCCTCTCAACGTACCTCAACCCGGACAGCTGCACTTCCCGGAGTCCGGAAGGAACGCAGCTGGTATGGCTGCATTTCAAGAGAGAATCCGCCATTCTCCGCCGATACCGGCCGACCGGAGACCAGATCGGTCACCTCTCCCGCAACGCGAACCTCCGCCCGGGCCGGAACGTCCGTGGTGTTGACCACGTAGAACCAGGTGGAACCGTCATGTTCGAGGCGGCGCGCCTTCAAAGTTCCGGAACCGGTCTCCAGATCATCAAACACCTTCGCGGGCAGCGCCCGGAAAGCCTTTGCGAACGGGGTCAGATACTCCTCCATCCCATAAGTTCCGATCAGGAATCCGCCCTTGCTGATGCCGAGCAGATCGGTGTAACGCAGCGGCAGCACATAGTGACGCATCGCATGGAACCCGGCCGGATTCAGTGTGCTGACCCGCCAGGTCTGCTCTTTGAACCACGGTGCGGAGAGCCGTTCCTGCGCGTTGCCGATTGCTGACTCCCAGTAGCGGTCATGCATGTGAATCCAGGGAGCGACGGCCCCCTCAAGAAGCTTGTAAAATTCCGGTCTGGTATCGATCACCCGCAACCGTGCATAATTTTCGGCCTTGAGCCGCTGTCCCGCCCGGTGGCGGTAATCGGCCGGATAGAGCGTCTGGTCCAGCACGATGTTTTTCGCTCCGCGATAATAGTTCGGATCAAGTCCGGCCTCCCGGTTCCGGCGCTCGACGAAATCGGGCGTCGTATAGTCGGCCGCTTGAATCTCCGAAACCGGAATCATGCTGTTGATCACCAGCCGCAAGTCGCTGCGGCGGGCGGAGATCCGGTCGGCCAGGGAACGATAGAACGCCGCGAGCCGACGACAGCGCCAGTCGACCCACGGTTCCCGGGCGTTGGCAAGCAACCAGTCGGCGTAGAGACGACCGCGCATCGGCTCCGAACGATCGACCGGAACTTTGATCCCGGTCTCCTTTTCGAACTGTTCGATCGCATAATCGTTGTATCCGGCCCGCAGATCGCCGAACCAGAGCATCACATGCTGCGGGAGATGGAGCACAATCCCCTTGAAAGAAGGATGACGCGCCCCGATTTCGAGAATACGGTCGACATCCGCAACAATCTGTTTCTGCACATCGGGATGAAGGATGTTGAAGTTCGGCGGAGTGTTGTGCCAGCCGCCGGGATTGGGCTTCCCGGTGTTCCAGATCGAGATCGCGGTCGGATGCAGCGCCCCCGACTCGATGGAACGCTTGTTCACCAGCCCGCGGGGAAACTCCATGCTGTTCCGATTCATCGTCGCCATGAAGTCCAGCCCCTCCCGGTCGAACCGGGTCAGAAAGGCGTCCAGAAAATTCGGCGCATGATCGCGCGGATTGTAACGGTCATCGATCAATCCGTGGTACCAGACCGCCGGATAGGCGAGAAGATTCTGCCCGCTGTACTTCATATATGCAACCAGACGATCGAGCAGTACATCAAGTCCGGGCATACCGGAACCGTCCGCAGCGAAACCGTAGTTGAGAGCGGGATCCTCATAATAGATTCCCAGACTGCGGGTATGCCCTTCAACGGGATCGGCGACTCGAACCTGCGCGGGCGGCAACCCGTTTTCGATCCGGTAGATACGAATCTCACCGACAGCGGCAGGCGCATCTTTCCGAGCGGTCATGAATACCAGCGACACATCGGTCGAATGCGGGAAATAGATGTTGCGCTGCGTCAACATCCGCCCGGAATTGCGATACTCGTCACCGGTACAATAACCGACTTGAAGCTCATACTCGTTTCTGCCGACCATCGACGACTGGACAATCACGTCGGCGGTACGGCGGCGATCGTCGGGATAATCCCATTCAACCAGATAAGCCGACTTCGTCTCCGGCAACCGGAAACGGATCGCGAAACGGTCCCCCGGTTCCGTTCCGGCCTCCAGATAACGGCGTCCGTCAAGTGTCGCGGTCCGCAGCGTCCCGAGCGACAGAAAACGATCCGCGGCCAACCCGGGCTCAGGAGTGATCCGTTCCACTTCCGTCAGCTTCATTGTGGTACCGTCGCTCTTCCAGGGATTCTGATCGTCAAACACCTGTATGGGGCGACGCACTTCACAGCCCCCCCCGGAAAGCGTCAACCAGTACTCCCCGGGCGCAAGCTCCGGCAGCTCTCCCGGTTCCACCAGCAGCGCCCCGGCGGCAGGCACCGTAACCATACCATCGGAACCGGCAATCCGACGGCCGTCCGGAGCGGTCAGCCGCCAGACCACCGGCAGCGGTTCCGCGCTACGGTTGAATGCCCGGAAGATGAGTCGCCGGGGGCCATCCGGAGCGAAATAACCGGTCAGAAGATCGAGATCAAGCTTCAGAAATCGACCGGTCTCCCTGCTCAACTCCTGCGGATCGAGAGGTGCGGAATAGATCTTCAGTTCATCGATCAACCCATCGGCCTGCTCCGCCCCACCGAATCCGCCGACAAAAAAGCTGCGGATCGACCGGACCGACTCCTGAGAAGCACGCCGCCACCCCTTCAGCGGGGAATCGTTGTCACGGTGGCAGAATACCTCACGACCGTCGACGAAAAATCGTGCGCCTTTCCCCCCCCCAGGTGAGTGCGAGATGATGCCACCGCCCCGGCTCCAGCGGGAGGCCGGACTGAATGTAGCTGTCCAGCGGCTCACTGATCTCGCCCCGCGCATAACTGCCCCAGCTCCAGACCCAGACTGCGCCGGAGCCGACCCGGGGTTCAGGGCGATCCATCGTCAACAATGTCTGCCACTTCTCCGGGTTCGAGGTACGGGGAATCGTCTCTTTCCACTCCGGCTTGAACCAGAGCGAAATGGTACCGGTTTCCGGGCGCAGATTGCCCTCCAGCGCATAGCGCAGCAGCGAACCGGCCTTTTTCGTGGAACGGAGCGCCTGCCCGCTGACACCGTCGGCAAACGCGAGCTTCTCCGCAACTTCCGGCACTTTCGAACCGCCGGCCACCGCCGCTTCGGGAGTTCCGTCAAAGGGCGCGTAAAAGAGCAGCTTCGGATTCTCCTCCCGGGGCGGCGGAAGCGAAAGCGCCCGGAATCCGATATCACCGACCCGAAAAAGGCCCGGAGTCAGAAAATCGAACCGCAGATGCAGCTCCCGCATCTGCGTCGGAATCTCATCCTCAAACCGGAATACCTCCCGTTTCCCCGACAACACGACCTGGCGGAATTTGTAGTAATGCGTATTTTCCGGGGAAACACCTTCAAAGTAGAGATCCATCCGCGCCCCCGCAGGCCCCTCCAGTGCGACCGAGAGCTCATAGAGTTCCTCCGGAAATGTTTTTCCGGGCAGAGAGGCGGTCTTCAAACGGACCTTCTTCGCGCCTGAGGCGAATGCTTTCGTCGTGTCGACGGCAATGCCGCCGGATTCCGGCTTCACGACAAACAGTTCCGGAGAAATGCCGACCGGTTCCGCCGTCGCCTGCAGCACGGTCCGCTCCTGCCGCCGGAGCTCCCGGCTCCCGGATCCCTCATGCACACTCACCTCTTCCAGCGAACAGATGAGTTCCCCGGAACGACCGGGTATCCATGCCGGAACCGTCTTGATCACCTCGATTCCATACTCCCCGATCCGGAAACAACCCGGCGAGAGAATATCGAACCGCAGATGCAGTTCCCGCATCTGTGCCGGAAGCGCCTCGCGGAACCGGAACTGTTCGCGTTTTCCCGACAAAGTGACCTTGCGCGCTTTATAGTAATGTGGTCGATCGGGGGAAACTCCCTCAAAGTAGAGATCCATCTGCGCCCCCGCAGGCCCCTCGACCGTCAATGTCAGTTCGCAGAGTTTGTCGGAAAACTCCTGGACCGCCAGGGAGCCGGTTCGCAGATTGACTTTGATCGCCCCGGCCCGGAATGCCGCATCCGTGTCAATCTCGACCCCCTCGCCCACCGGCTTCACGTCAACCTTTGCCGCCAATGCCCGATCCAGCTCCGTCGTCAACCGGAAGAGAGTATGCCCGTTCTGTTGAAGAACTTTCTCCGCCTTGCGGTCGACGACCCGGCTCTCGCCCCCCCCGCGGGAACAACGTTTCGGCTCCGGCCATCAGCGTAACCGCCAACATCGGAATCAGAAATACAGTTTTCATATTCAGCGATCCTTTCTCCGGAAACTCTCTCAGGAACCGGTTGCAGACCGGTTGATTTCCCAACTTCGACCATGAGTACGCATACACACAGACGCGGGGAGCTGACGCCACGCCCCTTCTCACGGAACAAACAGCACCACGGGAAAGAAAAACGCCGACGGGAGGTCAAAACTCCAGCGTCAACTTTTCGAATCCGGGCGCGGTAATCGTAACGATGCCGGAATCCCAGTCGGACTGAATCAGCGGCGAATCGTACAACCGGTCGTTCCGCTTCACCGGCACACCGTCAACCCAGCGGGAACCGTCGGCCCCCAGTTCAAGTGCGCCGCAGCGATTCGACACATAGGTCAGGCGCAGATGATCGCGGTCCAAACTCCAGGAGTTCGCCAGGATCTCCTTCTGGAAGTCGATGAAACTCGGGTAGTCAGCAGCCTCGGCAACCTCGCAGATCGCAGCATTGACCGCCCCGTCGGAGATGATCTCACGCCCTTCAAATTCATAATCGTCGGTCCACCGCCACGGATTCAGGAAAATCAGGGCGGCATAGGCCATCGGAGTGGAGGCGAACACCACCTCCGGCGTCTCGATCACGTCGAAAAACTCCGCTTTCGGCAGATAAGCGTGAATGTATTGGAACGGCTGGTCCGCCGGAATGTTGTAGAGAGAGAGCACCGCGGAACGGTTCATGAAGAACTGTCCGCAACGACAGCAGAGATCTCCGGTCCAGCGGTTGTGCTCCCCGAAGTCCCCGGGGTGGTGGGTGAAAATGCGGCTCCGAGTCGAGCCACCGCGCAGGAAAGCATCCCAGTCATGCTGCTGATGACAGGCGTAGCCGCGGGATATGGCGTCGGGATAATCATCCTGGGATACCACACTCCCGATCAGATAGTTGCGGCTGCGGAGCGTACATTTCCGAATGCTCCCGGCGAGAGGATGCTCCGGCAATACATCGCTGAGATTGTGCAGATGCTTGCGTTCGAAAATCTGGATTTCGCCGGTCGGATTCCAGCGGGCAATCGCCAGAATTTCCGGACGCGGCACGAACTCCGAAGTCAGCGCCTCCACCGGCGCCCGGTCCACCCGGCTGCCGTCGCCGACACCGCAATAGAAATAGGCCAGCGCATAGCTGCCACCTTTCGCGTAATCGAGTGCCTCCGGCGGATAGATCCGCCCATGTGCACCACCATGGCAGCCTTCGAACGACTCCTGCATGAAATCCGCCAGCAGAAGGTTCATCATGTTTTCGCAGAGCCGGCGCAATTCGGCATCGCCGGAGTAGTCGAACAACAGACACATGCACTCCCAGTCGGGAATGATATAACAGGTGGAGTCGAACTCTCCCCAACCGCGTCTTGCCCGGAAGCGGAGAAATTTCTTCAGCCACACCAGGTCCTCCGCGGCGATACCGGCGCCGGTTCTCCCCTCGAAATTGCGGAATTCAAGCTCCGGGAAGCGGGAGGCGACGATGAAACGGGAGGAATGAAACAGCAGATGGTGATTCTCCGAGTCATAAATGCTCTGAAAATTGAACTGCGTGAAAAAGCGGAGAATCGCCGCAAGTGTGTCCGGCTCCAGGCGCTCACGGTAACGCGCCAGAACGAATGCCAGTTTCTCCGCCGCGAAATCGCACTCGCCGCGGATGTCACGTCCGGTCGGGTGCGGCCGGTCAAACCAACCGGCCATGTGGTAGACTGCGCGGTTGGCACCGGCATCATCCCGGAGACGTTCAAAGAGAGCAACCGGCTCAAGCAAGTTCAAATCGCTGTAGTTTTCGTGTTCGATCATCTGCGACCAGATCCGGTCGCCACGCTCCCGCTGGGTATCCATGATTTTGAAACTTTCCTGCTGTATTCCGGGCCGGAACATGTTGCGCCGGCCACTGTCATTTCATTGAAAATAATCCCGGCTCCCCGTCATTTCAAGACATGCCCACGGCAAAAACACGGTTTTCTTCCCCGCCGCGGCACGGCCCGGGTTATTCCGTCATCAGACAGAAATCGTCGGCGTCAAAGAGGCCGCGATCGGTCAACCTCAGATGTGGGATCACCGGCAACGCCAGAAACGACAACGCCTCAAAGGGAGCTTCCAGCAGGCAGCCGATCCGACGGGCGGCGGCGTGAACCCGCTCCAGTTCTTCAAGCACTTCCGGGAAAGAACGTGCGGAAATCAACCCGCCCACCTCCAGCGGCAGCAATGCGGCGACCTCGCCTTCTGAAACCGCAGAGAATCCTCCGCCGGATGCAATCAGAGCATTGACCGCCACCGCCATATCCGCATCATTCGAACCGACCACACAGAGGTTGTGACTGTCATGCCCGACCGTGGAGGCGAGCGCCCCGGAAAAACCTCCGAATCCATGGACGAAACCGCGGCCGATATTGCCGTTGATCCCATGACGCTCGAGCACCGCCAGCTTCAGGACTCCCCGCGCCGGATCGGCACATTTCACCCCGTCTGCGACCTCAAGCTCGAAGCAGAGCTTTTCCGTGATCAACGATCCGGAGGAAACCCCGATGACCGGCGTCGAACGCTCACGACTCCGCACAACGAAGTCAGCCGGCGCCACCGGAAGACGGTGAACCGAGTGAAGAAAACGCTCCGGCGACGGAGCCGGCGGACGTGCATCAAACAATGCCGCATCAACGGGACGACCTCCGGCGATCACCCGTTCGATTGCACAGCTTCCGAGATCGCGAAGCAGCACGATGTCCGCCCGTTGCCCCGGAGCGACCAGCCCCCGGTCGAAGAGTCCGAAAGCGCGCGCAGCCGACCACGAAGCGGCGCGGTAGGCGCTGAGAGGATCACCCCCGAGTTCGATCACCCTGCGGATCATGTAATCGATATGCCCGGAACGGATGATGTCGGAGAGATTACGGTCGTCGGAACAGAAGGCACACCCGACAGAGGTAATCGGATTCAATAACGGCGCAAGCGCCTCAAGGTTGCAACCGACCGACCCTTCGCGGATCAGCAGCGTCATGCCCTTCTCCAGCTTCTCCATCGCCTCGGCAACCAGGCTCGATTCGTGACAGTTGCGCACCCCGGCGACGAGACAGGCGTCGAGGATACGCCCCCCGACCAGCGGGCAATGGCCGTCAACGATCCGGCCGGAGGCGAGGACAAGCTTCGCAAGCATCTCCGGATCCCCCGCAGTCAGCGCGGGAACATTCATCACTTCGGCCAGCCCGAATGCACCACGCTCGAAATAACCGGCAAGGTCCGCCGCCGTCAACCGGGCGCCGGAGGTTTCAAACTCCGTAGCAGGGACGCAACTCGGCAGCTGCACCTTCAGATCAAGCACCAGTCCGGCCGCAGCCGCGAGAAAATACTCAATCGCGGCAACGCCGGCGACATTCGCCAGTTCATGCGGATCACTGATCGCGGTGGTTACCCCGTGCGGCACAACAAGACGGTCAAATTCACTCGGCAGAAGCATCGTCGACTCCAGATGGACATGGGAATCGATGAAGCCCGGAACCGCGATCAGCCCGGTTCCGTCAAGTTCGGTTTCGCCACGGTACTCCGACCCGATCCCGGCGATCACGTTTCCCGCCACCGCGATGTCGCCATGTACGATTCCTCCGGTGATCAGTGAATAGAGATCGACGTTCCGGATCACCAGATCGGCCTTCTCGCGACCGGTTGCCACGGCGATCCGCCGGGCCAAGGTTTCCTGCTCGGAAAGAGGTGTCATTGCCCAGCAACCTCCTGTTGCCGCCCGGAACAGATTGAAAACTCACAGCCGCAGAAATTCTGCAGATAAAAACCATATAAGCGCGCCAGCTCACGGCTGCGTCGGAAACCGTCGCGTTTCTTGAAGTCCCACGGTTCGAAATTGTCGTACACACCGCCGACCTCAAAAATCATTCGGCTGGATTTGTGCGGACTGACGGTCAGCGTGGTCGCGAAATTCACTCCGAGTTCAGCCGCACGCGCCGCCGCACGCCCCAGAGAGAAGCCGAAACAGACCGGGCAGCGGGCACCGCGTTCCGGTTCCCGTTCCAGCCCAGCGACCTCCCGGAGCCAGGCCCCGTGATCGTAGGGATCCACCTCGAGCGGCAGCTTGAAAATCGTCGCAAGCTGCCGGACGGAGTCAAGCCTGCGCTCAAATTCAGCCGCGGTCGCGATATTGGAGTTTGAGTAGAAGAGCACGACCCGCCGTCCCTGTTCGATCAGACGCTCGACGCATCCGGCCGCGCAGGGAGCACAGCAGACATGAAGAAGTAAACCGGATTCTTTCATACAGTTTGTTTATTTTACTGCAAAAACCGTAAAATGCAACCTCCGGAACTTGTGCTCTCCCCATTATTGTGGTAAATTATGCGTATGCTGCACTTCATCTTCAGAAGAACGGTTTACTCCGTATTGATCCTGCTGGGCGTCGTTTTGCTGACGTTCCTGCTGTTCAACGTCGCGGCGGGAGACCCTGCCGCCGCGGCGCTCGGCAAAAACGCCCGTCCCGACGAGGTCGAGTCGCTGCGCCGGGAACTCGGTGCCGACCTGCCGCTTCTTTTCGGCCGCGACTGCCGGACCGAAGCCTATCCGCGCTATCTGGCCGGCGAACCGCTGCCGCCCGGAGTGGCCGCC
Source organism: uncultured Victivallis sp. (assembly GCA_944389895.1). Taxonomy (GTDB): domain Bacteria; phylum Verrucomicrobiota; class Lentisphaeria; order Victivallales; family Victivallaceae; genus Victivallis. Next base: position 8,460 of record CALXOA010000068.1, on the reverse strand, counting down.
GATGAAAAGCTCATTTCAATCCGCCGCAACTTCCGGAGTGACGCCCCGCTCGTGATGCGGATCACCCGGCAGGACGGGCGTCGATGCCGGGTACCGGTGCCAGACGAGGAGTTACTGCTCTTCGATCCGCGGATCGTCGCCGGCGTGGAGTTCTTCCGCGTACAACCCAACCCCTTCCATTCGCAATTCATCCGGGCACTCGGGGAACTGATCCGCTTTCAGCCGGAATTTCCCTACATCAGAATGCTCGACTTCGGGCGGACGATCACCACACGTGAACCGATCCGGGCGATTCTCGCACGCGGAGTCTGGCCGTCGCTCTGTCTGATGCTTCCGATCTTTCTCGGGGAATTGACGATCGGCCTTCTGCTCGCGCTGGTGGCCGCCGCGTTCAAGGACACCTGGGTTGACCGGCTGCTGGTGGTCGTCTCGGTTGCGGGGATGAGCATCAGCTATCTGGTGGTGATCATCTTCGCCCAATGGTTCCTCGGTTACTACTACGACCTCTTTCCGGTCTGGGGATGGGAAGGATTCGCTTCGCTCGGGCTGCCGGTGCTGGTCGGTATCGTCTGTGGAATCGGGGGGAATGTCCGTTTCTACCGGACGGTGTTCGTGAACGAACTGCGCAAAGAGTACCTGCGTACCGCGGCGGCCAAAGGGGTGTCTCCGATCGCCATCTACGGCCGCCATCTGCTCCGTAACGCGGCGATTCAGGTGATCACACGGGCCAGCGCCGCACTGCCCTTCCTGTTCACCGGAAGTCTGCTGCTCGAATCCTTTTTCGGCATTCCGGGGCTTGGCTTCACCGGCGTCGATGCTCTTTACAACTCGGATCTCCAGCTTCTGAAGGCTCTCGTCGTGACCAGTGCGCTGCTTTTCGTCATCATGAACCTGCTGGCCGACCTCGCCTATGCCTGGGCCGATCCGCGCATCCGGCTCGAATGACGGGGGAGACACCCATGACTGACGAACTCTCCCGTTACAGCCGGACGCAGGTGCTCGGAATGCTGTTCTGGAATTTCTTCAAGATCGCGCTCTTCGTGGTCGGCGGCGGTTATGCGATCATTCTTGCAGCCGAAGAGATCTTCGTGCGTAAATTGCGCTGGCTGCGGGACGGCGAACTCTTTGAAATGTTGACGGTGATCCAGACGGTCCCGGGATTGACCGCAGGAAACGCCGCGATCTACGTCGGCTACCGTTCCGCAGGTCAGGCCGGTGCGCTGACTGCGCTGGTCGCAGTCGCCCTCCCCTCCTATCTGGTCATCTGCCTTGTGGCGATGGGATTCGACGCCATCCCGATGGAGAATCTTTATGTTCAGGGAGCTTTCATCGGTGTCAGGACCGCGCTCTGCGGCCTGACGCTCGCTGCGGTGATCCGGTTCTGGCCCAGGGCGGTCAAGGGAGTCGCCGGACTCGCTGCCACCGCGATCACCTTTGAGCTGGTCGCCTTCTCCCATATCAATCTGGCGATTCCGTTGTTCGGAGGTGTTGCAATCGGCATCGTGCGCGGTCTCTTCCATCGACCGGTCACGGCGGAGGAGCGGGGCGTTGCGGAGTTGATGACAATGTTTCTTCTCTTCCTGTGGTTCGGCGTGCTCTGCATCGGCGGCGGCAGCGTCCTGATGCCGCTCTACATTCAGGAACTGGTAGACGCCCGTCACTGGCTCGACAGGCTTGAGTTGAATAATCTCGCTGCAATTTCACAGGTCACACCGGGGCCGATCGGCGTCAACCTGGCGACATTCCTCGGATTCCGCCACGGCGGCCCGACGGGAGCCCTGCTCTGCACGGTCGGACTGTTGCTGCCCAGTTACCTGCTGATGATGGCGGCACTGCGTTCCCTGAAACGGTGGGATCAGAGCCCGGTGGTGCGCGGCATCATGGATACCGTTGCACCGGTAACCCTCGGCCTGATGGCGGCAACCATGTTGATCTATCTGGAGTGTTCCCTCTTTACCGCAGAGATTCCCTGGAGCTATCTCGGAAGAGTTCTTCTCGGGAAATGGGACGCCTATCAGGGAGCCTTCCGGGTCTGTTACGGAGCAATTCCGGTGTTCCTTGCCTCCACCTGGCTGCTCTACCGGAATAAATGCAGCATCATGTGCGCCATCTTCACCTCGGCCGCCTTCGGAGCGTTGTTCTGCCGTTGACGCGGGAGAAACAAACCGAAAACAAACGGAAAAACCATTTCCGCACTGTTGAAACACCGTTCCCCTGATGGTATATTCCCATCAACGTTCCGGAATATTTTGACAAACAGGAGCAGAGTTTCATCATGAACCCATTCGGAAAATTCCTCACGGCAACTTTACTGATCCCATTTCTCGGGTCCGCGCTTTTTGCCGCAGCCATCCGACCGGTGGACCTCTCATCGGCGGCCAACACCGCATTCGCCGATGAAAAAGCCGACGACCGCAGGGGCGGCTGGACCGACCAGGGGACGAATGATCTGCGGGTTCTCACTCCGGGCAGCCTTGACGCCGGCGGTGTCCCCTTCACCATTCTCAGCGACCGGGAGACCGATGGGAAATCCTGCATCGTACTCGGCGACGGAAAAAAACGGGACTACCTGCCACGCACCGCGGAACTCGAATTTACCACTCCCGTGACCGGAAAAGTTCTTTATCTGCTCAACGGATCGGCATGGAGCGGCAAATCCGGCAGCGTCTCGGGCCGCCTGACCGTAACTTACACGGACGGCAAATCACAGGAGTTCCGGGTACGCGCCGGGCGAGATACCGCAGACTGGTGGGGGTCCTCAAGTTACTCCAATGCAGTCCGTGTCTGGAGCAAATACAACAACAACTCCCAGGTTTCGCTTTATGTCTCAAAGTTCCGGCTCGATGACAAGCCGCTGAAGAGCATCCGTTTCGCCGCAGAAGAGGCGGTCTGGATGATCGCGGCAGCCAGCATCGGCGATGACGTTCAACCCAGGGCGATCCGCAAGAGCTGGACGCTCGTCCGCAACTATCCGGCGCCGCCGCCGGTCGACGCGGCTGAACTCGCGGCCCGGCCGCAGACCGGTACGCCGCGCAACATCATCATGATCATCGGCGACGGGATGGGACAGGGAGCGCAGCGCCTCGCATCGCTGCATGCACATGGAGAACCCGGCCGGCTCGTCATGGAACAACTCCCGGCCGCCGGTCTGGCGTTGACCCATTCGGCCAACAACAGCGTAACCGATTCCGCCGCGAGCGGTACCGCGCTTTCGAGCGGTTACAAAACCAACAACGGCATGGTCGGCGTGGCACCGGATAAATCGAAGCGCAATTCGATCGCGGAAGCGGCCCGCGATTCCGGCCGTTCGGTCGGCATCATTACGACCGACTCGCTGACAGGAGCGACTCCGGGAGCCTATCTGGCACATGTGGAACACCGCGGCATGACCGAGGCAATCGCCGATTTCGCGTCGAAAAGCGGATTCGACATTCTGACCGGTTCCGATGCGGGGCCCTTCCTGCCCCGGAATGCCGGCGGCAAGCGCGGCGACGGGCGCGACATCTTCGCGGAACTGCGCCAGGCTGGTTACCGCGAAGCCAACGATCCGGCGACCTTGTCGGGACTTCCGGCAGGAAAGGTCTATGGGACCGTAAACAACTGGCTCAGCGACACGGAGCTGCTTTCGAAATACGCGGCGGCGGCATTCGAACGGCTCAATGCCAATCCCAGAGGCTTCTTCGTGATGGTGGAGTGTTCCTATCCCGATTACGGCGGGCACGGCAACAATCCGGAACTCAGTACGCAAGGCGTCCTGATGGCTGATTTTCTGGTGCGTGCCGCGCTCGATTTCGCAGGGAAACGGAACGACACATTGGTGGTCGTCACCGCAGACCACGAAACGGGAGGAATTTCGGCAGCCCCCAACCGCGGCAATCCGAAACGTCCCTTCCTCTATTATACGACGACCAACCACACCGGAACCCCGGTTGCGATATTCGCCTGCGGTCCCGGGGCGAACCGATTTGCCGGAGTTCTCGACAATACCGATATTCCGACAACTCTCGCCGGGTTGTGGAATCTCAGGATCGGGGAAAAGATCAGCGAATAATCCAGGAGAAAGGCAAGGTTCATGAACGTGCCCTTTCAGCGCGGGATGACTTTCGGATTCTACGCGCGGCGCGGTGTCTATTCCAGCGAATGGGCCCGACGGGAGATTCTGAAAATGAGACGGCTCGGCGTCGACTGTGTCGGCCTGATCGTCACGGTATTCCGCGAAAACGACTATTCCACGCGGGAGTTTCTCGATTTCTCCGAAAGTCCCGGGGAACTGGAAACGGCCCGGTTGATCGATTTCATTCACGCAGAGGGAATGAAAGTGATGTTGCGCCCGATGCTGGAAAGCCACGACGGCAACGGTCGACTTCAGGTCAATTTCGCTCCGGACCGGGAACGGATCCCCGGAAAGGTGTCGGCGGCGTGGTCACGCTGGTTCGACAGTTTCCGCGCCCGTACCCGGGTCATGGCGACATTGGCCGCGGAAACCGGCTGCGAGTTTTACGGGCTCGACAGCGAACTGGATTGCACGGTGAGCCACCGGCATGAATGGAAAGAGATGATCAAAGTCGCCCGGGAGTGTTTTCCGGGGCCGATCACCAGCTGCCATACCCACAACAAGTTTGATTTTGAAACAGAGCTGGCTGATCCGGCCCACTGGTTCCGTGACCTTGACTTTCTGCAGACCAGTTTCTATCGGCAGGGTGCCGATGCGCCCGGATGGACGGCCGACCAGATGGTAGAGAAGCTGATTCCGGAACGTGACCGCTACCGCCGTATCGCAACCCTGCTGGGCAAACCGGTGATGTTCGGGGAATGTGGCTGCACATCCAGTACCGGCGGTGCAGTCTCGCCGTCGGGCTGGCGCGGCAATGGCGGGTATGCGCCTGAAGAGCAGGCGAATTACCTGGAAGCCGTCTGTCGCCTTTTCTGGCCGGAACCGTGGTTCCGCGGTCTCTACTGGTGGAAATGGGACGAGGAAAATCCCCGCCGCCAATTCTCCGACGATCCGGCCGGCGACAAGGGATTTATTCTCGACGGCAAACCGGCCGCCGATACATTGAAACACTGGTACGGAACACCACCGGCCGGAGAAAAGGGAGCATAAATTCATGCAATATCGCAACTTCGGGAATACCGGATTCAGGATATCCGCGCTCGGGTTCGGAGCCATGCGCCTGCCGATTTCCACCCCCGGTCCGTCTGCGTCGCCCGATCTCGACGCGGCGGTGAAACTGCTTCGCCGCGGGTTCACCGCAGGAATCAACTACGTCGACACCGCCTACTTCTACTGTGACGGGCAAAGTGAAATCGCAGTCGGCAGAGCCCTGAAAGATGGATGGCGCGACAAAGTGGTGCTGTCAACCAAGCTGCCGCTCAATCAGGTCAAGTGCATCGATGATTTCCGACGGATTCTTGAGGATCAGTTGCGAAAGCTCGACACAGACCACATCGACTTCTACCATCTGCACGGAATCGGTGAGGCGGCGCTCACCGGTCCGATCCGTGAGTTCAAAATCTTCGAATCCGCCGCGCGAGCCCGGGATGAGGGATTGATCCATCACCTGTCCTTTTCGTTCCATGACCGGCCGGAAGCCATGAAAACACTGGTCGACACCGGGGAGTTCTCCTCAGTGCTCTGCCAGTATAATCTGCTGGATACCGCCAACGCGGAAGCTGCTGCTTATGCCGCCTCAAAAGGTCTGGGAACCGTCGCGATGGGACCGGTCGGCGGTGGCCGGCTGGCATTTGCCGGAAGCATATTCGAGGATGCGGTCGGCGGCAGACTCACCACGCCGGAACTTGCGTTGCGCTATGTCCTGAGCAATCGGAATTTCAACTGTGCACTCTCCGGCATGGGAACGCCGGAAATGGTTGATGCCAACGCCCGGATCGCCGATGCGGACACCCCGCTTACCCCCGGAGAAGTTGCGGCCATCGAGGAGATCCGGGAAAAATGCGCCGAACTGCGGAAACTCTACTGTACCGGTTGCGCCTACTGCCGCCCGGAATGCCCGAAAAACGTCGATATCCCGGCGGTGCTTCTGGCACTGATTTTGTATAAGGTCTACCATCTTGAGCAACATGCCCGCGATCGTTACCGGCAGCTGGCAACCGCAGCAGGAAACGATCCGAAAACCGCACGGGCCGCCGACGGCTGTGTCAAGTGTGGGAAATGCGAACAGGTCTGCCCGCAGAAACTGCCGATCCGGCAATTTCTCGCAGAAGCCGAAGAGTTGTTCGCAGAGAGTTGAAGATTTATGAAAAAAAGCCGCACGGGAATCCGCCCCGTGCGGCTTTTACTTCAAAAACGACCGCCTGTCAATCCTTCAGAATATTCCGCCAGCGTTTCACCTCGATCAGCTCGCGCCACTGATTGGTTTCGACGTGTCCATCGAGATAACAGGCGTTCGCCGCCACATTGCCGCCATGGCGGTAGGCGACCATGTTTGTCGCCGGAGGATCCCCCACCTCACCGATGTAACGCCAGTAGTTTGAAGTCGGATTAGCTCCTCCATATGTGAGACACCACTCCGTACCGTCAAGCCACCAGACCCGGGTGGAAGCCTTGCGTACCTGGTTAATCTTGAAATGAGTGAAGTTTTCTCCCCCATCATCCGTGTTGTACCACATGTTCGTCGCATTTGCCCCGTAAGCGTACTCCAGAATAACACCGCTGGTGGTCTTACTCCGATGCGCCCGGTTGGCCAGAGGGCAGACGAGGTCAGGACTGATCCGATTGCTGCACGAAACACCATTCGCCCCGACCGCGCTGCCGAACGCTTCACGCCACGCAGTGTTCATATACCACTGAGGATTGTTGGATGGGACCCAGTAGTCATTGTTACCGGCCGCATACAACATTCCACCCATTCCGTACTGCTTCAGGTTCCCGGAACATTTGATCTTCTGTGCCGTCTCACGCGCCTTATTCAGAGCAGGCAACAACATCGCCGCCAGAATGGCGATGATCGCAATAACTACCAGAAGTTCGATTAATGTAAAATGACGCCGCATGCCAACCTCCTTTTTATTATTTTTATAATTATACCAAAAAATAAACACATTGTCAACCCCCTGAGGAATAAAAAAAATAAAAAACCTTTCTGCTGAAATCAATAGGTGTTCACTCTTGCATCACAATCTGGCACACAAGGACATTTCAGCGATACTTATAAACCGACATTCCCCGCGGCCGATACAACCCGCCATAAGCCGGGATGCCCGGGAAACATCGTTATCAGGGCGAAACTGCGGGATATCGCTACCGGCTGAAATATCCGCCGGTCCCGACGTACAACTGCGCTTGATACCGATATCCTGAGACCCGGGGCAAATAAAACGAACACCGACCGTAACTCAATGAACTCGAATTGTATGGGGGGAAGCGTATGAAAACAGGAGTTTTTCCCACACAGAAACAACTACCGGGGCGACAACTTCCATGCTGGGATTGTTCACAATGAGTAAAAAAAACGCCGCACGGCAATACAATCCATGCGGCGTTTTCGGCAACAAGCGATCGGAAGTCAATCAATCCTTCAGAATATTCCGCCAGCGTTTCACCTCGATCAGCTCGCGCCACTGATTGGTTTCAACGTGTCCATCGAGATAACAGGCGTTCGCCGCCACATTGCCGCCATGGCGGGAAGCGACCATGTTCGTCGCCGGAGGATCCCCCACCTCACCGATGTAACGCCAGTAGTTTGAAGTCGGATTGGCACCTCCATCCGTGAGACACCACTCCGTACCGTCAAGCCACCAGACCCGGGTGGAAGCCTTGCGTACCTGATTGATCTTGAAATGAGTGAAGTTTTCTCCCCCATCACTCGTGTTGTACCACATGTTCGTCGCATTTGCACCGTAGGAATACTCGAGAACAACTCCGCTTGCAGTTTTGCTCCGATGCGCCCTGGAGGCCAGAGGGCAGACGAGATCAGGGCTGATCCGATTGCTGCACGTAACCCCATTCTCCCCGACCGCGCTGCCGAACGCTTCGCGCCACGCAGTGTTCATAGTCCAGTTGGGATTGTTGAACGGAACCCAGAAATCATTATTGCCGGCCGCATACAGCATTCCACCCATTCCGTACTGCTTCAGGTTCCCGGAACATTTGATCTTCTGTGCCGTCTCACGCGCCTTATTCAGAGCAGGCAACAACATCGCCGCCAGAATGGCGATGATTGCAATAACTACCAGAAGTTCGATTAATGTAAAATGACGCCGCATGACAACCTCCTTCTTATGTCTTTATAATCATACCAAAAAAATAAACACATTGTCAACCCCGCGTTTTAGAAAAAAAAAATCCATCCTGAAAAACGATGGGAGTGCCGTATTATAGATAGGCAACAAAAATACTTGTAGAATCTATTCAAACGTACTATATTACCAGTATGGAACTTCGAGATGCAAGAAAAATCAATTCAAAAGAATTGTATGATCGTCGAAAGCAAGCGGTTT
>CALXOA010000067.1 GCA_944389895.1 uncultured Victivallis sp. | reverse complement strand
GACACCTTCCGGACTCGACTTCAAGGTTGAAAACAATCTCCTCGGCGGGGATCCCGCCTCCAACCGCTTCAAGGAACTCTTCATCGAATACCGCAACGGCGGGCGGCCCGGTTCGACGGTCGCCCAGGAACGGCAGATGGTGAAACTTGCTCCGGGGCCCGGAGAAAACCGCAGCCTGAAGATCAACAAAGCGATCTACCGCGCCCGCGGGGAAGAGAAGGGTGTCGATGTCACGGAGAAAGTACGTGCCATGATCAGCCCGGAAGGAATCTCCCTGGTTGCCGACAACCAGACGTTCGGGCGGGATCCGGCTCCGAACCGTTACAAGGAGCTTGTCCTGGAATACGAATACAACGGGAAAGCCGAGCGCAAAGTGCTGCAGGAGCACGCACTGTTTTCGATCAATACCGCGTTCCATCCGGAACCGTCGGTGGTGCAGGCGATAACGAAGGACGGAGCTCCGTACCTCCGTTTTGACCGCCCCGGGGAAGCAGAGGTCACATGTGCCGATGGGAGCACCCTCAGAATTTCCTGTGACGCGTTGCCTGCTCCGCTCAAGCTCGATTCGGACTGGCACCTTGCGTTTCCACCGGATCTGGGGGCTCCTGCGACAGTGGAACTTCCCCGGTTGATCTCGTGGACGGAACACAGCGATCCCGGAGTCAAATACTTCTCCGGCACCGCGACCTATACGAAGGAGTTCGAACTCCCGGCCGATCTGCCGGCGGCAAACCGCCGCCTCATGCTCGATCTCGGGGAAGTGCGCAATCTTGCGGAAGTCGAGCTCAACGGCCGGAAAGTCGCTCTGCTGTGGACGCCGCCCTTCGCATGTGACGTGACCGACCAGTTGACTCCCGGTCGGAATACGCTGACGATCCGGGTCACCAACCTTCTGGTCAACCGTCAGATCGGCGATGAACAGCGCGAGTGGAAGGACGAAACCGTGGCCGGCAGCCAGTGGCCCAAATGGGTACTCGAGGACAAGCCGCACTCCGAATCCGGACGGCTGACCTGGGGAACCTGGAAAGGGTGGACGGCCAAGGATGCTCCGCTGCCCTCCGGTCTCCTCGGCCCCGTGCAGCTCCGCGCCGCCGTACTGCTTCCGATTGCGAAAGCAGAGAAGTAATCACGGAAACGGCCGCCGCCGGACCTGCAGGGGATCGGCGGCGGCCGTCCTTTTACCGTTCCACAACGATGTTGGCGATCTGATTCGCCCAGCTCTGAGAGGGAACCGGAGCTTTGAGGACGATCCGCAGATATCGCATCCGCGCCGGGATGGGTTCCGCGTTGCGCATTACGTAGTGGTCGAACTCTCCCCTGCGAATCAGTTCAAACCGGAGGGGAAGCGGGGAGAAATCCCGGTTATCCGGTGATCCTTCCAGGAGATAGTAGTCGTTCAGATCCTGCCCCCGGAGTTTGAGCCAGAAATAGAGATCCGCCTTCACTCCGGAGAAACCGGAATTGTCCCCTGCATAGATGGTACCGACCGGATAACGTCCATCGTTGTTCTGCTCAAAGACGACTCGGCTTTCATCGATTTTCAGTCGTGCGGGACAGCCGCCGAAGTACTCTACGGAATTGGAACTGTCCACCGAGATGAATTGCGAACAGGAGCCCGGCAGAAAATCAGAGAGAAGCGCCAGTTGCGTCCGGTTGAAAAGCAATTCCGACGGATTCTCCAGCTGAAACGGCGCCATGTCGCCGGCATGAACCGCTTCCAGCCTGACATTCGATTTCTTCACTTCGGCGATCATCTCGTCATAGGGGCGATCCGTACCGTCCACCAGGCCGAAATTGAAGCTTTCTCCCATGGGGAGACTGCGCATCATCACCGGCTGATCGAAAAAGATGAAATAACCGAAACCGATACACAGCGGTTCCGACGCCATCAGCTCCGTATAGTGCCGGTAGCCGAGTCCGCGGGCCCGCTGATCCCGGACGGTATTGACCGAATTGTAAGGCCGGAGCCCGCGCTGATCGCAGACGAAACTGTATTCGGTGATGAATATCGGCTTGTCCAGTTTCCGGAGAGTCGGCATCAGCTGTTGAGTGGTCCACCGCCCGAAGATATCGTATTCATTGAGCATCACCGCATCGGTGAACTCCGCCGCAGCGAAGATCCACGCATCCGCCTGGCCGCGGCAGTGCGATGCGCCGAACCACAGATGATCCGGGTCATACCTGCGGAAGAGATCACGGACAATCCGATGATAGTAACGTGATGTTTCCCGGATGAAATCCTCCGCATCCTTCGCCGGAAGCGAGACCTTTTCGCGATTGGACAGCATCGCCTTCCTGCCGCCGGAGAGATGAAACAATCCTGCAGCCTTTTCCTCTCCATGCCGACGGATCAGAAAATCGACCAGTGCCTGTTTCGACGCGACTTCCGGATCGGCGGCGGTCAGATCACTGATATCGCGATACTCCCAGCCGTTCTCGTTCTCCGAAGCGTATGCGATCAGCATCGGATCATTCCTGCGTCGTGCAACCAGTGCCGCGACCTCCTTTTCAACGGCGGCGGCAAAACCGGGATCGTACACGTCAATCCGACGTCGCGGAAGCCGTTTGACGGAGAGGAACGACCAATCCTCCACATAGGGCAGGTCGAAGGTTTCCCCCCACCCCCATTTCGCAGTCGAATTGAATCCCCAGGAGATCAGGCGTCTGCGGTTGACCTCCTTCGATTTCTCGTAGTAACCGGGCCCGTACTTCTTTTCGAGGTTGGCGGCGAGCAGATTGACCTTGCGCCCGCCGGGGAAGCCGTCCGGGACACGCCGGGGATCCGGAAGTTCGGCAAAACCGGAACGGGCCGAACCGTCCGGATTCTTCAGCGGAGAAGAGTAGCCCCCTTCACGATATCCGACCGCGTCGCAACCGATAATGAAATAACGGTGCCCCTCCGGCGTAATCAACCAGTGACGACCGTCGATCTTCTTCGTGTAGAAACGGCCGGTCGCCTCAAATTTTCCGGCATCGATCCGACCGCCGAAACGATCGAATTTCTCCGGATCAAATGCAGCATCACGGATCAACGGCCACTCACGGGCAGCCTCGGCACGCAGTTGATCATCAGAAGTAACCTTTCCCGGCCACTCTTCCCCCGTGTACTGGCCATACCGGTCCACAGCGGGAACAAACGGTGCGGCAAAAGCGGAGCCGGAGAACAGGACGATCGCGGCAAAACAATACTTCTTCAAGAAAAATCTCCTTCTTTGAATGGGTTAACAGGTTTGTACGACATTACTTCGTGAACCGGTGCGGACTCATTGACCAATTTGATTTTCGGATCATTGTATCCCAGCGATTCCACCGAAAGCATCATTCCGGTCAGAAGTGGCCCGATATTGCCGACACACAGGACATCTCCATGCATGCAGTTGATCCAGAGTCGGAAAAAACATCGCGACGGTAATCGCGATCATCGCAATTACAACCAGAAACACCATCTATGTGAAAATCATTTTCTCCTGACCCGAACAGGCGATGAGAAACGTTCGTCACACTCCAGACATCTCTGTTTTCCTACTACAAGGATACCAATAAAACGTCTCAACTGTGCATTCCGTCAAAAAAACGGCACGACGGCTTATCCCTTGTGCCGTTTTTTTGCAACATTTTCCGCCGATAAGACATTCTTTCAGGGGAAACGAATCACTTCCCATTCAACAGAAAGCAACTCCCATTCGGCCGTGCAGACATTTCATTCCTCTATTTATCCAATCGGACCTGACCGATCTGTGCAGCCCAGCTGGTCTGCACAGAGTCGGCACGGATGCCGAAACGCAGGTAGGCGGTATTGCGTTTGAGACCGTTGCGCGGCACCAGCCGGAAACAGTTGAACTCACCCGGGACATCCGGCCTTACTTCAAGTTCCACCGGTGAATAGTGCTGGTTGTCACCCGACTCCTCCACGACGAAATAGTGAGCCGGATCCCCCGGCGACGCTTTCTTCCACAGGAAAACCGTCAGATCGAAACCGGTGAAACGTTGTCCGTCTCCGGATGCCGCAACACCGGCATGATAGAGCCCCGGTGCAGCGGCGGCATTCTCATCCACCTTCAGTCGGGCGGTCTCACCGTTGAAATAGTGAGGATTCGACGGATCGACGATCACCGACGACGAGATCGATCCGGGGAGAAACGTATCCAGCAGAGCCTGGCTGCGGACGGTTCCGAGAATCGAGCGCGGCCGCTCCAGATAAAACGGCTTTCCCTTCCCTGCATGAAGATCGAACAGATTGGCATTGGCCGTCTTGACGTGCGCGAGCATCTCCTGATACGGCTGATCGCACTGATTGACCAGCCCGAAGAGGAAAGCCTCCCCATTCGGCAGGTTGCGCCGGGTCACCGGCTGATCCCAGTAGATGAAATACCCGAATCCGATGCAGAGCTCATTCGCGGCAGCATTCTCAGTGAAGTAACGGAACCCGATCCCGCGGGCCTCCTGATCCACCACCGTGTTGTTGCCGGAGTACGGAGGATAACCGCGTTCCTCGGTCACGAAGGAATACTCAAGTACCGCAAACGGCGTATCCGCCTTCTGCAGCAACGCCATGTCGCGCGCCACCCAGCCGAGATTCAATCCGTAGATGTTGAATCCGAGAAAGTCGACGAATCCGGCCGCCCCCAGGTACCACTCCGGCGACTGTTTCGGGCAATGGGCGGCCCCCATGAAAAGGTGATCCGGATCGTGCCGGCGGAAGAGTTCCCGCAGAATCCGATGGTACCGGGCGGAAGAGTTCCGGATAAACTCCGCGACCTCCTCCGCAGGAATCTCCGGAAGCGTCAATTCCGCCTGCAACAGTTCCTTCCTTCCGGCGTTCCCACGTCCCCAGAGAGCGCCGACCGCCTTCCAGTCGCCGTTGCGCCGGGCAGCCAGCGCCTCGAGCAACGCATTCTTGGCGGGAGAGTCCGCACCTTCCCGCAGAATCAACTCCACCAGTTCCGGCGACCAGCCGTTTTCGTTTTCGATGGAGTATGCAATCAGCATCGGATCATTCCGCCGTTTTTCGCATACCGCACGTACCGATGGTTCGGCACGTTCGGCAAACGCCGGATCATACGGATCTACCGCCCGGTATCTCTTCACATCGATCCGCCGGACATCCCCGAGGTGGGCATCCTCGATATAGGGCAGCCCGATGGTGATCCCCCAACTCCACTTCGCAGTGGCATTGAATCCCCATTCCCGAAACCGCCGCCGGGTAACCTCCCGCCAGATCCGGTCGTAATCAGGACCGTATTTCCGCTGCAGATTGGCGATCAGATAGCTGACCTTTCCCGGAGTAAGATAAGCGTCTGGAAACTCTTTCCGGTCGGGAAGTTCCGTATGAACCTTCCGGGGTGAGCCATCGAGCTCGTTCAGTGGAGTATTGTAACCGTTCTCACGGCAGGAAACCGCGTCCACCCCCTGCAGGAAGAAACGGTTCCCCTCCGGGGAGATCAGCCACCAGCGACCGTCGATCTTCTCCAGCCGGAAAAAACCGGTAGCCTTCCGTGGAACACCTTCGATACGGCCGCCGAAACGGTCATACCCTTCCCGGGGGCCATCCGGCAGAGTAAATGCGGCAGCCTCCTTCGCGGCATCCTGCCGCAACTGCTCATCAGAAGTGACCTTGCCCGGCCAGTCTGCGCCGGTGAACTGTCCATAACGGTCGACGGAAGGCTCCGAAGCCATTGCGGAAGCTCCAAGCAAACAGCAGACGATCCAACATTTCGCAATTCGCATAAACAATTTTCCTCTGTTCAGAATATTCCAGATAAAGGCGGGAGTACTTCCATCTTCAAGGCATTCTCACCCCGATCAGGCTGCTCAGTACAAAATAACGTACCTTGTTGCGGCTCTCGTAAAGTTCAGTCTGGCTTTGCGCTGCGGCATGGCCGTCAAGGAAACCGCAATTGGCCCGCGCATTGTGCGCAAGATACAAACCACCATCCTCAAGAGCATCTTTCCAGACCAGTTGATAAGCCATCATACCGGCGTTGATCGAAGGGAAATTCCGTGCAGAATCAGCATGAATCACCATCTGCGAAGAATTTTTCGCCCGGTTCAGCAGAAAGACACCGCTGCCGCTGCCGTTGTTGAAGCGGAAACAGTCGCCGAACGCCTCACGTAACTCCTGCGCCCGGGCCCCCTGCAGATCATTGCCGCACTCCCGCATCACATCGAACATGCCGTACACTCCGTTATACTGATCGTAGTTCTTGCCGACCATGGCATTGGCGGGACAGAACAGAATCTGCCACGGGAGGTACTTGTCCTTGATCACCTGTGTCCAGGTCGTCCACGTCTGCCCGGGAACGGTCGACATGGGCGACCATCCTTTCAAAATCATTCCATTGTTGTCATGAGCATACAACTGCTGCGCCCGCATGATCTGCCCGATATTGCTCATGCAATGTGTGGCATGGGCCTTTGCCCGTGCCTGATTGAGAGCAGGCAGAAGGATGGCGGCAAGTATCGCAATGATTGCAATAACGACCAGCAATTCGATCAATGTGAATCGGGATGACGGGAAGAGCACGGGCCGGCGTGCAGTTTCCCGGGAACGCGGAATTTCACCGTTGAGACGATTCAATGCCTCTCCTCTCCGTATGTCCCTTCCGGAACATCCCGTTCCCTCTGCTCTGCTCCGGGAGAATACATGACCGATGTACTGGTCAATCCGGGAAAAAATACCTCTCATGATGGAATCCTTTCTATTTCCTTGCGTTATCTCCCTGACAATGTTCCGTATGCATCGTGGCGATACTGTCCCGTAAAATCAATTTGTTCGGCAGGCGCGTCACCGGTGGAGGAACCACTCCGCCAATCAACCCCTCAAGCAACCGGACCGCAGTTTCCCCCAGTTCCTCCGCCGGCTGCCGGACGCTGGAGAGTTTCGGGGTCACCAGCGTGCACAATTCGTCATCATTGAAACCGAGCAGCGAAAAATCTTCCGGCGCCCGACGGCGCCCATCCCGGATCGCAGCGAGAGCACCCGGGGCCAGTTCATCCCACAACAGCACCACCGCGGTCGGTGGTTCCGGACAGCTCATCAGCCGGTGCATCGCCGGATAACCATACAGTTCCAGCCCGATATCACGCGGACGGGCATCGGCCAGAGTCGCCCCCAGTTCCGCCACATACTCCGGGCGAAACTCAATCCCGCGATCCTCCAGAGCCCGACGGTATCCCCGATAACGTTCTCCGACGGAGCCGGAACGCTCCAGATACTCCATCGTACTCAGGATGAACCCGATCCGGCGATGCCCGGAGTCGATCAGACGGCAGACCGCCTCATACATCGAACGCTGATTATCTGTGGTCACCAGCGGAACGGTCACTCCGGGCGGTGCGTTGTCGACACAGACCAGCGGGATCGACTCCGCCACCCGGCTGATCAAATCGGAGTTGGGGCGCCGCAGATAAGGCAACAATACGATCCCGTCGACACCGGTGTTCCGTGCCCGGCGAAGATATTCCGCCTCGCGTTCGGAATCGTTGCGGGTGTTGCAGGTCACCAGGGCACAGCCGATCCGTCGGGCGGCACGTTCCACCCCCAGCAACACCCGATGTCCCAGAGAGTCCTCAAGGTTCGAGCAGATGAAAGCCAGCTGCCGATCCCCGCTGCCGCCGGTACGCCGGTAACCGTGGGTAATCGCCACAAAAGTACCGCGACCACGTTCCGAGGTGATCACGCCTTCGTGCTTCATCGCATCAAGCGCTTTGAGAACCGTCTGGCGCGCAACCCCGAACCGATCGGCCAGGCACTGCTCGGTCGGCAGCCTTTCGCCGGCCGCAAGAGTTCCGGAAGCGATCTCCCTGGTCAACTCATCGTAAATGATCCGATATTTAGGTTGTACAGACATATAACACCGTCTTTCGAAATTTTTTGTTTCCACTGTTAATTATGGCGATGAAAATATCGCGGTGCAATAGAAGGAGGCAAAAAAACAGGCAAAAAAACCGGATAACCAGCAAAGTTGTACATACAACATTGAATGTCGATAACATGGAGCAGAACGATCCCGAATCGCAGCAGCCAGGCAATCCACGCGGGAAGGGACGGTGACGCACGAACCGGTCCCGTCAGGAAGGTTCAACATCGATCGACACACCGTCGAAGCAGGATATGGGAAAGAAAGAGCCGGAAACAGCAGGAAAGAGAATCCGTACTTTTCCGTCCGAAAAAACACGGTCCGTTCCGGTACTTGAAATGACGGATATTACAACTTATTGCTCAACCGTGAATTTCGCACCGATCGCCTGAAAATCACGGACAAAATTCGGATAAGTGACGGATGCCGCTTCCGCCCGTTCGATCACCGTTTCGCCGATCGCCGCCAACCCGGCGACAGCCAGCGCCATCGCAACCCGGTGATCTCCATGGCTGTCGACACCGGCGCCATGCAGAACTCCCCCCCGGATGATCATGCCGTCGGGGAGCTCTTCGATTTCAGCTCCCATTTTCCCGAGTTCCCGATGCATGACCGCAATCCGGTCAGTCTCCTTCACGCGGGCCTGCGGTACGTTGACAAGACGGGTCTCCCCCTCGGCAAGCGCGGCGGCAACCGCCATCACCGGCAACGCATCGGGAGTCGCGTTCAGGTCGATCTCCCGACCGGTCAGGGGCCGGTCTGCCGGTTTCACAAAGAGTTCGCGCCCGCGTTTGATGTCGGCACCCATTTCAGCAAAGAACTCAAAGACGCGCTTGTCACCCTGCACGTCAGAGAAGTCGAGGTTGCGGATCTCCACCCCATCGCCGACCAGGGCAGCTGCCGCCAGCGGAAACGCAGCTGTCGAAAAGTCGGCGGGAATCACCCGCTTGAAACCGGAGATGTGCTGCCCTCCCGGAATCTCCCAGTGGAGCATATCCTCCTGTTTCCCATAGCGGATACCGAGCGAATCCAGCCACGACAGAGTAATGTCGATATAGGGCTTTTCATGCAGAAAGTCCAGATCGATCACGGAATCCCCGGAAACGTTCGGCAGGGCAAAGAGCAGCGAAGTCAGAAACTGAGAAGTCGTGCCGTCCACCCGGGTTTTCCCGCCGTGCAGCGGACCGCAGATGGTGAACGGGCATTTCCCGCCGGTCGAATTGACCAGTGCGCCGAGATCGTGCAGCGCACCGAGCAACCCGGACATCAATCGGGTCCGCAACGACTCATCCCCATCGAAGCTGATCGGGAAGTTCTGCATTGCACAGACACTGGTCAACATCCGGAGCCCCGTGCCGGAATTGCCGAGATCCAGTGCCACGCCCGGATCGGAGAAACGGCCGCCGGTACCGACGATCTCCCAGCGGTCGGGAAACTCCGTCACACGCGCACCGAGCTGTCTGGCCGCCTCCAGGGTGGATCGGGTATCGGCCGACTCCAGTGGAGCGACAAGAGTACTCCTGCCGGTGGCGATCAAAGCGGCGGTAATGCCGCGGATCGTGTGGGATTTCGAACCGGTGACGGCGATGGAACCGCTGAGCCGGGAAGGCAGAACATGCAGCCTCATGACCCCGCCCTCACTCCATGATGATCGCGGTATAGTCCCCGCCCGGTGGAATCATCGGCAACACATGTTCCTCGTAACCGGTATGCACATCGAGCAGGAACGGCCCGTCGCAGGCGAGCATTTCCTCAATCGCGGCATCCAGTTCCTCACGGCTGAAAACGTCACGCCCCGGAATGCCGTACCCCTTCGCAATCGTCACAAAGTCCGGATAAGGCGCTCCGGTGCAACGGGTTCCGTCACAGTGACCACAATCCCTTCCGGAAGCACAACCGTTGCTGCCCTTGCAACGCCCGAGCACGGTGTTGCCGCGATTGTGGTTGTAGAAACGATCCTCCCACTGGGCAACCATACCGAGATGCTGGTTGTCGATCACCACCATCTTGACCGGAATCTCTTCGACAAACAAAGTACCGAGCTCCTGAATGTTCATCTGGAAACTGCCGTCGCCGTCGATGTTGATTACGGTCTGATCGGGACAGGCGACCTTGGCCCCCATCGCGGCGGGAAGCCCGAACCCCATCGCACCGAGACCGCCGGAGGTCAGCAACTGGCGCGGATAGGAGTAGTTGTAATACTGAGCCGCCCACATCTGATGCTGACCGACGCCGGGCACGATCATCGCCTGCCCGCCGGTCAATGCCGACAGCCGTTCGATCACGTACTGCGGCTGAAGCCGGTCCGGCTTGTTCCTGTAGTGGAAGGGATATTTGCGCTTCCATTCGGCAATCCGGGCGAACCAGTCGGAGTATTCCTGCGGCGCCGGCTCCGCATTGAGCGCCTCGAGCACCTCGCGGATGTCAGCCACCACCCCGAGATCGGCAGTCTTGTTCTTGTTGATTTCAGAGTCGTCGATGTCAACGTGAATGATCCTCGCTCCGACCGCGAAAGAGCGCGGATTGCCGGTGACACGGTCATCGAAACGTGCGCCCAGGGCAAGCAGCAGATCACACTCGTTGGCGGCGTAATTGGCATAGACTGCGCCGTGCATTCCGAGCCAGCGCAGCGACAGCGGGTGGTCATCGGGAATCGCACCGATCCCCATCAGGGTGGTCACTACCGGCAGATGATACCCCTCGGCAAACCGCACCAGCTCCCCTGCGGCGCCGGCGCTGATGATTCCGCCCCCGGCATAGATGCAGGGCCGGCGCGACGCGGCGATCATCTTTCTGATCTCGGCGATGTCCGCCGGGTTCAACTCCGGATGAGGATGGTAATATTTCAGCGACGGCTCCGCCTCGAAGTCCGGTTCGACCCGCTGCTGCTGAACATTTTTCGGGATATCGACAACCACCGGGCCGGGACGGCCGGTGGAAGCGATCCGGAACGCCGCCTTGATCACCCGCGGAATATCGTGCGCATCAAGCACCAGAAAACTGTGTTTGACAATCGGCCGGGTGACGCCGATGATATCGGTCTCCTGAAACACGTTTTTCCCGATCATGGAACTGGGAACCTGCCCGGTGATGAATACGGTCGGAATCGAATCCATATAGGCATCGGCAATTCCCGAAACGAGGTTGGTCGCACCGGGGCCGCTGGTAGCCATGCAGACACCGACCCTGCCGCTGGCACGGGCGTAACCGCCCGCGGCAAAGGCTCCCCCCTGTTCGTGACGGGGAAGCACAACGCGCATTTTCGAATGGCTGAGCGCCTGGTGCAATTCAATCGCCTGACCGCCCGGATAAGCGAAAACAACCTCGACCCCGAGCAGTTCCAAAGCCTTGATCGTGATTTCACTGCCTTTCATCAGGGGTGTCGTCGCATTGTCCATTTTATCACTTGTCCTCAGGTATATGTATGGTTTGGAACGGAAGATGCGCAGAAGATTCCACGCCGCCGCTCCCGGAATTTCAGTACAACCGGCTTTTAATATATCCCGCTTTTCCGGGAAATTCAAATCAATCAACCACTTCCGGGACTGGATTTTTGTCCATATCGTGTTATTGTAATGCAACAGGGGGTTTCATCCAAAACGAAGGAGAATTACGACAATGAATGACAACGCCTACAATCGTGCCCCGGCCATGACCGGAGAGCTTTCGCCCGCCCGGATTCAGGGAGCCTTCATCAACCGCGTTTTCGGCTGGATGACCGCCGCACTGGCGGTAACCGGCCTGATCAGCTGGGGAATTTCACGTTCCTCGATGGCCGACTTCGCAATCCGGAACCAGGGAGCGTTCATGCTGCTGCTGATCGTGGAAGTGGTGACGGTGATCGCCCTTTCGGCCGCGATCAACAAAATCAGCGCCCCGATGGCCGGAATCGGCCTGATGTTCTTTGCGGCGCTGAACGGCCTCACCCTGTCCTGGATCTTCCTTGCCTATACGCCGGATGCGATCTACGCGACCTTCTTCGTGACCTGCGGCATGTTCGGCGGGACCGGTCTCTTCGGCTATCTGACCAAACGCGATCTCTCCGGCATCGGGTCGATGTGTGCGATGGCGCTCTGGGGTTTGATCCTCGCGTCGATCGTGAACATTTTCTGGTTCAACCGGACGGCGGATCTGGTCATCTCCTGTTTCGGCGTGCTGATCTTCGTCGGCCTGACCGCCTGGGATATGCAGAAGATCAAACAGCTCAGCTTGATGAGCGCCGACGGTTCACTCGAAGCGGAGATCGGCCGGAAATACGCCGTGTTCGGCGCACTGACGCTCTATCTGGATTTCATCAACCTCTTCCTCCTGCTGCTGCGGCTCTTCGGCGGCGGAAGCCGGCGCTAGACCGGCGGCCGGATCATCCGGCGAAGAAAAAGCAGTCGGGCGCGAAACGGCATGAAGGGAGTGCTGACCGCCCGGCAACAACGTATTTCCGGAAAAAAAGGGATGGTCGGAATTTATGGGTACGGTGATTCATCTGCTGGCAAACGCACACCTTGATCCAGTCTGGTTCTGGGATTGGCGCGAGGGACTGAACGAGGGAGTCAAAACCTGCCGGGCCATGGCGACCCTGCTCGATGAATTTCCGATGCTGACGTTCAACCGCGGCGAGGCCTCGATCTATGCGCACCTGGAAAAGGCCGACCCGGAACTTTTCGAACGGATCCGGGCGTTTCACCATGCCGGGCGCTGGGACCTCGTCGGCGGCAACATCGTCCAGACCGACCAGAACATGCCGGAGACAGCGACGTTCATCCGGCAGTTCGCCTGCGGGAAACGCTATTTCAAAGAGAAATTCGGCTGCGATGTGAAGGTGGCCTGGGCCGCGGATTCCTTCGGCCATTCAGCGGGGCTGCCGGAACTTTACGCCGCCGCGGGATTTGAGTTTTTCTGCTTCTCGCGCCCCCCCCGGGAACTGCTCGAACTGCCTGACGATCTCTTCTACTGGGAGGGAGACGGCGGCAGCCGGATTCTGGCGACCCGGCTGGGAATCGGCTGGTACGGGACAGAACGCAGAGAGACCCCGGCCCGGCTTGACGCGGTTCTGGCCGAAGCGGCGGGCCACCGGACGCGCCACATCGCGGTGGGCTTCGGGCTCGGCGACCACGGCGGCGGAGTCTCGCGGCGTCAGATTGCCGACGCGCTGGCCTGGGCGGAACGTCATCCCGAAACGGAGGTGCGGTTTTCAACCTTCTCTCAATACTTCGCGGCGATCCGGGAAGAGGAGCAACAGGGGCTGGAGATCCCGGTATTCCGGGGGGAATTGAATTTCTGCCTGCGCGGGTGTTACTCTTCCGCGGCCGGTTTCAAACACCAGTTCCGCCGGGCGGAACGGCTGGTGCGGACCGCCTCGCGGGTCGATACCACGATCCATGCCGCGCTGAACCGCCCCGCAGCGGAGTTCGACCGCGAATGGTACGGCATCCTTTTCAACACGTTCCACGACATCCTGCCGGGAACCTGTGTCGAACGGGTCTACGCCGAGGAGCGGGACTGGCTCGGCTCTTCGATCCACAGTGCGGCGGGGAGACAATTCGACGCCCTGAACGCGCTGGCTTCCGAGATCCACATCGCAGTTCCGCCGGTGGAAGGGGATCGCCCGGAGGCAACGCCGTTTCTGGTGTTCAATCCGAATCCGGTTCCGTATCGCGGCGCGGTGGAACTCGAAGCGTGCCTCGACTTCCGCCCGCTCTGGGAGGAAACCCCAGGAACACCGATCACTGAAGTACGCGACGGCGACGGGAATCCGCTTCCGTTCCAGCAGATCCGCTGTGAGCACCGTTATCTGCCGAATCTGGTCTGGCGCAGCCGGGTGCTCTGCCCGCTGGAACTGCCCGCATTCGGCTGGCGGATCGTCACGGTCGGCTATGCGCCCCATCCGGAATACGCGCCGGAAGTACCCGGTATCCCGGCAACCTCGCCGGCCGCGGACACCATAGCCAACGGCAGGTTCGAGTTGCGGGCACGTCCGGGCTGCGACCGGGTCGAAATCAGCCGCGACGGAGTCCCGTTCCCGGATGCCGGAGGGCTTTCGTTCGCATTGTATGGGGATCGCTGGGGATCGTGGGGCGGCATGGATACCGAAGAGGATGGAGTACATTTTCAGCATCTCCGCGAGGAGTGGCGGATCACCCGCTCGAAAGTACTGGAATCCGGTCCGGAACGTTCGCTGCTGTGGGTGGAATTTGCCGGGAAGCAGTCACGCCTTGAGCTGACTCTCGCGTTGCAACGCAATTCCGACCGGATCGAGGGAGGCGTGCGGCTCCTCTGGCTCGATCGCTCAGCCCGGTTGAAACTGCGTCTGCCGCAGGGCAACAGCGTCCTCTGCGACGTTCCAGGTGGAGAAGTCCGGCGCAGCGGGGAGAACGGAGTGATGCCGATCGTGCGGTACGCCGCGGTGGAAACCGCCGACGGCGGATACGGGTTCGCTGCCGACGGCGGTTACGGATATGAAAACGAGGCGGGGTTCTTCGCCCTGACCGTGGCACGTTCCCCGCGGTTTGCCACCAACATCGTGACCGGCCCGGAAGAGGCGCCGGAAGATCCGGTCGAACGGGGAGAGCTGTGCCTCTCCTTCCGAATCGCTCCCGGAGCCGACTCTGCCCCGGCACTCGCCGACGAACTTGAATTTCCGCCGGTAACTCTGCTGGTCTGGCCGCACGACGGGAAGCTGCCCGCCGGGGGAAGCCTGCTCTCGATCGAACCGCACTACGTCACGTTGCTCGACCAGCGCATTGAAAACGGCCGGCTGCAACTGACCCTGCAGAACCGATTCGAGACCGAGACGGTGGCACAGATTGCATTCAACGGCAGCAGGCGGGACTTCAACCTGCCGCCGTGGAAAATCGTCACCGTGGATTTCAACTAAGTTTTCGGAGGGCCTCCCGTGGAAGCCCCGCGGGAGACCGGCCGGGACCCCGGGCTGTTGTAAGAGAACAGGCTCTGAAGCCCCTTCTTCACGGGATGGAATATTCCGGTGCGACCTCCACGGGGAAGGAGAGCGGTCGATCGCGGAAAGTGTTCACCACCGTCTGCAGATCTTTCTGCAACAACGCCCTCTTTTCCGCATCAGATTCCCCGGCCCAGAGATCGCAGAGAGGAACGGTCACCGCCATCCCATTCTCACGCAGGACGGATCGTGTAATGTTGTATGAGACAGATACAAGTTTTGTCCCTGATGCCGATTTTTCCAATCCGATTTTCAGGAGCAGGGCGGTAGAGGAGATCGGATTACAGAGAGCAGCAGGGGAAGCCCCCGGAGTAGAGGAAAAGTTGCCCAGCGAATAAAACACGGGGCAGATCTCGTCGAGAACCGATTTCTGTACCACATGCGGATGATTGCCGACGATCAGATCGGCTCCGAACTCCCGGATTTTTCCCGTCAGGTATTTCGTATAAGGATCGGGCTGGATGTTGTACTGTCCTCCGCTGTGCATGAGGACGATCACGAAATCGGCACCGGCGGAGCGGCAGTTCTGAATGTCGCTGCGGAGATGCTCCAGATAAGCGGAGGGAGAGTCCGTTGTTCTGTTTTCCTTCATCTTCTCGGCGATCGTTTCCGCCGGATCCAGCAGATGAATGGAGCCGGGAAGGGTCTCCTGGGGCTGGAACAGATTTACCGCCCAGAACTCCTCTTCGCGCAGGAAGGTATGATTGGCAAAAGCATTCGTGCCATAGGTATAGGAGAGGAACGCGATCCGAATACCATGAATCTCCCGAATGCAGAGCTCGTTGCGCTCCCGGAACGATCGGGCGGTTCCGGTATGGGGCAGCCCGGCCCGATCCAGTGCATCAAGCGTCCGCTTCAGTCCTTCCAGTCCCCGATCCAGACAGTGGTTGTTCGCCGTGGAGACCAGGTCGAATCCAGCCTCTTTCAATACGGGGAGAAACACATCCGGAGTGTTGAAGGAATAAAGAGCTTCCGAATAGCCGGCCTCTTCCCCGGCAAAGGGGGGTCTCCAGATTCCCGATCAGGCTCCGTATCCTGCAGAAGCTCGGTCATTTGCTCGAACACGGGGTGAAAAAGATAGCCTGTCGAAGTCCGACACGTTGCAAGCTGTTCCCGGCTGCACATGATATCTCCGGTAAAGGACAATCGCGCGGAATGTTTCATTTCGTCACTTCCTTCTGCAGTGTATGAGCTGCAACTT
Organism: uncultured Victivallis sp.; assembly: GCA_944389895.1. Lineage (GTDB taxonomy): Bacteria > Verrucomicrobiota > Lentisphaeria > Victivallales > Victivallaceae > Victivallis. Next base: position 780 of record CALXOA010000067.1, on the reverse strand, counting down.
CATCCGATGGCTTGTTCTATTTTCTTCCGTTCTGGAACAGAATTATCTTACTGCAACCTCTCCTTCTTTGCAAGCGACAAAAGCGACAGGAACGTCACCCTGGAACAGATATCCATCACGGTCTGCGAATCGATCCTCAAGGCTTCTTTCCTGTTTCCGGCGCGGAAATTCCCTTCTTCACGGTGATGTTTCCATCCCGGGGACTCCTGATGTCACTGCCATGCTAATAAAGAACCACAGATAACGAAGTTCCAATAGAAGTTCCGTGGAGAAGGCTCTCGCGGAAACCGTTTGAAGCGTCGGGGAACGGAATGGTCCGCAGACGGCAGGTTTCTGCGCGCCAGAAAACTTCTCTTTGACTCCCCGCAATTCTGCGAAAAAAAGTTCTGAAGTCCCCCCCGTTCCGGAAAAATACGGAGATTTTCCGCCAATCGTGCCGGGCAAAGTGAGGATCGGCGCAGAGAATCGCCCCGGAAATGAAAAAAGCCGACCGGAAAAACCAGTCGACTTTGAAAATTACATCATGGTGGAGCATAGCGGACTTGAACCGCTGACCCTCACACTGCCAGTGTGTAGCTTCTGTGCTCAAAATTACTTTAAAAATCAAAAAATGTGGCAGAAATGTGACGTTTATTGTTTGACATGGCTTCCCGTGAATGTTATTTTAGGATAGAAACGGAAACAAACCGATGGCGGTCACTCATGAGTGTCAAAAAGCGAAAAACCAGCAAAGGCGAAACTGCGGAATACCACTATGACTTCACGGAAAACAATAAGCGA
>CALXOA010000066.1 GCA_944389895.1 uncultured Victivallis sp. | reverse complement strand
GGCATTTTCCAGTCATAATCAGGCAGCTGCAGAGTGTAGGGGATGGTTCCGAGCGCCATGAAGCGCGGATCCCCCCAGTCGCCGACCGTATTGAATCCCCAGTGCGGCAGCCGCAGCGCAAGGGTCTGGAAGAAGTACGGCTCATAGACCTCCTGGCCGTATTTGATCTGCAGGTTCCGCCGGTTGAAGGCGATGGACTCCTCCTTGCCGACCGGAAAATCGAACCATTCGGGGCGTCCGGCACATTTGATCGGATTGCCGTTGACCGTCAGCACATCCATGCCGTGCGAGAAGAAGAGTCTCCCTTCCGGATCAACCAGCCACCACTTGCCATCGTACTTCTCCACCCGGAAGTTTCCGGTCGCCTCGAGTTGCGGACCGTTCTTCCACCCGCCGAAACGATCCCACTGTTCAGGACGCTGCGAAGAAGCAAGCTCGGCCGCCTCTTTTTCGAGGTTTTTCTTCAGATCGGCATCGGAGCGGATCTTCTCCGGCCAGTCGGCATGGACATACTGCCCATAACGATCGATGAACGGCAAAAACGGCTCCGGAGTCGCGGGGGAAACCTCACCCTCGAGACGAAGATTTGAAATCAGACAGTGCGCGAGATTCTCGCGCTTCGCCTCAAACGGCCACTGCATGTAAAATTCGATGCTGGAGACCTTCGAGGTATCGAGCGTCTGCACGCCGGGAACACCTTTCGGAAAATCATACGCGGTGCTGTGCGGCAGCTGCAGGCGCAGCGTACGCTTCTCACCGGGATTCAGGGCGATTCCGGCGGTCACCTCACGGAAACCATCCTGCCCCCAGCGACCGTTGGCGAGGAACATGTTGATCCGCATCTGCCGATCCTTCGACAGATTTTCGACATCGGCGGCCATCACGCGCGCCTTTGACATATCCCAGGTCTTGAGCTCGCCCCGCGGCTCAATCCGGACACCGGAGGTGGAGCCGGGATTGTCGATCCGCAACTCGATGGCGCCATCCTTCCACTCATATACTCCGGAGCCCTTGGCCGAAACGCCGGCCTGCTCCACCGGAAGCGGCGCGGCACAGGCCGACAGGCCGGGAAGAATCGCCGCTATCCCCAGTAACACGTTGTTCCAGTACATTCAGAAAATCCTTTCGAACGGAAGAATCCTTACTTGCTCAACTTGCCGCGGATCGCCAGCGAACCATCCCGCCACTGTTCCACGCGGGGATTCAGATAGTTGTCGCGTTCGTCGGTCAACTGCTGATAGGTGAGAGCCTCGACATGACCGTCAAACATCGCGGCGTTGGCACTGTCGGCATGGCGCACATAGGCCGGATAGTATGCGGAACCGGAGTTGTACGGAGCAACCGGAGCGAGACCTTCATAGTAGGCGGCCTGTCCGGCGCCGTGACGAATCTTGCCGTTGTAAGCCCGGCAGACCGGCGGCGTCTCAATGAACATGATCAGCTGCGCATTCCGGTTGAATTTGGAAATTTCATCGACCTTGTGCGGAACTTTCTTCTGATTGTTGTTGAATGTCTCGCCGAAAGTCAGGATATTCAGACCGTAGTTGACTCCCTTGGCGTTCCAGGCGAAATTCGCCTCGGCCGGGCAGTGCAACGCCTCCTGGTCGAGCTGATAGGACTTCTCAAACACGTGGAACCAGTTACCGATTCCATTCCCGAGATAACCGGCAACCGCCCAGCCGTCGGAGTCATTCGCATACATGGTTGCCATCTGGCCGAACTTCTCGAGATTCGCCTTGCAACCGGCATCCTCGGCCGCAGCCCGGATCGTTCCGGGCAACGACCGCAGCATCGTGATCAGAAGCGCCGCAACAGCGACAACCACAACCAGTTCGACGAATGTGAATTTACGATTCCGGATTCTACTCATTTTTTTTATCCTTTCTTTTTATGGAACTCGCTGGATATCGTCTTTCGGAAGCGATCAATCAAGTTCACGAATCGCCAGCTGAGTGCTTCCCCACTGCTTCACGCAGGGGTTCGCATACTCGTTGCGCTGGTAACGGAGGAACTGATAGTTACGCGACTGCACATGTCCATCGAACATCAGAAGGTTCGCCCGGTCGCTGTGACGAACGTAGGCAGGGTAGTAAGCCCCCGATGAGCTGACCGGAGCGACGTCAGCAGTGGGTTCCCAGTAGGCCGCGTTGCCGCTGCCATGCCGGATCTTATTGTTGTAGGCGTTGTCCACCGGTATGGTATCAGCAAACATCGCCACCCGGGAGTTGCGACCGAAGGCGCTGACCTGACCGGATTTGTGCGGAATCTTGCTCTGACTGTTTCCAATCGTTTCTCCAAAGGTCAACACGTTCAGACCATAACTGATCCGCTTATATTTATCATCGTTGTTGTCAAACGCGAAAACCGGCTCAGCCGCACAGTGGAAACTCTGCTCCCCGACGGAATAGAGTTGATGAAACGCATTTGCCCACGACTCATATCCGGGAAGCGAGGCAAAAACCGCCCAGTCATTGTAATCACCGGTGTACATCGCCGAAACTTTGCCGATCTGCGAAAGATTCGCCTGGCAGCTGGCGGATTTCGCGGCATCGCGCGCCTTGTTCAGTGCCGGGAGCAGCATCGCGGCAAGGATGGCGATAATCGCGATCACCACAAGCAACTCGATCAATGTGAAACTCTTCTTCATTTCCGGGACCCTTTCCTGTGAAAATGTATTCAGGTTACGGTTTTATTTCAAAGTGATGACAGAATTACGCTCAATCAAACGACCGGAAAGCTCGACCTTCTGCAACGAATCAAACTCGTCGTGAAGGACTATTTCCACCGCCTTCTCCGCCGTCTCGCGCAGCGGACTGGCAATCGTAGTCAGCGACGGCCGCAGAAACTCGGAAATGCCGGGATTCTCAAATCCCATCAGCGAGATATCCTCCGGAATCCGTTTCCCGGCAAGCTCCTGGATCAACCAGTTCACCTCGAGTACCTTCATGTCCTCGCCGGTGACCCAGACGGCAGTACATCCGGCATCGATCAGCTGTTTCACCGCGAGGTGCAACGGACGCGCACTCGAGAACCGGAACAGATTGTGATCAGGATCCACCCCGTTCTCCCGCAGAATCTCAGCGACCCCTTCGGCCCGCCCTTTCCCGGTGTAATCCGGTTCGTGAATCACCGCGATCCGCCGATGGCCCTTGTCAAAGAGATACTGCCCGGCCAACCGCCCGGTCGCGTGGCAGTCAACATAAATCGTGTGGAAGTAATCGGAGTGGTTGTCACTGAGCCAGACGATCGGCAGATTGCTCATATGCTTCAGAATGTCGATCGTCTCCGGTTCCCAGGCGATGCCGATGATACCGTCGAACCAGCAGTCGGAAAGGTTGCCGATCCGATCCTCGGTGATCATCGTGATTCCGGCATCTGCCCGTGACAGAGCAAAGCAGATGTACTGCGTCAACGTATTCACATATCCACCCATCACCGTCTTGTACGGCGGCTCGGTCACCAGTGCAATCTGCTTGGAACGAACACCGACCCGCGGCCGGAATCCAAGTTCGCGCGCTGCGGACAGCACCCGGCTGCGCGTTTCCGAAGGAATCAGCGAACTGTTGTTGAATACCCTGCTCACCGTACCGGTGGACACCCGGGCCCGCAGCGCAACCTGCGCCAGCACGCCGGTGGTTCCATTCCCGGTTCTGACTCTCGCTTCAGCCATTTTTCTTTTTCTTTCTGTTTCGGTTATTTTTTGATTACGCTATAATTATACTCGATTTTTATGCAAATGTCAATAGTCGATATTTATTTTTTTCGATTTTTATGCAATTTTTGCATAGAAACGGAAATTATTACGCCAGAAATGCCATCCACAGGCACGTCGATATCATCTGATGCAGTAAGAATGCCGTACCGTACTTCCGGCTTTCGTGAACAATTTTACACGCCCAGCTCCGAAAAAAAAGACCCTGGATCTCCATCAGGGACTTCGGGGCAGTCCAATCCGGATCCCGGCTCATCACTCCTTCTAACGAAAAAGATACAGGCGCGCGCCCGCGAGGAGCGGCCGACGAAATGCAGCGGGATTTTTCGCCCGGAGAGTTGAATCTATCTGCGTTCCGGTGTATATTACATGGTAAAATACCATCAAAAATCCAGACCTGAAGGATTCTCATCATGCGCTACATCGATCAATTCATGGCCGCCTTCCCCTTTGAAGGATTGACGTTCGACGACATTTCACTGGTCACCCAGTATGCCGACTTCCTGCCGCACGACGCCGACGTCACCACCCGTTTCTCGCGCAACGTCAAGCTCAACATCCCCTTCGTCAGCGCGGCAATGGACACCGTCACCGAAAGTGAAATGGCGATCGCGATGGCCAGACTCGGCGGTATCGGCGTGATCCATAAAAATCTCTCGGTTGAAAAACAGGCCGACGAGGTTCGCAAAGTCAAATACTATCTCAATGGAATCATCCGCACCCCGATCGTCTTTCATCCGGATCAGACCGTTGCGGAAATGCTCAACGAGAAGAATAAGAAGAAATATTCCTTCTCCGGCTTTCCGATCGTCGACAATGACGGGCGGCTTGTCGGGATCATCACTGCACGCGACCTCAAATTCCTGACCAACTACGACATGAAGATTTCCGAGGTGATGACGAAAAAACCTGTGGTCGCCAGCGACACGATTTCAATGCCGGAAGCCTACAAGATGATGGTTGAGAACAAAGTCGGCAAGCTTCCGATGGTCGATAAGAACGGAAAACTGACCGGGCTCTACAGCTTTCTTGATGTGAAGACCCTGATGGAGAAGGAGGAGCCAGACTACAACCGTGACGACCGCCACCAGCTTCGCGCCGCCGCGGGCATCGGACCTTACGAAGAGGATCGTGCTGAGGCGCTGATCAACGCCGGAGTCGATGTGCTGGTGATCGATACTGCTCATGCCCACTCCAAGGGAGTCATCGAAACGGTAAAACTTTTCAAGCGCACCTACGGCGACCGGGTTGATGTGGTCGCCGGCAACATCGCCACTGCGGAAGCAGCCAAAGCACTTGCGGATGCCGGCGTCGACGGCATCAAGGTCGGCATCGGCCCCGGTTCCATCTGCACCACCCGGGTAGTGGCAGGCGTCGGCGTGCCGCAGGTCACCGCGGTCTATGAGGTTGCGAAATCGATCCCGTCGGATATTCCGGTAATCGCCGACGGCGGCATCAAACAATCCGGCGACGTCGCCAAGGCGCTCGCTGTCGGTGCCGACTGTGTGATGATGGGTTCGGCGTTGGCCGGAACCAGCGAAAGTACCGGGGAAGTGATTCTGCATCAGGGGCGCAGTTATGTGATCTATCGCGGCATGGGCAGTCTGGCCGCGATGAAGACCGGGAAAGGGAGCCGGGAACGTTACGGGCAGGACGATGTCGAAGACGATACCGAGCTGGTTCCGCAGGGAATTGAGGGTATGGTGCCGTTCCGCGGCCCGGTCCGCAATGTGATCATCCAGTTCGTGGGTGGTCTGCGCTATGCCTTCGGATACTGCGGCGCACGCACCATGCAGGAGTTTCATGACAAGGCGAAGATGGTCCGCGTAACCTCCGCCGGGCTGCGGGAAGCGCACCCGCACGATGTGACGATGATCAAGGATGCCCCGAACTATTCGTCGTCGAACTGATGCGGCGCAGGAGAGTTTTCCGATGGGAAAAATGAGAGTGTTTCTCGCCTGGGTGGCGTTGATCCCGTTTCTCGCAGCCGGGGCACCCGCCGCCTCGCCGGCTCCCGCCATGGCGCCGGCGAGAATCGCGGTGATTGACCTCGAACGGGTGTTCCGCGACTACTACCGCAGCAAGATCGCCGAAGATGCGATCCGGCAGCAGGCTGAAGTCTATCGCACCTATCTTCTGCGCCTCAACACTGAGCTGCAGAAACTTCAGGAAGAGGCACAGAAGGCCCGCCTCGCCTCGCAGAACATCGCACTCTCCGAGGAGGATCGGGCCAAAGAGGCCAGAACTGCCGGGGAAAAGACCCGCGAGGTCGCCGAAAAAAAGGCGGAGATCGAACTTTATGCGACAGGCCGTGCGGAAGACATGCGGCGGATCGAACAGGAGAAACGTCAGGAAATCATGGCGGAAATTCACGCGGAAATCCGTCGTCGTGCAACCGCGGAGGGGTACTCATTTGTACTCGACCGCTCCGGAAAAACGATGAATGAACAGCCCGCCGTTTTGTTTTATCCGGCGGACGACGACCTGACCGAAGCGGTGTTGACGGCGCTCAACCGCACCCGCACCAGGCCCGCGCCGCCCTCCAGGGCGCCGGAGGCCGCACCGAAAACCGAAACAAATCCATAAACGAAGGAGAATCGTCATGAACAGCATCACCCTTTCCGCCGGCAAGATTGCCGAAATGGTCAACGGCAAGCTGATCGGTTCCGCCGAACGCCAGATCCACGGCGTTTCCGGAATCAAGGATGCGAAGGCCGACCAGCTCTCCTTCGTCAGCAACAAAAAATACGACAAACTGCTCGAAGCTTCAAAGGCGGGCGTGGTATTGGTCTGCGCCGACCTCGCCAATGCTTCGACCGAGAACCGTTCGCTGATCGTCTGCGAGAATGTCGATTACGCCTTCGCCAAAGTGGTTGCTCTCTTCGCTGAGGAACCACCGGTGTGGCCGGTCGGGATTCATCCGTCGGCGGTAGTGTCTCCGGAGGCGAAAATCGGTCGCCAGGTCAGCATCAACGCCAATGCGGTGATTGAGGCGGGAGCAGAGATCGGCGACGGCGCGGTGATCGGCGCCGGCTGCTACATCGGGCACGAAGTGAAAATCGGTGACGGAACGCTGCTCTATCCGAACGTCACGGTGATGTATCGCTGCAAAGTCGGCCGGAAATGTATCATTCACCCCGGAGTGGTGATCGGCGGCGACGGGTTCGGCTTCATCCCGGGACCGCAGGGGCTGGTCAAGGTGCCGCAGACCGGAATCGTCCAGATTGACGACGACGTGGAAATCGGTGCGAACACCACGATCGACCGTGCCCGTTTCGGCAAGACCTGGATCAAGAGTAACGTCAAGATCGACAACCAGGTGATGGTTGCTCATAACGTGGTGATCGGCGAAAGTTCGATTCTGGTCGCGCAATGCGGCATCGCCGGCAGTGCCGAACTCGGTCGCGGCGTGGTTCTCGCCGCGAAATCCGGTGTCAACGGTCACATCACCCTCGGCGACGGTGTCCAGGTCGCCGGAACCAGCGGTGTCGTCAAGAGCCTGCCGGCCGGAGCGATCGCGCTCGGAACCCCGGCGGAATCGCAGCGCGAATTCATGGCGCGCTATACGCTGCCGAGTCGCTTCGAGAAACTGCAGGCGAAATTCGAAGCGCTTAAAAAGGAGCTGGCGGAGCTCAAGGCTTCCCGATAACCGGTGTTTTGAAACCGGCGTAAAACGAGACGGTGACGCGATGAGGAAGGCTCTCTTTTCCGGACTCCTCCTCGGAGCGTTGTCGTTTCTGCTTCCGCCGTCCGCAGCTGCCGATGACTTGACGGAGGATCCGTTGCGCCATGCGGCGCAGCAGGGTGACATGGCGGCTCAGCTCAAGCTCGGAGATGAGTTCTTTTTCGGTCGCGGAGATCGGACGCGCAATCCGGAACTGGCGGTCTACTGGTTCCGGCGGGCTGCGGAACAGGGAAGTGCAGAAGCGGCCTACAATCTCGGGGTCTGCCTCGAACACGGGTGGGGGGTCGAGCAGAGCCGGATCCGGGCACTGGAGATGTATGCGAAAGCCGCCGGTGCGGGACGTCCGGAAGCGGAACTGCGCCGGGCACTGCTGCTTTTCCATGGCGTTCCGGCGGAGACGCTCTCTTCCGGCCCTCTGCCTGCGGTGGAGGCCGATCGTCAGGAGGCGCTGACGACGCTGCGCAGACTGGCACGTTCCGGTTTTGCTCCGGCACGTCAGGAACTGGCGAAGCTGCTGCTCGGAATCCCCGAACTCCGCGGAGAGTTCGGAGCGGAGATCCGGACCAACCTTGAAGAACTTGCCGCTCTTCCCGATGCGGAAGCCGAGACATTGCTGCTGCTGGCAGACTGTCTTCGCGAGGGGATCGGCGGGACCAGCGACTTCGAGCGGATGACCCTACTTCTCGGCCGGGCCGCGGCCCTCGGCAACCCGGAAGCGAAGGCACGTTACGCAGAAGCACTCGAATATGGACTCGGTTGTTCCCCCGACCGCGCAAAGGCATTCCAGTTGATCCGGGAAGCCGCCGATGCGGGCAATCCACGTGCCCAGGTACGGTTCGGAGACGCCTGTCTCTCCGGAGAATTTGTGCCTCATGATCCGGTCGCGGCCTTCGGCTGGTTCGAAAAAGCGGCGGCTCAGGACTATGCGCCCGCATACTTCAAACTCGGCAACGCCTACGATCGCGGGATCGGCGTTCCAGAAGATCCGGTTCGCGCATTCGAGGAATACGGGAAAGCGGCACGAATGGGGTATGGGCCGGCACAGTACCGGTTCGGACTCTGCTTCCTGAACGGCCGCGGCATCGCGGCGGATCCTGCGGGTGCGACCTTCTGGTTCCGCAATGCGATCGGGCGCGGCAATGTCGACGCCATGCGCAAACTCGGAGTCTGCCTGCTTCAGGGACGCGGTATTGAAAAAGATCAGGCCGAGGGATTGAAGTTGTTACAGGCGGCGGCCGCCGCTGGAGACACGGAGGCGATTCTGTTGTTGAATCGATGAATTTCGTATCTCGCGGGGTTGATTATTCTCCCCGGAGCGTTTATAATATTTGATTGTATTTTCATCAAGACCTTTCACATTTCATCAGGAGAAAAAAATGCTTGCCCCGAACCATCTTTTCCCGGAAGCGGACTGCCGCGCCATCATGGATTTCTTCGCAACCCGCGATCGTTGCAGGGACCTCGGAAATTTCCGGACGCTTCCTCCGCAACCGGTGGATACGATCTTCTACGGGGATTCCATTGTCGAAGCGTGGCCGCTGCACGAGTTTTTCCCCGGGCGGAGTCTGCTCAACCGCGGAATCGGCGGCGACAACGTGACCGGTCTCTATCTGCGCCTCGACGAAGACATCTACCCCTATACTCCGCGCCGGGTTGCGATTCACATCGGAATCAACGGGATCGAACGCCCCAACGACGAACTGGCCGGGAAGATCACTGCGATCGGACGCATGATCGCGGAACACGGCAGTGACGTGATTCTCTGCACCGTTGAGCCGTTGCGTTCGCCGGACGCATGGGATCGTTTCCAATACCAGGGAAAAATCGTCGAACTCAACCAGCAGCTCGCGGAGATCGCGAAACAGGAATTCTCCGATTTCTGGGATTTCCATTCGATTCTGAAGGATTCAACCGGCCAGCTCGCCGCAGAATATGCCAGAGAAGACGGAACCCACATGCAGTTCGCCGCCTACCGGGCGATGTCCGGGCTGGTCGCGGAACGACTCAACTGGAGGTGAGGCCATGCGATTCACCAGGCTGTTTCAACTGGCGACGCTGCTGGGAGCGCTGGTGGCTGCCGGAGCAGCGGAAACGCCTACGACCAGCTACCCCGGCATGCGTGAATATACACAGCAGTTGACGCTCCGGTACGCCGACCCGGCGGGGGCGGAACAGGCGGCGCTGAAGCCGCTGCCGCTGCCGAACTGGTATCAGCTGGCCTTTTCGGCTCGTTGGGATGACTCCTCCCCGAACCATCTCAAAACCCATGCCGCCATGGCGGAAGCCGGCCTCAAGGGGACCTTCTATCTGAATCAGGGCGGCGATGCGGAATACTGCAGGAAACTGCTGGAGAACGGTTGTTCGCTCGGGGATCACACGATGACCCACCCGTTCCTGTCGCACATCAATCCCAACGAACAGTTCTACGAGATCATGCAGCTCAAGGTGCTGCAGGAGTCGAACAGCGACTCCCCGCTGACGACAATGGTGTTCCCCTACTGCAATTACAACAGCGGCTACGAGAAGGAGGTTCAGTACGACGTCGGCCGGGCGATGATGAACGCGGGGATCATCGGCGCACCGACTCCGCACTACGGCAGACTCGAACGCGGCCTCGGCTATCCTCCCGGTACCCTTGCGGAAAGTGGGTTGTTGACACCGGGGGATCGCGATGTATCGGCGGATTTGTTCTATTCCCAGCTGAAAAAGCGGCTTGCCGACAAAGCGAATCTGGAGAAAAATCCTTCGATCTCAATCTCAATGCACTCCTGGCACACTCCGGAAGGGATGGCAACATTGAAACGCCTGATGAAGGAACACGCCGGTTCCCCGGACTGGTGGTACTGCAATCAGAATGAATACGCGGCCTACCGTTTCGAAGCGAATCAGACCAGAGTTGTCAAAAAGGTCGAAGGCAACACCGCAATATTCACCGTCACCCGTTTCGCCCCCGATCAGCTCGGTGCGAACGTCCCGCTCTGGTTCGATCTTTCGGGAGCGAAGCCTGAAAAAGTCGAAGGCGGCACTCTCCGCGAGGCAGGAGGACTGCAGGCCATTGAACTGCCGCACAATGCGAACGAGCGGATCTTCGAACTCTGTGCCCGGGCGGGAGAAGACGGCCGGGCGTCAAAGTTCCCCGGAGTTGCCGCCTCGATCGTGAAATCCGGTGATTCGCTCGCGCTGACCCTCGCAAACGACGGTGTGGAAGCACTCGGCAATGTACAGCTGACACTCCGCTGCGGCGCCGGTTACACCCCCGGAGTCATCCGGCGGCAACTCGGCGAGGTGGCGCCGGGCAGCCGTGGGGAATGGCGGGTTCCGCTCGGTAACTTCGATGCGGCACCCCGCTACAGGCTCGGCCGCCCTTACTTCGTCGCGCAATTCGACTTCGATCGGGAAGGGAAACGCTGTCGCCTCTATCTGCCGCTGCGGCTCGAGGCAGACAAAGAGGTGATTTCCGTCGGCGGAGCCGTCAAGGTTTTCGCGCCGCTGCCGGAGACATTTGATCCGTTGCTCCTTTCGAAGCCCGGCATCGACGTGCAGAAAGAGCTCGGGATCGCCCCCCTGCCGAAGCCCGCTCCGGAAAGCAGTGCGGAAAATTCGATTGATTTCCTCATTCCGGGTAAAAACGAAAAAGTCTCGAAACCGTTTCCGGTTGCCGCGCTGATCGAGTTTCAACCGGGAGAGGCCGGAGAGATCGCCTTCACCGGCAATCCCGGGGCTCTCTACTGGAACGGTCGACTGGTCGAGCGTCGAAAAAGCGACGGCCGCTGGATTATCCCGGCGGTCGCCGGGACCAATCGGGTGTTGATGGTGTACGAATGCAACAGTACGGGCCGTCAGGAATACCGTGCCCTGGTGCCGCAACCGGGGAAAATCCGGAAATTCCTCCCCTGAATCCCGCTGTACATCCACGCCCTGCCGGAAAACGGCGGGGCAATTTTTTTTACGAAGTAACGCGTCAGAAGAAACGTTCTCCGCACTTCGGTATCCCGGGGCTGAAAACACAATACAACATCTCTTCCGGAAACAGAAAGTCTGCCTCCTCCGGGAAAGATCGCCGCAGGAACGGTTGCGGAATTTGCTTTTTTCTCTTCTGGAACTATTTTATAGCTTCAGGACCTGTTCACGTGTACAAGGAGATGGAAACGATGAGAAAACATTCTTTCACATTGATCGAGTTGCTCGTTGTCATTGCGATCATCGCCATTCTCGCCGCAATGTTGCTGCCGGCCTTGAACAAGGCGCGGGACGCGGCGGCCCAGACCAGCTGCACCAACGCCTTGAAACAACTCACACAGGGCCTGATGATGTACAGCGAACAGAACAACGGCCGGGTTCAAATCCAGGAGTGGCACGCCGGAGCCTTCCGTGATATGTTCGGAGCGAAGGATTCCGATCACTACCCGGAAAATCTGCGTTGCGCCAAATCGCTTTCCCGGATGGACTCAACTCATCCCAGCATGATGTACTCCTACGGGATGAACGCCTATGGCCATCTGGCCACCAATGAAGACTACGGCTTTGAGGAGAGCCTCACCGCGACCGCCTCAAAGAACTTTTATATGATCCAGCGGGTGGTGGATGCCAGCCGGAAGTTCATGCTGGTGGATGCCCTCGACTGGTGGGTGGCCCCGGGGGACAGCGATCCGGCCAAGTACCGGACCCATGGAGAGAAAACCGGCGGAACCATGATCACTGCCTACCGCCACGGAAACGAATCCGCCAATGTGAGCTTCTGGGATGGCCACGTCAAAAATGTACAGGCCGGCAGTCTGAACTACAATCTGGTTCCGAACCGCCCCATGTGGACCACCTATCGCCGCTGATTCTTTTCCACACCACACGCCCGGAAAAGATCAGGCGCCGGCCCTCCCGCCCCGAAGAAAGGCGGAGGGCCGGCGCATTGTTTGCAGAAACTCCCGGCTACAGCGCCCGCCGACTGGACGGGGGTGCTTCCGGAGGAAACGGGGGGTCAGTCGCGAACAATATCGAGAATCACCACATTCTCGACCGGAACATCGCGATGCGGCATCCGGGTGCCCGTTTTGACTGCTGCAATTTTATCGACGACCTCCATTCCTTCCGTGACCTGCCCGAAAACGCAATAACCGAAATGCTGGGGAGTCGGTGCTTTGAAGTTCAGAAAATCATTGTCGACAAGATTGATGAAAAACTGGCACGTGGCACTGTCGACGACATTGGTACGTGCCATTGCGAGAGTCCCACGCCGGTTGGGCAGTTGATTTGCAGCTTCGTTTTTGATCGGCGGATTGGTCGGCTTCTGAACAAAATCGGTTGTAAAACCACCTCCCTGAATCATGAAATCCGGGATAATCCGGTGGAAGATGGTATTCTTGTAAAAACCGGAATCGACATAAGAGAGAAAATTGCGGACGGTTTCCGGAGCTTCCTTCTCGAAGAGCTCCACCTTGATGTCACCGAAATTGGTTTTGATCGTAACCATGCTGAATCTTTCTTTGTTGATTGTTGTAAACTCTACCGGAACCAACCGATTCCAGCAGCTTCGGCACACTGAAAATATGCGTCGAGATCAGCCGCGGTATTCAGCCGGTTCTCCTCGTGAAAATCGCGATACCACACCGCAGTACGCTCCAGAGCGGTCGGTGTGTTCCAGAGGCAGCGCCACTCCAGGCGTCGCCGCGTCTCATCGCTCCCCGGTCGCGGGGGCAACGGTTCCAGAACCACCCCACCCTCCGGAACCGTGTATTCAAGACGCGGCCAGACGCCGCGCAGAAACTCCGCAGTCCGCAGAACCGAGAGGGCTGCCGAGTCCTCCGGCCCGAAATTCCAGTTTGCGGCACATTGCCGGTCTCCCTCGAAAAGCCTGCGGCCGAGCTCCAGACAGCCGGCGAGAGGTTCGAGCACATGCAGCCATGGACAGGCCGCGCCGGGCTGCCTGAGTCGATACGGCCGATGCTGCAATGCGGCACGCACCAGTTCAGGGACCAACCGGTCAGCACTCCAATCGCCGCCGCCGATCACGTTGCCCATGCGGACAGCTGCGAGCAATATACCGTCGGAAACATCGGCGGAGAAAAATGTGTGCCGATAGGCATCCACCGCCAGCAACGCACAGTTTTTGGAGGCGTTGTAGGGATCCAGTCCCCCCTCCCCATGCTGCCCTCCCCCCGCGGCGATCACCGCACGGACGCTGCCGGTGCGGCGACACGCTTCCAGGACATTCACCGTACCGGCGATGTTGGTGGCGAAAGTTCCGGCCGGATCCTCACGAGCAACGCCTTCCAGCGACTGCGCCGCCAGGTGAAACACGATTTCTGGCCGAAAATCCTCGAAGATCGACATGAGTTCCGCCGACTCGCGGATATCCGCCCATTCGGATTGAATCTCCGGCTGCAGCAACCTGAAATGATTCGGTTCGAAAATCGGTCGCAACGCAACGCCGCAGATCCGGGCTTCCAGCCGTTCCAGCCAGGCTACGAGCCAGGACCCGAGAAAACCGGAATGCCCGGTAACCAGTACTCTGCGATTTTTATATCTGTCATGAAACATGGAGACCTCCCGCCGATCGTTTCCATTCTCCTCCCGTGAACATTAAAATAAGGGCGAAGGCGGGGAAATGCAACCGTCGGCCCGACTTCGGACCACCATTTATCATAAAAAAATTCCGGCCCGCCCGAAGACGGACCGGAACCGATTCGAAACAAGAATCAGGAAAGACGGATTATTTCTTCTTGGCCTTTTCCCAGGTTTCCTTGCTGACGAAAGCGGTCAGGCTGCGGCCATCTTTGGTCTTGCCCTTGAAAGCATAGCGCTTGCGGCCCGCATCACCGTAGGTGACGAAGTCAATCACATCCGCGGAAACTTTGGCCTTCGCTCTCACATCATAGAACTCATGCTTCATGGTCCGTCTCCCTTCAGGGTTAAGGTTGTAACTAATGAATAATTATACCTGAAATCTTGAATTTATCAAGTCTCAAACAGCTTTTTTCCGAAAAAAAGCTGTTTTTTTGCTGTAAAAATCATTTTTGAAGCGGGGAATCGCATTTTTCGACGTTTTCCAACCGCGAAAGACAGCGCTGCTGAAAATGTTCCCGGAGCCGCATTTCACGGGCAATTCTGCCGGAAACCGGTTCCGCCTCCGGCTCACGCCGGCGATTCCAAAGCGGATCGGCACAGTTCCACCCGAAAAGTCCCGCAGCACCGAGCGGGCGCGACACAGACACCGGATCGGCGGCCCGAGACTCTTCTCCCGGCGCTTTTTTCCCGTTCTCCTCCCCGGCGCCTTCAGCCAACCGATTCAACTGCTCCCGCTGGACGCTGTCGCGCCGGAGTGCAGCGGACCGCCGTTGCCGCAGTTCCTGCTCATAAGCCGCAGCCCGTTCAGGGTCGAAACCATACTGTCGCTGCGCCTGGGCAGGCAACTTGCTCATCGCAACGAAATTGCTGCCTGCGGAGTCTCCGAGCATCATACCGGCGGGATTGCGCTCCACCACACAGGGAGAATCCGGCTCATCCATCGACAGTCGCGGCAGCGGTTCGAACACAGCGTCGTCAAAATCCACGTTCCGGCGGAAATCGAGCAGCAGCAGTTTCCCATACGCATTTCCGGCCCGCTCAATTATCACCCGCGGCAGCAATACGCCGTCGATTATGTCATAGTCAAAAAAAGCAATTTCGCGTGGCAATGTTCCATCGGACCCGGCAACACCGTAAAGCAGGTGATCCACGGAACCGAACCGGAGCTCCCGTCCGCCGTCGCAGTCGGAGATAAGCAGCCAGTCGACCCGTTCGCCGTACCGAACCGTCCGCGAACTCAGGCGGGAGTCCTCCCGGGAAACGGCGGGGAAAGCCGCGAAGGGCAATGTGGTGACGTCGCGGCGCATCTGCATCACCTCGCCGGGGGTGAGTTCACGTTGCCGGCCGCCGTCATACTCCCAACCACGGTTACCGCGAAGGATCCGGCCCACCGCGATCCCCGGCCCGGTAACGTCAATCCGGAAACGGTCCGGAGGATCATGACGCAACCGGATCACCACGTCGGCATCGAAATCGCAATACTCAGCCAGAACCGGTTCCGCAACGCCGGCGGAACGACGCGAATCCAGCCAGTCGGCAATGATCTCATCAGGCGAAGGAGGAGAAGTCAGGAAGCAGCCGGTCAACAGCAGGGCGAAGCAGAACAACGGCAGCAGACGAAATGGATTCCGCATGATTCGACTCCCGAAAATGAGATGGTGCTACAAGATTCCGCGGAGTGTCCGGCGAATCAGCCCGGGCAGCAGCTCCGGCAGATCGTCGGCGATCACCCCCTCACCACCGGTTTCCCCGGCCAGTCCGTGCAGAAACACCGCCAGTTGAGCCGCCTTGAAAGGCTCTTCCGGCATCCGGGCGAGCAACGCACCGAGAATCCCGGCAAGAACATCACCGGATCCCGCAGTCGCCAGTGCCGGAGAACCGGAACTGTTGATCGAAAAGACTCCAGCCGGAGCGGCAATCACAGTATGCGCCCCCTTGAGTACCGTAACCGCGCCGAGCCGGGCGGCCAGTGCCCGGGCGAATTTCACGCGGTCTTCGGAACAGGCCACACCAAATCCGGCAGCCAGACGCCCGGCCTCCCCGGGGTGGGGCGTAATCACGAGACGCTCCCGCACCCGCCATACATCGGGATGACGGGCGGCGAGATTCAAAGCATCGGCATCCAGCAACAACGAGCCGGGGAACTCGAACAACGTTTCGAGGAACGGCAGCGCCTCTTCACTTTGCCCCCAGCCGGAACCGGCAACCACGGCGGAACTCGCCTTCAGAAAATCCGCCAGCTCCCCCGCGGATCCGGCATGGAAACTGCCGGAGGGGGAAGCGGAAACTCCACGTGCAATCAGCGCGGCGGCAAGTCTCTCAGACCGGAGTGCGGGAGACGCCAGCCGGACCATCCCGGCCCCGGCACGCAACGCGGCGCGGGCAGCGAGCTCCGCAGCGCCGGGATAGCTGCGACTGCCTGCCGCAACCAGCACCCGTCCGCGCAGATTTTTATGAGCATCCCACGCCGTGCGGGGCCAGTCACGCAGCAGATCGGCGGCAAAAACCGCCTCGAATGCCGCCTCCTCCGGTTCAGGCAGTCCAAGTCCAACCAGCCGGAGCGCACCGCAGCAGCGCCACGCATCACGACGGAAAAGACCCGCCTTCGGGAAACCGAATGTGATGGTCAGGACCGCCTCGATCGCAATTCCGGAAACCGCTTCCCCACTGTCACCGTCAATCCCGGAAGGCAGATCGAGTGCAATGATCGGCAGACGGGAAGCAACGGCACATTCGATGAAGTTACGGAACTGTTCCCGGAGTCCCCCGGAGAAACCGGTGCCGAGCAGACCGTCGACAATCAGGTCGCCGGGCAGAAAATCCGTTTGCGTCAACCTTTCCCGGATCTCGACCGGAATCGAATCGGGCAGATCCCGTGCCGCCAGCCGCGCTTCTCCACGCAATTCCGTCAGAGGCGACACCGCGTAAATCACACAGGGCAGGCCGAGATGGGTGGCGGCAACCAGAGCATCTCCGCCGTTGTTGCCCCGCCCGACCAGAAAGACAACCCGCCGGAACGCCTTCCCGGCAAATTCGCGGATCAATGCGGCCGCCCCTTCACCGGCGCGGCACATCAATTCGTAACCGGAAGTTCCGCAGGCAATCGCTTCAGCTTCCAACCGGCGCATCATATTGACGGAAATCACTTTCATCCTGACCGCCTCCTCCTGAAATCCCCTACCGACCGGCGCGGGACAAAAAACACTATCGGCGCTCTGCCGCCGGCTCCGTTGCCGCGCTCCTTGACTTGCGCAGCAGAGTCGACAACAGAAACAGCCCGACTCCGGTGCAAATGGCGATATCAGCAATATTGAACACCGGCCAGTGCCACAGGTTGTAATAGTGCACGTCGAAGAAATCGACCACCGCTCCGCGCCAGATGCGATCGATCGAGTTTCCGGCAACCCCGCCGAGTATCACGAAAATCGCGAAGCAGCGCTCGGGATATCCCTCCGTCAAATAGCGGAAGTAGTAGATCGAAGCCGCCGTAACCGCCGCCGCAACCAGCAACAGAAACCAGCCGTGCCCGCTGAAAAGACTCCAGGCCGCCCCATAATTGCGCACGAAGGTCAACGAAAAGAAACCGGGAATGACCGGCCGGCTCTCATGAAGCAGAAACTCCCGCTCGACCAGAACCTTGGTGATCTGATCAAGCAGGAGTATGATACCGGCAAACGCCAGAGACCAGCCGAGAACGGCACGTTCACGGCTGGACCCGGGGCCGTATGGTGCGAGCAGCCCCGCCATCAAATCAACGCTGCTCGTGCTTGGATTTACATTTGACGCAGTAGACCGCGTAGGGGCGAATCGCAAGCCGCCCCTCGGAAATCGGCTCGCCGCACTCCTGGCACTTGCCGTATTCCCCGTCGATCAACCGTTTGATCGCGTCTTCGATCAGCTGCAGCACGTTCCCCTCCTCGGTGAGCATCTGCAACTCCATCTCGTGGCGCGTGTTGTCGCTCGAAACGTCGGCCATATGGGTGGTGACGCCGCGTTTGTCGGCATTGCTGCAGTCAAGTGCGTCTTCGGCATGATACTTCATCTGCCCGGTCACAAGTTCGCGGGCACGCATCAGGGCTTCGTAGTATTCCTTGTCTTTGCCCTCGAAGGCGAGGACGCCTTTTTTCCTGGCCATATGATTCACCCCCTTCTGAGTTTGTTTAAGATTTCAGGGATTAATAATATAACCCGGAATTGTCATTTTTCAAACAGAAAAGCGAACGTGAATCACATCCCCGTCCTGAATCAGATAATCTTTTCCTTCGATCCGCAATTTTCCCGCCGCCTGAGCCTTGGCCCAGCCTCCGGCGGCGACCAGATCCTCGTAGGAGACGGTCTCCATGCGGATGAAACCGCGACAGAGATCGGTATGAATCTTCCCGGCAGCCTGCGGCGCCGGCGTGCCGCGGGTGACGGTCCACGCCCGCGACTCCATCGGCCCGGCAGTGAAGAATGTGATGTAATCCAACAGCCTGTAACCGGTCCGAATGACCCGGTTGAGACCGGTTTCACGGATTCCGAGCTCCTCCATGAACATCGCCGCCTCGTCCGGCTCGAGCTGCCCGAGTTCATCCTCGAGCTTGGCGCAGACCGGAACCACCTCCAGACCGTGCCCGGCGGCATATTCGGCCAGTGCGCGCGCCCGCGGGTTGGAGTCGAAATTACGAAATGTCTCTTCATCGGTATTGGCACAGACAAAAGCGGGCATCAGAGTCAACAGCCCCAGTTGACGGACAATCTCAACCGCCTTCGGATTGTCACGGTCGAATTGCGGAATCCGCCCCTCGCCAAGCTGCGCGGCCATCTCCCGTACCAGTTCATATTCCAGTTTCGCATCCGGATCATTGGACCGGGCAAGTTTGTGCGCTCTGTCGCGCTTCTTCTCCAGCAATTCAAGGTCGGAAAGCATCAATTCAGTCATGATCACCTCAAGATCGTTGACCGGATTGATCTCCCCGTCAACATGGACAACGTCGCCGTCCTCAAACAACCGTACCACATGAGCGATCGCATCGACACTGCGGATGTGCCCGAGAAACTGATTGCCGAGCCCCTGCCCCTGACTCGCCCCCTTGACCAATCCGGCGATGTCGATGAATTTGAGCGTGGATGGAACGATGCGCCCCGACTTCTCGAGATCGGAAAGCACCTGCAACCGTTCATCCGGCACCGGCACGATACCGGTATTCGGCTCAATGGTGCAGAAGGGAAAGTTGGCCGCTTCGGCGCCGCCCTTGCAGAGCGCGTTGAACAACGTGGACTTGCCGACATTCGGCAATCCGACAAAACCGCAGGAAAAACTCATGACAATTCCGCAAAAAGTTGAATGAATGTTGAAAAAATCAAAAAAGCCCGCATCGAAACCGGCAACGGCCGATGCGGGACACTTCTGAAGCAGCAGACAAGCCGACTCAATAAGACTCGGAGACGATCGAATCCTCGTCGTAGAAGAAGTTGAATGCGTTGTGCTTGATGTCGACCACCCATGCCGGACGCATGATCGGGCCGTAACCGTAACCATACCCCTCGGCCTCATCCGGACAATCCGGCAGCGGAACCAGGAAAGTCACGATATCAACAACTCCGACCACTTCCCGGGCGACGGTGTAGGCAACGCCCTTCAGCGGGCCGTAGGTGATGCCGGCGATACCGCCCATGGACTGATTGACATCCCACATTTTCATCGGGATCTCGAGGGCTCCGAAGGCGACGTTGGCGATTCCCCGGCCCAGCTTTTCCACCGGTTTGAGAGCCCAGGTTTCCCCCTCTTCCACCGCCGCCCCCTGGCAAACCGACGCGCCGATTACCATGACAGCCAGAAACGCCGAAGCCATGAACGTCTTACCGAATCTCATTTGGAACATCCTTACTTGTTAATTGAAAGAACTTTTTCTCGCAGATGACCGCTGTTTTTCGAATTTACTCAGTGCAATATAATTTTCGAGTTTGCAAAATTCAAGAAAAAAATTCTTATTTTTTCGCTTTAATATCGAAAATGACGGCAAGAGGTGCTATTTTATGGGCAGTGCGGCCGTTTTCCCGGTGCGCACGGTCACCAATACTTTGCAGGTTATGATTATGGCGAATTTTTCAAAAGAACGTTTCGAAGGGCTGACACTGCTCTCGGCCTCGGAGCGGAATTATCCGACCCGACCCGAGGAGGCCAGGCTCGAATCATTCAAAAATCTCTATGCCGACCGGGATTATGTAATCGAGTTCGACTGTCCGGAATACACCTCTCTCTGCCCGGTCACAGGTCAGCCTGATTTCGGGCACATTGTGATACGGTATGTGCCGGACAAGCTCTGCGTGGAGAGCAAATCGCTGAAGCTCTACCTCTATTCGTTCCGCAACACCAACACCTTCCACGAGGAATCGGTCAATACGATCCTCGACGCACTGGTCAAGGCGTGCGCGCCGCGCCGCGCCGAAGTGATCGGGCGTTTCCGGCCGCGCGGCGGCATCGCCATCAACGTCAAAGCAACCTACGGAGAACCGATCGAATGAGTCATTTCAAGTGGATCGAAAACGGCTCGATCACTTCCGTGCCCGGATTCCGGGCGGCGGGAGTGACTGCCGGCTTCAAACGTAACGGCTCGCCCGATTTCGCGATGATCGAATCGGAAGTGCCGGCCAACTTCGCCGGGGCGTTCACCAGTTGTACATTCGCAGCGGCACCGGTGCAGATCTGCCGCCGCCGGGTGCTCGAATCCTCCACCATCCGGGCCGCGGTAATCAACAGCGGCAACGCCAACGCCTGCACCGGCCCGGAAGGGCTTGCCAACGCGGAAAAGAGCTGTCAACTTACCGCCGCCAGACTTGGAATCACTTCCGATGAAGTTGTCGTCTCTTCCACCGGACGGATCGGCGTGCAGCTGCCGATGGACCTCATCGAACGCGGCATCGACCTCGCCGCCGCCGCCCTGAGCCGCGACGGCGGAGCCGCCGCCGCCCGTGCCATCATGACCACCGACACTGTCCCCAAAGCGGTTGCCCTGACACTCGAAATCGGGGGAAGAACCGTCACGATCGGCGCGATGACCAAAGGCGCCGGAATGATCGACCCGTCGATGACGGTCCCCCATGCGACCATGCTCTGCTATATTGCGACCGACGTGAAGGCCGACAATGCGTTGCTGCGTGAACTGATTGCGGCAAACGTCGCCGACTCCTTCAACCGGATCACCATCGACGGCGACATGAGCACCAACGACACCACGATCGTGATGGCCAACGGCCTCTCGGGAGCGGAACTCACGACAGGATCGGAAGAGACGGAAAAGTTCCGGCAGGCGCTGCTCGCGGTGATGCAGGAACTCGCCCGCCGGATGGTGATGGACGGCGAAGGAGCCACGAAATTCGTGACGGTCAACGTCCGTCATGCCCGCAGTGCGGCTGATGCGAAGCTAGCCGCCGAGGCGGTCGCAAACTCGCTGCTCTGCAAAACCGCCTGGTTCGGCGGCGACCCGAACTGGGGGCGCGTGGTCGCGGCTCTCGGCTACTCCGGCGCCCAGTTTGACCCCGGAAAAACCGATATCTGCTATGATGACATGCCCGTGGTACGTTGCGGCGGCGATGCAGGCACCCCGGAATCGGCGCTCTGCGGGATCGTCAAACAACGGGAGTTCTCGGTCAACGTGGACTTCAATGACGGCGCCTTTGACTACTGGGTCTGGACGAGCGACGTCTCCTACGAGTATGTGAAGATCAACGCGGATTACCACACGTAAAACCGGCGTTTCCACGCCCTGTTTCCGGATTCAGAAAACAATCTATTCATACGGTATCGACAATGAAAAAATCTGATGTCAAAGTTCTGGTGATTACCGGCTTCGGGCTCAACTGCGAGCGTGAAACCGCCGCCGCATGCAAGCTGGTCGGAGCTTCGCCCGAGCTTGTCCACCTCAATGACCTGATCGCCGGGAAACGGCGGCTCGAGGAGTTTCACTTTCTGACGTTCATCGGCGGCTTCAGCTTCGGAGACCACCTCGGCTCGGGAACGGTTTTTGCGAATCGCGTCAAATTCCGGCTTCGTGATCAACTCGAGAAATTCATCGCCGACGGCAAACTGGTGATCGGAATCTGCAACGGATTCCAGACCCTGACCCGGCTGGGCATGGTTCCGGCGCTGGACGGCAACTATTTCGAACAGCACGTCGCGCTGGCGCACAACGATTCCGGGGTGTTCCGCGACGACTGGTGTATTCTGAAAGCCGATCCGGAGTCGCCGTGCGTCTTCACACGGAACATGGACACCGTCCGGCTGCCTCTGCGTCACGGGGAAGGCAAGTTCGTTGCGGACGACGCCACTCTGGCGGCGATCGAAGCGAAACATCTGGCGGCGGTCCGCTACGTCAATCCCGATGGAACTCCGGCGACCCGTTTCCCGGAAAATCCCAACGGTTCACTCCATTCGATCGCCGGAATCTGCGACCCGACCGGGCGAGTTTTCGGATTGATGCCGCACCCGGAGGCGTTCCTCTCCCCCTACAACTCGCCGACCTGGACCGCCGACAAGGCGGCCGGGCACGTCGCGAAGGAGGGAGACGGCGTCGCATTCTTCCGCAACGCGGTCGACTACATCGCGGAAACGTTCTGAACCATTCTCCGGGAGCGGATTTCCACAACGGAAATTCCGCAACGGAAAATTCGAACCGCCCGATTCCGGAAGGAATCAGGCGGTTTTATTCTGCCTCTTTCCGCAGGAGACAGTACGGCAGAGCAACGTTCAGTCGACCCGGACGGTGCCTCTGTGACCGTAACGATGGCACATCTTCAAATATTCCACCGCTTCATCGGCGGAATCGACCAGATGGAAAAGACCGAGATCATTTTCGGAAATCATTCCCTCCCCGACCAGAATCTGCTTCATCCAGTGCAGGAAACCGTTCCAGAACTCCTTGCCGACCAGGATCACCGGAACCGGATTGATCTTGCGGGTCTGAGTCATCGTCAGCACCTCACAGAGTTCGTCGAGCGTACCGAAACCGCCGGGAAAAACAATGATAGCCGTCGAATATTTCAGAAAACAGACCTTGCGCACGAAGAAATAGTGGAAAGAGAGGGAATCGGTCTGAAACTTGTTCGGATGCTGCTCCATCGGCAACTCGATGTTGAGCCCGACCGACCGGCCACCGGCTTCGAAAGCGCCGCGGTTGGCGGCCCCCATGATCCCCGGCCCGCCGCCGGTAATCACACCGTAACCGGCCTCGACCAGCAACTTGCCGACTCTTCTGGCGGCATCGGCATCGGGAGCATCCTCCGCAGTTCTGGCGGAACCGAATACCGCAACCAGCTCCGGCATCCTCCCCATTGCCTCAAAGGATTCGACAAACTCGGCCATGATCCGCAGGATCCTCCAGGAATCGACCGGCATGAAATCGTTGTTTCCGAGATATTCCATTTCCGGGAAACCATCGTTCTTCTCATTCATCAACAATATCCTCCGCCTGCTGAAAAGAGTTATGATCCGATGGGAAAGAATATATCCCGTCCCCCTCCGGCTGTCAAGGGAACCGCGGCAAACTTCGGTCGGAACTTGATTTTCCAGCTTCAACCGTTTATATTTTGCTTTGAGGGGAATGAAACGAAGGAGGTGGATTCATGAGGAAAAACACGCTTTCCGCTGTTTTGCTGCTGCTTCTGAACGCCGCCGTCGTCGCAGCCGGCGATTCCACATCGGCCACGGTTCCGACGCCGGTTCCCGCGCCACCGGAGGCGAAGTCCGTCTCAACCCCGGTCTCTCCAGAGCCTGCGCCGCCTGCCGGGGAGTCCCCCGCTCCCGCCCCCGTGACGACAACGCGCGACGAGAAAGACGCCACGAAAGCGGAACCGCCCTCTGCTTTGACCGGAGGAACAACGCGGACGACATCCCCCGGCAGAAATCTGTTGTCCGGGGCAGTCACCATCGGGGATCTTGTGATTCTGCCACCCGGTTCCAGCGGTCGCTCCCCGATGCTGGTTCAGAGCGGTACCGTGCAGAGTTATCTGGATGAATCAGGAGCCGCCGTGACCACGAGAGAATCCGGTCCGCCGATGTTTGTACGCGACTCAAAGGGGAAGATGACCGGGCCGTTGACCATTTCCCCGGGAGCATCCTCTCTCCGGTCGGAACTGCCGAAGCGACCCAATCAACCCCGCGAACTGCCGCGCAGCTCTTTCAGCTCCATGCCGTCACGCCCGCAAACCGCGCCGCCGCCGACCATCTCTGCACCACGGGAACGACCGACACTGACGACACCCGGGGGGACGGGACGCAGCTCCTTCAGTTCGATGCCGGCGACTCCGGGGGGCGGTTTCAGACGACGTTGAGTGCGCAGTCACTCCTCGCGGGGACGCAACTCCCCCTTCCAGAGAGCCAGCCGATGGCTCCGGTAGGTGTAGCCGGGAGCGAGCAGATTGGTCCAGTTCCGGTCGGGAAACAGCGGGAACTCCGTGCTGAGCAGATAGACTACCGGTTCATCGGCAGGGAGTTCCTCCAATGTCTGAATCTTGCGCGCCCCGACGCCTGCATAGTAGATTTCCCCATACAGATCAAGGATATTACTCTTATAAAGCCTCCCCGGAGTCTCCCTCGCCAGTGCGGCGGCGATCATCGCCCCGAACTCGCGTTTGTTGCGCTCCTGCGCCCGGTAGGGCAACATCACGGAACCGTAGAATACTCCACCCGCCACCGTAACCAGCAGCAGGAAAAGCCAGATCGGCAAGAACAACCGCCCCCGCGAGAGCAGAACCGTAATCATCACCACAATCACACCGGCCAGCGCTGCGGAAATCCGGAAATAGCCGGAATCGCGAAATGCGAGAGAATTGCTGATGCTGATGACCGTCTCAAGCCACTCTCCCGGAGCGAAACAGACCACTCCGATCGCCACAGCTGCCGCAACTGCGAAATATTCGCCCAGAACCAGAACCTTGCGTACCTTGAGGCCGTAACGGCGCATTCCCAGCTCATAGTTGATCCCGACCAGAATCGACAACGGCCCCAGCAGGAACAGAATCTCGCGTGGTTCCCCGCCCGGCAGCAACCAGAGCAAAGCCAACGTGGAGAGGGCCAGCGTGCGTAAATAACGGCTGAGAATCGGCGTTGTATCCAGCGCCTGCAATGCGACACAGAACGGAATCCAGCCGATCACCGCCCAGGGAAGCAGCCGCAGCGGCAGCATCAGCGGAAACAGCAGAAGCTCCTTCAGGTAACCGCCGAGTGTCGCTTCCGTCCAGCTGACATACTGGAAGGGGATCCGGTGCGACATCACCCAGTAGGGAATCCCCCAGGCCAGAATCGCCGCTCCGATCAGAACCAGCCCGACGATGAAACCGGGCTTGCGGAATTTCGACTTGACCGACAGCGGCCGCCGGAAGAACAGCATCGGGAATACAAAATAAAGGATCACCAGAAAACCGCCGGAGTAAAATCCGAGCGCCAGCAACAGCAGGCTGACCACCCACGCCGCATTCCAGTTGACCCGTCGCACTCCGAATTGAAAAAACGTCAACTGTGCGGCCAGCAGAAAGAAGGCACTCATCGTCGCCGGATATCCGTCGCCGGCCTTCTCCAGCGCAAGGAAGGTGCTGATATACATCGCGGCGGCGACCAATCCGGCCCGTGACGAACGCTCGCTGGCCGCCGCAATATAGACAATCACCGCAGTCGCCGCCAGCATCAGAAGGGAAAGGCCGCGCAACGCCAGCTCCATCGGCACGCCGAACAACTCCACGACCAATGCCGCCAGCGCCGGAAACAGCGGGAAAGTGTTCTGGATCGCCACGCCATGGGCTGTCACGATCGAAAGCGTCGGATCAAGCTCCGACGCTTCAACCGCGTAGAGCCCTTCAAGCCCGAAAAATTCACGCAAAGTCAACTGCCACGGCTGGTACAGGGCAAGAAAAGCCGCGATCAGAATCATGACCCCGGCCCAGCGCGGTATGTTTTTTTCGGTATAAATTCCCATAAACGTTTAATATAGATCAATCGGTGCCAACTTGCAACCACTTTTCCCGGGAAACCGCATCAGGCCGGTCCCGTTCCGGGTTCCCACCGCCGCCGCGTCACCCCGAGTTCGCCGGGGCGCGGAGGCCTCCCCTCGAAAAGATCGGTCAACCGGCCGACCAGCAGAGCGGCAAGTTCACTGATCCGGTTTTCGACCAGGACGCAAGAGAATGGGAACGAGAGCGGATTTTCAACCGTGTGGTGAATCGAGAGTTTCAGTTGTTCCGGGACGGCAAGCCGTCGCCGGTAGAGTTCCATCGTGACTCCGGGCACCAGGTTGTCCGAAAAAACCATCACACCATCCGGCGGTTCCTGCAACGACAACAGGCTGTCCAGCGCCCGGACCGCGAAACAGTCGTAATCCTCAACCCGTGCCTCTCCCTCGCGGGGCGTCACAAACCGGAGCGGATCGAAATCAAGCCCGCATTCCAGCGCCGCATGGCGTAACTCCTCTTGAAACATTCTGGTCCCCGACCGGAAAACCGTCGAGACGGCGCCGATCCGGCGACACCCCTGCTCCGCCAACCCCAGCACCATCTCGCGCGCCAGCAGACGGGAGGAAAAATTCACCGCGCCGGGAATCCGTAACGCCGAAATTGCCGCAAACGGAATCGGCAGACGTGCCAGCCACGCCAGGTCCTCCTCCGCGGCGGAACGCATGATCACCCCCTGAATCTGCCGCTCCGCCGCCAGCTGTTTCAGCAGCCGGATTCCCTCCCCGGAACCGGTTTCATAGATCACCTGGCACTCGATGCCGCGGGAGTCGAGTTCATGCTCGACCCCTTCGATCAGGGGGCGGGAAAAACGTTCCCCGCGCAACGTGTAATAACTTGAAAAGAAGAACGCCACCCGATGGAGCCGGCGGGGAGTGATCACAACCGAGCCCGCCCGCGGTCGCCGTACAATCAACCCCTCGCGCACCAGGGCGGCAAAGGCGTGGTGCACATTGGCCTCGGCGGTACCGATCTCCCGTGCCAGCTTCCGCGCAGGCGGAAGCACATATCCTTCGGGAAATTCGCCCGAACGGATCCCCGACCGATAAAATTCGATGATCTGCGACCGGATGCTGGAATCCGGTCTGATAATCAGTTTCTTTTCCATACTGCATATTATACAGCCGACCCGATGCGTTTACAACAAAATTTTTCGAGAACACCTTCTGAATCGGCGAAAATCAATTGACCTTTCCGCAAACGATGTTATACTATTTCACCGGTCACGTTTGCAAGCAACTGAAAGGCGATGCATGATGGAAAAAGTCCGATTCCCCCTGACCGAACTGCGCTATTGGGACCTCACAACCGCCGAACCTTCCGAGCTGGAGCGCCAGCTTGCTCTCTTTTCAGCCTGTCCGGACGCATTCGATGAGGTATGGCTGGGAACCCTGACCGGACTGCCGCCTCTGGAACAACATGCGGAATGCGCCCGCAGAAATGCGCTCGCTGCGGATAAGTTCCGTAAACTCGGGGTCGGTGTGTCGCTTCAGGTGTGCGAAACATTCGGTCACTGGGGCTACGGGGCGGCGAGCTATGCAGCCTGGCACGATTGGCACCCGATGGTCGGTCATGACGGGGCGACCAATCCACATGTTCCCTGTCCATTCGACGAGGATTTCCTCTCCTACGAGATGGAATTGATCCGGCTGTATGCCGCCGCGATCCGGCCGACAACGATCTGGTACGACGATGACCTGCGTCTCAACAATCATGGAAAGATCCGGTTCGGTTGTTTCTGCGATCGCTGTCTGGAGGAGTTCGCCGCTCTCTCGGGCCGGTTCCGGAACCGGCCCGACCTCGTCGCAGAACTCGGCAGACCCCGCTCCAAATGCCGGATGGAATGGATCGATTTCAACCGGAAACGTCTGCTCCGTTTCGCAAGGGGTGTCGCCGAAGCGGCTCATGCCGTAGCACCGGAGAGCAGGCTGGCCATCCAGAACTGTACCGGGGCCTTCCTCTACAACTGCGGTGATTTCAACGCGATGTTCCGGGAGTTCGCAGCGGTGACCGGAAGGCCGGCGGGGGTTCGACCGGGAGGCGGAGCCTATACGGAATTTCAACCGGAAGAGTTCATCAACAAGGCAATCGCGCTGCAGGTAACCGCCTGCGCGGCGCTGGATGGCGGTGCCGTCGATCTCATTCCGGCCGAGGTTGAAAACTATCCGCACGATACGCTCGGGAAAAGTGCTTATGCAACCGCTTTCGAAGGCGCACTCTACCTCGCGACCGGGTGCAATGCGCTCTCCTTCGTACTGGGGCCGATCCCCAGTAAAAATTTTGAAGAGGAAGTCCAATATTTTCAGGAGATCGCCGCGTTCCGTCCGATCTACGAAGCGCTGTCGGGTCTGATTCGGGAGGGGGCACGCCCGTCGGGACTTGATTTCGGGCGTACTCCGGCTCATGTGGACAATGTGGACGCCACGGAGATGAATTGGACCTGGACCGACTACAACGATCTTCTGCCTCTGGTCCAGTGCGGAATCCCGGCCGTATGGAGAGATTCGGTCTTCGGCAGCGGCCCCGCCGTGCTGACGGCAGCCACCGCCGACGGACTTGACCAAGCAGCATTCGACCAACTGTTGCGGCAGGGCGTTCTGCTCGATGGGGAAAGTTTCCATCTGTTGCAACAGAAGGGGCTGACCGCGAAAACCGGCATCATCTCGGAACCGGCACCCGAACGGATTGGATACCATGAACTCTTTACCGACGATCCTCTCAACGGTGAATGTGCGGGATTCCGGTATTTCTATCCCGCCAACTTCGGCCGGGCATTCCGATATCACGCCTCCGGAACGAAAATACGGGAACTTGGTCACCTGCTCAACCGCGCAGACGGCAGCGACCTGGGTATCTCGTCGCTGCTGCTCGAACTTCCGGACGGAGGCCGACTCGCCCTCACCGGCCTTCCGGGCCGATTCAACCGGCAGCTCACCTTCGGAAAACAGCGACAGCTTCTCCGGATGGCCGACTTCATCACCCGCGGAACGTTGCCGGTGCTCCCGGCCTCCGGAGCATTGCTCTGGCCGATTCCGCTGAGTCTCCCCGACGGTTCTCTCGCCGGGGTTACGATCGTCAACCCATCCATCGCGCCGCTGCCGCCGACCCGAATCACTCTGCGGCATGTACCATCCGGCAGCGGCGTCCGTTGTCTGCGCAGGGGAGTTGCTGCACAAACGCTGGAAACGCAGAATACCGGCGACGGAACCACGCTGACCTGCCCCGGTCTGCCGGCCTGGTCGCTCGAGGTATTGTTGATCGATCCGCCGGGGAAGCGGTGAAAAAACCATCGGAGTCCCCGATGCCGCCTTGCAAACCACCGGAAACAACGCTACGTTAATCTGGTCACCATGTCAGGGCATAGCGCAGGAAAATCAGAAAGTGGAAAAAATACAGCGAGCCGCTCAATGGATCTGGCTCAGCCCGGATTGTCATGCCGTCAACTCTTACATTGATTTCCGGAAAGAGTTTGAGCTGGAAACTCCGGTCGGCGCCGGATTGCTGCAGATCAGCGCAATCGGCGACTTTCTCGCGCAGATCGACGGGATTCCGATCGGACGAGGACAATTCAGCGACTATCCGGAGGCGCCGACTTTCAGCGAATTTCCGCTGCCGTCGGCACTTGCGGCGGGGCGTCATGTGATCGCGATCACCGGTTACCGGCCCGGTACGGATTTCTCGACCTTTCGCGACGGCCCTCCGGGCCTCTGTGCACTGCTGGAACTCGGTTCCATCGCCATCCCCACAGATCACACCTGGCGCTCCCGGCCGAACCCGGCCTATCGTTCCGGGCCGATCGAACATGTGACCAGCCAGCTCGCGTTCACATTCTGTTACGATGCCCGCAACGAGGACGGCTGGCTCCGTGCCGGGTTCGATGACTCCGGCTGGGCCTTCGCGGAACCGGTGGCACGCCCGGTACCGGTGAAGCGGCCGGTGCCGCAGCAACACGAGGGAGAGCGAATCGCCGGTGTAATCGCCACTCAGGGACGCCTTTTCCGGGCCGCCGGGGAAGGTTCCTTCGCCGATCAGGTGCGTGCCACGGCGATGCGCCAGGTGCCGGGCGGCGTTCTTTTCGGTCTGGCGTTTGAGTTCGGCAGTACACCACTGCGGTTTGACGGCACAGTCTCCTATGTCATCCCTCCCCCGGAGGCACCCGAAAACGGCTCTTTCGTGATCGTCGACCTCGGCGGTGAAAAAGCCGGTCTGCTGGAACTTGAACTCGACGCACCCGCCGGAACCGTGCTTGACGTCTCCCATGGCGAACACCTCGCAGACGGGCGCGTCCGCTGCCGGGTGGGAAACCGCCACTTCACCGACCGCTACATCTGCAGAGAGGGGCGCAACCGCTTCCGACATCCGTTCCGGCGGCTCGGCTGCCGCTACCTGGAACTCTCGATTACCGGAGCAGAACGGAACGTGACGTTGCACTACATCGGCCTGGTCCCGTTGACGCTTCCGTTGCCGGAGGAGAGTTGTTTCTCCAATGGGGACACGCTCGATTCACGGCTTCGCGCAGTTGCCATCAATACGCTCCGTCTCTGCATGCATGAGCACTATGAGGATTGTCCGTGGCGCGAACAGGCGCTCTATGCCTATGATTCGCGCAACCAGGCGCTCTACGGGTATCAGGTGTGGGGGAATTATGCGTTTGCCGGAACCGCATTCGACCTGCTCGGGCGCGGCATCCGCCCCGATCTGCTGCTGGAACTCTGTGCACCGGCCCGCTGCGGAGTCACAATCCCGATCTTCTCCTTCATCTGGATCACCGCGCTGGAAGAGTTCGGCCGTTACAGTGGCGATGACCGGCTTTTCTTCAAATTCGCCTCCCAGATGGAAGCGATGCTGCAAGCGGCACTCGACCGGACCGATCCGGAAACCGGACTCTGTCATACCCCCGAGGGGAAGGGAATCTGGAACTTCTACGAATGGCTCCCCGACCTCAGCGGAACCACCGCACTGCCTCCGGGAACTCTGAGTGCACCCTACAACCTCTATCTGCTGCTTGCACTGCAGGGATACACCGCGATGTGCAATCGCAATCACCGGGAGACGGCGGTCGGTGCGCCGCAACTCGCAGAGGCGATCCGGCGGGGATTCCGCAACGACCGCGAAGAGTGCTTCATGACGTTTCGCAACAAAGGAGAACTCTACGGTCTGCACGAACACACCAATGCTCTCGCCTTCGCGACGAAAGTCGCCGACCATCGTGACATCTCCGGAGTCCGGACGGCCTGCCACTCGGGAAAGCTGATCAAGGCGGGAACCAGTCCGCTCCCCTTTGTGATCGACATGTTGATGGAGTTCGGCCCCGAGGCTCGGGTGCTCGCGGCGAACCGGATCCGGGAGGCATTCACGCCGATGCTCTTCAGCGGACACGACACGCTGTGGGAAACGCAGCGTGGGGAACGTGATTTTGACGGTGCCGGCAGCCTCTGCCACGCGTGGAGCAGCGTTTCGGTCTATTTCAACGGAGCGTGTGAACTGGGAGTCCGGCCGCTGGAACAGGGATTCCGGAAGTTCCGGGTGGCTCCGTACCCGGGAGTTCACCAGATGCTCTCGGGGACAATTCCGACCCCCTCCGGTCCGATCGCCGTCCGATGCCGTCGGGGGGAAGAGGGGTTGGAACTCACCGTCGATTGTCCGTCCGGCTGCAGACCGGAGCTGGTCGCCTATCCGGAATTTCCGGTGGTCCGTTTTACGGTGAACGGCCGACGTCGGGAGGTGAACTGAAAAACTCGGGAATCATCGAAGTCGGTCCCGCTGCTCTCCCGATCCCCGAAAATTTGATGATATTTTCTCAAAACCGGGTTGCACAGGGTTGCTTTCCCGGGGAAACGGTGATATTTTTGGGTGCCGCCGACTGCGGCGCCGGTATTCATGCAACTGCGGAATGCCTCGTTTTCAGAGCTGGGTCCAAACTGGGGGTGCCGATGAAAGAACGTATTGTCACAGTGAGAAACAAGGCGGGAATCCACTGCCGTCCGTCGAGTGTCATCCTGAATACGATCAACAAGGAATTCCCCTACCACACTTTCGTCATAGAAACCAGTGACGGGCAGGAAACTGAACTCAACAGCATTCTCACGTTGATCTCTCTCGGTCTGACCGTCGGTTCCAAGGCCATTCTGCGAGTCACAGGGCCGGACGAGGAAAAAGCGATCGCACGAATCGGCGACCTCTTCGAATATGAATTTGATTTCCCGCCCCGTTAAGCAGTGGTTTCCATTGCCCTGTTCAGCTGGAAAACCATCTGAGTGATCCCGCATTTCAAGCCCGATACCGTCGGGTTCTTTTTTTCAGAAAATGACAAAATTGTAATAAACAATCCTTAAAAGAGCCAGAGAACCAATTTTTATCGAGAAAACAATTGAAAAATTACAAAAATGTAATATATTTGAAATCAAATAACATTTTCGTAACAAAAAAAGGAGACTCCGCCCCTCCCCCAAAACGGGAAATCCATTTAACCACAACGAGTTGAATTATTTGGCATCCAACATGCTTATTATCTTTAAATAAACAATTGCTTCGGCATTTTCTTCAAACACAACAGAGGGTATTGACATGAGCAACTATGTGCAGCGCGTGCTGGAGGACCTCCAGCAGACCAACGGCGGGGAAAAAGAGTTCATCCAGAGCGTTACGGAAGTACTCCATTCGCTCGGTAAACTTCTCGACGCCCAGCCGAAATATGAGAAGAACAAAATCCTGGAGCGCATGGTGATTCCGGAACGTGCGATCATCTTCCAGGTTCCCTGGGTCGATGACAAGGGAGAGATTCAGGTCAACACCGGTTACCGGGTTCAGTTCAACAGTGCGATCGGTCCCTACAAAGGCGGATTGCGCTTCCACCCGTCGGTGAACCTCAGCATCCTGAAGTTCCTCGGGTTCGAGCAGATCTTCAAAAACAGCCTGACCACGCTGCCGATGGGTGGAGGCAAGGGCGGTTCGAATTTCAATCCCAAAGGGAAGAGCGACCGTGAGGTGATGGCTTTCTGCCAGAGCTTCATGCGGGAACTCTATCGCCACATCGGTCCTTCGGTTGACGTTCCGGCCGGTGACATCGGCGTCGGCGGCCGTGAAATCGGCTACCTCTTCGGGCAGTACAAGCGTATCGTCAACAGCTACGACAGTGTGTTGACCGGCAAGGGCCTCAACTGGGGAGGCAGCCCGATCCGTCCGGAAGCGACCGGTTACGGTGCAGTCTATTTCGCCGCGGAAATGCTCAAGACCCGCAATGCCGGTTTTGACGGCAAACGCGTGCTGATTTCCGGTTCAGGCAACGTTGCCCAGTTCGCCTGCCAGAAGGCGACCGCACTCGGAGCAAAAGTTCTGTCGCTCTCCGATTCCAACGGCACCATCATCGATGAGGACGGCATCGACGCCGAGAAACTCGCTTTTGTTCAGGAACTCAAGAACGTCAAACGCGGCCGGATCCGGGAATACGCCGAGAAATTCCCGACCGCAAAGTACTATGAGGGCAAGCGGCCGTGGCAGCTGGTCAAGACCGATGTCGCGATGCCCTGCGCCACCCAGAATGAACTCGAACTTGATGATGCCAAAGCGCTGGTTGCCGGTGGTTGCATCTGCGTCTGCGAAGGCGCCAACATGCCGACCACGCTCGAAGCAACCGAATACCTCCAGAACGCCAAGGTGCTCTTCTCACCCGGCAAGGCTTCCAATGCCGGCGGCGTCGCCACCAGCGGCCTGGAAATGAGCCAGAATGCCATGCGCCTCTCGTGGAGCGCAAAGGAAGTGGATGAAAAACTCCACGGCATCATGGTGAACATCCACAACGCCGCCCGTTCCGCCGCGGCCGAGTTCGGCGAGCCCGACAACTACGTGATGGGTGCCAACATCGCCGGTTTCCGCAAGGTTGCCGACGCGATGATCGATCTCGGCATCTGACACGGCTTGTCGCATTCCTGCAGCAGGAGGATCCGGAATCTGCTCCGGATCCTCTTTTTTTCGCATCTGCATGGCTTGGAGAGGGTATTGGCTGTCGATACTCCTGAATCACTCCCACCCTCCCCGGGAGACCGGATGAACCACCGCGCACCATGCCCGCCTCACCCAACCGGATCGGATCAACCAGGAAGAGTGATTCCATTCCGGAAAAGGGATCATGAAAATCTGTGACGTGGTATATCGGAAGCTCCCGCCTGTCTCCGTCACATGCTCTATGAACAGACTCTCGAGAAATGGAAGCGGTCCCGCCTCCTGCCTCGTTCCGCATGGTTCGGGGAGACCTCCCGGCAGGGAAAATTCCACCATTCCGGGACCAGCGGGGGAAAGGAGAGAAAATAACTCTCCGCAACCGTTCCGGAAGAGGAAGTGACAACAAACCCCGTACCGGATTTGTCGTTTTTCCGTTCGGAACGACAGAATTACCGTCAAATTAACGTAAATTGTTTTCTTTAAACATATTAAGTTATAATAGCGAAAATTTTTTACCTTAACTGGATCGATTCAGAAACAACTTTTTTGCAAAAAAAACGCATTGCATCCTGAATTTCGGGTTGCATTTCCCGGAGGTCGGGTCTAATGTTAAAACAACCGCAACCTTTCGATCATCAAGGAGAGATGGAAATGGCAAACAACAACGCTTTTCAGATGAATGCTCCGATCAACCGTCTGCATGGAGAAATGCCCCGGATCGGCATCCGGCCGACGATCGACGGCCGCCGTCGCGGCATCCGTGAATCCCTTGAAGTCCAGACGATGAACATGGCGAAAGCCGCCGCCGAACTGATCACCACCAATCTGCGCCACCCCAACGGGCTGCCGGTCGAATGCGTAATCGCCGACCAGACCATCGGCGGTGCAGCCGAAGCGGCGATGTGCGCTGAGAAATTCAAGAAGGCCAATGTGATGGTCACTCTGACCGTAACCCCCTGCTGGTGCTACGGCTCGGAAACGATGGATATGGATCCGCTCACCCAGAAGGCAGTCTGGGGCTTCAACGGTACCGAGCGTCCCGGCGCGGTCTATCTCGCCGCGGTGCTGGCCGCTCATGCGCAGAAGGGGCTGCCTGCTTTCGGCATCTACGGGCATGATGTCCAGAATGCCGACGACACCACCATTCCGGACGACGTGCGCGAGAAGATCCTCCGGTTTGCCCGCGCCGGCATCGCGGCGGCAACGCTGCGGGGGAAATCCTATCTGTCGATGGGCTCTGTGGCAATGGGAATTGCCGGTTCGATCGTCGATCCGGAGTTTTTTGAAGATTATTTCAACATGCGCTGCGTCTCGGTTGACATGAGCGAGTTCATCCGCCGTGTCAACGAGAACATCTTCGACCCCGAAGAGTATACGCGGGCCATGGCCTGGATCGGTGAACACTGCAGGCAGTACGAAGATATCTACAACGGTGCGAACGGCAAGAGCGCGGCCGAACAGCGGAAGATCTGGGAGTATGTCGCGAAGATGGTCATCATCGGCCGTGACCTGATGATCGGCAATCCGAAACTGGCCGAACTCGGCTTCGGCGAGGAAGCACTCGGTCACAATGCGATCGCCGGCGGCTTCCAGGGACAGCGGCAGTGGACGGACCATATGCCGAACGGCGACTTCATGGAGACCGTGCTCAACTCCTCCTTCGACTGGAATGGAATCCGCGAAGCTTTCGTTCTGGCGACGGAAAATGATGCGCTCAACGGTCTGGCAATGCTCTTCGGCCATCTGCTTTCCGGCAGCGCCTCCGGTTTCAGCGACGTTCGAACCTACTGGAGCCCGGCCGCCGTCAAGAAAGCGACCGGATTCGACCTTGAAGTGCCCGGCATGATCCACCTGATCAATTCAGGTGCAACGACGATGGATGCCACCGGGCGCCAGACCCGTGACGGGAAACCGGTGATGAAACCTTTCTGGGAAATCACTGCCGACGAAGCGAAAAGCTGTCTCGATGCAACCAGCTGGGTCCCCGCCAACCTCGGTTATTTCCGCGGCGGCGGTTTCTCAAGCCGTTTCCTGACCCGCGGCGGCATGCCGATTACGGTGAGTCGCGTCAATCTGGTGAAGGGGCTCGGTCCGGTTCTCCAGATTGCCGAAGGCTACACTTATGAGCCTCCGCGCGAAATCCACGATATCATCGACAAGCGGACTGATCCGGGCTGGCCGACCACCTGGTTCGTACCGAATCTGACCGGCAGCGGCGCATTCAAAGACGTCTACAGCGTGATGGCCAACTGGGGCGCCAATCACGGCGCGTTCAATTATGGTCACATCGGAGCCGACCTGATCACTTTCGCTTCGATGCTGCGCATCCCGGTCTGTATGCACAATGTCTCTGCGGATCGGATTTTCCGGCCGAACGCCTGGGCTGCCTTCGGCATGGATCCGGAAGGGGCCGACTACCGCGCCTGTGCCAACTTCGGACCACTCTACCGCTGACGTCACTCCATCTCGGAGCGCACCGGCTTGTAACAAAGCCGGTGCTTTTTTATTTTCACCGCCGCAGCTTTTCTCCGGCAGGGAACAGGAAAATTACAAGTTTTTCCAGTCCACACCTTGCTTCTTCCCGGTTACAGATTATATTCACCCAAACAGCAATCAAATCACGTGTCGAGGAAGAAACATGGTCATTCATATTATCCTGAATTCTCATCTGGATCCGGTCTGGTTGTGGAAACGTGAACAAGGTATTGACGAAGTACTGAATACCGCCAGAACAGCGTGTGATCTCCTCGACCTCTATCCGGAAATTCATCTGACCCGCGGAGAAGCATGGTTCTATGAAACGGTGGAATCTCTCGATCCGGCCCTCTTCGACCGAATCCGGAAGCACATCTCCGCCGGCCGCTGGCACATCGTCGGGGGCTGGTACATCCAGCCTGACTGCAACCTCGCTTCGCCGGAAAATTACCTGCGCCAGGGGGAGTACAGCAAGCGTTATTTCCGAGAAAAATTCGGGGTCGAAGTAAAAACCGGTTACAACGTCGACAGTTTCGGCCACGGAGCCAATCTGCCGGACTTCCAGCGGGCCACCGGTCTTGAAAACTATATCATGATGCGCCCCGCGAGCCACGAAATGGAGCTCCCGGGCGAAGTTTTTGAATGGGAATCGCAGCACGGCGCCACCGTCACGGTCGGGCGCATTCCGCTGGGAACTTATTGCACCAATATCAACTCTCTGGAAGAAAATCTTGCACGCGTGGTCGCCGAATCCAATCCCGCCCTCGGGCATGCAATGTTTTTCGTCGGTCTGGGGGATCATGGGGGCGGTCCGGTTCACGGGGAAATCGAATTTCTCCGCCGTCATCTCAACTACGCAAAGGATGTGGAACTCCGCTTCAGTCACCCTGACGCCTTCTTTGAAGCAGTGCGGAAATCCGGCGCAGTGCTGCCCCGATTTCGCGGGGAACTGCAGCACCACGCAATCGGCTGCTATTCAGCCGTCAGCCGGATCAAGCGCGAACTGCGCCGTACCGAGGAAATGCTCTGCCAGGCGGAGCACTTCAGTTGCCGCCACATGGATGCCGTTCCTTCCGATACGGAAAATCTGCTCCGGGATGCATGGAAAAAGGTCCTTTTTGCCGCGTTCCACGACATTCTCCCCGGCAGTTCGATCCGGTCCGCCTACGAGGAGATCTATGAGGATCTCGGAGCTGCCCGTTCGAATGCCCGGAACATCATCGTCACGGGTACCCGCCGCCTCAATGCAGCACTGCAGCCCGATCCCTGTCAGCGACTGATCTTCGATAACACGGCGGAAGCCGGATTCGAGGGACTCGTTGAATTTGAACCCTGGCTGGGGTACCGCTGGATCCCTGACGCAGCCGTCAAATCTTTTGTTCTGCTTGATGAGCAGGGAAGACAAATTCCATACCAGCAACTTCATTCGGAAGCAGCCGGAGAGATGATACTGCGCCTCGCAATCAGACTGGAGATCCCGGCCGGGGGACGCCGGATTCTCCGGGTCGTCGAAACTGCTGCCGCTGAATGTACCGGTGACGTGATCGTTGACGGCCCCAGGCTTGCCAACCGATATCTTGAGGTGGAATGCACGGAAAAGGGAGTCTCCGCACTTCGCCGCGACGGGGTCGAATATCTCGAGACCCCTCTTCAGGCAATCATCGCAGAGGAAAAAAGCGATACATGGTCCCATGGTCTCAACAGCTATGAGACTTCGGAATCGACTCTCTTTCGCGGAGATGGAATCTGGCATCCATGGGAAGAGGGGGCGTTGTTTGCCGCCCGCTTTACCGATCAACGTGCCGACGACAACACGCTGCGCTGGACCACCACCATTTCCGGACAGGCACGGGGAGTCACACTCCGGCTTCGCCTGAATGTCAGGGAACCGCACCATCTGGTCAAACTCCTGATCAAACCGGCGTTTCCGGTAACCGCCCGGGAAGATGGCTGCCCCGGAGGAACGGTACCTCGCCGACTCAACGGGGAGGAGTATCCGGTATTCAATACCGTGCTGCTGAAGGGGGAAGCTGCTGCACTCGCCATCGTAAGCCGCGATCTTTTCTCAGCCGACGTCCAACCAGACGGCACATTGCGACTGACACTGCTTCGTACCCCCTGTTACGCCCATCACGACCCGTATCAGCTCCCGGCAGAACACAACTTCCCGGTAACAGATCTCGGGGAACATGAATACGAAATCACCCTGCTGCCCCTGTTACCCGGAGAAACCACTCCGATTGCCGCAGAGGTTATCCGCCAAAGCCGACCGGTATTTTACAGTGAAACCACCCGCGGGATGAAACGACGCAACTGAAACGAATGCCCCGGTCAGCAAAGATCCAATAAAAAACCGGTCGGAATATCCGACCGGTTTTTTTGAAAAAGATCTGCAAAGAGACCTTAACGGGCGTAGTATTCGATCACGCTCATGATCTTGACGCTTACCGGAATCTCCTCGATCTGGGGAGCACGGGTCAACGTAGCCTTGAGGTTCTCGAGATCCACTTCCATATAAGGCGGAATCGTCGCATTGCCTTTCTTGGCCATCTCGGCAATTGCCGGAGACTTCTCCGCATTGATTGAAATGGTCTGCCCTTCCTTGACCAGGCAGCTCGCACGGTCAACCCGCTTGCCGTCGACAAGAATGTGACCATGGTTCACGTACTGCTTGGCGGCAAAGATGGTCGGCGCAAAACCGGCGCGGAAAACCATCGCATCGAGCCGCTGCTCAAGGCTGCGGAACAGCTTCTCGTGTGTGTGCCCGATACCGGCTTTCGCCTTCGCGTAGGCAATCTGGAGCTGCTTCTCGCTGATCGCGTAGTAATTCTTAAGCTTCTGCTTTTCCAGCAGGAGTTCCCCATAAGTGGAGAGTTTCACCCGGCGTCCCTTGCCGTGCGGCCCCGCCGCATACGGACGCTTGACGCTCGGACACTTCGGATCCCCCCAGATGCACTGGCCGACCCGACGGCAGAATTTGTGCTTTGCTCGACTTGTGGTTGGCATAACCAATCCCTTTCTTTCACTGTTTGTTGCAACCGGAACCGGGTGTCAAGCCTTAAATGAAATTGGGGCCCGGATCCGACGGAATACAAAATTATAACATAATCTCTTTCTGTCGTTTTTACAAGCGAGCCGGATGAAGAAAATGAGAAAAAGGCCGGAAGTTTCTAAAAACTTCCGGCCGAAAGCACAATCGATTTCTAGCGATTCCGGCTGAATTCCGGCAACCCGCGCGAACGATCCTCGTCCGGATAGAACGCTGAGCCATCCGGCTTGACCAGCCGGCAGGTCAGAAACACCAGAATGTTACGTTTTTCGGAGTTGGTGTACTTGGACTGGAAGAACCGCCCGATCAGCGGCAGATCTCCGAGAATCGGAATCTTGTCATCAACGGTTTCCACCTGATCCGACGCCACACCGCCGAGAACGATCGTCTCTCCATCATAGAGGCTGATGTTCGTGTCGATTTTGCGGAAGTCGAAAATCGGCATCTTATAGTACTCACCATCGACCTCACCGTCACTGTCATACGTACGCGCATCAAACTCCATCCAGCCGGAGAAGGTTTTGATCGGCAATACAACCTGTGCGGAAATCAACCGACGCTCAGGATCATCCAGGTACGGAGTGATTTCAAAAGTGATACCGGTATCCTGCTGATTCTCAAGATTCGGCTGGGGATCGGCACTGATCGCCCGCCACCGGGTAATCGTTTCGCTGTCGCTGTCGCCATCGCTGCCGCTGTCCATATCGATGTCGATAACGTTCCAGTCTGACGGATAATAACGCTGGGTAACCATTTCCACACGTGCTGCCTGCCCGGGAATGGTTACCACCCGCGGCGACCCCAGCACATCGGCGCTGTCAGCATAATTCAAAGCGAACATGCTCGCAACGATCCGGGTACCGTCGGCATTCTGCCAGGCCAGCGAGAAAGTCCCGTCAGAGAGCGGATCGCGTGCAGTTGTCGAAGCACTGCCCTCATCGTCAA
Organism: uncultured Victivallis sp.; assembly: GCA_944389895.1. GTDB lineage: Bacteria > Verrucomicrobiota > Lentisphaeria > Victivallales > Victivallaceae > Victivallis. The sequence goes on along the minus strand of CALXOA010000066.1, from coordinate 46,636 downwards.
CATAATATCGCATCAACTCATTGGAATTTTCCTTCATCACAACGGAACGGCGTAATTCACCGTCAGCAGTATAATAGACATCAGTAGAGTCGTTCTGCGCCTGGTTATTCACGGAGAGCTGATAGTTGAAAGCCAGCTCCTTGAGGTCATTCTGAGAAATTTCAATATACTTCGCCATGATCTGGATCATCGGCTCCTGCCGATCCAGCACAGTATGAATGATTTCTTCAATCTTCCGGATATTGGCTGCGGTATTGGTAACCACCAGCGTATTGATGGTGGCGCTGTAACCAATTCTTGCTCCGACCGGGAAGGAGACTCCCTGTTTCTCAAAGAACTCCTGAAGCGCGCCGGGACGATTCGGATCATCCACGGGACTCTCATCCACCGGCAGCCACTTGGTCACCATGTTCTGCAGAGAAACGCCCTTGGGAGCAATGATCACAGCATGATCGTCGATCACATACTCAAGCTTCGCGGTGTCACAAAGTTTCTCGATGATGTCGAGCAGAGAACTGTTCTCGATGGAGAGCGAGACCGGCTGGTCATCGGGAGAAATCACCTCTCCCGTACCCTCTGCTCCCGGCTGCTGACGGGGAAACCGCTGCTGCCCGGGCACCTGCACCCCCGGAGGTTGCATACCGGGGAACTGCTGGTTAGGATCCACCATACCTCCCATTGCATCATTGGCAGCTTCCTGCGCCAGCCTTTGACCAACATTACTCGGCAAAACCAGAATGTTCACCCCGACCCGTTCCGGATCCTGACGACGGCTCTGCTCTCGCAGGTTGTTCACCGCGGCAGTAACGGAAACATCTTCAAACGCCACACGGGGCAAAATGATACTCTTGAGTTTCTTCTGGAAGGGAGTGAGCTCCTGTTCGACTTTCACTTTCGGCAGATTGTCAATCATATTGACCGCAGCAGAACTGTTCCCCTCCGGCACAATCGGGATTGCGTATTTCCATTCCACCTCCGCCATAGTCCGACGATGCATGTCACCGTAACGCTTCAAGCCGGCCTTGGAAACGCGCCTGTGAATCGCTCGAATGTTGTGCAACGCCTCGGCATTGAAAGGATCTATCAACAGGATCTCTTCAAACTTCCGCAACGCCTTGCCGTATTCGGAAACCGATTCGAGCTGGATCCCCTGCTCCATCAGAACCTGAATCTGATAGTCCTGCGAACTCTTGCTGGGCAACAGCTTTTCGGTTGAACTCTCCGACTGGGTCAGCAACCGCGCCTGATTCTTTTCATACTCGGCAATCTTTGCCTGAAGTTTTGAGGCGCCCTCGGGATAATACTCGATCGCTTCCTTGCAGACCTTGATCGCCTCTTCAAAATCGCGGGCCCGGGCATAACGGTCGGCCTGCAGGATCGCCTCCTCCGCCTTGTAGGCGTAGCAGCGACTGATCTGCTGGCGACACTGTTCTATCTTCGCCTTGAATACGGCGGAATTGAATTTTTCAAAAGCCTTGATCGCTTCGAGATATTTATCTCTCGCCTCGAAGTATTTGCCGTCGATCAGCAATTGATTCGCTTTCTCGACCAGCAGCGTCGCGTTGCGCTCAATCTCCTGCATCCCCTGATCGGCGCGGTTGATCGCCTCCCGAATCTGCCCGGTTACTTCGGACGCCGAATCGGCTGCAGTCGCGGGCGTCAATCCAACGCCGAGCGCAACAGCAAATCCAAGAAGCACCCCAGTCTCTCTGTTCAACATATTTTTCAGCCTCCGGCGTTAGTATTTACCGATTGAATTCCGGCGACCCGTCCTGCTTGTTGCGTCGGATCGGAATACCGTCGTTATTCACCAGACGCGCAGTGACGAAGAGCAGAAGGTTCGTCCGCTCCGTATCCTCAGCCTGCGACTGGAAGAAACGCCCGATCAACGGCAGATCGCCCAGGATCGGCCATTTATCGGTTCGCGTGGTGGTCTTGTTGTCGATCATGCCGCCGAGAACAATCGTTTCACCGTCATACACATCGACGTTGACATCCAGCTTGCGCTTGGTGATGATCGGCTTCCAGACCTCGAAGATATCCGTGGTCGGAGTGACCACAAGCTGCGTGGTCGGTCCACCCGGCACCGGATTGGTAACCGGCTGATAACTGCGCAATTCACCGCTGACAGTCATCGAATAGGTGTCGCGTCCGATATAATTTGTCACTTCCGGAGTGACTTTCAAATTGATCGTGTAGTTATCGGCTTTAATCCTGGCCCGAACCTTGAATTTGACACCGATGTCCTCCCCATCCTCGCTGAAGTCCGGGACAGGAGCCGTCAATGTACGAGCACCATTGTCATCATCCTCGATCTCGTACTCATCCCAGCTCTGGGGGAACCAATAGGTTTTCACCATGTCGATCGTCGCATCCTTATCATTGACCGTCAGCAATTTGGGTGCAGAAAGCGTCTCCGCTCTGGTACTCTGACTCAATGCATTGACCGAAAGAGTGATGTTCAACGGCAGGTCCGAACCGAAGGGATGCCGGGAACCGAACAGTGCCGGAAAAATATTCAACCCGTTGATCAATGAAGACCCACCGCTGCTTTCAGTGCCGGTACTGGTGGAACTTTCCCCCGTACCACCCCGAATCACAGGAAGCCGGTTTGCTCCCTGGCCGAAAATCCAGCCGTTCTTGCTTTCATCAATCAGAGTTCCATCGCTGCCCATGTTGGAACCGAGATTGTAAAGAGACCAGTCAAATCCAAGCTCCTGAACATCGGTCTGGGAAATTTCAATCGCCTTGATCTCAACCATGATCATCGGTTTGGTCCCGGCATCGAGCCGCCGCAACGCATCATCGAGCAAAGTCAGGTTCTCGGCGGTATTCTGCACAGTCAACTTTCCTCCGCGCACATTATAAGTGATGGAAGATCCGGGAGGGAACTCAATCCCCAGGGACTCGAAGAACCGCATCAAAGCCGCATCGGAAATGCTCCGTTTGCGGCCACCTGGGCCGGAAAGGAAGCCGTCATCGCCTTCTCCACCGCCACCGCCGCCACCGCCGCCCACACGCGGAGCCTCAACGGGCATATCAATGGGAGCGCCTCCTCCCATTGCATTATCCACATCCCCACCTTCGGGAATCTGTGAAATCAAATCGCCGCGAACCTGGAAAATGCGATATTGCATACGCGCCACTTCAGGAGCAAGAAACACTCCATCGGCGTCAATGCGACTCTTGAGCCCGGTATACTGACAAACATACCGGATCACATCACTCATCGGCAACGGGGCCGGCAGATTCAACGTCAACCGGTTGATCGAATCACGAGCGGCGGCATCCAGACCGGCGGACACCCGCACCCCCTCCTTGTCCGGATCGAATACCTTACTGCGTGAATTCAGGAAGCGGATCACCGCCATGATGTCCGCATCATCGAATGCGATACTCGGGAAAATGATACGATCCAGCTTGGCGGCGATTCCCTGTTTCTCAACCGTCCGAACCTCCCCCTGCGGAACCTGCTGAGCATCGAGATTGACAACAAACACCGGCTCGGCCCACTGCCAATCCGCAAAGGCCACCATCCCTTCGGTATCGGCCAGATGCCTGTGGAGCCCATAGGTATAGAACTGCCTGTAAATATCCCCCATCATCGCAATGGCTTTGACATTGTAGGGATCGAGCAGATAAACCCGTTCCAGCCGATTCCTGGCCTCCTCGAACTTCCGGTTCTGATAGAACGTCTCCGCCTCGGCCAGCAGTTTCTTGATCATTTCAAGATTCTGTTCCACTTTCGGATCAAAGGTGGAAAGTTTCACCGCATTTGCCGCCTCCTCGGCACGCTGTCTGGCACGGGCTTCCTCGACCAGCTCCGTCGCCTCATCCTTGGCCGCGGGATCCGCATTCTGCACATCGGTGGCAAGCGAAATCGTATCGCTGTAACGACCGTCTATCAAAGCGCGTTCGGCACGCTTCAGCAACGCCCGCCCCCACTCTCCGCGCGTCTCACTGTTCTCCTGCGCCAGAGCATTCCGACGACTCCTTGCAACCACACTTTCGGAGACGGCGAGCTCTTTGTCAAGGTCGAAGATGATCTCTTCGTAAATTTTCACCGCCTCTGCAAACTTCTCCTCGGAACGAAGTTTACGGGCTTCCTCCAGCTTCTTGTCCTGGGCGACGTAACGCTCACGGCGTTGCTCGGCTTCCTTGATTGAAAGGTCGGTACGGTCATCGAGATAAGCCGCCAGCCGGTTGGCCGCAGCATCCTCCGATTCCGTTACAGCCAGCGTCTCGGCGGCGGTTCCGGAAACCGCGACCAGCAGACTGATCGCAGCCATTCCCCGAGAAAAAAGCTTCCGGTTAGAGATTTCCATGCTCTTCTTCTACCTTGTTTATTGATCTGTATTCAAAAATGCATCCGTACATACAATTTACCTGCCACGCCCGCGGGGAACAACCGGCATCGCACCAGGATATTCCCCCGGCATTCCCATCGGGAAACCTCCGCCCTCAACGACCTTGATCCGCATATCTTCCGGAACCTTGCCGTTGACATCGATCAGCATCTTGTTATTCAGCTTATCCACGGTGGTATCCCCTTCGAATTTCGAAGGATCCTCCAGCAACACGGTCTTGGCTTCCGGATCAATGGCTTTGACCCGATAACTCTCCGAACGGGGACGCAACCGCCGATCAATCGCATCCAGACGAAACTCATCATTCACGTCGACATAAAGCTCGGCATTGTCGTCTCCAGTATCGATCAGAATCGCTTTTTTATCCGAGGAGTAAACAGTCTTATTGATCACCATCGTGATCTTATCATTGCCGCCGACCTCCTCCAGGTAGAGTTCGGACTTGTCATCATAGACCGGGGACCCATCCTTGTTTTTCGACGGAGTCTCCGTACGTTTCAGCACAACCTTGACGATCTTATACTCCTTGCCCGTCATATTTTCCCCGAGGAAAAGCGTCTCGCCGAGGCCGAGAAGCTCAGTCGCATCCGGTCGATTTCTACGGGTGCGGTTGATTTGGAACAACCATTTGCTCTGATCTTCCGTTCCGTTGGTGTTCAAAGACTTGAATGAAATCGGAAGCGGTACCCGGGCGATCTCTCTCAAATAAAGCCGGAACCAGAACGGCGGATGGTTGTGCACGTTGTTCGGATCAAAGTTATTCTTGATCTCGAAAATATTCGAGAATCCATCACCGTCATTGTCCAGACGCGCATCATAGGGATTCCGCGGATCCAGGCCGAACTTCGTCTCTTCGTCGTTCCCCAGACCATCACCGTCAAGGTCCCCCGCACTTCCGACCGGTCTCTGCTCCTCTTTTACATTCGGAGTCGGCAGCTCAAGCCCGCAAAAAGGGCATTTCTGACCGGAAAAAATCTCACGGGGAATGATCATCTTGCAATTCGCATTGGGACACCGCGCCATCTCGAACGCCTGAACCAGATCCGAAGAAGCTTTCGGGGAACTACCCTTCTCACGCGGCCCGTTCGCAACCCAACGCAACGCCGTTCCTTCGTAAATTTTCGCCACATTGAAATACGGCGCCTTGGGATCTTCCTTCTTGACATCGGCCTCCCGCGTCGGAATCTGAAGGCTCGCCTCGGTGATCTCACCGGTCTGCTGAATAATCCGCAGCACGTAAATCATCGACAGAATAAATACAAGCAGCAATATCAGCAGAATCAACTTTTCGTAATGTCGCTTCAAAAATTCCAAAATGAACCTCCGTGCCGTTCACTAATTCGTCGTATTCTGCATCACATAATCCACGTCGATCAGAGCGCGGACACTTTTATCTCCGCCGATAATCACTTTGCCATAGCCTGTCCGTTCATTCATGGGCAGCTTCTTCTCCCGCTCTATCCGCGCCTGAAGCTCAGCTGCCTCGCGGGCACGCATCTCCTCTTCCGACTCCTGAACCCCGCCAAACGCCCCCGGAGCCACCATTCCCGGCCCCATCATTCCGGGCTGCATCATCGGATTCATCATCTGACCACGACGCCCCCGCCCCTGGCGCGCCCGCACCCGGGTATTGTCATCTTCACTCTCTCCTGTCAATGCTTCGGGTTCAAACAGCTCCCTGGCCGGATCGCTCATCGCATAAAGGAAAACGCTTCTGACCACAAAAAGCCGGTTCTTCCGGAATCCTTCATCAAGAGACTTCACCAGCTTGCGGATGCTTTCCATCGTCCCGACCACCTCAAACGAGTAGTGAAACACCAGATAATTCCCCACCGTCTCTCCGGCCAGACTGCGTTTGCGGAACATAGTCAATTCCTTGACGCCCGAACTGAGCAGGTGCTGCATGATTTCACCAATGACATCAAGGTGCTTGGCAATCAAGGTATAGTCAGCCACGGTCACTCCCGATGAAGCAGCCGCCTCTCCACCACCGAAGCCGCCGAAACCGCCGAAACCACCCGGTGCGGGGGTACCGCCGGTGTTCTCCTTGTCGAAACTTGCGATGTCAAATGAAAAATTCGCCGCCTGCGGGGAAACCGTAACTTTATTTCCGAGCGTCTCCATCAGCTTGCTGCGGTAATCCATCACAAAGCGTGAAACAGTCTCCGCCTGCCCTTCATCAGGCAACATCCGCTCCAACCCCAGCGCGGAACGGAAAATATCGTCGATAGTGAACTCGGAGATCGGCTCCAGCGTCACTGTCTTGGCGACGTTACTGAACTCACGCATGGCGTCTGCCCAGTTGACAAACTTCCGCTGAAACTCCTTGTAGAAAAGTCCCTGTTGGGCGTTATTCCTTTCTCCGTTACCCCACCCTTCGCGGAACTCCTGCCGGAACTGCTCCAGTGTAATCGTATTCTTGCCGTCACGCGGCTCACGCAGCCGGATCGTTTCAATGAACTTCACAAGAGCATCCTGCAGCGGATGCCCGAAATGCTTCTCCAATTCATCTGCGGCCCTGGCATAAAGCCGGGTATTGAATTGGATCGGAGCCTTGTTCCCCTCAACCGGAGCCGGAGTTTTTTCAATCAATTCCTTGATCTTGGTGCGCAGAGTATCGGTTTCCTTCATGTAACCCGACATCTCCGAGTGCTCCATCGCAATCCAGACCAGAAGCACACACGCTGCAATCACCGAAAGACTGACCACCAGGATCAGCAGGATATTGTGTTTTATCAGTCGATTCACTGTCGTTCTCCGTACTCTATTTCTTAATCGGCTCCTTGAGCTTGACCAGCATCTCAAAGGAAGTGAGGTTGAACAAACCGGGCTTGTCCGGCACATATTTCAGCTGCACTGAACCATCTTCCTCAGAGGAAAAAAACTTCGAAGTTTTGAGCTTGTTCCGGAACTTGGTCTCAAGAAGATCATTGCCGTCGATCACCATCGTATAGCCGACCAGGCGGAGCTGCTGAACTTCCGTAAGATCCGGAATCGCGGTATCGGAAACATCAGCGTTCGCCTCGGGAGGTCCTCCGAAAGGACCAAACGGTCCTCCGGGAGCAGCCTCTCCCCCGGAGGCCGCGGCCGCGGCATTCTCATCATACCCCTCCACCGTCGTCAGCCACATCTTATCCGGGATCAGACTCTGCAGCTCTGTGAGCATATCCGTCCAGACACTGCGGCTCTTCAAAAAGGCCATAGCTTCATCATAACGACCTTTGGCCACATTGAAAGAGCTCATCAACCGGTTGACCTCGTCCATCTTCCGGGTTGTTTCATCCACCCGGACTCGGACACGCTCCACACGCGATTTATCGAAATTCAACCGTTTGTGCACCCCCACCGAGAAAATCAACAGACAGACGATCAACGAAAACGCCGAAATGTAGAAATACGGCTTCTTCCGGTTCAACTCCTTCTGTTTGCGAATCGAACGCGGAATCAACGAAATATCAATCGGGCACTGCGTCACATCGCGCAGACTCATCCCGATCAACTCCTGAAACATCGGAGCAACCGCCTGGAGCGCTTCCTTGTCGACCGCCGGAGCAATCTGAATCGCACCGAAAGTATTCAGATAAGCCACGGGAACCCGCAACTTCTCATGGAAGAAATCCGTGATGTAGAGCATGGTCGAACCACCGCCGGAGAGCAACACACGCGTCGGGGCATTCCCTCCGTGCTGGGCACGCCAGACGTTGATCGAACGGCTGACTTCGCCGTGAAGCCGGGTCATCACATTCCGGGCGATCTTGGAGATTGTGGCCGCGACTTCCGACTCAGGCTCTTCGTAGGCTCCACCAAGCGCAACGAAACCGTGGCGATGTTTCAACTCCTCAGCCTCGGCAAAGCCGATGCCGAACTCTTTCGCCACCTGATGCGTAATCGAATCACCGGCGATCGGAATACTGCGGATGAACGCGCGATTATGGTCGGCAATCATCAGGTTGGAGCCTTGTCCGCCGATGTTCAGCAGCAACACGCATTCATCATCGCGGCACTGCCCGCCGCCCTTGGCGGCATTGAACAATGCAACCGGCGCAATCTCCACGGAGACAATGTCCTTGCCGGAATCCTGGATCACATCAGTGTAACAGGTAATCTGATCATTCTTGACCGCAACGAACAGCGCCTCATACTCCTCGTGGGTATCGTCGATCTCAAGAGTACTCCCGTCCTCCTGCGTTTCCACCCGGTGCTCCTCCCAGGTGTGACGAATCAGCTGGTAGTCCCAGACCACTTCATTCATCGGGTACGGCACCGTCTGACGGGCCTCAAATTCGACAATGCGGCTCGCACCCTTGCCGCCCATCAGCGGAGGCAACTTGCTCAGACGCGAGAAGGAAGACTGGCCGGAAAGCGAAAGCCGGACCCGCTTGGCGGTGAAGCCGTTTTCAGCAATCATCTCACGGTAAGCATGGGCGAAAGCGATACCCGGATTTTCCTCTTCCATCTCCAGCTTGCGGAATGCAAATGCCCGCAGCTCAATCGCGCCGCCGGCGGGGAAGGCAAATTCCGCCATCTTCAGATTATCCCCGCCGACGTCGATCGTCAAAACCGTGTTTTCTTTTGCCATCGTTGATTGTTCCGCTTTATCCTGCCGGGGCAAGTCCGGCAATTCTCTATCAAAAAAATAAAACTACTTCACTTTGTTCGGCTTAATCAGGTCAAACGTGTCCACATTCCGATCACGCCAGGGAGTGCTGCTGCGATCGAACACACCATTTTCAACCACCAGCTTCTGCTGGGTCCGGCTGACCGCCTCGAAAAACTGCATCGCATCGGCATCCGACATCCGCGGGGCATAAAATGCACGCCCGATCACCCGGCCTCCGCGATCCATGAAAACGGCCTCCGCATTGAAGGTATTGGAGCCAAATGTACTGGAGGTACCTGAAACCGGAAGATAGCGATCCAGCAGATGGGCGGGAATCGCCATCACCTCATGCCGCTTGCGGCCGTCGAGCGGAATTGACCAGAAACGGGTCTCCCCGGTAAAGACACAGAGTATCTGCCGCCCTCCGCTGACGCCATCGAAGGCGACGGTCAATTTCAAGATCACGCCGTCGATCCAGGCACTTGCCCGGTTGCCGCCGCGGTTACCCTCGGGAATCTGGGGAACGTAATCAATCGTGAACACCGCCCACTTGTTGCGCACGGAACCACTGCTGTAAAAAGCGCTTTCAGACCGATCGGTGGGTGCCCCCTTGGATGATAACGAGATCTTCATCCTGGTAAAGATCATGTTGTCATCCGGAGCAGCCATCGCCACCACCGCAAGCAGGAAGCCGAGCAGCACACCGATTTTTTTACCCATTCCGGACACCTGAATTCTGGTTTCCCTGCAAATTACTTCTGAACCGGAGCCGCCTCAGCCTTGCCATCCTTCGAAGCAGGAGCCGCTGGAACAGCCTCAGAGCTTCCCTCTGGCGCCGCTGGAACAGCCTTCTCCGCGGCCTCCTCAAGTTGAGCCCTCACTCCGGTATCAACAGCATTGACGCTGACTCCGTGACCGATCAGCGAGGCAAGGATCAGCGTCAAAACAAAAAAGACCGCCGTCATCACCACTGTCGCCTTGGTCAAATGACTGCCGGCCTGCCCGCCGAATACCGATTCCCCGATTCCGCCGAAAGCCGCCCCCATGCCGCCGCTTTTGGAAGGCTGGATCATGATAATCCCGATCAGCAGCAACGCAACGACAACGACCAGCGCATACAAAAACACGGTCAAAGTAGCCATCAAAATATACCCTTTTTTACTTGTATCGATCGATGAGAGGAAGCACCACGCCCCACCGATCCGCAATAATTCATTGATAATATTAGCGCCGGGCACCGGAAAAGTCAACCCCTATCCGGCCACTTTCGCCAATATTATCAAGAATTTTTCTTTTCAGCCCGGAATTATTTCGCGATCGCATTATGAATCAGGGCTGCAAAACTGTCGGCCTTGAGTGCCGCGCCGCCGATCAGGCCGCCGTCGATGTTGCGCTGCGCGACCAGTTCCCCGGCATTCTCCGCTTTCATGCTGCCGCCGTACTGAATCCGGACCCCCTCGCCGACTTCCTTCCCGAAGAGATCGTTCAGCGTGCAGCGGATGAAATTGTGAGTCAACTCCGCCATCTCCGGAGTCGCCGTCTTTCCGGTGCCGATGGCCCAGACCGGCTCATAGGCGATCACAACCCGGGTCATCTCCTCCGGAGTCAATCCGGCCAGACCGCCGGTGAGCTGAGCCGCAAGCACCTGCTCCGTGCGGCCTCCCTCGCGCTCCTCAAGCAACTCTCCGACGCAGACGATCGGCTTCAAACCGGCGGCCAGGGCCGCCTTCAGACGCTGGTTGACCGTCGCATCGGTTTCACCGAAATACTGGCGACGCTCGCTGTGCCCGATGATCACATACTCGACCCCGGCCTCTTTCAGCATCGCAGCGGAAATTTCCCCGGTGAATGCACCACTGGCGGCCCAGTGAACATTCTGAGCGCCGACCTTGATATTGCTGCCTTTAGCAGCCTCAACCACCGCGGCCAGAGTGGTGAACGGCGGACAGACCACGATATCGGCGACATCCGGGCAGACATCCGCGACCAGCGGTTTCAGCGCCTCGACCAGGGCTTTCCCTTCGGCGGCAGTCTTGTTCATTTTCCAGTTGCCGGCGATGATCACTTTACGACTCATGATAATACCTCTCTATCGAAACTAAAAAGTTTAATGAAAACAGCGACAAAACGCCGATCTAGAACATAGCACCAAAAAGGCTTTTTTGCAAATGCGAAACAAAGATACAACCCGGGTCCCCGAAGATTTTCCCATCCCTATTTTACAGCCACCGCCGAGGCGCTGGCCTCGCGGTGCCACAAAATCCACAGCGTGAAAAAGCCGGTGGAACGCTCCGTCATGGTGAAATCATCAATGCCCGTCGCCTCCAGCTTCTCGGCACGGGCATTCAGCATCCGCATGAGATACTTGGGTCGGAGCTGGTTTTCAAAGCATTCGTAGTTGCGTCGGTTCGGGCGGGTCACAGAACCGCTCCAGAGCGGAATGTAATAAAAGAGGAAGAGTCCGTTGTTGCTACCCTTGAGATTTGCCACGACCTCCCGTCCGGTCGAACTTTTCTGCCCCGCCACCGCCGGCAGATGGCTCACCTGTGACGTGGTACACCCCGCGAAAAATACCACGATCAGCAAAATCACCGGCAGCACTGAGATTTTCCGCATCGCTCATCTCTCCTTATCTTTCGTTTTTCAAAATCGATGTTCGGGTTTTCCGGATAATCTAATCCGGATCCGCCGTTTTTACAAGCCTTTCATTTCTTAAACAGAAAATCAGCTTTCTGTAAACCGGATCGAAACATTGCCGCAATACATTAGGTGACAGAACCGGAGAGGTGCCGGTCATGACAATCCGCCCTCAGGAAACACAACTTCTCAGAAAGGATTCCCGATGTATCGAAAACTCATCACATTCACGCTGGGAGCCATGATCCTTCCCCTCGCAGCACCGGCGGCCGGCAACACGGCGCAGAAATCGGAAAACGTCCGCACCATTCATCTGATTCAGGATGACGCCCAGGACTACATGGTTTCAAAGGTCTATGAGCTTAAATATCTGAAGGCGAATGATGTGACCCCGTTCGTCCTCGGCGTGGTCAAGCGCTACAACGCCCAGTCGACGGTGAATCGGATCAATTACAAGGCGGGGAATCAACAGTTGCTGACCGTCAGCTGTCCGGTCGGCATGATGCCCTATGTGGACGAGATGATCGCAAAGCTCGACCGCCCCTCGAGAGTCGTCGGCCGGAACCCCGGCGATCCGATCCGCGGCACAGGCATTGTCCGGACAGTCTATCCCGCCCGGTTCCGATCGGCGCAGACGATGGTCGACATCATGGAGGGAACAGGGATCAACGCGGGGGGAGATTCCTTCATCACCCACGACCCGGATACCAACATGATCTACTGGAAAGACGACATCAACAAGAACAACGACCTGTTGAAATATCTCGCCTGGCTTGACCGCCCGATTCCAATGGTCAACCTGGCCCTGACCGTCTACGAGGTTCGCGAAAGCGAACTGCGCGACCTCGGGGTCGACTATCTCAGCTGGCGAAACGGTCCGGCACTGAACCTGTTCTCCGTCGGATTTGACGCGATGAGCCTCTCGTCAGCCGGCAGTGCGGCGGTTCAGGCGGCCAGCAATGCCTTCGGCGGTTTTTTCTTCGCGCCGCAGTTCGATGCGAGTTTCATCCGGCTTCTCCAGCAGGATGGACGGGCCAGCATCGCCAACACCGCCAGCCTGACCATGGTCAACAGCGACACGGCGAGCTATTCCATCGGTTTTGCGCCACAGTCCCAGGCGATCTTCAAGCGTGACAACGACCAGCTCCAGGTGGGAGTTTCCGGTGTCGGCATGTCCGGCGGCATCAATCAACCGGAATCCGCCACGGGAGCAGAGGATCCACTGCTCAATGCGGCGACACCTCCGCCGCCGCTGGCACTGCGGATTACCGCGCCGCGCATCTGCCTGCGCGGGCCAGCCGCGACCTCAACCGGTCTGTTGCCGGACGCGTGCGCCGACTACAACACGGTTCTCAAGGCGCTGGTCACATTCCAATATACCATTCAGGTTTCCAACGTGGTGGAACGGAACAACTACGGAGCGGAACTCGCTGAAGTAAGTTCCGTCACCGGGATCTGCAATCTGCTGTCCGAAGAGGAAAAAATCCTGACCGCATGGAGCAAGGAGAGCGACGTGGAGCAGACCATCGGAGTGCCCTTCCTATCGGAGATTCCGATTCTCGGCTACCTCTTTTCCACCACAACCACCAATCGGGAAAAAAGCTGGTTCTTCGTAACCGCCCGTACCGTCCTGGCCCATCCTGAGAGTCTGCCGCCGACCTTTGGCGGACAGCTTCGTGCCTTCGATGAGATCCAGCCGGTCACGACGGCCGTTACCAGCAATTGATCTTCCTCAACCATTCAGACAAGGATAAAAACAACAGGATAGGATTACAATGATCAGAAAAACATTTCTCCTTCCACTCGCCGGAGCTGTCACGCTGCCGCTCTTCGCCGCGCCCGGAGATTCCTCAACTTCACCCTACTACATGCAGAATCTCTTATCCGGCAAAGTTGATACGCAAACAACCAGTCTGCCGTCGCCCGGGATTCCACGCGATGAGAACAACAACGATACCGCCGGCTATATGGATTCCCAGGTGCAGGCTCAACTCCGGCTCGATCTCGATAAGGATACCGATGCCGTCCATTTCATTCGTGACAACAACGACCCCCGAGTGGTGACAAAGACCTATGTGCTCAAACATGCGGAACCCTATGCTTTGCGGACGTTTCTGCGCGAGATGGTCCAGACCCGCCGGGTATTCGGAAGCAATACGGCTGTGGAGACAATCAAGTTCGAAGACGGAACTGCGATGCTTTTCATCTCCGCGGAAGAGTACCGGTTCCACGATCAGGCAACCGGTATGGGAATCGATTCCATCGTGAAGCGGCTCGATCAACCGGGTATCCTGCATAGTTCCGGACAGCCGAAGTATGTCTACTTCCCGGCAAACGTACCCGCGGAAATTCTGCTGCCGATGATCAGGAACGTGGGGATGAATGTCTCCGGCGACACGACGGAATTGACCGGAGGCAAAGACAAGGTGAAGCAGGATCCGGACTTGAACTGCCTCTTCTTCAACACCGCCAGTTACTCGCGGAAAAACATCGAGGAGATGCTTGCGAAATACGATCGGCCGATGCCGGAGATCAAGCTGAAATTCGATGTGTATGAACTTTACGATGAGAATGATGACAAACTCGGCCTCGACTTTCAGGCGTGGAAAAACAATGCCGGGACCGACCTCTTCAGCGCCGGAGCCCGCTTCCGCGACAACTGGGCGGCCACCTACGGCGGTACCATGGACCGGGCACAGGGAACCGAGCGGACGAGTTTCTACAATTTCAATCCGAAGTGGAACACACGTTACCTCGATTTCCTGACCTCCAGAGGGAAAGCAAAGATCGCCCACTCCGGAGAGGTCACCGTCCGCCAGAACTCCACCAGTACTCTGAAACGGATGATGGAAATCTTCTACATGGACACAACGGTTCCCGCCGAGGATACCACCGAACAGCCCGACGGATGGTTCGCCAGAGCCTTTTCCTCCATTCTGGACGCCTTCGATGAAGAGAGTGCTGGAAACGACATCGTGATCGGCAAGGACAATCAGGAGCTCGTCACCCGCAACCCGGATTCCTTCGGTTTCACAATGACGGTGAAAGCACTGTCCATCACTCCGGAAGCCGCATTGCTCGAGCTTACGCTTGAAAACTCCTCCCTGATCGGCTATCAGTCCAGCGGAGCCCCCCGGATCCAGAAGGGAAACACCGTCACCAACAAGGTGATGATCTCCACCAGAAGAAACCGATTTGTGATCGGTGGACTCGAAAAGCGGGAGATCGTGCGCGGGTCCACCGGGGTTCCCTTCCTGAAGGATATTCCGCTGCTCGGCTATCTCTTCCAGACCGAATCGGAGTCCTCCCGGAACTCCCGGCTCGTACTCGTCGCCGAATGCCAATACGTCTACCCGGAATCGGTTCCGGACGGCGGCAGCATCAGACGCATCGACGGGATAAAGGCCGACGTCGCCGACGCCGGCAACGGTAATCGCCATTTCTTCAATCAGTATCTGCTCGATCCCGGAAAGAAATGAACCGTCCCGATACGCGGGCAGCGTGAAAAGTACATTCTGCACCACATTGAAAAAGGAGGCCCCGTTTCCGGAGCCTCCTTTTTCTTCCAATCTGCGGATGGAATTACTTCGCGGCCTGACAGGCGGTAACGACGATCTGGCCGAAGATATCATCGCTGCTGCAACCGCGGGACAAATCGTTGAGCGGCTTGGCAAGTCCCTGCAGAATCGGTCCATACGCGTCGGCATGCGCCAGACGCTGCACCAGCTTGTAACTGATGTTTCCGGCATTCAGATCCGGGAAGATCAGAATGTTGGCGGCACCTTTGAGCGGGCTGTCGGGAGCCTTGGCCTGCTGAACCGACGGGACCAGTGCAGCATCGCTCTGGAGCTCACCGTCACAGATGATATCGAGCTTTTCGGCCTCGACCTTCTCCTTCATCAGGCGCGCGGCCTCGACGACCTTGTCGAGGATCTCATGATTGGCGCTGCCCTTGGTCGAGAAGGAGAGAAAAGCCACTTTCGGCTGTCCACCAAGCAACGCACGGTAGGTGGCGCTGGTGGCCAGCGCGATGTCGACAAGCTGATTGGCGTCCGGATTCGGATTGACGCCGCAGTCGGCGAAAAGCAGCACGTCGTCACCGGAGGGCGTCGGACTCTTGAGATCCATCACGAAACAGCTGCTGGCAATCTTCATGCCGGGAGCGGTCCCGATGCAGTGAAACGCCGCGCGAAGCATATCGGCGGTGGAGGCGATGCTGCCTGCGACAAGACCATCCACCATGCCGCGGCGGCACATCATCGCACCGAAATAGATCCGGCTCTTCATCGTGGCCACGGCCTTTTCCGGCGTCATGCCCTTGGCCTTGCGCATCTCGCAGAACTCATCGGCGAACTCCTGGAAAAGCGGGCTGGCGAGGTAGTCGAGACATTCAAACTTACGCTCGGAAATTCCACCCTTCGCACAGGCGGCGGCAATTTCAGCCTCGGTTCCGAGCACGATCACCTTGCTGACGACCTTCTCCTCAACCGCCTTGTTGGCGGCGACGACGACACGATAGTCCTGCCCCTCGGGCAGAACGATCGCCTTGGCGGCCCGGCGGGCGCGCCCGATCAGAGTATTCAGAACAGCCATTTCCACAAATCCTTCACTTTGGTCTGTTATTTGAGGTTCAACGTTTCAACGGTGCTGCGGGCAATCATCAGCTCCTCATCGGTCGGCATCACGATCGCCTTGAGTTTGCTGTCATCGGTCGAGATCACACCGGCCTTGCCGAAACACTCCTGGTTGCGCGCCTCGTCCATGCGGATGCCGAGAGCGCCGAGCTCGGCGAGTATGCGGCGGCGGATCGGAATTGAAAACTCACCGATTCCCCCGGTGAACACAATCGCCTCGGTGCAGCCGATCAACACAAAATAAGCGCCGATATACTTGACGATGCGGCGGACAAACATCCTGATCGCCAGTTCCGCCTGCGGATTGCCGCTCTCCGCCGCGGCGAGCATGTCGCGCATATCCCCGGAATTGATCCCCCCGACACCGTAGAGGCCAGACTTCTTGTTCAAGATCGTATCCACCTCCTTGGTGGTATGACCGAGATCGATCAACCGGATCACGGCGGCGGGATCGACATCTCCGGAACGGGTTCCCATCATCAGCCCTTCAAGCGGCGTCAACCCCATCGTGGTGTCGATCACCTTGCCGCCCTTGACTGCGGCCATGCTGCAGCCGTTGCCGAGATGGCAGGTGATGATGTTGGTATCCTCGAGAGAACGGCCGAGAAACTTGGCGGTCGCCAGCGTGACATAGTGGTGGCTGGTGCCGTGGAAACCATATTTGCGGATACCATACTTCTGATAGTATTCGTAGGGAATCGCATAAAGATATGCTTCCGGCGGCATGGTCTGATGGAACTGGGTGTCGAACACACCGACGTTGGGAACCCCGGGCATCGCCTTCTCACAGGCCTCAATCCCGGCGAGATTGGCCGGATTATGAAGCGGGCCGAGCGGGAAATATTCACGGATGATCTCCTTGACCTCTTCGTCAACCTTGACCGGCCGGGTGATCTTCTCTCCGCCGAGGAGCACCCGATGCCCCACTGCGGAAATCTCGGAAAGCGAACCGATCACGCCGTCCTTCGGATCGATCAGCTTGCCGCAGATCTCCTTCAAGGCCTCGACATGATCCTTCACCGGCACGACCCCTTCGAACTTGTAGCCGTCGGCGATGCGCTTGTAGATCATGTTCGGCTTGTCAGTACCGAGGCGCTCGAACAGCCCCTTCGCCAGAATCGTGTCGTCCGCCATCGAAAACAGCGTGAATTTCATCGAACTGCTGCCGGCGTTGATCACCAGAACCTTCATCGAAACCATCTCCCTGTGCGAAAAAAATTAAATTTGAAAAACATCACTTCTTGCGGAACACGATCCGCCCCTTCGTCAGATCGTAGGGCGACATCTCAAGCGTCACCGCATCTCCGGGGAGGATGCGGATGAAGTTCATCCGCATCTTTCCCGAGATATGGGCGTTGACCATATGCCCGGTCTGGATTTCCACCTTGAACATCGTATTCGGCAGCAGTTCCCTGACCACGCCTTCCACTCGGATCACATCGTCTTTGGCCACGTTAAAATCTCCGGTTCGTTATCGGTTATCAGCACCATATGTTCGAAATGGGCGGACGGGGCGCCGTCCTGCGTTCTGACCGTCCAGTGGTCGTTGCGGTCGGTGGTCACACGGGCGGTGCCCAGATTGAGCATCGGCTCGATGCAGAGGACCATGCCGGGCACCAGTTTCGGGCCGCGGCCGTTTCCGACGAAGTTCGGGACCTCCGGCGGTTCGTGCAACCGGGTTCCGCAGCCGTGCCCGACGTACTCCCGGACAATGCCGAGACGGTACTTCTTCGCAACCCGTTCGACCGCCTGGCTGATGTTCTGCACATAATTGCCGGCACGCGCTTCGGCGATTCCCGCCATCAGCGCCTCGCGGGTTCCCTTGAAGAGCCGGGCAATGTCTTCCGGCTGCTCACGAAAGCCGAATGTCAGCGCGGTGTCACCGACTCCACCGTCAATCGCCACCCCGACATCAATGCTCACGATGTCGGTGTCGAGCAGAATCCGATCCGGCCGGCCGATGCCGTGCACCACTTCGTCGTTGACGGAAATACAGATGTTTCCGGGATAGTTGTAGTAACCGAGGAACGCGCTTTTGCCGCCGGTTTCGCGGATCAGTTCCCCCGCGAGCTGGTCGAGGTCAAAAGTTGTCATTCCGGGTCGGGCCAGGCCGGGGAGAGCATCGCGGACGCCGGCGGTCAGCTCGGCGGCGCGGCGAATCCGCCGGATCTCATCCTCCGTATGAATGACCGGACCGCGCGACATGATTTATGCCAGCTCCCGTTCAAGCAGCGCCATGATCCGCTCCTTGTCCGTCTCGGTGACGGTCAGAAGCAGTCCCTGCTTTTCATAATAATCGATCAGCGGCCGAGTCTGCCGATAGAACACCTCGAGGCGGGATTTGGCGGTCTCGAGAGAATCATCCGGCCGCTGAAAAAGTTCCCCGCCGCATTTGTCGCAGATCCCTTCCACCTTCGAGGGCATGAAGAGCTTGTTGTAGATCTCACCGCATTTACGGCAGTTCTGCCGGGCGGTCAACCGGGCAAGCAACGTCTCATCATCCACCTTGAAGTAGATCACCCGGTCAAGCGGATTGTTGAGTTCCTTCAACGCCGCGGCCAGCAGATCGGCCTGGTTGACGGTGCGCGGAAAGCCGTCAAGAATAAAACCGTTCCGGCAATCCGGCTGCGCCAGCCGGGCGCGGACCATGCCGGCGACCACCTCGTCGGGAACCAGTTTTCCCGCCTTCATCAGCACCGCAGCCTCCCGCCCCAGGGGCGTCTCGCGCTTGACCTCGTCGCGGAGAATGTCTCCGGTCGAAATGTGAGCCATCGGATACTTCGCCAGCATCAGGCCGGAGATGGTTCCCTTGCCGGCGCCGGGAGCGCCGACGAAAATCAGGTTTTTCTGTTTGAGCATTTTTTTCGTTTCCTGAAAATTTATTGATAGGATGGATCAACCCAACGTCACGGATTCGTTGCCACGCACCAGCTTCATAATCTCCGACGCAAGGCCGGCGACGGACACCTCCCGCTGCTCGCCGGTCGCCATCGTCTTGATCACCACGACCTGCCTCTCCAGTTCGGCCTCACCCCGCACCACGGCATACGCCGCACCGGACTTATTCGCTCCGCGCAACTGCGCCTTGAACGAACGCTCCTCAAGTTCCAGCCCGACCGGAAGCCCGTCGCGTCGTAAAGCGTCGGCCAGTTTCAGATTTTCCAGTCTCGCGGCAGCCCCGAGTCCAATCAGGTAGACAGGAACACCCGCCTCCGGAGCATCCGCCATGCCGAGAGCGTCCTGCACCATCATCAACCGCTCCATGCCGGCGGCAAATCCGACGCCGGGAACCGGCCGGTTCTGACCGGGGAGAAAGAGTTCGTACCGCCCGCCACCGGCGATCGCCGTCTGGGCGCCGAGTCCGGAATGGGAGACTTCAAAGACGGTATGCACATAATAATCAAGCCCCCGAACCAGCAGCGGATCCACCGTGAAAGGCACGCCAAGCGCACTCAACGCCGCCTTGACCTCATCAAAATAGGTGCACGATTCCGTGCTGAACGAGGCGACGTAATCGGGGGCGTCGGCGATGATGCGGCGGCACCCTTCCTGTTTACAGTCGAGAATACGCCAGACATTGCGTTCCAGACGAACCCGGCAGTCGTCACACATACAGTCGATATGCCGCCCGAAATAGTCACGTAACAGCTCTCCGGCGGGACCGCGATCGGTCGCGACACCCCGGGTGTTGATCGCCAGTTTTGCATCATGGATACCGATCTCGGCCAGAAACTCCATCAGCATCGAAATGCATTCAGCGTCAATCAACGGAGCAACCCGCCCGACATTTTCGACACCGACCTGGTGGAACTGGCGGCGGCGGCCCGCCGCGGGACGCTCCCCGCGGAACATCGGCCCGCAGTAGTAGACCCGCTGTTCGACGCCGTTCATCACATCGGTGTTGGAGAGTGCCCGCATCACGCCGGCCGTCCCCTCGGGACGCAGCGTCAGACTGCGCCCGCCGCGATCCTCGAAGGTATACATCTCCTTCTGGACCACTTCGGTCTCTCCCCCGAGGCCGCGCTGGAATACCTCGGTATATTCAAAGATCGGGGTGCGCAACTCGCCGTAGCCGTATCGCGAAAACACCGACGCGGCGGTATTTTCGAGATTGCGCCAGCGTCGCGCTTCCGCCGCGAAAATATCCGCCGTACCCGGCGGTGGGGCAAAGTTCGCCATATGAAATCCCGTCTGTTACCTCAAGGGCTCCGCCTCTCAATCCGGAGAGAGGGCCCGGAATCCGTTTTCTCTCAAAAATAAACCACGCCCGACGAAGAATCGATCCGTCAGGCGTGCTGTCCCGTCATCGGGGAACCGGGTTATTTGAACCGGGTGGGGTTGAGCTTTTCGACCGCTTCCTTGAGCTCCTTGCCGGCGCGGAACTTCACCACGGCGCGCTCGGGAATGATCACCTCATTCTTCGGCTGATTCGGGTTCCGCCCCTTCCGGCTCTTGCGCACCTTGATCTCAAATACGCCGAAATTGCGCAACTCAATGGTGTTGCCGGCGATCAGATCCTCGGCGATATAGTCAAGCGTCTTCTGAACGACATCGGCCACTTCGTTCTGAATAAATCCGGTTTTACGGGCAATCTTGACTACCAAATCGCGCTTGGTCATTTTCTCGTGTCTCCTGAAAACTAAGAATGTTATTGATAAAGTTTCACCTGTCAATTAGATAATATTACGCCAAAACCGCCCGTAGTCAACAGCTTTTGTCGAAAAAGGCGGCAAAAAATCGAAAAAGCGCCGTCGAAGTAATCCGTTGCCGGGCGATTTCCGCGGGGAAGCGGACCGCAGAGCCAACTCCGTCCGGGACGGATCCCATCTTTGAATGATTTTTCTCCGCCCGGGATTGTATTCTCACGCGGCCCGTTCTATATTACCGGCGGCAGGGTTCCAACAATCAACGCAAGCGCCGGGACCGGCAGGAGGGCAGCATCGCCATGACCGAAAGTAAACGACACTTCCACGATTTCCTGACTCCGAACAACATCCTCTGTCATGTGAAAGCCGACGACAGCGGCGCGTTGCTCGACCTTCTGCTGGCGCTGTTGAAACGCCACGAACCATCGCTCGATCTCGATCTCGCCGCCCGTGAAGTCGCGGAACGCGAGGAGCTTTTTCCCACCGTAATCGCTCCGGGGCTGGCGGTTCCCCACGCCCGGATTCCGGGAATGGACGCACCGCTGGTCGCAATGGCCTGTTCGCCGGAAGGGATCGATTTCCATTCCGAACTCGGTCCGGTCAAAGTCACGATCCTGCTGCTGACCCCGATCGACGAACCGAATCTTCACATGCAGCTTCTCGCCGCGCTGGCCGGAGACTTCGGCGAGGCGGGCATGATCGACCGGGTCGGTGCGCTGGATTCTCCCGCCGAGGTGATCGCCTGCTTCACCGGCAGTGAAAATTCCATGCCGACCTATCTGAAGGCGGCCGACGTGATGCGCGACAAGGTGGTGACGGTGTATGAAAACGACACGTTGCAGCGGGCGATCCGTCTTTTCGCCACAACCGGAATCGACGAACTGATTGTGATTGATCGGACCGGAGATCTGCGCGGAGTCATCGCCCTGACCGACCTTCTGAAGTTCAGTCTGCCGGAACACCTCCTCTGGATGGAGGATCTGACGCCGATCTACCGCTTCCAGCCTTTCGCCGACATGCTGAAATCCTCCGGGGACACCCGGGTCGCCGATGTGATGCGCGAGGAGTTCCTCGCCGTAGACCGGGAGGTGCCGGCGATCCAGCTGGCAAAACTGTTTCTGGTCAACAACGTGCACAAGCTGGTGATCACCGGCCCCGGAGGAAAGCTTGCCGGGGTGGTCGAACTCAAGGAGTTCTGCGCCAAGCTGTTCTGGGAATAATCACACCGGGGGGAACTTTTCATGCATGATGAATCCGGAGCCGAATCGCTCTCCGTCAGGGCGTTGCTGTCACGTTTTTCGATTCTGCTGGTTGCCAGCTGTGCCGTCGGGCTCGTCGGCGGAATGACGGTGCTTGAGTCACATCAGGCGACCGCCTGCGCGGTCTTTGTGGCGATTATTTTCGGGACGCTTTTTTTCTGGAGTTTCCGGCTCGCAATCGCCTTTCTCGGGCTGGCTGTCCTGATCTTCACCAACTCATTGAATATCCCGCAGTTCGTAAGCTCCTCCTCGCTTGAGGTGATTCTGTTTCTGGTCGGCATGATGGTGATCGTCGGCGCACTGCGCGATCTGGGCTTCTTCACCTGGATCGTTCAGCTGATCGTGTCGATGCCGAATCTGACCGGAAGAAAATTCATCGCAGTCACGGCAGTCGCCTCGGCACTGCTCGCCTGCGCGGTGGACGAGGTCACTTCGATCATCTTCGTTTCGACCCTGATCTTCCAGGTCTGCGACCGGTTGAAACTCAATCCGACTCCGTACATTCTGATCGCGGTGCTTGCCACCAACGTCGGCAGCGCGGGAACGATGATGGGCAATCCGGTCGGCATCTATATCGGTAACAAGGGGGGACTGACCTTCGGGGATTTCATGACCTGGTCATTCCCGATCATGCTCGCCGCGTTGGCCGCGACGATCGCGGTGACGCTGCTGTTCTACCGCCGGCAGCTCGGAGAATTTGACCTCAGACTCAAGGATCGCCTCGATCAGGGACTGACTCTCGCTCCGGTGGTCAAAGTACCGTACAAGCAGGGATTGATCCTGATCACGCTGACCATTCTCGCAATCGCCTCGCACCATCCTCTGGAGAGCGCGTTCGGTCTCGCAAAGAACAGCGTGCTGCTGATCACACCTCTGATCTGTGCCGGAATCGTGATGATCCTCAAGCAGAATCGCGCCCGCCACTACATTGAACATGAAGTGGACTGGTGGACCCTGCTCTTCTTCATGCTGCTCTTCGCCGTGGCAGGTACCCTCGAATATACCCACGTCGACCAGGTGATGGCGAAATATTTCTCCAGCGTCTGCGGCAGTTCGGTGACCATTCTCGTGCCGCTCATCTTCATGGTATCCGCGGTAGGATCGGCCTTCATCGACAATGTGATCTTCGTGGCGGCGTTCTGCCCGGTGATCGAACAGCTCTCAGGAAGCGTCAAGGATCTTCCGCTCTGGTGGGCACTGCTGTTCGGCGCCTGTTTCGGCGGCAACATCACAATGATCGGCAGCACGGCAAACATCGTTGCACTGGGGATGCTCGAAAAACGTTCAGGAGGCAGCATCACCTTCTTCGGCTGGCTGAAGATCGGCCTGCTGTCGACGGCGGTCGCCAGTGCGGTCAGTATCGGGAGTCTGCTGCTGCTCGAACCGCTGATGCCGGATCGGTACGCCAATGTGAAGTTCCAGATGCTCCACCGCGACGCCGGCCGAAAGTATGACGGCAAGAACGTGATTCTCACCGGGCGGATCGGGCCTGCGACGGAGACGGGCAGGCGCACCATATTCCCCGGTATGCGCGAAGGCAGTTTCCTGCCCGCTTCAATCCGCTCGGAAAGCGGCCCGGAGGCCTCGATTCCCGCCGCACTGCCGCCGGAACTGGAAAACCGGATTGCAGAATTTACCGCTTCCGGCAGCTGCCGTTTCATCGGGCGGCTCTACTCAATCCGCGACGGGGAGTATCCCTGCGTGATGGTGGTTGAAAAAATTGAACTGCCGCCCAAAACCGGCAACAACTGAAAGAACGGAAAGCAGCCGCCGGAAAAGCTCTCCGGCGGCCTGAGTTTCCGGCATTTTCTCCTCCCGTCAGAGAACGGTGATCTTCTGCCCGAGCCGGTGGATTTCGCCAGGCATCAAAGTACGTGCATCGACACTGGCGTTGGCGGCTTCAATACAGACCATCGTGTGGTATTCCTCGTCACCGAAATCCGGCATCGCATGGGATTTTCTGATCCACGGATTCCAGACCACCGTGGCGGCACTGCCGGATTTCTCAACCCGGATCACCCGGTTGAAGCCGGGATCGAAAATTTCCACCGCGCCGGTGCCGTGGTAGATCCGGTCCACCTCACGATCAATTCCGATATCCCCCTTCTGAATATGCCCGTAGACCACGGGCGCACCGACCACCCGGTCCTCATAACCGACATCAGAAAGCCCGCGGACGACAATCTCCTCGGCCGCCGCGATCGAGAAGTAACTGTGGAGCGCCCCGGTAACCTGCTGCGGGGAATCGGAAGCGTTGACCATCGTCAAGACCAATTCCAGCGAACGCCCGACGATGATCTCCAGCTCGAGCCGGAAGGAGAAACGGAGGAGAGCAGGATCGACGGCCGCCTCCGGCAGTTCCAGCGTCACGACGGTTTCGCCGGATTCAAGCTCGCGGACGTTTCCGACCTCCCACTGCGAAATTCGGGCGAACCCATGGGAAGGCTGCCCTTCGACCGGCGCGGCGCCGAACCAGGGCCAGCAGATCGGGACACCCCCTCGAATCGGTTTGCCGGATTCGAACCATGACATTCTGCTCATCCAGAGAACCGGACGCTGTCCGTTCGGAGTGTAACTGGTAACGTGGGCCCCATAGGTGGAAATCCGGGCGTCTGCCAGCGGATTCTGCACGTCGATGAAGATGAAACCGCCCTCTCCTTCAGTAAATTCGACGGTTTTCAGATTGAATTTTTCCTTGAGCGTTTGAAGATCCATTTTGTATCTAATCCTGTCTGAGAGCCCGGGGAATCCGGGCAAGATTGGCGACGCAGACCGAATCGTCAAAAAGTCCGGTCCCGCGCGAGGTCATTCTGAGGCTGCCGCCTGACCTGGCGAGCTGCCGGTTGCCCCACAAATAGAAGTTGAGGTAATCTTCGAGATCGAGATGTTCCAGTTCTCCTTTTCCGGGCCGCTCAAGATGGCCTGCGGCAAAGCAGAGCCCGGGAGCCGCACCGGTCAGCTCGACGGCCCCCCGGTTCCGCCGGATCAGATCACGCAGAAACCGTCGGCTCCCGGCACCGGTCAGGCAGGGGGAACCGGCATCACCACCGCCCGGCAGTGTTCTTCGGGCCGTTTCCGGCAACTTTGCCGCGGCAAGATCGAAGACCATGTCGGAGGGCGATGCCGCCGATCGCGTCGCACCGGAACTCCACGCGAAGAGATTCGTGAAGCGCCACGGGCGTTTTTCAATCTCGACATCCGCGGCATAACTGAGCACCCGCCGCTCAAAAATCACCTGCCCGGCTCCGCCCGTGAGCGCAAACTCCGAACGGGTTCCCGGGGTCCGGAACGCAGCGCGATGGCGCCACAGATCGCAACCGGTCGCAAACTCGACCCGGACTCCGTCGTCGGAGACAAGCCGGACCATCAACGGGATTTCCGCTCCGCGATAGAACTCGGTCTCCCCGTCCCCGGTTTCAACCCGGCGAAACGCCGTTTCGCCGAACAACAGGAACTCGAGCCTCTTCCACGGCCCCTCAAAAAAGACATCACCGAGAGCGAGGTCGCCGACCGCACCGTGATTGACCGCGCTGACATCAACCGTAGACTGACCGAATCCATCGCAGAACTCAATATCACGTTCGACCAGAAACTCGTTTCCGAACGGAATCACCGCGGCGGTTTCAAACGAGCCGGAAAGAGCATCGCCCGTACGATGGAGACGCAGTTTTTTCGGCAATGCACCGAGTTCACTGAACTCGCCGACCGCAAGCCGACCGAGCCGGAACCGGGTCCGACCGGCAATTTCAAGCGTGAGTGCATATTTCCCATCCGGCAGACACCGGACCGCGAAATCGGGTCCGGAGAGTACTTTTTCCTCCACAGCCATACGTCTACCGGATCTCGAAAGTGTCGGCTGACGGCTTCCGGGAGAACGGGCCGGCCGGTTTTGCCGCATAGCCGAGCGGCGACACGGCGAGGACCGTCCACGGCGCCTGAACCCCGAGAGCGGCATCCATCGCGGCACGCTCGAAGCAGCAGACCCAGCAGCCGGCAAGCCCCTCTTCCGCCGCGGCGAGTACCGCGTGCTCAAACATGATGCCGAAATCAAGCTCGAAAATCGAGTGGTCGTCGCCGGGACGCTGCCACGCGGCCGAAGCGTCACCGAGACCGACGAGAATCACCGGAGCCTCCGCAAGAAATTTCATGGCGGGGCAGGCAGCGCAGATTTTCGCCCGGAGCGCGGCATCGCGGACCGCAATCACCTTCCACGGCTGCCGGTTGCAGGCGGAGGGAGCGAGGCTGACCGCCTCGGCGATTTTCGCAAGCGCGGCATCAGGCACCGGATCGTTTTTGTACCCGCGGATACTGCGACGTTTTTTCAGAAGATCGTAAAATTCCATTCCGGGTCTCTCCCTTTTTCTTGATTTGAAATGTGCTGACTGAGCGCGGAGAAACCGCACCGGCATAAATTTACTGGATCTTGAGAGAAAAAGCAAATTTTTCCTTCCGCTTTTCCGGCTTTTCCTCCGTGCAAAAAAGCGAATCCGGTGTTATAGTATAGCCATGTGAAAAATCCGAACGAACCATTCCAGGACAATGAGGTGCTGCGGTGCTGGCGAAAAGAATTATTCCGTGTCTCGACGTCACCGGCGGCCGCGTGGTCAAGGGTGTGAATTTCATCGGGCTGGTCGATGCCGGCGATCCGGTGGAAATCGCCCGTCAGTATGACGCGCAGGGCGCCGATGAACTGGTATTTCTCGACATCACCGCGAGCAGTGACGCCCGCGAAACCATGGTCGATGTGGTACGCCGGACGGCGGAACAGGTGTTCATCCCGTTGACGGTCGGCGGAGGGATCCGCACGGTCGAGGACATTCGCCGGATGCTGCTGGCCGGTGCCGACAAAACCTCTCTGAATACAGCGGCGGTTCTGCGGCCCGAGTTGATCCGGGAAGGGGCGGAACGGTTCGGCAGCCAGTGCATCGTGCTGGCAATCGATGCCCGGCGGATTCCCGGCGAGCAGCGCTGGAAAGTGTTCACCCACGGCGGACGCAATGCAACCGAACTGGACGCGATCGAGTGGGCGGTCCGCGGCGTCGCTCTCGGCGCCGGTGAGATCCTGCTGACCAGCATGGATGCCGACGGGACCTGCGCCGGATACGACTGCGAACTGACCCGGGCGGTTTCCGAGGCGGTCGGAGTTCCGGTGATCGCGTCCGGCGGCGCCGGTACACTCGACCATCTGGTCGAAGTGTTCGATTCCGGCCGGGCCGATGCGGTGCTGGCGGCCAGCATCTTCCACTTCGGCAGTTACACGATCCCAGAAGCCAAGGAGTATCTCGCGGCCCACGGCATTCCGGTACGTCGTGGAATCGTACAGCCGCCGCCCGACGGGGAATAACCCCGCCCCGATGAAAGATTCATGTTGCGACAACATTCAGGAGAAACGATCTTATGACTCAGGAAGAACTCAGAAAACTCGCCCTCGCCTATCATCATGACGGTCAGCCCGGCAAAGTCGCCGTCGTGCCGACCAAACCGTGCCGGACCGCCGACGAGCTGTCTCTTGCCTACACGCCCGGTGTCGCCCAGCCCTGCCTCGCAATCAAGGAAACTCCCGCCGAGGTCTGGAACTACACCGCCCGCGGCAATCTGGTCGCAGTGGTCAGTGACGGTACCGCGGTGCTCGGCCTCGGCAACATCGGCCCGGAAGCCGGGTTGCCGGTGATGGAAGGGAAGGCGGTTCTGTTCAAACGTTTCGCAGACATCGACGCGGTACCGCTCTGCATCGGCCGTGTCTTCGGCCCGAACGGTCGTACCGATGCCGCCAGGCTGATCGAGACGGTCGAGCGGCTGGAGCCGACCTTCGGAGGAATCAATCTCGAAGATATCGGGGCCCCGGCCTGTTTCGAAGTCGAGCAGACGCTGAAAAGCAGGATGAACATCCCGGTATTCCACGATGATCAGCACGGGACCGCGATCATCTCGCTGGCCGCGATCCTCAATGCGCTGAAACTGACCGGCCGGAAGATCGAGGAGTGCCGTTTCGTGGTCAACGGCGCCGGAGCTGCGGGCATTTCGTGCAGCCGCTTCTACATCACCGCCGGAGCGAAGCGTGAGAACTTCATCATGTGTGACTCCAGAGGGGTGATCCACAAGGGGCGTACCGACCTGAATCCGGAAAAAGCGGAGTTCGCAGCCGACACCGACGCCCGCACTCTGGCTGATGCGCTGAAGGGCGCCGACATTTTCCTCGGCTTCTCCGCCCCGAACTGCGTGACAGCTGAAATGGTCCGGTCCATGAACAGCCGGCCGATCATTTTTGCGATGGCGAACCCGGTGCCGGAAATCTTCCCCGACGTCGCACTGGAAGCGGGGGCCGCCGTGGTCGGTACCGGTCGCAGCGACTTCCCGAACCAGATCAACAATGTGCTCGGCTTCCCGGGAATTTTCCGCGGAGCGCTCGATGTCCGGGCCAGCGACATCAATGAAGAGATGAAACTCGCCGCCGCCGCCGCGCTGGCGGAACTGGCGGGCGAACCGATTCCTGCCGATGTGAAAGCGGAACTGGCCGCCGCCTATCCGGCGGATGCCGCCGCCGGAATGTTCGACGGAGAACCGCAGCTCAAAATCAACTGCGTGATCCCCAAAGCGTTCGATCCGCGCGTCGTGCCCCGCGTCGCCCGCCGTGTTGCGGAAGCGGCGATGAAGAGCGGCGTGGCGCAGCTCCGGATCGACAATCTCGACGCCTATGAAACCGCAGTGGCGGCGCGGGTTCGCAAATGAGGATCGTGCGTTTCGATTCGGTCGGCGGCGCGTCGGGCGACATGCTGCTCGGAGCGCTGATCGGACTCGGCCTCGATGCGGCGGAACTCGAGCGGGAACTCGCCCGGTTGCTTCCCGGTCATTTCCACCTGGAAGTGACTCCGAAGAGTTCATGGGCGATCGCCGGAATATCCGCGCGCGTCGTCTGTGAGCCGGAAGATCACCATCATCACGGACACGAACACGGGGACGGCGGCGGAGACACGAATCACGATCACCACCATCACGAACATCACCACCATGACCATCACGCCTTCCGGGAGATCCGCGCACTGATCGAAAACTCGGAATTGCCGGAGGCGGTGCGCACGATGAGCGTCGCAGTATTCGCGCTGCTCGCCGAAGCGGAAGGAGCGATCCACGGGAAACCGGCCGACGAGGTGTGTTTTCACGAGGTCGGCGCGGTCGATTCGATCGTGGATATCGTCGGCTGCTGCCTCGCCTATCACCGGCTCGGGCTTGACGGGATATCGGTGTCGCCGGTTCCGACCGGAACCGGAACCGTGCATTGCCAGCACGGCTGTTACCCGGTCCCGGCACCGGCGACTGCGGAAATTCTGAAGCACGGACTCGCCATCGCCCCCTGTGATGAGGCGTCGGAACTGCTGACGCCGACCGGAGCGGCACTGCTGAGTGCCTGGCCGAAGCGGGAAATCCCCGCCGGCGGACGGGTTGCGGCAGTGGCGAACGCATTCGGACAACGGGAACTGAAGAGCCGCCCGAACCTGCTGCGCGCCATACTGTTCGAGTCATCCCCGGCAGCGACTTCCTCCGCGGAAGTTCAGCAGGCGGAACTGATCGAATGCAACCTCGACGACGCCCCCGGGGAATTGCTGGGCAATCTGCTGGAACTCCTGTTGAAGGCGGGCGCTCTCGACGCCTGGTACGAACCTCTGGTCATGAAAAAACAGCGTCCCGGAGTCAAACTCGGCGTTCTGACCACGCCGGACCGGCGGGATCAGTTGATCGACCTGGTCTTCGCCGAAAGCACGACATTCGGGGTCCGGATTCTTCCGGTCGAGCGTCAGGTGCTCGAACGGGAGTTCATCCACGTCGAAACCGCCTGGGGCGCGGTCGAGGTCAAGCTCGGCCGCAGAAACGGCCGGATCGTCGCGGTGAAGCCGGAATACGAAACCTGCCGCAGCATCGCGGCCTCAGCCGGAGTTCCGTTGAAAACCGTGCTTGCCGCCGCTCTCGCCGCGGTGAAGCTCTGATCCGACGGCTCTGTCTCCCGGGAAGCCGGTACAATCGGCTTCCCGGCTTCGGGAGTTCACTCCTGCGATCGCCGCCCTCTCACGCTGCCGATGACCAGTGAAACAACTCCGATCAGAACAATTACGCCGAGAGCGATCAGCGCAATTCCCGGCGCCCGCTCGACAAGCTTCGATTCGTCAGGCTGAATCTTCTCCTCGCGAAGCGTTTGTCCGGAGACCTCCTCGCGGGATTCCACCTTCGGGGTACGCACCTCTTCGATTTTCTCCTGATACTCTCTGCGCAGTTCGGGGTCAGACAGTTTCCCGGCGATCATTTCGCGCAGCTTCGCATTGTTGCAGACGAAGCCGCTGCATCCGGGGTCGAATTTCTCCACCAGCTCGACATGAAGATCAACGAGTTGCCGGATCGTATCCTCATCCGCTTTCCAGTATCCCTTGCGGATCGTCTCAAGCATCACGGCGGTCATCTCCTGCAGCGCATAAGGATTCTTCTTCTCGAAGTAGTCGCGCATGCCGAGATCAAGTTCATCGTCGATGTAGACCTTCTTGTACTCTTCCCACAGATAATCCTGGATCACATCCGGTTTGGTGACCTCCCATCCATAGGTGTTGCTGAAGAAAGCGGCAAAGGTTCCGGCTCCGGTCGGCCCCTCCTCCATCATCTCTTTGATGTACTTTGGATTCAGAACCGTCGTGCGCGCCTCGAGCATCAACGCTTCGGCCGCAGTCTGCATTTTCGGCCGCCCCTTGATCCGGAGATCGTTGAAATAAACCTCAGGTTCCTCGCCGGTCACATATTTCGCGGCGATGTTCGCACCACCGGTGAACTCATAGACGTGATCGAGCGAAAGCGGCCCCCACAGATTGGAGGAACGCGACTGCACCACCGTATCGGTGTTGCTCATCGCCGCCTTGTAGACGCCGGGGACATTGATCCCCCAATGATCCGCAGTGTAGAGCGTGCCGCGACTGCGCAGAAACGCCTCGGCGATCACCGCAGGATCATCCCACTTGTCTCCGGCCCGGGTCAGCCCGCCGACACCGGGCCCGTTGTCCTCGCCGTTACCACCGCCGAACAGCCGCGCATGAGCGAAAGTGCGCGCTTCCTCTGGTGACATGCCGCCGGAAACCAGTGCCTTGACCGCCGCCTCGGACCCCTCGAGCACATAGTTGGCAAACAGCGTGGCCTTATCCGCGGCAGCCAGTCGGACCGCTTTGTCGATCAACAACATCCGGCTGGCCGCCGCGCCGCGGAACTGGACCGAAGTCTGTACGATCACGTCAATGCGCGGCCGTTTCAACTCCTCCGACGGAATCAATCTTACGTCGCGTACCCGGCCACGCGAATCCCAGATCGGCTCGACACCGAGCAGCCAGAAGATCTCACCGATGTCGGAACCGTAGGTGTTGATGAACTCGCCCCCCCAGACGGTAAACGACACCTTACGGGGATATTCGCCGGTACTTTTCAGTTTCGCCTCGATCAGCGCTTCCGCGAGCTTCCTGCCAAGAGCAAAGCTCTCCCGTGTCGGAGTGCGTTCCGGATCGATTCCGTACATGTTGCGCCCGGTCGGTACATTGTCCGGATTGCCGATCGGATCCCCTCCGGAAGTCGCCGGCAGGTAGCTGCCCGACAGCGCCCGCACCAGTCCCGCAATCTCAAGTTCCGTCGAGCGCAGCAGATTCTCCCTCGCCTCGACTGCCAGAAACTCCGGCGGCAGCTGTTCCATTTTCCGCTCCCCGGCAGGAGCAACCGACATTCCCATCTCCGGCGGGGGTGTCCCGCCCCGGGAAAGCATCGCCGCCATTGCCGGCGGAATCGGCCGCCCGTCAGGAAGTTTTCCGGAGCTCATCATCCGCCGGATCTCCTCCTGGGCGTTTCCGGCCGGTGCCTCCGGAGTACCGACGGACACCGCCGGCCCCCTCTCCGGGATCCGGATCGAACCGTCGTCGATTCCGGCGAAAACCCGGTCGATCTTCTCACCGGCAGGTTTCAGATAGTTGGCCTGATAAAAATGCTCGTCGGCATTTCCGCGTTCCTCGACCCGCCCCGCCGCGACGTCGGCCTTGAACAACTCTTCAGCCACGGTGTCGATCATCATCAGCTTTGCGGTTTCGGTCGCTTCCGCCTTGGTATAGGGCCGCCCGATCACATAGAGTCCGCGATTGATCTTCTCGCCGCCGATGGCGTGAAGATGGTTGTGAAGTAACTCGGCATCCGTTTCATTGAGTTTTCCGGCGGCAAAATCAGCGGTGAATTTGAGTTCATGATCGAACTTGTCACGTTTTGCCAGTTCAATCACGGATCTTTCATATTCCGCCTTGAGTCCCGGATCTTCGATCTCGAGAAACTTCTCCAGTTTGTCATCGAGCTCACGGATCGGGCCGTAGAGTTCGGAGTTCATGTAAGGGGCGGTCAGGTGGCTGATCATCGTCGCATAACTGCGGCGCTTCGCAATCTGCGCCTCTCCCATGTCGTTCATCATATAGAGGTAGAAGTGGGGAATCTCACCGATCAGGACGTCCGGCCAGTCGTAACTCGACAGCACCACCTGTTTCCACGGCGTAAATTCAAGGCTGCCGTGAGTACCGAAGTGGATCAGCGCATCGGCCTTGAATCCATGGCGGATCCAGAGATAGGTTGCGATGTAGGTATGCGGCGGCGCCATCTTGACACCGTGAATCACTTTACTGGTGTCTCCTCCTTCGCCGGAGAGCGCCTGCGGCATCAGCACGATGTTCCCGAAGCGGAGCATCCCGAGCAACATCCCCCCGTCCGGCGTGGCAAAATAACGGCCGGGGAATGCGCCGTACTGATCGACTACGGTTTGATAGAGATCGGCCGGCATACTCCGGCTGACCCAGTCCGCATAATCCGCACCTGAAATTTTGACCGTTTTCGCCCGCTTCATGAAATCCTGCATCGCCCCTTCGGCATAGCTCCCGAAAACCGCGGCGTTCTCCTGAATCTGCCGGATCAATTCTTCGGCGGCTTCCGGAAGGTCCCCGGTGTTGAAACCGGCCTTTCGAAGACCGCGCAGCGTGTTGAGCAACGATTCGCCGACCTCCAGTCCGCCGGCGGTCAGAGCGTTTTTACCTGGTCCCTTGTAGTAGACGATCGCCACCTTCTTGTCGGCATTCGCCTTGCGTTGCAGCTCCAGCATTTTTCCGACCAGGTCGGCGAACCGCTCCAACCGGTCCGGGATGGCCCGGAAGGCCAGAAGACCGCGTTCATCACGGAACAACGCCGACAGAGCAAAAGGCACCGTTCCCCCGTCAAGTTCCGGCATGGTGACACTCTGACTCAGGAGTGCGCCGTCCATACCCCGCTGATCCTTCAGCCACTCCTCATAAGGCTGTTCCGCTTTGACCGGACAGAGCAGGGGAACATTGTTGTCACGCAGAAAGTTCAGGATCTTTTCATCCCCCCCGGCGAAACGACCGTGCGGCTGGTAAACGATCAAATCGGGGCGAACCGTCTCCAGCAATTCAAGCAGCTTCGGGCCACGATTCGCGGCCACAACGTTGATTTTCCGCTTCTCAAGCGCGGCGACCAGCGCCGGAAGATCGCCTCCGCCGTTGCCGGAAAAGATCAACACCGTCTGTGCGCCGGGCCGGTATTTCCCCGACTTCCTGTAAAACTCCAGATACTCCCCATAGGTTTCGAATCCTTTGCTCTCATCCTCGTGAAAGAAGACGACCCGGGGGACCACCTGAGGCGGCTCGACCGGGTCGGCCCATAGAATCTTGCCGTCGATTTCACGCCGTACAAAGTTCAGCATCCGACGGAAATTCTCCCGGCCGCCGTTGCGCAGATAGGCGACAAGCTGTTCCTTCTGTTCACCGGTAAGCGTGTTCAGTGCGGTTTCAACACGGGTCGAAGCGGTAACATACAACGGTTTTTCAAGTTTATCGAGGATCTCCTGCTGTCGTTCCGTCAGCGCAAGTCCCATCCCGAAAAAGAGAATCATGTCGTAGTCACGTAACTCGTCACCGGACTCCTCTGTCCACTTGAGAGCAGTCACCTCAATTGACGAATTGAGCTTCTGATCCATCTCCTGCGCAAGAATGTATTCCGGATAATTGACGAAAGCGATTCTGGTCGGTGACGCATACTTCCGGTAGGCGGCAGACAACAGTGCCGACAGTACCACTGCCGCAGCAACAAACAGGAAAATCCTTTTCCACTTTTTCCGCATGAAAATCCCCCTCCCCGGCGGGATAAATGAAAGTTGACAAACAAAAAAGTTGAGGATGCACCGGCCACGGCGGAGGAACGACAACCTTCCGCCGTGGAGGGAAATTCAGTCCACCGTCTCCGCGTGCAATTCACTCACCTCACCGAGCCGATATCCTCTGTTATTTCTGAGGAAGGTAAAACGTAACGTGCCCCCCTGTGCACATTCCGCATCGACATAGTAACAGCCCCCGCCTTTGTCGCCGTAATTCCAGATGTGCAACCTGCCGAAGGCCAGGTTGCGGCCATGTTTCCGCAACACATCGATGCTCCTGGTAACGGGATCGGCACCTTCCGCGAACCGGTAGCGCGCCAACTCCTTCGGAGAATATCCGAATACCCTCTTCAGCGATCCCGGGCCATGGCGATTACACGACTCCGCCACATGCTCGACCAATTTTCTCAATTCGTCCCGCTGCGTCTTCGACGTCACAGGAACCGGCTTGAGGATCAACTCCTCCGGCACCTCATCTCCGCCGGCGGAAAACCACGCCCAGAGGGAACCAGAAATCACCAGCAGCAAAGCGATAATCTTCCATTTCATTTCCGCAAAGACCTCCTTTCAGTCTGTTTCAATCCGCATAGTCGCTGTCCGGATTGTACGGTCGATCATCATCGACGGCAACGCCGAGACTGCCTATCCGGTATCTCGCCGCGTTCTCTCCGACCGTCAGAATCCCGGGGCGTTCCGCCGACACATGTCCATCCGCCCAGACAATATTCGCCATGCCGTTGTGCCGGAAATGGGTGACCTGGGAGTTGATCTGATAACTGAGAATCAAATTGGCATCCGAAATCGCACTGCCGGGTCCACTCATTCCCGCCTTGCCGAGACAATCCCCGTAACTGACGATTTCGGAGGGTTTCCTGATTTCACGCGCAGCGAAGTTCAAGGTCATCCCCATCATGCTCATCGATTCCGCAAAACCGTGCACATCGCCGTTGCAACCGTAACCGCCCCCCGGGGAATCCTCGATATCCCCTCCCTGCCAGAACTGCTGCAACGAAGGATCAGGGCAGAAAAACACATTGCTCGACTGCTGACGCATCACCATATCGTCGACCCCCGCCTTTTTCAGATACGGCGTCAAAAACCCCTCTCCGGTGAAATTGATGTTGCTGCTCGCCTTGGTGCCGCACCACAATTTCGCACCGACCCGGCTGGTCATGCTCATCGCCTGTGACATCGGGGTGATCCAGCCGTAATCGTTCAGGTAAAACATATCGGCGTTTCCTATCTGCTTCAATCGCGACACGCAGGAAGCCGCCACCCCACGGGCCCGGGCCTGATTCAACGCCGGCAGCAATATCGCCGCCAGAATCGCAATAATCGCAATAACGACCAGCAATTCTATCAATGTAAACTTCCGGTACGACCTGTTTTTGTTGCCATGTACATCACTTCCGCTCTTCATCCCATTCCTCCAAATCAGCTTCAGA
Organism: uncultured Victivallis sp.; assembly: GCA_944389895.1. Lineage (GTDB taxonomy): Bacteria > Verrucomicrobiota > Lentisphaeria > Victivallales > Victivallaceae > Victivallis. The sequence continues at coordinate 10,834 of CALXOA010000066.1, read as the reverse complement.
ATATTGTTCCATACCGATTCATTGAATCATCCATTCCGTCACAAAATCCATACAATCACTCTTCTTCCATGAAAAAACCGTACTCCATGGAGACTTTTCTACTTTTTCCCTTGCCTCTCACACCTTCCTTTCTGGAAACACACTGCCGTTATCCCTCCAGAATGACTTCATGTCTTTTCCAAAAGTCACGCTCATCAGACATACAATTAGTTTAAACTAATTTACTGACGCCGATCACCCTCGTCCGGAATATAGGGGAGGATATCTGTTTGCAGTTCTATAAAATAATTCAGAAACGGGAAAAATCAAGGGAGGGAATTAGATTAATCTAATTATTTAAATAAAAAAATGCTTCGAGGGAAACCATACGAGAATGTCACGGGGAAATCGCGCCGAAGTCAGAATATTCCCAGGTGCTCCAGCAGAATCTTGACCCCGATCAGAATGATGGCGCCACCGCCGATCACAGACATGGTCCGTTCCCCGGCCAGCGACCCGATCCGGTTACCGATCAGAACTCCGGTGATCGACGTCGCCGCAGTGACGACTCCCATGGCCAGTGCCGCACCCCAGATCGGAGCACCGGCAAAAGCAATGCCCGCGCCGACCGCCAGCGCATCCAGACTGGTGGCGACCGCCGGAACAAACAACGCTTTCCAATCAAAAAAACTGCCGGAGTCCTCGCCACAGCAAGGCTGTCCGGATGGAGCGACATTCTCAGAAGCCTTCAGGCCCTCGAAAATCATCCTGCCGCCGACCACTCCAAGAAGCAGAAACGCAATCCAGTGGTCGAGTTGCGCCACCACCCGGGCCAGCAACTGTGCGGCGAAATAACCGATCAACGGCATCAGAATCTGGAAACCGCCGAAAAAAAGCGCCGCCCGCATCGCATTGCGATACCGGCGGCCACTGCGGTCGCACAGGGAACCTCCGACCGACACGGCAAAGGCATCGATCGAGACACTGCAGGCGATCAGCAATGTTTCAAGCGCCCCCATTCGCCTCACTTCATCAGGAGCGCCATGACCGCTTTCTGCACATGGAGACGATTCTCCGCCTCGTCGAATACGATCGAACGCTTCGGGTCATCCATAACTCCGGCGGAGACCTCCTCCCCGCGATGGGCAGGCAGGCAGTGCAGGAACTTTGCCTCCGGCCGGGCATGTTCAAAGAGCTTTTCATTGACCTGATAGGGACGGAAAATCTGCATCCGCCGCTCTTTCTCATCCTCAAATCCCATGCTGACCCAGACATCGGTGTAGAAGTAATCAACCCCTTCGGCCGCCTTGATCGGATCAAGCTCCCAATGGATATTGGGGCAGCCGTCCAGAAGTTCTTCCCGGGGCCGCTCCTCTTTCGGCGCGGCAATCACCAACTCCATCCCGGTCAACCGGGCAGCCAGCATCAGCGAATTGGCGATGTTGCTGCGCCCGTCCCCGTAAAACGCCATCCGGATCGACTTGTCAACCCGCCCCGAATACTCCCGAATCGTCAGAAGATCGGCGAGAATCTGACACGGATGATATTCATCGGTCAGCGCATTAATGACCGGAATCGTTGCAACACGGGCAAGTTCAGCCACATCGGCATGCGCAAATGTCCGGATCACGATTCCATGCAGATAGCGACTCAGGACATTCGCGGTATCCGCCACGGTCTCGCCGCGCCCGACCTGCATCCGCGCCTGATCCAGATAGAGCGGACGTCCGCCGAGTTCCCCGACTCCGACTTCAAAAGAAACCCGTGTCCGCGTTGAAGACTTCGCAAAGATCAACCCGACGCTTTTTCCCGCCAGCGGGGTGAAGGGCACCCGGCCACGCTCCGCCTTCAGCTTTGAAGCCAGTTCGAAAATGGTCTGAAGATCATCAGAGGTAAGATCCCTCAATGTCAATAAATCTTTTTTCATGATGTTATTTCCCCTCCTTGATCAGCCGATCCAATTCCGCCATGCCGGCGGCGATCTTTTCCAGCGCCTCGTCGGCATCGGCACGGCTGATAATCAGAGGCGGCAGCAGCCGCAGCACACATTCACCCGCGGTCAGCACCACCAGATTGTGTTTCAGAAGTATCCCGGCCAGCGTCGCGGCTTCACGGTCAAGGACAACGCCGATCATCAGCCCCATGCCCCTCACCCCTTTGACAAAGGAGTAAGGACTGCTGATTTCCGCGAGTCGCCGCCGCAGATACTCCCCCTGTTCCCGGCAATTCTCAAGCACGCCGTCCTGATCGAACGCCTCCTGCACCGCCAGCGCCGCGGCACTCACCAGCGGCGTACCACCGAAAGTGCTCGCATGCATCCCGACCGTCAACACGTCGGCATAACGCCGCCGGACAATGAATCCGCCCATCGGCAAACCGTTGGCAATCGCTTTGGCCATCGAGAAAGCGTCCGGTTCGACCCCGAAGCTCTGCCACGCAAAACGGGTCCCGATCCGGCCCATCCCGCACTGGACCTCATCGAACAGCAGCAGAATTCCCTTCGCGTCACACAAGGCCCGCACCTTCTTCAGATACCCGGGATCGGCAGGCAGAATACCGCCCTCCCCCTGCACCGGCTCGAGCAGAACAGCGCAGGTGCGGTCGCTGACAGCTGCCTCCAGCGCGCTGAAGTCATTGAAAGGAACCTGCTTGAAACCGGGCACATCCGGCTCGAATCCCTTGCGGTACTTCGCCCGCCCGGTGGCGGCCAGCGTCGCCAGTGTCCGACCGTGAAAGGAGTTGTCCATCGAAATGATCTCATTGCGTCCGGTGGCGTTGCCGTGCTTCCGGGCAAACTTGATCATCCCTTCATTGGCCTCGGCGCCCGAGTTGCAGAAAAAGACGACACCATCGAAACAGTTGGAAATCAATTTCTCGGCGAGGCGCGGCATCACCTCGTTGAGATAGAGGTTCGATACATGGACCAGAGTCTCCGCCTGGTGCTGGATCGCCCGGGTCACCCGCTCATTGCAGTGCCCGAGATTGCAGACCGAAATCCCCGCAGCGAAATCAAGATATTCGCGCCCGTCGGCATCCCAGAGGCGCGCGCCGCGCCCGCGGGTGAAGAGAATCTTCGGGGCGTAAGTCGGCATCACATACTTCCGGTACCGTTCCACGGTGGTTTCGTAAAGGCTTTCCATCTTTGCACTCTTCCTGTTGAATCAAACCTGTTTTCATCAGTGGAAAAAAGTAATATATATGAAGTTGCTCAAAATACAAGTTCCTCTGAAAAATAAAATTCCGCGGTGACGAATCCCAACGCCATCGCGGAAAACCCCGAAGTTCTGCCGGATTATTTTTTACCCCAGTTTCGCCCCCAGTAGATATAGTCGGCATCAGTCCCGGCATCGATATTTTCGGCAATGCCGTAAGAGGAGGTGTTGCCGGAGAGATTGACCACATTCACCCGCGAAGAATGACGGTACTCGAGCGCCCCCCAGCCGCCCCAGCCGCCGGTCGGTGCCATCGGAGATGACAACGGGCTGATCCAGGGATTGTAGTTCGCAAAAGAGTCGTTGGTAAGTCCGCCGTTACGATAGTTGTCGCCGATCAGAATTTTTCTGGCCGGTTCCCGGTACTGGGAGATCTTATTATATCGGTTGATCTGTTTGTCTCCTTCCATCGGGGCCGAAGTCACCGGATCGGAGGCGATATTGATCCCCATACCGCGGGCATTGTGACCATAGCCGAACCGCCCGCTTACGCTGGGGCAGACCGCCGCCCGGAACTGACTCAGGGCCACGACCTGATCCTCGCTGAACCATTCGGATGCTGCTGGTTTTCCTCCGGCATAAACTGCCAGTTTCGAAAGCCAGCAGTTCGGGGAACGCCAGCCGGTGTCAGAAGGACTCATGCCGGAAACGATGAAATCATTGTTGTCATTACCGTACATGGCGGCGGCGGTTCCCAGCTGCTTGAGATTGCTGGTGCAGCTGATCGCCTTTCCCTTTTCCCGCGCCTGGTTCAAAGCCGGCAGCAACATCGCGGCCAGAATCGCGATGATCGCGATTACAACGAGCAACTCGATCAATGTAAATTTCCGTACCATGATCATCCTCCCGCTATCCTCTTCCTCGTATCCTGAATTTTCCGGATTATCTCCCCCAGTTCTGCCCCCAGTAGGTTTTCAGGCAATCTTCGCTTCCCGAACGATCGAGCCCGAAGGAGGAGTTGACCGACGACACATTTCCGGCCAGCCAGGCGACATTCGCCTGATTGCCGTGACGGTATTCAACCGCCCCCCAGTTTTCCCAACCGGTACCGGTCATCGGTTGCGACAGGGGAGTGAGCCACGCATTGTAACCGCTGAACTTCTGGTTTTCCATCGCGTTCTTCTCATACATGAAGTTGTCGGCCAGCAACACTTTCGAAGCGGGACTGCTGAAACGCGCGGCTTTCTGGACATGGTTCACGTTCCAGGGAGTGGAACTGAGCGAAGCGACATTGGTGATGATCCCCATACCGCGGGCGTTGTGCCCGTAACCGAAACGATCGGCCACGCTCGGGCAGACCGCGGCTTTGAACTCCGAGGTTTCCGTATAGCTCTCACTGATCTCGCGTGCGGTTCCACCGGAGTAGGTGGCAATCCGCCCCATCCAGGTTCCCCCTTTCAGATCACCGACATCGGTGGGCTGGATTCCCGGAACAATAATGTCGTTGTTATCGCCGGAATACATCGCACATCCGGTCGAAAGCTGTTTGAGATTGCTGGCACAACTGATCGACTTCGCCTTTTCACGGGCCATGTTCAGGGCAGGAAGAAGCATCGCAGCCAGAATTGCAATAATTGCGATCACAACAAGCAACTCGATCAATGTAAAAGATTTACAGACAGGAAAACGCATATCTGCCTCCATTAGAATTTACCGTAGTTATTTCCCCAGTAGAGAGTATCGCGATCACCGTCGACCAGATCAACGACATGCTGCGCCACGCTGCTGACATGTCCATCGAGCCAGACAATATTGGCCATTCTGGCATGGGTGTAATTGAGTGCGCCCCAGCCGTTCCAGCCGGTCCCGCCGGAGTTGAGCGGACTCAGCCAGGAGTTCCAGTTGGAAAAGGTTGTCTCGCCGGTGATGTCGTACCGGTAGTTGTCGCCGATCAGGATCACGGAACTGGCCCGCGGGAAACGCCCGAGTTTCTCATAGTGATTGATGGAACTCTGCCCACCGCTGGAAACCGGATCGGCACCATTATGCATTCCCAGCCAGCGCCCGTTATGCCCATAACCGAACCGATCCGGGTGCGACGGACAAACCGCAGCCTTCAATTCGGAAGCGGAACTGAACATATTGCTGGTTAAAGAGGTATTGGCACTGGTCCCGAGATAATTGGCCAGCTTCGCATGCCATTGGTATGCCGAACGGCTTTTGTTGTCGCCGCCGCCCTCGGCACTCGGAGCCGCCGCAGGAACGATGAAATCGTCGTAATCACCGGAATACATCGAAGCCGCGCTGCCGATCTGCTTGAGGTTGCTGGCGCAACTGATCGACTTCCCCTTTTCCCGCGCCTGGTTTAACGCCGGCAGCAGCATTCCCGCAAGGATCGCGATGATCGCGATCACTACGAGCAACTCGATCAATGTAAAATTGAATTTTTTCATGTTCTCCTCGTTTTCCCGAAATCATAACAGATTTCAATTATGATGTCAATTTAGGTTAACATTTTATATTATGGCAGAAAAACACTCAAAAAGCAAGTGTTCCGGCCTTTTTTTTCAAAAAAAAGCTGAGATTCGACCCAGTTTCAGCTCTCTTTGCTTAACTGGTTAATCAAAGAACGGTTGTCCTCCATACTCTCTGTAAATGACAAACAGAAGGAAGAAGCCCGGGAAACATCTTTTCACCGACAGGGAGCCATCCGGGCTCCGGGTTGGCCGGAATCGGCCGTTTTCCCCCGAAACCGGAAGGGGGAAGAGCTTGTAAATGCCCCGGACCGATAGTATATTACTTCATCTGAAAGGATTTTTCTCTGATGATCAGCAGCAATAATATCAACATTGCAAGTCGCAGTGTGCTTTCAAGTCCCGGAGCGATCCGCTCCGAGTTGCCGCTTTCGCTTGACGCGGTGCTCAAGGTCATGAACGCCCGCCGCGAAATCTGCGATATTCTCGACGGCAACTCCGGCAAGTTCATGATGATTGTCGGCCCCTGTTCCATCCACGATCCGGAGGCCGCCATCGAATATGCGGAACGGCTCCGCCAGCTGAGCGAAGAGGTCAAGGAGCATATCCTGCTGGTGATGCGTGTCTATTTTGAAAAGCCGCGAACCACTGTCGGCTGGAAGGGGTTGATTTATGATCCAGATCTCAACAAATCCTACAATATCGAAAAGGGGATTTTCATCGCCCGTAAACTGATGCTCCGAATCGTCGATCTCGGATTACCTGTGGCGACCGAAATGCTCGACCCGATCATCGCGCAATATATCGCGGACGCGGTCGCCTGGGCGGCGATCGGAGCACGGACCACGGAAGCGCAGACCCATCGTCAGCTCGGCAGCGGCCTGTCGATGCCGGTCGGGTTCAAAAACGCGACCGACGGTTCTTTTCAGACCGCGCTGGACGCGATTGCAACCGCCCGCAGCGAACACAGTTTCATCGGAGTTCTGGAGGACGGGCACGTCGGGGTCTTCCGAACCCGGGGCAACCCTTACGCGCACATTGTTCTGCGTGGTGGCGCGGGCCAATCCAACTACGGAGCGGAACACATCGCCTTTTTGAAAGTGGCGATGCGCAAGGCCGGGCTGAAACCGGCGATCGTGGTGGATTGCAGCCACGCAAACTCGGGGAAGGACTACCGGAAACAGCACATCGCCCTGGAGGACGTACTCGGGCAGATCGCCGACGGAGAAAACGCGATCGCCGGTGTGATGCTTGAAAGCAATCTGCAGCCGGGCAACCAGAAAATCATCGCCGGCTGCCGCCCGGAACCGGGCGTCTCCATCACCGACGGCTGCATCGGCTGGGAGGAAACCGCGGAGTTGATCCGGCACGCCTGTAAAACAATCGGGGAAGTGCGTTCCGGAAGAACCGCGCAACAATGAACCGGAAAATCCGAACTCCTTTCCGGGGAGGATGAGATATGTGTACCTTCAGCGGTGACGGTACGCCGGAGATGAAGATCACGACGGATTGTCGTTTCATAACCATAGGGGACAGATCATGAGCAGTTTTCTCGCCTTCGACCTCGGTGCCTCCAGCGGGCGCGCCATCATCGGCAAACTCGAATCCGGGCGGCTTTCCTTGACCGAGGTGCACCGGTTTGCAAACGGACCGACGGAAAAGGAAGGTTCCATTTACTGGAATTACCCGCAACTGGTCGAAGAACTGAAAACCGGTCTCCGAAAGGCACTCGCGGTGGAGCCGGCTCTCAGCGGCATCGGCATTGACACTTGGGGTGTGGACTATGTGTTTTTCGATAACGCCACCGGGGCGATCCGCCGCTGGCCCTATCACTACCGCGATGTACGTACCGGGAATGCAGACAGTGATGTCTGGAGCAAGATTCCCCGAGAGGAGCTCTATCGTCATACCGGAATCCAGTGTATGACGCTCAATACGGTCTATCAGCTCGCAGCCCATTTCCGTGAACATCCCGAGGATTTCGAAGGCAGCCACTTTCTGACCATGCCGGATGCGCTTGCGCGGGCTCTCGGCGGCGACGACACAAGTGAATACACCGACTGTTCGACCACAGATCTTCTCGACCCTGAAAAGCGCGACTGGGATTATGAGGTGATCGACAAGCTCGGGTTACCGCGGAGCGTGTTCCCGAAAATCGTCAAACCGTGTACCTTCGGCGGTACACTGTCGAAGGAGTTGCAGAAGGAACTCGGCTGCGGGCCGATTCCAATCATCAAGATCGGCAGTCACGACACCGCGAGCGCGGTCGCAGCGGTTCCCGCCCCCACGGAAGGGAGCTGGGCATACATCAGTGCAGGGACCTGGGCGCTGCTGGGAGCTGAAATTCCCCAGCCGATCCGTACCGCGGAATCGGCGGCGAACAGTTTCACCAACGAAGGTGGCCTCGACAACAAGATCCGCTTCCTGACCAACATCATGGGCAGCTGGCTCTTTCAGGAGACCCGCCGGGTCTGGAATGAAACCAGCGGTCCGGTCACCTTTGCCGAAATGGAGACCATGGCCCGCTCGGCCGAGCCATGCCGTTACCTGATCAATCCGAACGACCCGAGCTTCGTGACACCGGGTGACATGCCCCGGAGAATCGCGGATTTCTGCGTGGCAACCGGCCAGGGAACCCCGGGCAGCGAAAGCGCGGTGGTCCGGGCCATTTACGACTCGCTGGCGCTCTATTTCCGCTGCAAACTTGAGACCCTGGAGGAGCTCCTCAACGTCAAATATCAGTGCCTCAACGTGGTCGGCGGCGGCACCAAGGACGGGTTGCTGATGCAGCTCGCTGCCGATGCATTGAACATTCCGGTGGTTGCCGGGCCGGTCGAGGCGACCGCGATCGGGAATCTGCTCGCGCAGGCGATGACGGTCGGCGATGTTGCCGATCTCGCGGCCGCACGACAGGTGGTAAAGAACTCCTTTGAAGTGAAGACCTATCCCCCGAATCCGGCGATGCACGCCCTTTATAACGGGGAAATCGAACGCTTCCGGGCACTTGCGAAAGAGTCGTGACGGAAGGCTGTGGACAACGGATGATGCGCTGGATGGCCGCTGCATTTTGTGCGGCGGCCGCTCTGTTGCTGCCGCTGGGGGCGGAAGAGCTGCGGACACTTCACACTTCCGGCGGCAGCCGGGTCAAGACACTCGATCCGGCACAGGCTGACGATCTCTCGAGCCGCAACCTGGTCGGAGCCGTATTCGATACCCTGTTGCAGTATGACTACGTCAGGCGGCCCTATACGTTGATCCCCTCGATGCTGGCGGAGATGCCGGTGGCGGATGCCGTTTCCCAAAGCTACACCTTCCGGTTGCGTGACGACCTCCGTTTTGCCGATGATCCGGTTTTCGCCGGGTTGCCGCCGGAAGCAAGACGGATCACATCGCGGGACGTCCTTTACTCCATTCTGCGGATTGCCGATGCCCGGCTTCACAGTCCGGTCTACTGGTTGTTTCGCGGGAAGATCGTCGGGCTGGATGAATTTCACGCGGAAACGGAAAGGCTGCCGAAAGGAGACAACTCCGTCTACGACCGCAATCCCGCCGGGTTCGAAATCCATGACGACCTCAATTTTACGATCCGTCTGACCCGACCGGACCCACGTTTTCTCTACATGCTGGCGATGCCGAATGCGGCGGTGGTTCCACGGCGCGCAGTGGAACATTACGGCGAGGAGTTCGCCCGCCGACCGGTCGGTTCCGGACCGTTCCGCCTCACCCGCTGGATCAATGACTACAAGCTGATTCTCGACCGCAATCCCGACTACAGGGTTGAATATTTCGACGCCGCCGAAACTCCGGAGGACCGGCGGCGGCCGCTGCCTCTGGCCGATCGGGTGGTGCTCTACCTGATCAAGCAGCCGATGTCGTCATGGCTGCTTTTCCTGCAGGGGAAACTCGATCTCAACACCCTAGACAAAGACAATCTCGATCTGGTCGCCGGCGGCGGGGAAGAGCTCGCGCCGGCGCTGGCGGCACGAGGGATCAAGCTGTTGAGGACCCCGGAGTTCGAAGTACGTTATGTCGGGTTCAATTTTTCCGACCCGCGTCTCGGCGGAAACCTAGCGTTGCGGCGGGCGATCAGCCTGGCCTACGACGTCGGGCGGCGGGTGGAGCACACCAACTACCAGCTGATCCCGGCGCAGGGGCCGATTCCCCCCGGAGTAGCGGGATATGATCCGGAGTTCCGGAACCCCAACGCGGCAGATGATCCGGTGCTTGCAGCAAAACTGCTGGCCGAAGCAGGATATCCGGATGGAATTGATCCGGCCACCGGAGAACACCTGCGTTTCACATTCGATCAGACCGGGAACAGTTCGGCCTATCGTCAACTCGGTGAACTCACCGCCGCCGACCTCGGCAGGATCGGCATTGAAGTGGAACCGGTGTTGAACAACAATCCACGTTTTTATGAAAAGCTCCGACAGGGGAAGTTGCAACTCTTCCGGCTCTCATGGGTCGGGGACTATCCGGATGCCGAGAACTTTCTGCAACTCTTTTACAGCGGAAACATCGGCGGCTGCAACCGGGTCGGCTTCAGCGATCCGGTTTACGACCGGATGTTTGAAGCAATCCTGCCGATGCCGGATTCCCCGGAACGCACCCGGCGCTATCAGGAGATGGTCGCCTATCTGGCAGAGCAGTGCCCCTGGGTTTTCGAAAGCTTTCCGATCGCCTATCAATTGAATCACGGCTGGCTGGAGAACTACCTGCCGCACGATTTTGCTTTTGCACGCTGGAAATATCTGACGGTCGATCCGGCACGGCGCGCCGCGGAACGAGCGAAATTCACGCCGTTGAGTTTCCGGGAACTGAACGGCAACGTAACTCCTTCATCACGAAGAAACAGAACGCCGTGAGCTTCCGATCGAAGCATGAATCCACCGTTTTCGTTCTCCGACACGTTTTAATGCGGCGGCAGTGAACGTACTCCCATCTCCGGCCAAAATCAAGGAAAAACTCCCGCCGTCCGTTTGACATTGCCGCTTTACATGTTAAATTTCCAATATTTCAAAGTAAAGGCCAGGCCACTGAAACAACCAGGAGAGAGAATATCCGACCATGAAAAGTACACCATTGCGTTTCCATTTCGTCAACCTTTTTTTCGCTCTCTGCCTCGTCCGGGCGCTGCCGGCGGCCGATCCTGCGTCGGTGACGCTCGACATCAGTCACAATAACGGGAAGATCAATCCGCTCGTCTTCGGGCATAACATTGAGGCCTCC
>CALXOA010000065.1 GCA_944389895.1 uncultured Victivallis sp. | reverse complement strand
TGATTGCCGGAAGCGGCAGCTGCTGCATCAATTCAAGTTCGGTGGTCGCTCCTTTGCCGGTTTCGAAATTCCGGTAGATGAAGCGTGTCGCGGCGAGCTGGTAGGTGCGGCGCAATCGCATACTGGTCAGATGCTCTTCATCGGAGTGCTCGAAGAGTCCGGTACAGGCGTTCTGGCTGACGAAGCCGATTTCCGCGCCGAAGAGCGCGATCTGCCATGACCACTGCAGCCAGATCAGGAACAGCGGCAGCGCTGCGAAACTGCCGTAGATCGTGTTGTAGCGGTAAAGTGCGCTTTGAACGTAGATGAAGCCATCCTGCAACAGCTGGTAGAGGCCTCCGGCAACCACGCCTGCGAGCAGCGCCGAAGAGAATCTGACCCGCGTATTGGGTACCAGAAAGTAAATCAGCGCGAAAATTCCACATGCCAGAACCGCCGGAAAACACTCCACCGTCAGGCTGAAAATGTGCATACCGATCCCGTCGAACAGTGGAAAGGCGCGAAGCGTCCGGCTGAGAAGGCTGCGCATCAGCACGCCGGCGCTGCTCATCACCACCAGAATCACCGGGGTCAGCAGCAGAATCGCCAGATAATCACTGAAGCGGCGGAAGATGTTTTTGCGCGCCGGAAGATTCCAGATGGCGTTGAAGGCCTTTTCGATGTTGGTGGCCAGCCACATGACCGTCCAGAACAGCGCGATCACGCCGGCACCCGCGACGATGCCGCCGCGGGTTTCACGCAGCGTGGTGTCGGCGAACTGGCAGATCCACTCCAGCACCTCTTTCTGGTTGACAAAGCGTTCCGTCAGCAACATCTGCAGCCGTTCCTGCAGATCGAACCCCTTGGCGATGCCGAAGACCAGCGCCGCCACCGGAACCACCGCGAAGAGCGTATAGTACGTCAACGCCACCGCACGCTGACTGTGTTGATCAGCGCTGTAGCGACGGGCGCTCAGGTAGAGGATCCGGCTGAATTTGCCGAGGAGGGTGAGCCGGTTATACGGCACTTCCAACCCGAGCAGATGGTGTTCGAATTGCTTATTGCGACTGCCCATTTTCCTTACTTTCCGGCGTTCTGCCTGGTGTTCCAGGAGTCTTTCAGCGTCACGGTACGGTTGAATACCGGGTGATCCGCTGTCGTGTCGGGATCCACGGTGAAATAACCGATTCGTTCAAACTGTACGGTCGTTCCGGCCGTCAGCGTTGCAAGTGAGGGCTCCAGACGGCCTTCCACGGTACGGCAGGAGGCCGGATTGAGCTGGGTCAGGAAATCGACCCCGTCCGTGCCCGGCTGCTCCACCGTGAAGAGACGATCGTAGAGCCGGAGTTCCGCCGCCACGGAATCCGTCGCGGAAACCCACTGGATTGTTCCCTTCACCTTGCGTCCGTCGGGAGCGCTGCCGCCCCGGGTGGCCGGGTCGAAAGTACATTTCAACTCCGTGACTTTGCCGTCGGCGTCGATGACGGCCTCTTCGCATTTGATGAAGTAGCCGTAACGCAACCGGACTTCCCGACCGGGCGCGAGGCGGAAGTACCCTTTCGGAGGCTCGAGCATGAAGTCGGCACGGTCGATGTAAAGTTCACGGGAGAACGTGAGTTTTCGGCTGCCTGCCGCCGGATCTTCCGGATTGTTGACCGCATCGAGCGGTTCCACACCCCCCTCCGGATAGTTCAGAATCGTGACCTTCAGAGGATCGAGCACGGCAAGTCGGCGCGGCGCGGTTGTGTTGAGCTCTTCGCGGATGCAGTGTTCGAGCAGCGCAACGTCGGTGGTTCCATCGAACTTGGTCACCCCCACCATGCGGCAGAGGCGGCGGATCGCCGCCGCCGGAATCCCGCGGCGGCGCATGCCGGAGAGGGTGGGCATCCGCGGGTCGTCCCACCCTTTCACATGGTTTTCCTTGACCAGCTGCAGCAGCTTGCGCTTGCTCATCACCGTATAGGTCAGATTGAGCCTGGAAAATTCCGTCTGCCGCGGCCGGTCCGGGAACCGGTATCCGAGCGAATCGAGCACCCAGTCATAGAGCGGCCGGTGGATTTCAAATTCCAGCGTGCAGAACGAGTGGGTGACGCCTTCGAAAGCATCCTCCAGCGGATGGGCAAAGTCATACATCGGGTAGATGCACCATTTGTCGCCGTGGCGGAAATGACGGGCGCGGCGGATCCGGTAGATGACCGGGTCGCGCATGTTGATATTGGGGGAGGCCATGTCGATTCTGGCACGCAAAACCATGGCGCCGTCCTCAAATTCTCCGTTACGCATCCGGGTGAAGAGATCGAGATTCTCCTCGACCGTGCGGCTGCGGCCCGGAGATTCCCGGCCGGGGGTCCCGAGATTGCCCCGGTAGTTGTCCCACTCTTCGGCAGAAAGGTCGCAGACATAGGCTTTGCCGCGCCGGATCAGTTCGACGGCACACTCATACATCCGCTCAAAATAGTCGCTCGCGTAATAGAGGTGTTCCCCGAAATCGAATCCGAGCCAGCGGACGTCGTTCTTGATCGACTCCTCGAACTCGGAATCCTCCTTGGTCGGGTTGGTGTCGTCGAACCGGAGGTGACAGACCCCGTTGTTTTCCGCCGCGACTCCGAAATCGAGACAGATCGCCTTGGCATGGCCGATGTGGAGGTAACCGTTGGGTTCCGGCGGAAAACGGGTGACGACGCGACCGCCGAATTTACCGCTCTTCATATCTTCCGCGACCATTTCGCGGATAAAATCCAGGGATTCATTGGTGTTTTCGATATTTTCCGACATGATATTGACTCTGTTGCTCCTGAAGAGATTGTTCTGTGCTGATGCGAAAGCTCCGGACTGAAAACCGGCTGCCGGGGAATGAGGATCCAACCACCTTCATTGTCGGAAGGCGGCGGAGAGACCGGCCCCGTACGATATGATCGCATCCATCATTGTTGAAAACCCGTGTTCGCGTTGATGTTCGCCACTTTCACTCCGGATCCGCCTTCCGCCCGTCGGGCGACCGTGAAGCGGCGGTCATGGCTTGAAGAAGTAACATACCACTCTCAATGCTTTTTTTCCAGTTGCCGCCACGGTTTTTCGCAACAAAAAATACCGCCATTCCGGAACCGATCCGTTTTTTCCTCGGGCCCGGCCGCAGACACCTTGCATATTCAGGGGCGCGGATGTATTTTTATATAATGGATGTTGCTTTAGCCTCGACAACAGGGAGAGATGGTTCGTGATGGTGAAACGTATCTTGGTCGATCGATTTCCATTCGACCGCGACGCAGCGGAACGGAAGTGGGGGGAGCGTGGCATCTGGCCGGCGTTCTGGATTACGTTGCCGGGCGATCAGGCACAGCCGCGCTGTACCGTTTTCCGCAACCGTTTTGAGCTCGGTGCGCCGGCGTGCCTCCGGTTCTTCATTGCCGCAGATGCGGTTTACCGGCTGATGATCGACGGCGAATTTGCCGCTTCCGGACCGGAGCAGGGAGATGCGAAGCACACATTTGTGGATTGCTTTGAGTGGGAGGCCTCCGCCGGTGCGCATGTGTTTACGGTGCTCGTCGCGAGTTTCGGAGAGAGCGGTCCCTATTCGAAGATGGAGTTCCGCCACGGGTTGCTGGTGGCTGCCGAGGGGGAGTTCGGTGAAAAGATCAATACCTGCGCCGCCGGCTGGCAGGCGGCGGATCCGGGAATGCATCGCTGGCAGCCGCCTTTCGGCTGGGCGTGTTCGATCGGTGACGAACTGATTTTCGATGCAGCCGGTTTCCCGCGCGGTATGGAGCGTGGGGAGGAGTGTGTCGAGTGGCGTCCCGTCACGGAATTTGCCCCGGGGGCGACCGCGTCGCAGCGTAATGAGTTTTCCCCGCAGCCGCTGCTTGAGCCTGCGAGGCTTCCGGAGATGATTCATACGGCGATCAAGGGGTATTCGCTCCGTTTCGTCGGCGAGAATGTCGACAACTGCTTTCGCGCCGCGGCGAATCTTCCGGAGCTGCTTCCGATCTGGGAGAAGGGATTGCAACAGGGCGGTCTGACGGTACCGGCCGGTCGCCGAGTCAAAGCGCTGCTCGAGCTTGACGACTACTACTGCGCCATGCCACGGCTGACTGTTTCTGGCGGCCGGGGAGCAAAGATCTCGATCGGATGGGTTGAGGCGCTCTTTCTGAACAATGTCGAGGTGGGCCGCAAAGCGGACCGGCGCGACTGGCGCGACCGTTATTTTGTAGGCATTTACGATCACTTCCTGCCGGACGGCCGCAACGGGATGCAGTTCCATACGCTGCACTATCGGGCGGGATGTTTTGTCTCTGTCGAGATCGAGACAGGGGATGAGCCGGTGACGATCGACGAGTTCCGGTTGGTCGAAAGCCGTTATCCCGTCGCGGTTGAGAGTTTTTTCGAGTGTGAAGACGAATCGATCGAATGGCTGGCTTCGCGTTGCCGGCGGACTCTGGAGATGTGTTCGCACGATACTTTCATGGACTGCCCCTATTACGAGCAGCTGATGTATGTCGGAGACACCCGGATTCAGGCGCTGTTGACGCTCGCTCTGGGGCGGGACTCCCGGCTGGTGGAAAAGGCGTTGCGGATGATTGCCGCCAGCCGGCTTGAATCGGGGCTGCTGCAGTCGCGTTATCCCTCGAGAATCACGCAGGTGATTCCGACTTTTACCCCCTATTTTGTCGGGATGGTGGCCGATTACGCCCGGTGGCGCGGCGGTTCTCTGCCGCGGGAACTCTTTCCCGTGGCGCATTCGGGGGCGGATGCCTTTGAGAATTTTCTGAATCGCGACGGGTTGATCGAGATCCGGCGCGGCTGGAATTTCGTCGACTGGACCGGATGGCCGGCCGGGGTTCCTCCCGAAGGGGAGTTCGGGGTTTCCGGGGTGGTGAATGCGCTCTATCTCTATTTGCTCGGCGAGATTGCCGAACTTTGCCGGTTGCTCGGCGAAGTCGATCTTGAGCGTCACTATCGTGCCCGGCTCGGAGCAATGGCGGAGCGTTTCATCGATGCATTCTGGAGCGATGAGATCGGACTCTTCCGGGATACACTCTCCGGAACCGGAGTCTGTGAACATACACAGATCCTTGCATTGTTATCGGGCGGATTGCCCGAGGCGGTGCGGGCGCGTTGCATCGAAAGCTTCGTTTCGCGCGATCTGCCGGTGCGGGCGACGGTCTATTTCTCATTTTATCTCTTCGAGCTCTATGGGCGGATCGGGCGGATTGACCTCTTGTTCGAACGGTTGAAGGTGTTTCTGAAAATGCGCGATCTCGGGCTGTACACAGTGCTGGAGCGGCCCGAACCCTCACGCTCGGATTGTCATGCCTGGAGTGCGCATCCGCTCTACCATCTTTATGCGACAGTGCTTGGGGTCCGCCCCTGCGGGTTCGGTTTTCGAGAGGTTGAAGTTCGGCCGCAGCCCGGTGTTCTGAGGCATATCCGCGGTCGGGTGGTCCATCCGGCCGGCGGCTTCATTGAAGTTGAGGCCGACGACCGGAGAGCGCATGTGGTGCTTCCTGCCGGAGTTCCGGGGCGCTTCATCGCGCCGAATGGGGGCGTGTCACCTCTGGCTCCGGGAAACAACGATATCATCTTCTGAAACAGTAAAGGAATTTGTAAAATGGCGACGATCAAGTTGTGGAAAGAGGCGGAACCCGCACCCTCCGGGAAGAAGGAGGATGAGTTCGAGCCTTACCTCGAAACATTTCTTCTCGACGGTTCAGCTCCGTTGCGTGGCGTGGTTCTGGTTCTCCCCGGCGGGGGTTACTGCAACCGGGCTCCGCACGAAGGCGCACCGGTTGCCGAGCGGTTCAATGCACTCGGATTTCATGCGCTGGTGCTCCAGTATCGCGTCGCGCCTTACCGTTATCCGGCGCCGCAGCGCGATGTGCTCCGGGCGGTGCGGATCATCCGCAGCCGGGCCGCCGAGTGGGGGATTGATCCGGAGCAGGTGGCGGTGCTCGGCTTTTCCGCCGGCGGCCATCTCTGCGCATCGGCCGGAACTCTCTTCAAAGAGGTCGATGCTGATGCCGGAGATGAGATCGACGCTTTCCCGGCACGTCCGAATGCGCTGATCCCATGCTATCCGGTGATCAATCTGACCAAGTCGTTCGGGCACCGCGGCAGCGGCTGGAATCTCCTCGGGGAAAAGCTTGATGAGCCGGAGGCCGATCGCTTCGACCTCGAGAATCGTGTCACGCAGGAGACTCCGCCGACCTTCCTGTGGCACACGGCGACCGACCAGTGCGTGAATGTCGAAAACTCGATCCGTTTTGCCCAGGCACTCTGGAAAAACGGGGTCAAGGCGGAACTGCATATCTTCCCCGAGGGGGCGCACGGACTCGGGCTCGCTCCGGAGAGCCGGGATGTTTCTCAGTGGCCGGAACTGGCCGCCGTCTTTCTGGAGAACAGTTGCGGATTCACCGCCCGGAAGTAAGAATTCCCGAGCCGGAAAAATTGAGGAGGAGTAAAGAGTATGTTTTTCGACCCGGTCTATTTTCTGTTCATTCTGCCCGGCCTGTTGCTGGCGATGTGGGCGTCGTTCAAGACCAAATCGGCGTTCGACCACTATTCGCGGGTGCCGTCGAGCCGGGGATTCACCGGTGCCGAGGCGGCGCGGCGGCTGTTGACCGATGCAGGAATCCGCGATGTCAGAATCGAGGAGACGAGCGGTTTTCTTTCGGACCACTATGATCCGACCAGCCGGACGCTCCGGTTGTCGCCCTCGGTTTACGGTTCCAGTTCGATCGCCGCAATCGGCGTCGCCTGCCACGAGGCGGGGCATGCGCTTCAGCATGCACAGAACTACGGAGCGCTCGGGTTGCGCAGCGCACTGGTTCCGCTGGTGAACATCGCCAGTCCCGGCGCCTATATTCTGATTCTGCTCGGCATGGTGCTGATGTCGTCCCCGCTTCTGATGCTCGGGATCATCTTCTTTTCGGCGTCGGTGGTTTTCGCGCTGGTGACGCTCCCGGTCGAATATGATGCCTCTGCCCGTGCGAAGCGGTTGATGGTACATGCCGGGATCGTGTCGCCCGGCGAGGAGGCGGGGGCGGCCGCGGTGCTCAACGCGGCATTTCTGACCTATGTCGCCGCGGCGGTCAGTGCGTTGTTGACCCTGCTATATTATCTCTATCGGGCGGGCCTTTTCGACCGCCGGGATTGAAAAAGCGTCGTCGGGCGTGTATATTGTGACATGCGGATCATGCCGGTCCGCCGGAATTGTGGGGGAATCTGAACCGTGGCTCAGAAAATCGAATTTTCCGCGAAATTCAAGCGTGATTACGTGGCGTTGTCCGCGGTGGTGATCTTTTTTGCGATTGTGCTCAGCGAGGTGGCGCTCGCCATCAGCATTCCGGCGTATCTGCTCCGGGAGGATGCGATGGCGCTCCAGGTCCGGCGACTCCGGTTGCTGGAGAGTTTCGACGGTGCCCGGTATATGGCGGATCAGGTGAAGAGTTCCGGGGAGGGGGCCGCGATGGAGGTGCGGCTGATCTCGTGGAATCTGAATCTGCTTGCGAACTATCTGCGCGAGCATGCCGGTTCTCTTTCCGGCGACGAGATCGCCGCGCTCCAGAAGAGTGTCGACGACTCCCGCTCGATTCTGGCGCGGATCAACTCCGGCCGGAGCTATTGTGACGAGCGGAAACTCGATGTCTCGGTTTATCTGGATTCCCTGATCCCCGCGTCGGAGGTGAAATGAGTACATCCGGACTTTCACGGCTGCTGGCGAACTTCCCGAATTGCCGCATTGCGGTGCTCGGGGATATGATGCTCGATGTCTATCTCTGGGGACGCGTCACACGGATTTCTCCCGAGGCTCCGGTGCCGGTGGTCAACGTCCAGCGGCGTACAAGCTGCCTCGGTGGAGCGGCGAACGTATTGCGCAACGTTGCGACACTGCGGGCGCGCGGCTTTGCCTTCGGGGTCGTCGGAAACGATCCGGCCGGGGAGGAGGTCGTGCGTTCGTTTGAGAAATACGGGATCGAGGCCGGGTCGGTGATTCGCGACTTTTCGCGCCAGACCACGGAAAAACGACGGGTGATCGCCGGGGGGCAGCAGCTCTGCCGGGAGGATTACGAAGACACCCATATGGTTGATGACGCACTGCGACGCCGGATGGTCGACGGGATCGTGGCACAGATTCGCAACCGTGAGATCGATGCGGTGATTTTCGAAGATTACCATAAAGGGGTGCTGGCCGAGTGGATGCTTGAGGAAATCATCGCCGAGGCTGCGGAAAGCGGGGTTGTCACCGCACTC
The DNA here is from genome assembly GCA_944389895.1 of uncultured Victivallis sp. GTDB lineage: Bacteria > Verrucomicrobiota > Lentisphaeria > Victivallales > Victivallaceae > Victivallis. Next base: position 12,187 of record CALXOA010000065.1, on the reverse strand, counting down.
GATCCGAAGCCGGGCAGCATGCGGCCGGTGAAAGGTCTCACCGTGATGAAGCCGAACCGGGTTGAGGCGTTCGCGCTTGCCGGAATGGCGGATACGGGGGTTGCGGGGCCGCCAGCGGAAGATCCTGCGCTGGCGGCGGTTGCGGCGAAATTACGCGAGGAGTGGGCTCCGAAGCATTTGCTGATTTCGCTGGCGGCTCAGGGAATGGCGCTCTATGACGGCGATCGGGAGCCGCAGGTGATCCCGACCCGGGCGCGGGAGGTGTTTGATGTTTCGGGCGCCGGCGATACGGTCACTGCGACCTTCGCGCTGGCGCTGGTTTCGGGAGCGGATCCGGTGGAGGCGGCCGAACTGGCCAACCGGGCGGCCGGCGTGGTGGTCGGAAAGATGGGAACGTTCCCGGTGGAATTTGAAGAACTGGCGGCGACGCTTCCCTGAGCGTGGGAATTGCGCAACGGAGTCGTTCCGGCAACGGAGACGGTCCGGGGAGTGGCCGGTGAAACCAAGGAAGGTGTGTCATGAAAAAAGATCATGTGGCGGTGGTGATTCCGGCGCGCTACGCGAGTACCCGTTTCCCTGCGAAGGCGCTGGCGTTGTTGTGCGGAAAACCGATGATTCGCCATGTTTATGAAAAGGCGGCTGCTTCGAAGGCCGGGATGGTGCTGGTTGCCACCGATCACGAGCAGATTGCACGGGTTGTCGAGGAGTTCGGGGGACGGGCGGTGATGACGGCCGAGTCCCATCCCTCCGGAACCGACCGGATCGCGGAGGCGGTCCGGAAGGCTGCTCCCGAGGTCGAGGTGGTGATCAATGTGCAGGGGGATGAGCCGTTGATCCCGACTTCGGTGATCGACGAGTTGATCGATATCATGACCGGGAATCCCGCCATTGAAATGGCCACCGTGGCGGTGCCGGGTGATCGCGCCGCGATGGATGAAAACAACGTCAAGGTGGTTTTCGGCGCCGACAATTACGCGCTCTACTTCAGCCGCGCGATGATTCCCTTTGTCCGGCGTGGCGGCGTTGAGGCGCCGGCCTGGCTGCACTGGGGAATCTATGCCTATCGGCGTACGACGCTTGAGCGTTTCGTGTCGCTGCCCACGGGGGTGCTTGAGAATTGTGAAAAGCTCGAACAGTTGCGCGCGCTTGAAAATGGAATCCGGATCTATGTCCACCGTTCGAACCTGGAGAGCATCGGTGTCGACACACCGGCCGACCTCGCTGCTGCCGAGCGGAAACTTCTGGAGATGCAAAATGGAAAAAAATGAATTTCATCCCGTTGAACTGGGTGGCTTCACCATCGGCACCGGACGCCTGACCCTGATCGCCGGACCATGCATGGCCGAGACGATGGAGCTATGCCTCGAAACGGCGGGGTATCTGAAGGAGCTCTGCGCTGAATTTGATGTGCAGTACATTTTCAAGGCCTCGTATGACAAGGCGAATCGTTCGAGCGGCACGTCGCGCCGCGGCCCCGGCCTGGAGCACGGGTTGGAGATGCTTGCCGCGGTCAGGGAGAAATATGCGGTTCCGGTCATCACCGATGTGCACGAATGTGACGAGGTGAGGCGGGCGGCTGCGGTGGTGGATGTGCTGCAGATTCCGGCGTTTCTCTGCCGGCAGACCGATCTTCTGCATGCCGCCGGGGAGTCCGGGCGGGTGGTGAACATCAAGAAAGGGCAGTTCATGGCGCCCGAGGATATGCTCGGCGCGGTGGAAAAGGTCCGGTCCACCGGTAATGAGCGGGTGATGTTGACCGAACGAGGTACCACGTTCGGTTATCACAACCTGGTGGTGGACATGCGTTCGCTGGTGACGATGCGTTCCTTTGGCGTGCCTGTGGTCTTCGATGCGACCCACTCGGTACAGCTGCCGGGTGGTCTCGGCAATGCGTCGGGGGGCAGACGTGAGTTTGTCGCCCCGCTGGCCCGGGCTGCTGCCGCGGTCGGAATCGACGTGCTTTTCACGGAGGTTCATCCTCGCCCGGAGGAAGCGTGGTCCGACGGGCCGAATTCGCTTGATTTCGGTCAAATCCGGGAAATTCTGGCTCAGGTGAAGGCGATCCATGATATCAAGTGATGCATTCAGGCGGATTCGGGCGGTGGTGCTCGATGTGGATGGGGTGCTGACCGATGGCCGGGCAGGATACGGTGCGCCTGAAGAGATTAAATTTTTCCATCTGCGTGACGGTCACTGGATGAAGCTCGCACTGCGTGCCGGGCTCAAGGTCGGGCTGCTTTCGGGGCGCGGTTCGGCCGCCAACCGGAAGCGGGCGGAAGAGCTGGGGCTGAGTTTCTGTTTTGAGAACTGCAAGGATAAGCTCGAGGGATTTGAGCGTCTGCTGGCGGAACAGAACCTGCGTCCGGAGGAGTGCATGTATATCGGTGATGACGTGATCGACCTGCCGGTGATGCGGCGGGTCGGTGTGGCGGTCGCCGTGGCCGATGCGGTGCCGGAACTGGATGAGGCTGCGGATTTCCGCACAAAGCTTCCCGGCGGACATGGTGCGGTATGCGAGGCGATCCGGAAGCTGCTGATGGAGCAGGGGGTGCTCGACACCATTCTGGAGCGTTACCGCAGATAAGCGAAGGAGTGAATTTCAATGAGAAGAAAGATATGGTTGAGCCTGCTGGCTGCTGCGGTGGTTTTCCCGTTGTTTGCCGCGGGGGATCTTGATGAGTTGCGCGGGTTGGTGTTGACCAACGCCAAGTTGCCGATCTACAACAAACAGGTACTGCAGCTGATGGCGTTCTGCCGGAAGGCGGAGCGGCAGGGGCAGATGGTGGTTGGGTTCGATACGTTGCTGGATATCATCCGGCGCGGCGCCGATGTGGACGAGATCAAGGATGGGTGGGGCGTAAAACTCTATCCGCTGGATGCGAAGCTTCCCGAGGTTTTCCAGTTCTGGAAGGGGCGGTTGTACAGCGAGGGGATCATGTTCACTTCCCGCGCTGAAATTGAGCAGGAGACGCGGATGGCGGCTGGTGGGGAGCCGGTCTTTTTCCGGTCTCCGCTGCTGGATCTCGACGGGGTCGGATTTGAGGCGGATTTCAATCGCCGCACAGTGCTGGTCAGATCCGATGTGAGGATTGTGGTCCGGATGGGGGACAGCGATCCGCGCAAACTTTTTGCCGCCGGGGCAAAACTTCCTGAAAATTATGAATTTGTCTCTGCGACCGGGGACTCTCTGCTGATCGACATGAATGCCAATCAGATCCTGTTGATCGGGAATGTCCGGATCGACGAGGCGCGTTCCGGAATCGATTGCGACCGGATGACGATTTTTCTCGATCGCAAGAGTGATGAGGAGCTCCGGATGGCCGGTCGTACCCGTGCCGTCGCGCCCGAAGAGACACTCGAAGGAGTCTCCCGGATTCTCTGTGACGGCAATGTCGTGATTGCCCGGAAACTCTCGGAGGAGGAGGCACGTGACGGTGTGCAGCAGGCCCTGGCCGATCACATGGTCTATGAGCTTGCCGCGGGTACGATCACATTGACCGGTGACGGAAAGATGCCGCGGGTGATGCGCGGGCGCGAATCCCTGAGCGGGCGCAGCATCGTGCTTTTCAAGGATGAACAGAGGGCCACGGTCAACGGGGAATGCCTGATTCAGATCTACCAGCCGGTCCGGGAAGGTGCGGCGCGCGGCGGTGCGATGACGGTCCGTTCGGATGTGGCGAAGTTTGATTACCGTTCCAACGTCAACGATTTCCTCGGCAACGTCCGGATCGATGAGCCGCGCATGGAGTTGACTTGTGCCGAAATGCGGGTGACGCTCCGGGAGGATCCTGCCGTGGCGGCGGCAGTGGAGAAGGAACTCGAGAAGGCGTCGCTCGGCGGCCTGCCGGAGTTCGGTTCCGGCGGGCGGCGCGAGCTGGACCGGATCATCTGTGAAGGAGGGGTGAAGGTCGTGCGCAAGGATGCCGCCGGCAAACTGTTGCCCGATCAGCGTGCGGTCGCCCGGCGTGCGGATTTCGATTACGCTTCGGGGCGGATCACCATGACCGGCGACAAGCCGACGCTCTATCACGGGAACGAGATGATGACCGGCCGTGAACTGGTGGTCTGGATCAATGAGGAGCGGCTTTCCGCAACACGTGACAGCGAGATTGTTCTCTGTTCCGCAACGGTCGGCGGTGAGGAAAAGAAGGCGGCACCCGCTGAATCAAAGACGACGATCACTTCCGATTCCAGCGACCTCAATTACGGCGGGAACAAACTGGTCTTTATCGGAAACGTCAAGGTGCGCGATCTGCGGATGAAACTTGACTGCGACCGCCTGGAATTGCTTATGACGCCCCGGGATGGCGGTGAAGCGGCCGGGGCGAAGAAGAGTGCGTCTGATTTCGGTACCGCGCTCGATCAGGGCAGTGCGGGCAACAAGATGCTGACTCAGGTCAACTGTATCGGAAATGTTCATATCATCGATCCGCAGATGGATCTCAAGACGGATAACATGACGCTGTTCTTCCGCGAGTTGAAGGAGGGGGAGAAGCAGCAGGAGGGCATGTTCCAGTCCAAAGGCACGCAGCTGTCGAAGATCGTCTGCGACGGCAATCTGGTGCTGGTCAACATTCCCGATCAGAAGGCCGAGGCCTCCTCTGCACATGCCGCTGCGCTTCCGATCGGCGGTGTGATGGGAAATTCGAAGGGGCCGCGGACATTGAAGGCTGCACGCGGTGTCGTCGACCTGGTGAAGAACACTTCGGAATTTCATGACAAGGTCAGCATGGTCGATGACCAGGGCAGGCTGAAATGCGAAGAGATGTACATCTACGCGACCAAAATCCCTGCCGGAACTCCGGTCAAGGTGGAACCGCAACCGGAGACGAAGAGCGCCGCGGAACTGCTGGATGATGCCGATCCGCTGATGGAGGGGAGACCGGAGCGGAAGGATTCGGTCCCCCAGCGGATTGCGTTGAATGATGAGCTGGAACTTTCGAAGGTCATCTGCCGCCGCAACGTCGAGCTTGAACGCCGGACCAAGGAGGGAGAGCTTCAGCAGGCCGGCGGTCATGAGGCGGTCTATACGGTTGCGGACAAGCGGATCGTGATGACCGGTACCGAGACCGAACAGCCGTGGATGGGGTCCAAGGAGGGGCGGATTCGCGGCAACCGGATTCTGGTCAACCTCGAGGATGAGAGCATGAAAGTCGACGGCAATACCGTGGTCGACCTTGATAAACTCGGTTTTTGAGCCGGATTTCGCTGAACGGGGCTTGAACTGGAGGGAAAGGCGTGTATAATAGTAACAGCCGGTCGGCGGGATCATCCCGGCGGCCGGGCAGTTCGGAAGGTGAATTTCGAGAATGAGTGATGAAAAAAACGGAAATGTGCTGATCCGGGCCGAAAAACTGGTCAAGACTTATCACGGTCGGCGTGTGGTCAGTGACGTTTCGATTTCGGTGAAGGCCGGCGAAGTGGTCGGGCTGCTCGGTCCCAACGGCGCCGGTAAGACGACTACGTTCTATATGGTGATGGGGCTGATCCGGCCCGATTCCGGTGATATTTCCTTCCGTGATGTCGATATCACCCATATGCCGATGTACAAGCGGGCGCGGATGGGAATGGGATATCTGGCCCAGGAGCCGTCGATCTTCCGCAAGCTGACGGTGGAAGAGAACATCATGGCGATCCTCGAGACGCTGGCGATTTCGTCGGCGGAGCGGCGGTCGCGCTGCAAGGCATTGCTTGAGGAACTGGAACTGACCCGCCTGGCGAAACAGAAGGCGATGACGCTTTCCGGCGGTGAGCGGCGGCGGCTGGAGATCACCCGGGCGCTGGTTACGAATCCGGCGTTCATCATGCTCGACGAACCGTTCAGCGGAGTGGATCCGCTGGCGGTTTACGACGTCCAGCAGATCATTCTGCAGCTCAAGGAGCGTAATCTCGGGATTCTGATCACCGATCACAATGTGCGTGAGACGCTGACGGTGGTCGACCGGGCGTACCTGATGTGCCAGGGGAAGATTCTGGTGGAGGGGCCGAGCGACTTTCTCGTCAATGATGAACAGGCGCGCGAGATCTATCTCGGTCCCCAGTTTTCGATGTGAGAAGGTGTGTGCGTAACCGGAACTGTTTCCGGTGGAGTAAACAGAAAGAGGAAGAACGGCGGGGTCCGTCTGGGATCGTGCCGTGCAACCACAACCCGCAGGAGGTGCAGCATGAACATTTCTGTGATCGGTCGTCAGTTTGAGATAACCACGTCGATTCGTGAATACGTCGAGAAGCAGATTCAGCTTTTGCTTGAGGACAAGGCCCTCAACGTGACATCTGTGAGCGTGGTGATGGATCGTGAGAAGAACCGCTTCAAAACGACGCTTGTGGTCAACTGCAAATATCACGTGGTGCCGGCGGAAGTGGAGGATTTCGATCTCTACAAATCTTTTGACGCTGCGGTGGCCAAGGTGGATTCGCAGCTCAAGACGCTGCGTGAGAAGATCCGCGACCATCATGCTCAGCCGGTCCGCGAAGCGGAGTCCAAGAGCGCTCCTGCTTCCGAGAGCGCTGAGTAGCATATCGAAGTGGTCCGACAGCCGGCTGGCAGCCGGATGTTTCAAATGATCTGCGGCCTGAATCACTTAGATTCGGGCCGTTTCATCTGATTGAATCAGGAGGAAGAAAAAGTGTTTATCGCGGTGGCCTGTGAGAACGGGCAGGTTTTTCAGCACTTCGGGCGGACTCCGGAGTTCGCCATTTTTGAAGTGGAGGACGGGGTTGTCAAAGACAAGCGGGTGGTTCCGACCGGAGGAACCGGGCACGGTGCACTGGCTGGTTTTCTGCGGGAGTACAGTGTGGATCTGCTGATCTGCGGCGGCATCGGCGGCGGGGCGCAGCAGGCGCTTTCCGACGAGGGCATCAAACTGGTTGCCGGTGCGGAGGGGGCTGTGGACGGTGTTCTGGCAGGTTATCTCAACGGAACACTTGCCTTCAAAACGGATTTCACCTGCGATCACCATCATCATGAAGAGGATGTAGGAGAGGAACATGCCTGTGGCGGTTCCGGTTCCGGGCACACCTGCGGCGGGTGCAGACACTGACCGGAAGCGCGAGGAGTTTTCAACATGAGTAATTGTTCCGGGAATTGTGAGGGCTGCTCTTCGAAGGGCAGCTGTGCCGATGAGAAGAAGGAACCTCTGATGAAGGGAATCCGGCAGGCGGTTCTGGTGCTTTCCGGCAAGGGCGGGGTCGGGAAAAGTACCGTTGCCGCGACGCTTGCGCTTGCGCTGGCCGGCCGGGGGTACAAAGTCGGATTGCTTGACGTGGATTTTCATGGTCCGTCGCAACCGACGCTCTTCAACGTGACCCACCTGCGCATGGAAGGGGATGCCGGTGGCATGTTGCCGCTGGAAATCGCCGGGCTCAAGCTGGTCTCGATCGGATTGCTGCTCGATGAGAATGACAAGGCGATTATCTGGCGCGGACCGGTGAAAATGGGGGTGATCAAACAGCTGCTCGAGGAGGTTCAGTGGGGCGAGCTTGACTATCTGGTGCTCGATTTCCCGCCGGGGACCGGGGATGAATCTCTCTCCGCCTGTCAGTTGATCGACTGCCCGAAGACCGCGGTGGTTGTGACCACGCCGCAGGAGGTGGCGTTGGCGGACTGCCGGAAATGCGTGGATTTCTGCAATCAATTGAAGGTGCCGGTCACCGGAATTGTCGAGAATATGTCCGGTTTCGTCTGTCCGGAGTGCGGTCATCGGCATGAACTCTTTTCCGCCGGTGGCGGAGCGCGTCTTGCGGCGCTTGCCGGGGCGCCGCTTCTGGCGCAGTTGCCGCTTGATCCGGAATTTCTGCAGAGATGTGATGCCGGAAATCTGCCGCAGGCGCTCTCCGAGTGCCGGGTGATCCGGGAGGAGATTGAGCACGTTGCGGATCGTCTCTGCTGAGGGCAGGGGGACTTCCGCCGGGGGGGTTTTCGAATCTCCGCCGATTCAGGAGGAGATTCGAAAAGCCGGACAAATCCCGGGGAGAAACAGGCTGTGACTGGAAGAATACGTACTTGAGTGCTATTTTCCTCAACAAAATTTTCTGATGGTTCCGACGGAGGTTTTCTACGATCATGCGCAATGCGATTTTCCTGATCCAGACCAGTGACCGCAAAGGTCTGCTGGCTGAGATCACCACATTCTTCTATTCACACGGGTTCAACATCCTGCAGTGTCGTCAGTATACCGATGTGCGCGAAAATAAATATTTCATGCGCATTTCGATTGAACTCAATGACGGGATGACCCGGCGGCAGCTGGAAGATGACTTCAAGGTGCTGGCGGAGCGGTTTGAGTTGAATTATTCGCTCTATTACCACGATTCGCCGCAGAACATGGCGATCATGGTTTCCAGAACCTCTCACTGTCTCTACGACCTGTTGATGCACGCCGAAGAGGGAAATCTCGACTGCCGCATTCCGTTGATCATCAGCAATCATCCGGATCTTGAACCGGTTGCGGATCGTTTCCGGGTACCGTTTTTCTGCTGTTCCACACAGGGAAGGCGACGGGAAGAGCAGGAGGCGGAGGTGCTCTCGCTGTTGAAGCGTCACCATATCGATCTGGTGGTGATGGCGCGATACATGCAGATCCTGTCGGATCACTTCATCGCGGAATATCCGCAACGGATCATCAACATCCATCACGCCTTCCTGCCGGCTTTTCAGGGGGGCAACCCCTATGAGCGCGCCTGGGAGCGCGGCGTGAAAATGATCGGAGCCACCGCCCATTACGCCACGGCCGAACTGGACGAGGGGCCGATCATCGAACAGGATGTCGAGCGCATCACGCACGAGAACGATCCGGCCGATCTCCGGGAGATCGGCAAAGACATTGAACGCCGGGTATTGACCCGTGCCGTTCGGGCCCACCTGGAACACCGCGTCATCACCACCGGGCGTCGGACAATTGTATTTACCCGATGAAGAAGGCAACGGAAAAAATTTCTGTTTTCGAACAGGCGGCAGGTGGATATCTGCTGTTGCTGACGCTGTTGCTGCCGTTGAAGTTCGGTACTCTCGCGGTGCTTCCGGAGGCCGCTTCCTTTTTCCCGGAAGGCGTCTTTTCTTATCTGGTGGTCAGCTGGCCCGCACATGCGTTCGGTATCGTATCCGGGGTGGGGCTTCTGCTGGCTCTGGTGGCGTTTCCTCCCCGGAATGGATTGTGGCGCACTCCCGCCGGCTGGTGTGCCCTTCTCTGGGGGATCGGTCTGCCGTTGATCTCTCTCCTGGGGTGGATCAACGCGGAAACATTGGATTACGCACTCGGAGAGAGTGCTCATCTGGCCGGGACCGGCGCATTTGCGCTGGCGGTCTGTCTGATGCTCGACCGTCATCCGCAATGGCGGAACCGCTTTTTCACTCTGATCGTAGTCGGTGTCGGTTGCCTGGCGTTTTCCGGGCTTTACCAGTATTTCTATGGGTTCCGGGAGACGCAGAAATATGTCGAGGAACAGATTGCGGCGGGGGCGCGGATCAGCGACGTGATGCTGAGCAAGATTTACGATGATCGGGTGTTCGCCACATTCGTATCCTGCAATGCTCTTGCCGGATATCTGCTGCTGACTCTGCCGCCGGCGCTTGCCGTCATCCGGCGGTGTGCGCGTTACTTCGAGCCGGTGCAGGTCTCTCGATGGCTCTTGCCTGCGGCATTCGGTGCAGCGCCGGTCGCGGTTCTTTTGTTGACAAGGACCCGCGGTGCTCTCCTTGCGATTCTGGTGACGGCCGGTGTCGGGGTCATGTTGCTCCCGATGAAGCGGCTCTGGCGTTTCGCGCTGATTGGTGCGGCGGTTCTGGTGCTGGTCGCAGGTGCGTTTGCGGTTCGTTATGCGGGACGCGGCTTCGGTTCGATGGGGGAACGGGTCAGTTACCTCGCCACATCCGGGCAGATGATGGCTGAGAAACCGTTGCTCGGCTACGGATGGGGTGGTTTTTTCTATCGCCATATGCAGTTGAAGGATACCGCGACCAACGAGTCCGCTCACGATCCGCACAACCTGGTGCTTTCCTTTGCAACCCAGTGCGGGGTGGTCGGCGGGGTGGTCGCTCTGGCGGCTCTGCTTGTGCCGTTGACTCTGCTCGGGTTACAGGTGGCCCGGCGTGATCCGGCGCGCCCCTGGTGGATTGCACCGGTTTTTTTCGGTGAATTTGCTTTTCTCTTTCATGCGCTGATGGAAGTTTCACTTCAGATTCCCGCTGCGATGGCGATGGCCGGTGCGTTGTTTCCGGCTGCGCTTCAGACCGATTCCTCTTCCGGGGGAACAGACGGGGCACGGGCGGGACGGATTGTCGCCTTCGCCGGTCTGGGAGTGGTTGCCGTCGCTGCGTTCGCGCTTAACTTCCTGTGGTTGCGTGGAGAGATTGCCTTCAACGACCTTTCCGCTGCGGCCCGGCCGCAATCGGCCGAAGAGATGGCGCGAGGCGTTTCCCCCGATGAGATTGTCGCCCTGCTTCGCCGGAACAGGCAGCTGCGTCCCTGGTCGCCCTTTCCCTGGGAAGCGGCGGGGGACTATTTCATGCGGATCGGCGACGGGGAGACGGCTGAACGCTGTTTCCGGGAGGCGTTGAAGCGGACTGCGTCGCGGCCGTCGATCCATGTGAGGCTCTTCGAGACGGCGCGGTTGCGGGGAGATCTCAAGGCTGCCCGGGAACATCTGTTGGAGGTCCGCCGGCTCTTTCCCGGCAATACCGAATACCGCGAGCTGGCCGAGAAGTTCGATCCGAGTCTGGTCCCGGTCGGCTCACGTTGAGATTCAGAACGTTCTCTCCGTCGTCCTGCGGCCGTGGGTTTCACGGCTTTTCAGCGCCGCGAAGAGTCCTGCGCCCGCGACGGCAATGAAGAGCAGGAATACCGTTGCATAGCCCCCTGAGGAATACCGGATTTCGCCATCCGGCAGCGGTGTTCCGCTTCCGAAGCGATCGAGCAGCCATCCGGAGAGTGCCGCGAGCAGTGAAATCATCAGATAGGTGAATGTGTTCAGAAGCCCGATCACGGTCGCAACGATTTCGGGTGGGTTGAGTTCGCGCAGCTGGGCGGTTGTAACGCCGACGTTTCCACCCTGCAGGCCCGCGCAGCAGAGGGCGAAGAGGATCACACTCCGTGGCAGTTCCCAGAAGGCTCCCGCAAAGAGGATGACCGCGGCCGTCAGAGCTGCCGCGGTGCCGGCGATCAGAAAACCGCGGCGGTTGTTCCCGAAGAATCGGCTGACGGCCGGAGCCGCCGCCATCCAGCAGAGCGAGAAAATCAGCATCACGAGAATGCAGCCCGCTGCCGCCGCCGGAGCCAGATTCTGCCTGTCGGTCAGAAATTTGACCCCGATCACCACCTGAATTACGAATGCGATTCCGAATGCGCACGACAACGCCGCCATAATCGGGTAATTGATCCGGCGCATGGCGGCGATCCGGAACGCCCTGATCAGACCATGTCCGCCGGCGGCGTTGTGATGCCGGGGATGGAGCGCTCCGCAACGACGCCCCTGCGCGAGGTAGGCGGCGTACACCGCGAGCGTGAAGAGGGCCACTCCGGCGAAAGTCGCCCGCCAGCCGACGGCGTCAACCGTCATGCGGAACGGGACCGTGGCCCCGAGAGCTCCCAGCCCGGAGAGGACGCAAGCCAGACTGAGAACAAAAGCGAAGCTGTCTCCGCGAAAATAGCGGTCGATCTCCTTGACCAGCGCAAGGTACATCACTCCATCGCCGAGTGCGGTCAGAATACGGCCGAGATAGAGCAGCTTCGGGGTCGGGCTCGCTGCGAAGCAGAAGGCGCCGAGAGTCAGAACCAGCCCCCCTGCCGCAATCAGAAAAGCCCCGCCGAACCGGTCAGCCCACGCTCCCGAGAGCGGTTGCAGTGCCGCATAGGTGAGCAGATAGAATGTTCCGAGACCGGCCACCTGCACCGCGGAGAGCCGGAAGGTCTCCTGCAGGATTCCGAAAATCGGTCCCGGTACGCTGACCCGCTGGAAATAGCTGCACAGATACATCCCGATCATCAGAGCGATCAGAAGATTACGCTGGCTGCGCGGGAGTGCGGCGTGTTCCATGGGATTCCTTCGAAAAATACGGTCGATCCGTATATAGATAGGCAACAAAAATACTTGTAGAATCTATTCAAACGTACTATATTACCAGTATGGAACTTCGAGATGCAAGAAAAATCAATTCAAAAGAATTGTATGATCGTCGAAAGCAAGCGGTTTT
>CALXOA010000064.1 GCA_944389895.1 uncultured Victivallis sp. | reverse complement strand
GCTCGAGGTCGAAACATTCGCCGATGGCGACGCGGACCGCCGGAGCGGTCTGCACCACCACCGTCTTGGAGGGATCGTTCAGCGCCCGCCAGACCGGATATTTGTTGTCGATCTCGCTCAGCGCTCCGACCGGACACGCCTGAACGCACTGGCCGCAGAATACACACTCGGTTTCAGCCAGCGGCTTGAGGCCGGCTGGCGCCACCACCGCCTGAAAACCGCGACCGACCGCCGAAAGCACACCGACGGTCTGGACGGTGTTGCAGGCGGTTTCGCAGCGGCGGCACATGATGCATTTGTCGAGATCGCGGGCGATCGCGTTGCTGGAGAGGTCGCGGTTGTAGGTGGATTGCTCCCCCTTGAAGAGCAGATGATGCAGACCCATTTCCTGTGCCAGCGCCTGAAGCTGGCAATTCAGGTTCTTCGGGCAGATCAGACAGTCCTTCGGATGATCCGACAGCAGCAGATCGAGGATGGTTCTGCGGGCGTTGATCGCGCGCAGGGTGTTGGTTGCAACCTCCATGCCTTCGGCGACCGGCGTGCAGCACGCCGGAGCGAGATTGGGACGCCCCTTGACCTCGACCACACAGACACGACAGGAAGCGCTGCGATGTTCGACATGGAAACAATCCATCTTGAAATGGCACAGCGTCGGAATGCGGATATCGAGTTTTTCCGCTGCTTCCAGGATGGTGGAGCCGGCTTCGACGCTGACCGGCTGACCGTTGATTTTCAGATTGACTTTCATATGGGGAAAACTCCTGTTCTCGAATTGATTCAGCGCTTTTCGACCGCGTGGAACTTGCAGGTCTGGAAACAGACGCCGCACTTGATGCACTTACTCTGGTCGATCTCGTGGCGGGCGCGCCGTTCACCGGAGATGCAGTTGACCGGACAGTGGCTCCGGCAGAGGCCGCACCCGACGCAGTTGTCGGAGATTTCGTAATGGATCAGCTTTGCGCACACTCCGGCCGGGCAACGCGATTCACGCACGTGGGCGAGGTATTCATCCTCGAAGTTTGCCAGAGTGGAGAGCACCGGATTCGGCGCGGTCTGGCCCAGGCCGCAGAGAGCGGTGTCCTTGATTGTGGACGACAGCATTTTGAGCTTGTCGATCGTTTCGGTGGTACCGCGCCCCGAGGTGATGTCGTCGAGCATTTCGTACATCCGGCGGTTCCCGATCCGGCAGGGCGTACATTTCCCGCACGACTCGTCGAGTGTAAATTCGAGGAAGAACTTCGCGATATTGACCATGCAGTCATCCTCGTCCATCACGATCATCCCGCCGGACCCCATCATGGAACCGATCTGTTTCAGAGCTTCATAGTCGATCGGGAGGTCGAGATTCGCCGCGGTGATGCAGCCGCCGGAAGGACCGCCGGTCTGAACCGCTTTGAATTTCCGGCCGTTTTTGATTCCGTCGCCGATCTCGTAGACGATGGTGCGCAGCGTCGTACCCATCGGGACTTCGGCGAGACCGACCTTGGAGATCTTGCCGGCCAGCGCGAACACCTTGGTCCCCGGCGAACCTGCGGTTCCGATCGACCGGAACCACTCCGCGCCCTTGCGCACGATCGCGCCGATGCAGGCATAGGTTTCGACGTTGTTGACCACGCTGGGTTTTTTCCACAATCCTTCGACGGCCGGGAAGGGGGGTTTTACGGTTGGTTCGCCGCGTTTGCCCTCGATCGAATGGATCAGCGCCGTCTCTTCTCCGCAGACGAACGCTCCGGCTCCGAACTTGATCTGAATGTCGAAATCGAAACCGCTGCCGAAAATATTGCGGCCGAGCAACCCGCGTTCGCGGGCCTGACCGATGGCGATTTCGAGGCGCTTGACCGCCAGTGGATATTCGGCGCGGATGTAGATCACTCCGGTATGGGCTCCGATCGCATAACCGCCGATTGCCATCGCTTCGAGCACGGTGTGCGGGTCGCCTTCGAGTACCGCGCGGTCCATGAATGCGCCGGGGTCGCCCTCGTCGGCGTTGCAGATGATGAATTTCTCCTCCGATTTCTGGTCGGCGGCGAACTGCCACTTTTTGCCGGTCGGGAAGCCGCCGCCGCCGCGGCCGCGCAGACCGGAGGCGACGATCAGATCGATCACCTGCTGAGAGGTCATGGTGGTCAGAACCTTTGCAAGAGCGGCATAACCGTCATTGGCGATGTACTCTTCGATTTTCTCCGGGTTCAGCCGCCCGGTGTTGCGCAGCACGATGCGCGCCTGAAGTTCGCCGGGGGCGGCAGTCTCAAATTCCGGGTAATACCAGTTACGTTCGAGCGTCCTGGTTCCGGGTGCGATGCCGTCGGTGCCCGCTGCGAGGATCGCGGGGACCTGCTGCGGCGTGACATCACCGTAGATCAGCCTGCGTCCGGTGGCGCGGTCGACCAGCATCAGAACCGGCTCGGCATAGCAGAGTCCCATGCAGCCGACTTCGCTGACTTCGATTGCATTTTCGAGACTGCGGTCGCTGATCTCCTGATAGACCGCCTTGAGTACCGGTGCGGTACCGGCGGCGATACCGCAGGTTCCCATGGAAACAAGCAGTTTGACGGGGGGAAGCGGCTTGGCTTTGAGAGCGGCCGCGGTTTCCGCCAGCGCGGCGGGGGAATCGATTTTCATGACGTTGATCCTTGTCTGTTGTGAAAGTCTCTCTCGAAAAGGAAGTGTGCACCGGTTCAGTCGGCGCACTCGGCGAGGATGTCGGCGACCTTCTCCGCGGTGACGTTACCGTAGACTTTGTCGTTGACCATCACGACCGGCGCGAGGCTGCACGCTCCGACGCAACGCAGCGCGCCGAGGAAGAATTTCCCGTCCGGCGTGCTCTGCCCTTCGGTGAGATTGAGACGGCGCTTGAACTCATCAAGTACCTTTGGCGCGCCTTTGACGAAGCAGGCGGTTCCGGTACAGACATTGATTTTATAGCGGCCGACCGGCTGGTCGGTGAAATAGCTGTAGAAACTGATGACACCGTAGATCTCGGAACGGGGAAGCTGTAACCGTGCGGAGACGAATTTCTGCACATCTTCGGAGAGATAGCCGAAAAGATGCTGTGCCCGGTGAAGAATCTGGATCAGGCAGCCGCGTTTCCGATCCGGTTCCTGCCCTTCCAGCAGAGAGGCGATATAACGGTCGAGTTCATCAAATTTTGCCGAATCCTCCGGCGACCGGACGGCGGATTCGGTTTGTCCGCAGCAGTTGCAGCCCATATTTCCCTCCTTGGTTTGTTTTCGGACTTGATCAAGGTCCGAAAACTAGAATAGGCCGTCGCCGCGGAAAAAGCAAATCGGTAAAAAAATATTTTTCGACTTTTTACGAAATCTGTAAGTTTCTATGGTACAATCGATAAAAAGTTATCGATCGAAGACGGGGACAGGATTTCCGGAGAACTTTTCCCCGCGGTCCGGGAACGGAAGGATTCCGGACCGGGCTGGAAAAGTGCACTCCGCCACTGTTTAAAACGACTTCCAGCGGAATGTTGAAAAAAGTCGATTACCGCTTGACTGCGCGGCGCATTTCCAGATCGGATTGGCGGCGGCGCAGGGTTTCGCGCTGATCCCCGTGCGTCTTTCCCTGGCAGTAGGCGATTTCAACCTTGACCAGCCCCTGTTTCAGGTAGAATTTGAGGGGGATCAGAGTTCCCCCTTTGGTCCCGAGCCACTGTGCAAGCTTCAAGATCTCGTTTTTGTGCAACAACAGCCGACGCTGCTGTTTGCTTTCATGATTGAAACGGTTGCCGAAGCCGTATTGGGCGATATGGACGTTGAGGAGCCATGCCTGCCCGTTCTGAATCTTGACATACCCTTCCCCCATCTGGATCGCCCGCTCGCGACAGCTTTTCACCTCAGTTCCGACAAGCTGAATCCCAGCCTCGAATTTTTCGAGGATGTTGTAATCGTGATAGGCTTTTTTGTTGGTGGCCAGCACCGGATCCGCCGGAGTCTGTCGCGGCATGATTCACCTCGATTTCCCGCCGTTTACGATTGATCGTCGCGCAGAAACCGGCCCGCACGTTCCGCGTAGGCCTTCTGGCGCGGCTGATTTGCGGCGGTCAGGCCGGCATTGAACTTGCGGAGCAGCTCTTCCTGTTCGCGGCTCAGTCCGACCGGACTCTCCACGAGAATGCGGATGTGCAGATCGCCGCGGGCTCCGCCGCGCAATGAGGGAACCCCTTTGCCGCGCAGCCGCAATGTGGTGCCGCTCTGCGTTCCGGCCGGAACCCGCATTTTCGCCTTGCCGGAAATCGTCGGGACATCAACCACGCCGCCGAGCACCGCTGTCGCGAAGGGAACCGGCACCTCACACATCAGATCGTCACCGCTGCGGGTGAATACGTCGCTCGGACGCACATGGATGAATACATAGAGATCTCCCGGCTGTCCACCGCGGATTCCCGCCTGTCCCTTACCCGGAACTCTCAGCCGCGACCCGGTATCCACGCCGGGCTGAATATGGAGTTGGAATGACTTCTCCACCTGGACCTGACCACGGCCGCGGCATTTGCGGCACGGTTTTTCGATCACCTGACCGGTGCCGCCGCAGGCGGGGCAGGCCTGACGCATCTGGAAGAAGCCCTGCGAAATGGTCTGCTGCCCGGTACCGCCGCAGCGGGAACAGGTCTTTTTTCCGGTTCCCGGTTCGCAGCCGGAACCGCTGCACTCGGGGCAGTCGACCATGCGCGGCATGGTGATCTTCTTGTCGGCGCCGTACATCGCATCCTCGAAATCGATTTCAAGGTCATAGCGCAGATCGTCTCCGTCGACCGGACCGTTGTAGGCCCGCCGACCTCCCCCTCCGCCGAAAAGATCCTCGAAGGAGAATCCGCCGCCACCGCCGAAGAACTGGCTGAAGATATCCTGCGCGTGGCGGAAATCCGCACCGGATGCTCCCGCCCCGCCACTCCGGGTGTAGGCATCATGCCCGAACTGATCGTACTGCCGGCGTTTCTCCGGATCGCTCAACACCTCGTAGGCGAGCGAAACCTCCTTGAATTTCTCCTCGGCTTCCTTGTTGCCCGGATTTTTATCCGGATGGTATTTGATCGCAAGTTTGCGATAAGCTTTCTTGATTTCATCTGCCGAAGCATTTTTGTTGATGCCCAGCGTCTGATAATAATCCTGTGCCATGATCGACCGTCACTCCCCTTTCCCGGTCTCTTCACTACCGGCCGGCGCCGGCCCGGCGGAAACCACCACCCGGGCCGGACGCAGAAGACGGTCCCCGATCCGGAAGCCGCCCGACCATTCGCGGATGATTTTTCCTTCGGGAACCGTTTCGGAGTTCTCGCGTGCCGCAGCTTCGTGCAGAGACGGATTGAACTCCGTACCGTCCGTTTCGATTTTCTTGACCCCGAGTTCGTCGAAAGCTTTCTGGAACTCGTTGATGATCATTTCAAGCCCCTGCCGGATCGACTCGATGTTGTCCGATTTCCGAGCCGCCGTCCTGGCCATGCCGAGGAAATCGAAGACCGTCAGGAACGGATTGAGCGCGCTCTCCGTCCCGTAAGCCCGGGCATCGGCGAGCTCCTTGATCACCCGTTTCCGGTAGTTCTGATAATCCGCCTGGAGATAGATCAACTTCTCCTTGAGTTCCTGAATTTCCGCCGCGAGTTTTTCCTCGGTCCCCGGCTCCGGAGTTTGCTCCGCAGCCTTTTCCGCTTCCGCGGAGCTGTTTTCCGCCGGTTCTGCGGGTCGTTCTTCCAGCGCTTCCCCGGAAAGCTGTTCCGCGTCGGCGGCCGGCTCCTGCTGTTCGTTCTCTTTGTTATGTTTCATATGTAAAATTTCCTCTCTTTCCCGATCATGAAAAATCCTGCGGTTTCTGCATACCGCATGAATGGATTAATATATATTGAAAAATACAAAAATCAAATATTTTTCAGGAGCGGATTCCTGTCGGAAGCCGATTACCGGTAGAGGCTGTTTCCGGCACTGTCGATCGCGACTACGAGCGGAAAATCCTCCACTTCCAGCCGGTAGATCGCTTCCGGGCCGAGATCGGGAAAGGCGATCAGTTCGCACGACTTCACGCAGCGGCTGATCAGTGCGCCGGCACCGCCGGTGGCGGCGAAATAGACTGCGCCGTATCTCTTCATCGCTTCAATCACCGGCTCGGTCCGGCCTCCTTTCCCGATCATTCCGAGCAGACCGCAGTCGCGGATCAGCTGGAGCGAGTAGGCGTCCATCCGGTAACTTGTGGTCGGTCCGGCGCTGCCGATCGGCATCCCCGGTTTCGCCGGGCAGGGGCCGACGAAATAGATCGCCTGGCCCCGCAGGTCGACCGGCAGCTCCCTGCCTTCGTCGAGCAGTGCGACCAGGCGTTTATGTGCCTGATCACGGCCGGTCCAGATGACACCGGAGAGCAGAACCCGGTCTCCGGCGGCGAGTTTTTTTACCGTTTCAGCGGAGAAGGGGGTGGTCAAACGGATCGCATTCACAATGTCACCTCCGCATGGCGTGCCGCATGGCAGTTGAGATTGATCGCCACCGGCAGGCTGGCGATGTGGCAGGGATAGTATTCGATGTGTACCGCGAGGCTGGTGATGGTTCCGCCGAGGCCCTGCGGACCGACGCCTGTGGCGTTGATCTTTTCGAGGATCTCCCGTTCCAGTTCGGCATAGCGTGGATTCGGGTTCGGTTCACCGAGTTTACGCAACAGTGCTTTTTTGGCCAGGAAGGCGGCTTTTTCGAACGTTCCGCCGATCCCCATGCCGACCACGGTCGGCGGACAGGGATTTCCGCCGGCCTTTCTCAGCGTTTCCACAGCGAAGTCGACCACACCGGCCCGACCGTCGGAGGGCTTCAACATCCGGACGGCACTCATGTTTTCGGAGCCGCCCCCCTTGGGTGCGAGGATGATTCTGACGTTCTCTCCCGGAATCAATTCCAGATGGATCACCGGCGGCGTGTTGTCCCCGGTGTTGCGGCGGTCGAACAGCGGATCATCGACGATCGATTTGCGCAGATAATGCTCCCGGTAGCCGACTGCGGTTCCGGCGGCGATCGCCTCGTAGATGGTGCCGTGGTCGAGCCGCACCCTGTCTCCGTACTCAACGAAATAGACTGCGAAACCGGTATCCTGACAGAGCGGCAGAGCCTCCTGCGCCGCGATGGCGGCATTCTCCAAATACTGGCGGAAAAATTCCCGTCCGAGTTCGCCGGTTTCCCGGGAGGCGGCATGTTTCAGCCCCGCGAGCACGTCTTCCGGCAGCCGGCAGGCGGCTTTCCCGCAAAGCGCCGCGACGGCTTCCGCAATCTCCTCGAAGCGGATGATTCTGAATGTTTCCATGATTGATCCGTGGCGTTAAAAATTCACAGTTTCACATAGTGCTTCTGAATTTCCGGCGTCCGTTCGGCGATGTTGGAGAGATTGTCGCCCACCTGGGCCAGTTCGCCGAGCATCTCGACGAAAATGATCCCGTTGGCCATCGCGCAGTTCCCCTTGCGGAGCCGTTCAATGTGGCCTGCCTCGTATTTGTCGGCAAGTTTGTTGATTTTTCTCTCGTCCTTCAACGCGAACCTGATCGTCTCCGGATTGTCGCTGCCGAGCGCTGCGATCACGTTTTTCTGCTGGTCGTTCAACAGTTCCCACATTTTCTTGAGATCCTTGCGGGCGGATTCCGAGAGCTTCTTCTCGTTTTTGATCAGCCGGTCGGTCAACTGCAGAATGATCTCGGTGTGATCGGCCATCCGCTCGGCATCGTTGGTGCAGTGCATCAGCAGAGGAATCAATTCCGACTGCGGTTCCGTGAGCTGTTTGCGGGTCAACTGGACGAGATAGGCGGTGACTTCCGCCTGCATCGCGTCGATCCGCTCCTCGGCGGCGGCGAGCGCCTCATACTTTTCCTTGTCGGAGACTCCTGGCAGAAAATGTTTGTTGACCGCTGCGTCGAGCATTTTCCAAGAATCCTCCACCATCAGCCGGATTGCGCTGACGGTCTGTTTGAGCGCGATCGAGGGCGTATTCAGCAGTCCGGGTTCGAGCAGCCGGATTTTCACCGCATCATCGTTACGGATCGGCAGCATCCAGTTGCAGAACCGGGCGAATTGCGAGATGACCGGCAACAGCAGAACCACCACCGCGACGTTGAAGAAGGTGTGCGCCATGGCGATGTGCCGTTCGATGTTCTGCGGGATCGCAGCGAACACATCGCCCGGGGTGATTGCGTTGATGAAATAGAGAAACACCGGAATACGCTCCGGCCCGTAAGGGACATAAAAAAGCACCAGCATCACCAGCGCGCCGAACACATTGAACAGCGTATGGGCCAGTGCCGCCTGCTTTGCCACCCGGTTGGCCGCAAGAGCGGCCAGCATCGCGGTGATGGTCGTACCGATGTTGGTACCGATCAGGAGCGGTACCGCGGTGTAGAAGTTGATCAGCCCGCTCCCTGCGAGTGCAAGCACAATTCCCATCGCAGCGGAACTGGACTGAATCAGCACGGTTGCACCGATTCCGATCCCGATCGCTCCGAGCACCGCTCCGATCGGCATCCAGTCTCCCTGCGGCGAACAGTCAAAGGCGCGGAAGAACTGTTTGAAGCTCTCCATGTCGCCGAGAACCCGCAGCTCGTCGCTCATCAATGTCATACCGAAGAAAAGCAGGCCGAAGCCGAGGATCGTTTCTCCCCATCCATTGATCTGACGGCGTTTGGAAAGGGTGATCAGAAAACCGATGGTGATCGCCGGCAACGCGAGTCCGGAGAGGTTGAAAGAGATGATCTGAGCCGTCACCGTCGTACCGATGTTGGCTCCGAAGATGATGCCGATCGCCTGAGTCAGGTTGATCAGACCGGCGTTGATGAATCCGATCACCATCACCGTGGTGGCGCTCGAAGACTGAATGACCGCTGTGACCAGAGTTCCGGCCACCACTGCGACAATCCCGTTGCGGGCAAAGAACTGCAGCACTTTTTTCATGTTCTCGCCGGCGACTTTCTGGATGCCGTCTCCCATCAACTTCATGCCGAAAATAAAGAGAGTCAGGCCGCCCAGTACCGATATGACCACTGCCGCGAGGTTGAAGCCGAACAGTTTGATCTCCTTGCTGCGGATCAGAAAACCCTGATCCGGATCCACCACTTCGATTCCAAGCTGATAAACACCGGTTTTCCTGCCGATCTGGACCTTTGTTTCCGCGACACCTGTCTCATCTGTGTAGGAGAGCGGCGTGAGGATTTTCGCACTGCTTTTGACCCCTTCACTTGTTGCAAGGAGCCTGAAATGTACGGGGACACCGGCCACCGGTCGCCCGTCTCTCTCGAGTTTAACCGCGATCGGATCCTGACCGATCGTTCCTGCCTTGTATTCGCTCTGATCTCCGGCGATCTGCATGCCGGAAACAAAACGGAGTGTCACCGCTTTGGCCGGGAAACCGTCTGGGATGACCTTGAGATACTGATCTCCCGTCTCCCGCCCCGCGAACACCCTGACGGAGACGGCGCCTCCCGCGTCGGTTGCGGCATTTGCCGGCTCGACCCGCAGATCCGAACCATCCACCGGCACAAAGTGTACCCGCAGACCGGCGACCGGGGAGCGGGAACCCGCTCCTCCGAGCAATCCGGGAATCCTGGGCCCGAGAAATTCGAGTCGCAACTCCTGGGGAAATTGCTTCCCCGGGAGGGTGCATTGATCGGCACCCTGCAGCACCCTGACCTGATCCACAGTGGCGGCTGTGCGATCGGAACAACCGTAGAAAAGAGTTGGAACCGTTGCGAAAAGGAGGACCGTCACCAGCCCGGTTGTCAGAAATCGGGGGAGAAAACGCATAATAGAAACCTTCGTTTTGAGATTGATTTTCCGCCGGACCCGTCCGCCCCGTGGGGAGCGACAGATTCACCGACGGTCTGTCACAGCTACAATATACCCCCGGAATGCGACTATCTCAAGGGAATTGATCAACTTTGAACGAATAAAATCTTGCAAAACAATGCTTCCGGTGCTATCGTTTAACAAAGCAGATGGTGCGGTGATTTCCGCACCGTAGAAACGGAAGGGATTCGACGAAGTATGGATCGGCGGGATTTTCTGAAGAGTGCCGCTGTGGCCGTTCTCGCCGCCGGGCTGGCGGACCGGCTGGGAGCTGCGGTACGACGTTCGGTTGCGGATTTCGGCGCTGCCGGGGAGAAGGCGGCCGGAAAAATGCCGGATCTGGTTGCTGTGAAAGGGGAAAAGCCGGCAGACATGTTTGACCGGGGGATTGCCGAGTTCGGCGGTCTGGGAGCTTTCGTCAAACCCGGCGACAAGGTTGTGATCAAGCCGAACATCGGCTGGAATCAGCCCCCGGAGATGGCGGCGAATACGAATCCGGAACTGGTCGGGCATCTGGTCCGGCGCTGTCTGGAAGCCGGGGCGGCGAGCGTCACGGTTTTCGACCACACCTGCGAGAACTGGGTGCAATGTTATGCCGCAAGTGGAATCCGCGACGCGGTCGAAGCGGCTCACGGTCGTATGGTGACCGGCGAACAGGAGAGTGATTACCGCAAGGTTTCGCTGCCCGACGCGGTCCGGATGAAGGAGGCTCAGGTGCACCGGCAGATTCTTGAGGCGGATGTATTCTTCAATGTGCCGGTATTGAAGCATCACGGCGGAGCGAAGCTCTCCTGCGCGATGAAGAATTTCATGGGGCTGGTGTGGGATCGGCGCGCGATGCATCGCAACAATCTGCAGCAGTGCATTGCCGATGCCTCGCTGATCCGTCGGCCGGACCTCAACATTGTGGATGCATTCCGGGTGATGATGAACAACGGTCCGCGCGGCAACGCCGCATCGGAGATCAAGCCGATGAAAAGTTTGCTGCTTTCGCGCGATATCGTGGCGGTCGATACCGCAGCCTGCCGGATGATCGGCTTTGCGCCGGACTCGATCGGCCACCTGAAGGCCGGACAGAAATTGAAACTGGGTACGATGGATCTGTCGAAACTTGATATCCGGAGACTGGGCTGAGTCGGTCGGATCGGTGCTGGGCAAAGTGGTGATTTCATTCAAAATCCTGAAGCTGCTGCGGATCGCGGTCAGTCTGGCGTTTTTCGTCGTGCTGGCGGTGGCTTTTCTGGCGTTGAATGAGGATGCCGCCGTGGTGGCAAAAGCTGAATTTCTGCCGTCGGCGGTCCGTTTCCTTTCCCGGTGGGGAGTCGCAGCGCTGATCGGAGTTCTGGTGGTCATTGGCGTGACGTTGTGTTTCGGGCGGCTCTACTGTTCGTTCTGCTGTCCGATGGGGGTTCTGCAGGATGTGGCCGGGCGTCTCGGCGGCCTGTTCGGTCGCCGGTTTCGGCATCTGCCGGATTTCCGGCTTTTCCGTTACGGCTTTGCGCTGGTTCTGATCGGTTTCGCTCTGGGTGGCGTGATGCTGCCGCTGGGCTTGTTCGACCCGTTTTCCCTTTTCGGTCGTAATGTGAATGCCTTCGGGCAGCCGGTTCTGGTTTCGCTGAACAACCTGGTGTGGAATCTCTGGAGTTCTTCCGGAGTTGTTCCCATGGATCCGAAGCCGCCGGTCGGCTGGGGGGCTGCCTTGGTTCCGGCATTGCTGCTGCTGGCGATTCTGGCCGCGGCGGTCTGGCGCGGCCGGGTGTTCTGCAACAGTTGTTGCCCGGTCGGGGCGTTGCTGGGAATCATTGCCCGTTTTGCCCGGCGGGCACCGGCGCTGAACGGTACCTCCTGTGTGAAATGCGGAAAATGTGTTCAGGTGTGCAAAGCCGGTTGCATCGACATCCGGAATGGCAGGATCGATTCCGAACGGTGCGTCGGTTGTTTCAATTGCGGAGTCGCCTGTCCTGTCGGAGCGATCGGGTTCGGCAAGTTGCCGGTGGGTTCGGAGGAAGAGTGTGCGGTGCCGGATCTCTCCCGGCGGGGATTTGTGGCCGGTGCGGCGGCGTTGGCTGTCGCCGCAGCGGGAGGGGCGGCGGTCCGGCGTGTCGCCGCGTCGTCGTCACCGGCGGGGAGTGTGCCGGTCATGCCGCCCGGGGCGGGATCGTTTGCGCGATTTGTGCACAACTGTACCGGCTGCCAGCTCTGTGTCGCGAACTGCATCGGGCGGACGCTGACTCCCGCAATCGGGGAGTACGGTCCGGCCGGTATCGGGCTGCCGCGTCTGTCGTTTGAGATGGGGCGTTGCGAGTTCAACTGCAACAACTGTACCGAGGTCTGTCCCACCGGAGCTCTGGCCCCTCTGAAGCCGGAAGAAAAACGGCGGTGGCGTGTCGGTCTGGTCGAATACACCCCGGAGCGGTGTATCGTTGTGACGGACGGTACCAGCTGCGGGGCGTGTGCGGAGCACTGTCCCACCGGTGCATTGCAGATGGTTCCGTGGCGGGGGGCGCTGACGATCCCGGAGGTGATTCCGGAGATCTGTATCGGTTGCGGCGGTTGTGAGTTCATCTGTCCGGTGCGTCCGGTGCGGACGGTGATCGTTCACGGCGTGGCTTCACAAGAGCGTGCCGCCGATCCGGCGGCGGTGTTGAAAAAAGAGTCGCAGCAGGGAATGGTTCCCGGTGGAGACTTCCCGTTTTAAGGAAATGTTACAGGTGTCGTATTTGAGGATATGGAGGAAGAGGGGCGTCGCAACAAGATGGGGATGGGTGTGATTCAGTCTGGAATCGGGGGGCCGCCGGTATTGGCCGAGAATCGGAATTTCCTGGTGAAAATTGCGGAGACTGAGGGCGAGATCGAGCAGGCGCTTCGGCTTCGTTATGAAGTTTTCAAGCTGGAACAGGGCCGGATGGCCGAAATTGACGAGTCGATCGATCGTGATGAGTTTGACGAATATTGCTCTCATCTTCTGGTGATTGACCGGATGCGGAATCGGGTTGTCGGTACGTATCGGATGCAGTCGGGTTCCACCGCGGTCAGGGGGATCGGGTTCTATTCGGAGCGTGAGTATGAGATCGCCGGGTTGCGTGAAATTGCCGACGAGGTTTTTGAAGTTGGTCGTTCCTGTGTCGCTCCGGAGTATCGGACCGGCGCGGTGGTTGCGATGCTGTGGGCGGGAATTGCGGAGGTGCGGCATCGGGCGAACTTTCGTTACATGCTCGGTTGCGTCAGTCTGGAGCACACCCGTGCCGATGTGGGCTGGGCGATTCACGACGATCTGATGCGTCGGGGTCTGGTGGAAAAGCGGGTTCACGGCGTGCCGCGGTCGGAATATGTACTGCCGCGTCCTGACGAAAAGCTGATCAGCGCGATTGATCCCCGTCGTGAATTTCCGCCATTGTTCAAGGGATATCTCAGGATCGGTGCCCGGATCTGCGGTGCGCCCGCGCTGGATCGTGACTTTGGTTCGATCGACTATCTGATCTGGTTTGATTTTCTTGCGCTTCCGGATAAATATGTGAAACATTTCAATGTCTGAGCTGGAATTATGGGATTCGTTCGTCGGGTATGTCGGGTGACTGCACTCTGTTGCTGGTTTTTCCTGACGATGGGAATCGTGATGGTGATCAACCGCTCGAAAGGGTGGGACGGCGTGGCCAGAGCTGTCCATTGGACGCGGATCTGGGCGCGGGGCGCCTGTCGATTGGCCGGAGTTCATGTCGAAGTGATCGGGGACCCTGACGCATTTCCCGGGGGGCTGATCGTGGGAAACCATCAGGGCTATCTGGATATTCTGTCGCATGCTTCAATCTTCAAAATCCGATTTGCTCCCAAGATTGAGATGAAACGCTGGCCGGTGCTTGGTTACATGACCAGTTTGAACCGGCCTGTCTGGATCGACCGCACTTCGCGGCAGAAATCGAGAGAGGCGGCCGAACAGATGATGGAGTCGTTGCGGCACCATGTTTCGATGCTGGTTTATCCGGAGGGGACAAGTACTGACGGCAAGCATGGATTGCTGCCGTTCAAGTCGACGCCTTTCGAAGCTGCGGCTGCGGTCGGGCTGCCGATCCAGCCGACCCTGCTCTTTTTTGAGAGTACTCCGGTGAGCGAACCCCTGGCATGGTATGGCGATGCCAGGCTGTTGCCGCATGCCTGGCGGGTGCTCGGGCTGAAGGAAGTCCGGGTCAAGGCGTATATCCTGCCGCAGATTACGCCGCTTCCGGGGGAACCGCGCAAGGAGCTTGCGGTACGGGTGCACGATCTGATGGAGAAGGAATACTGGAGGATTCGGAATCATGGTTAAACCGGAGAAATTGTATCGCGGCATGCTGGCCGCGTGGGAGATGCTGATTGACTTTCCGCTGCCTGCCGAAATCCGTGCTCCGTTGCGCCGCGGCTGTGATCCGGTTTCGCGTGCCGCCGGTTTCCCGTTGGTGGGGGTGACGGTCGGACTGGCGCTGGTTTCCGTCGCCTGGTTCTGTTCGGTGGTTTTCAACGAGGTGGCCGGCAGTGTCGTTTTCGCCGTTCTGGCGACGGCGTTTCTCGATCTCAAGGATTCCGGGCGCGGCCTCGGGCTTCAAACTTCCCTCTTTCTGCTGCGGGGAAGGCGTGTTCCGTTGACGGAAGCGTTGCCGGCTCTCAACTCCGCCGATCTCAATGCGGTCGGTTCTCCGGCGGCGGCGGTTTTTCTGGCGCTCCTTGAGGTGTTGAAAATCCTCTTTCTGTTCATGCTTTCATTTTTCCATGCGAAGCTCTGGATTGTGACGGTGCTGGTGGGGGCGTTTACCGTGCAGGGCGTACTTGCAATGCAACCCGATGTGACGACGCAGCAGCCGTTCATCCCGTTGCCTCCGGAGAGCCGGGTGCGGATCTGGCGCCCGTTTGCCGTGATCTTCGTGTTGATGATGCTGGTATTCCCCATCGGTATGATTGTCGCGGGGGCGGCGGTCTATTTCATCGCGACCGGATTGAGCCGCTGGTTTGACCGCACGTTCGGGGGTGTCTCTGCGGCATGGATCACATTGGTCGGCGCAGTGACCGAACTGGGACTCCTGGCTCTGGGGATCCTCTTCGCCCTGCACACCCACTGATTACGATTGGATTTCCTCCGGCGGAGGCGGAAGCGGGTGTGCCGGGGTTTTCCGGAAGAGGTGAAGCAGTTCGGCAGCCGTGTCCACCGCTGCCCGCAGCATGGCCGCCAGGAGCAGCAGAGCCAGCAGATAGGCGTTCCCGCAGAAATAGATCAGACTGCCAATCAGCAGTGTGGCTCCCGTCCGGCGGCTGCGGATTGTTATTCCTGCGATTCCGGCTGCCGCTGCGGCGAAAGCGATCCAGTCACTCCCCCCCGGCGGGACGTTGCGCCACAGCAGACGCCATGGTGCCTCCAGGTAGGCGCTGTAGCTTCCATAGATCGGATTGGGTTGGGCCAGGATCCAGCCGGCGAGAATCAGCAGCAGAAACGGCAGGTCACGGCGGCGCAGCGGCAGTCGGAGCGCCGCTGCCGCGATGGCGATGAAGAACGCCGGGAAACTGGTCAGTACGAAACGGATCGGGTCGTCGGTCCCGTGGCTGTACCCGAAAAAGAAGAGAATCACCGGAATTGCCCACCAGCAGAGAAGCAGCCGGTTTTTCCGGTCGTGCATCAGGAGCAGTGCCAGCCCCCCGAGCGTCCAGACCGGCAGGTTGGT
>CALXOA010000063.1 GCA_944389895.1 uncultured Victivallis sp. | reverse complement strand
GCCGCGAACAGCGCGGCCTGGCAGCTGAGTACCGCCGCAATCAACAGATGTTTCATTCTCATAAAAATCCCTTTCCCTGTGGTTCAGTTCATCTCATCGATCAACGTCAGACGTTTCTCCAGACTGTTTCCGCCCCGGTAGGCGTTGAGGTCGACGCGGGTGCAGGCTCCGTTGGCGCGCGATACGGTGATCCCCCCGTTGTGCAGCGGTTGCGGGCGCCCGACTTCGATTCCGTTGCGCAACAGCATATCTCCGGTGACGCAGTAGGTCAGAACCTCCCCTTTCAACCGGCTGAAGGTCTTGTTGAAGCTGGGCACCTGGCAGAAGACGTCTGAGGAATCGCGGGTGTAGAGATAGTCTGCGAAATTTATTTCGCTGGTCCAGCCCCCGTCCGGATTCGCCGGGCAGCGCAGAATGATCGGGCGGTCGATCTCCCCTTTTTTGATATTGAGGGTATAGTTGGATGCTCCACCGAAGTACCCACCTGCAACCAGGATTCCCAGACCGATGTTCGGGTAGACCAAACTGGTATTTTCGGCGAGGGAACGTATTTCCCCACCGGTCCCCATGATCGAGACGAAATGCGGGGGCAGCTGATCTTTGTAATCGTTGACGTAAAACACCAGCGCGGTGAAGATCTGCTTCTGATTGCCGACGCATTTGATCTCCTGCGCTTTCCCCCGGGCCTTGTTCAATGCCGGAAGCAGCATCGCGGCTAGAATTGCGATGATCGCAATCACGACGAGAAGCTCGATCAATGTGAATTTTTTCATATTCCTTTCCTTTCTATCATTGGAGGGTTATATTCAATACGGATTCACGTTCGAGCAGTTTCAATGGGAGCATTACGGATTCAGCCTCTTCCCCCGCGATCATGCGGAGTAACGCGGCGACGGCAGTACGTCCCATCTTTCGGCGCGGCACCTCGATGGTGGTCAGGCGTGGAGAAAATTGGGCGCTGATGTCGTCTCCGTCAAATCCCGCCACGCTGATGTCGCCCGGCACACGTACACCCCGCTTCCGGAGTACGCGACAGACTGCGATTCCCATGGCGTCGTTTGCTGCGAAAATCGCCGTGGGCGGTTCCGGGGCATCCAGTAGTTTTGCGAGATCCTGTTCCGCTGATTCGTAATGAAAAAAACGTTGCACGACAGCATGGTTGATCGCGATTCCATGAGCGAGCAACGCGTTACAGTAGCCGATGTAGCGCTCCAGGAACGAGGTGTGAAGCGGAGTACTCACGAAACCGATCCGGCGATGCCCGCATCCGATCAGGTATTCAACCATGGCGGCGGCTCCCTCTTCGTTTTTCCCGCATATACAGCAGATCCCCGGGGATTCCATCCGATTGTCGACAACCACGAACGGCAACCCCACCCGCTTGAACTCGATTGCCAGTTCTTCCGGAATCCGGTTGATCAGAATCGCTCCCCGGAAACGTCCTTCTGCAGTCAGGCGGTGTACCAGTTCACGCGGTGTACCGTACTCATCGGTGTAGAAATAGGCGAAGCTGCATCCTGCCGCAGAGAGCCGATCATTGATTTCGAACAGGATTTCGGCATAGAAAGCGTGGGCGTTACAGGTGACATTTCGCGACAACAGCAATGCAATCTGGTTGCCGGCGGGTTTCCCCGCCCCGGTCTCTTCCCGGACGAAGGTACCACGTCCCTGGTTCCGCATCAGGAGCCCATCGGCGACCAGATCGCGCAATGCCCGTTCGACGGTGGCAAGCGAGACGCCGTATTCCGCCATCAGTGCCCGCTGAGTCGGAAACTTTGCTCCGGGGGTAAATTCCCGTTTTGCCCGTTGACGAAGGGTTTCCCGCAACGATTCGTATTTGCTTCCCATGGAATTTGAACTTCCGTTAATGGATTGGTTTTGCAGAAAATTATACCGGAATTTCCACTGAAAAACAAATTTCACATCTGAGAATCCCGGAAATTTGTTGAAAAACAGGAGAAAAAACCGGTTTACGGCGATTCATTTCAAAAATTGAATCGAATCATTTCGGGGCGGGGAAATCATGCAGTGGAATCCCGGCAGGTCGGAGATTCAGGAATGCGGCTGCCGGGACCACTGAATTGCTGCAGCAAAAAATATGTTTCTTTCGCCGGGAACCTTCTGAAAATCCGACAATCGGTTCATAAAAACAACATCTGAGCAGTTGATTCCTGCCGTCGGGGGATTATATTCATAACGACCTGGATGAAGATTCACGCAACCAGAGATGAGGAAACCATGAACCGTTTTTCACTGGATCCGTTTGTTCCTGTTCCGATATCGGAGAAATTTGCTCCTGCAACCCGTACTCACCAGGGGATTCCCAGTATGGAGATCCTTCCTTCCGGTCGTCTCTTCGCCTGCTGGTACAGCGGGCCGGAACCCTGCGAGGGGCCCGGTAACTATATCATCCTGGCCACCAGCAGCGACGGCGGCCGCAGCTGGAAAGAGATCCAGGTCGTCGCACCATCGGATCCTCGACATGAGCGCGCTTTTGATTCGGAACTCTGGCTTGATCCGCTCGGTCGCCTCTGGTGGCTCTGGGCGCAGGGATGCTGCGAAAAGGAGTGGGACATCTACGACGGCCGGGCCGGAGTCTGGGCGGCCATCTGCGACGCTCCGGACACCGACAACCCGGCATGGGGGCCGGCGCGGCGGATTGCCGAAGGGGTGCAGATGTGCAAACCGACTGTCCTTTCCGATGGTTCCTGGGGCTTCCCGACCGCGTCATGGCGTGTTTACCCGGAGAAGGTGTTGCCGGAATATGAGTCCATCGCCTTCTCCAATATTTCCATCACACGCGATCAGGGGGAGAGTTTTGAATTGATCGTCGGTCCGGATGTGCCGCAACGTTGTTTTGATGAGCACATGCTGGTCGAACGCCGTGATGGATCGTGGTGGGTTCTGGTACGGACTTTCTACGGGATCGGGCAGAGTTTCAGCTTCGATCGCGGCAGAAGCTGGGTGGACACCGGCGATTCAAAGCTTGGCGGTCCCTGTTCGCGCTTTGCCATCCGCCGCCTGAAGTCGGGGCGGCTGGTTCTGATCAACCATCAG
>CALXOA010000062.1 GCA_944389895.1 uncultured Victivallis sp. | reverse complement strand
CACCACCTTCACACCCTTTCCCTTGAAATGGGCGACGGCCTCCTTCATATACGGCATCGTGGTGGTCAGAAGCGCGCTGCAGCCGACCACGGTGGCCCCCTGTCTGACCCCCTCCTCATACTTGGCGATGTCGCAATTCACCCCGAGATCGATCACTTCGTAGCCCGCCCCCTTGAGCATGATCGCGACAAGATTCTTGCCGATGTCGTGCAAATCGCCTTTGACGGTGCCGATGGCGATCTTGCCGAGCGACTTGCGCCCGGAAGCGGCAATCAACGGCTCAATCAGCGCGAGGCCGGCCTGCATCGCACGGGCGGCGATCAGCAATTCCGGCACATAGGCCTCGTTCCGGCTGAAGCGGTCACCGATCTCGCGCATCGCGGGGATCATCCCCTTGTCGAGAATGGCGTTGATGTCCTCATGGTTGTTGATCGCCTCCTGGACAATCGCTGTCACATCGTTGCGTTTCCCCTTGATGACGGCATTGCGCAGAGCTTCAAAATCAGTCATGGTCAGATTCTCCCTCGTTATTCTACGGTTCGGTTATAATCATCCAGCGCACGGAAAAAGGCACGAACGTTTTCCAGCTTTACCCCGGGCGGCACATCGCAACCGGAGGAAAGCACATAATTGGGCCACGCGGCGGTCGCCCGCAGCAGTCCGGCGGTCGCCGCATAAACCGTCTCCGGAGTCCCGTCCTTCAACACGCCGACCGGGTCGATGTTGCCCATCAGCAACACCCGGGGGGGCATCTGAGGCAGCAGCTCCGGCAACGATACCGCATTCCCGAGATGAAGGGCGGCGGCACCGGTCGAAACCAGTGCGGGGATCTGGCGATCGGCGGCATTGCCGCAATTGTGAACCACCACGGGGAAGTCATCGTCCTGCACCGCCGCGACGATCCGTTTCAGATAGTCGGCGGCAAACTCCCGACACATATCGGGCGAAAGCAACCCGGCGGCGGGTTCGGCAATGATCAGCCCGTTCACCCCCGCCGCCCGGAACGCCTTCGCATACTCGACCAGAAACGAAGTGGCCTTGTCGAGCAGCTGCGCCGCCGCCTCCTGCTCCACCGCCGCGAGGATCATGATTTCAGTCATGTCGGCCAGCCGGCCGGCCAGCGAAAACGGTCCGATCATTCCCCCCAGAACCGGCCGGTCGAGTTTCTCCGCACACAACTGCGCACAGCGCAGCACCTCGGAGGTCCGCTTTGTCCCGACCCCGGGAACGGAGAGAGCCTCAATCGCCTCGGGTGTGGAAGCGATACTGTCGGACACCGTCGGATTCTCATGTTCCGAATACCGCACCGGGGAACCGAACGCCTCGGCCTCCACCGAAAGATCCATGAAGGTGACCAGCGCATCCGCGTGCACTTCACCGGCCAGCGCCTCGATGCAACGGAACTGCAGGGCGCCGTCCCGGAACACGTCGGCGGGAGAGGCTCCGACCAGCTCAATTCCCGGACTGGTCATGATCGGGATCGCCCGACGACGCGGAGATTCCAGAATCTCCCGTATAAACCGTTTCATATCATGCTGCATGCAAACCTCCGGAAGCATCGTGACTTTTTCTTTATATTTTACCAGATTTTCCGGAAATATCTTCTTTTCTTTTGCAATGTTTTGCTCTATATTAATCTACATGGGAACAATCACACTGGAATTGGGAAACTTCATCAATCCGGCCGTCGGCGCGGAAGTGTCGTTCCACGCGATCAGCTGGAATGCGGGGCGCAGACAGTCCTCCATTCCGAGCGGCGGAAATTTGCACTACCATTCGCTGCCTTCCGGGGGAACCGTGGAGCATTCGCATGAGTTCGGTGAATTGATCTTTCTGCTCTCCGGTTCGATCATCCACCGTGTCAACGGGGAGCGGCAGCTGCTGGAACCGAACAGCATCGTTTTCGTGCGCCCCGACGACCGCCACGGCTTTCTGCCCGCCCCGGGGGCGCCCGATTGCGAACTGCTGTTGCTCTCTTTTCACCTGGAACTCTTCGTAACGATCAGCCGCTACCTCGAAGATGACGCCTTTCTGCACCGTTATACCGAAAGTGTACTCCCGGCCGTATTCCGGGTGCCGGAAAGCCGGATGAATGAACTCTCCCTGGAACTGCTGAGCCTGAATGCGCAGGGAATCACGCCGGCAGTCCGGAAGATCCGCTTCAAGGTGTTGCTGGCGGAACTCTTCACACGCTTTTTTCTGCCGCGGCAGAGCGCCGGTTCCGCCGATGCGCCGGAGTGGCTGGAACATCTCTGCGAGAAAATGAAAGCCCCGGAAAATTTCATCCCGGGACTCAGGCGGATGCAGCAGCTCTCCGGCTACACACCGGAATACCTGTGCAAAGTGTTCCGGCGGCATCTCGACCGCACACCGACCGAATTTATCAATGAGCTGCGGATCAACCACGCCGCCCGGCTGCTGGCGGATTCCGGGGAATCGATTGCGGAACTGGCCTACCGGCTGAATTTTCAGAGTCTGAGCCGTTTCTATCACCTGTTCCGCAACCAGTACAGCTGCACGCCGGCCGAATACCGGCGACGTGCGCTCGCAGCCCGCCGGCTGCTCTGAATGCCTTCCGGCCCGGGCCCGGAGCACCTCAACAGCAATGGACCCGTCCATGCAGATCGCGCCCGGCGGCAAGGGCAGGCTCCGCCCCGGTCGAAAACGGGAGCGCCAGCAGCGGAATCCCCCGATCCACGGTATTCCGGAAAATCGTCTCCATGTCGTTGTACTCCGGCTGCGAAAGCTGAATCCCGGTCACTTCCGGCACGGCGGCAAGGTCCGCGATATAGTGATCCCCCCGTCCGCAGAAATGAACCACTCCGCCGCCGAACTCCTCCAGCAGCTGCCGATCGAACGGCAGTGCGAACTCCCGATACATCTCGGCGGAAAGATTCATTGCGGAATCCTCGCGAAGCACAATTCGACCGGTATGGCCCCATCCCCAGTGGGAACAGAAACGGTCGTTGACCGGCGGAAATTGTTCGTCCCATCGATGCATGAACCTCCGGTAGGTCTCGGTCAACAGCGCAAGGAAAGCTTTAATCAATTCCGGATGATCGTAAAACTCGATGAAAATACCGCTTCCCCAGATCATCTCCGCCAGATCCAGCGGACCCTGCAGATCAGGATGATAGATCCGGAGATATTCCCGGAGTTTCGGATAGGGATCGAGTTTCTCCCGGTAGTAAGCCGCCGTCTCAAACACCCGGGCACCCCAGCCGCGGTTGAAATCCGGCACTCCGGCCTCCAGTAACGTGCGGATGCCGTCGATTCCGCCCGACAACGGGTGTGACGCCGGAAGCGTGTCATGCTGATCTTCCAGATAGAAGATCTCGACACCGAACAACGACGGAAGAATCGTGGTTCCGTAATTGCAGCGGATATTCAGAATCTGCCCGTCGCCCTTCGCAATGACGGCGGAAGCCGCCGCCAGCTCGCGCAACAGCATCAACTCCGGATCCTTCAACGCCTGATTGATCAGGATCACCGGCCATTCGATCCGTGCCGGAGCAGCACTCCGGCGCCGGGGCCGGAAACAGGGCTCCGGAAAGCATCCTCCGAGAAAAGTTCTCCACTCCGCCTCAAGTTCCTCCTCAACGGCAACATCGAGGCGTCTCTCCAGATCCTCAAGATATTGTTCCACCATCGCGCTCTGTTCTCTGGCTGACTGCAACACGGCCGACCTGCCGCGGAATCACAATGACTCCGATAAAAGATACTGCATCACGGGAAATTTTCAAATACCGCATTCCCCTCCCTTTCCGCCTCGCTTCCATGAGAAGAACTTCTCCCGCCTTTTTGAATCCACGCGGCCGGAGAAACAGGCCGGATCCGACGGAGGACGCACGATAAGACTTGAAAAATTGTGATTTATGGTGCATATTACTTTGTCGGGTTCCTGCATGATATGCATGGAACGACGTGATTCGGCAACTCCCGGCGTACCGTGGAGTTCAACCAAAGATGGTGTGAAAATACCGTCGGAAACATCAATAACGTTCCTCTCCCGTAAAGGTCGCAGCGCAGGCGGCAGCCGGCTTCGGTTCCCCCGGGAGCAGGGTATGCGGAAAGCCTGGTGCAAATCCGTTTGCGAAGCATTTCCCGCCCGGCAATCGGTTCGCCCTGCAGTGCCCCACACTGAAGCGGCAGGCGCTTGCCGGATCTCCGGAAATCCATCGTGGCAGAGGAAGTGGCGGCTTTCCGCAAATCGATCAGGAGGAATTATGACTCGAAAACTTCTGCTGGCATCCATGATCGTGGCAATCGGAACATCTCCACTCTTTGCCGACGATGACTATGAGTTGAGAATCAACGGGGATTTTCGCGGTGCCCAGGCAAACTCCGCGATCGCGCCCGGCTGGACAATCCAATCCGGCGGAGGGTCAACCCGAATTGTCCCGGGCGGTGATTTTGACGAGTTTGCCATTGAGGTCAACGCGACAGCTCAAAATCCGGAATCGGTCCTTTCGGACCTCCATCCGGTCGTCGGCAACGCACTCAAGATCGAATCGGAATTGAAGGGGACCGGGGTCGCAACAATCGGATTTATCGCATTTGATGCGGGGAAAAACGCTCTGCCCGGTGCCGTACAATCCTACCAGGCCTCCGCCTTCTGGAGCAAGACCAGAAACTACTTCACCATAACCAACCCTGATGTCAAGTTCGTGAAAATCGTTCTCACCGCCGGGAAGGGCTCCTCGGTGACCTTCGCGGATGTGGAAGCGGAATTCAAACGGATCCACACGGTACCGGCCGGTACCGCCACTCCGACCGGAGCCGTACCGGTGGTACTGCCCCCGGCTTCTCCGGTGGCAACGGCAACCGTTCAGGCGCCCACGGCCTTCCGCCCTCTGATCCACGACAAATACTACTCCCTGAACAGCATCTCCAATGAAACCTTCCAGGCGACAGTGCCGCTCCACGGAAGTATCGACTTCGAACTGGAGGAAGACGCCGATAAAGGTTTCTACTGGACCATCGCCAGCTATGACGCCGGGATCTGCCGTGTCGAGATGGAGCATGACCGCGACGGGATCTGGCCCTTCCGATACGATCAGGCGGAAATCGAACTGAAGGGAATTGCACCGGGAACCACAACGGTCGTATTCACTCATCCCAACGGGAAAAATTTCAAGGTTCAATTCACCGTCCGCTGAACGGAAACGGCACTCCGGAATCCCTGCACAGGAACCACACAGCTGTCCGGCAGGGATTCCCCCGGGAAGCGGTGCCGGAACCTCTCCGGAAGTCGCGGAGGAACGAGTTCAGACCGATTCCTCTCCATTCCGGAATCATCCGGAGATGTTCCATCGCTACGAAAGTTTCCGCTCCCCGGATTCCGCAGTCCGGAGTATTCCGGCATCGTCCTGGCTGCAACCGGAGTGGATGCGAAGAGCCGGAAGCCTCCGGAGAACGGAGGGAGAGACCCCCTTTCTTCCCCTGCGATCACAATTCAAACAGGACTCCGCGGGACCGTCGCGGCAACCGGCTGCAGGAAGCCGGACGGCCGGGACCCTTTCCGCGCCGGAGCTCGCGATGCCGGCCGCTGATTGCAGCCGAAATT
This sequence comes from uncultured Victivallis sp., assembly GCA_944389895.1. GTDB lineage: Bacteria > Verrucomicrobiota > Lentisphaeria > Victivallales > Victivallaceae > Victivallis. The sequence goes on along the minus strand of CALXOA010000062.1, from coordinate 66,012 downwards.
CAGCTTCCCTGTTGCGCAATTGAGGCAGGATTGTTCAGGAATGCGGTGATCAGGATCCCGGCCAGAATCAATCCCAGCCCTACACAGCCGGCAGTGGAAATACGTTCCCGGTAGACGAGAAAGATCGCAACCTGGTTCAGCAGAAAAGTTCCCCCGGTCCCGATGGCGATCACCAGCGCGGCCGGCATGGCTCTGTACATCATGATCATGAAAACAATACTTGACATTCCGATCAGATTGCCGATCCCGAACCCCCACCAGAAATGATGTGGTGCCGTGCCGCCGAATTTGAAGCAAAGATTCGCCGCGACCTGAAATGTGAGAAACATCGCAATATGGAAATACAACATTTCCTCAAAATCCTTATTTTCTGCAGAACCGTTGTTGAGCCTCTCGAAAACAGAAGTTAAATTATCATTGCAGACAGAAACCGGCGATGAAGATTTCCACTGAAAAGATGAATAAAACGATTGACAATCTCTTCTGCCTTCCGCAGGATGCCGCAAAGGTGAAACAGCCGATGCCGCTGAATCTGGACTTCGAACTCATCATCGGCAGTGAAACCGACGTGCCGACCGGTCATTCGACCGGCTGGCGCACGATGCCCTTCGACCTCTGCACCTGTGGAACCGGAGTCCCGCGTGATGAGGGAGTGGAGGTCCTGATCAAAGGCGAAAAACCGATTCGGCTGACCGGCAATCCGCTGATCTTCATTCCCGCCGGGGTCACCCACCGGCTGAATGATTTCGGCAATACGCCGCGGAAAAGCCTCTGGGTTCATTTCCGCACGACATTCTGGCAGGAGTATGATATCTTCTCCTTTCTGAGAGTACCGCCGATCGCGATCCCCTCTCCGGAGGGGCCGGTTGCGGAACATCTCCGGAATCTGATCCGCCAGCCGGAGATTCTGAATACCGCGCAGACCATCCGGCATCAGCTGTACGGCATCGCCCTCTCACTGGAGCTGCTGCGTCTGGCGGAACGGAACGGACTGCCCGCGCTATCCGATCCCGGGGAAAGCGAGAGACGTCTTCTGCCGGCACTGCGGCTGCTGAACCGCGCGGAACGCAAACCATCCATCGCGGAACTGGCGGCTCTGATACATCTTTCCCCCTCGCGCTTTCAGGCGCTGTTTGCCGCGAAGATCGGAATTTCCCCCGGGCAGTATTACAAACGCATCCTCTTCGGGCGTGCCTGCCGTCTGCTGACCTGCTCCGAACTGTCCATCGCGGAATGTGCCGACCGGCTGGGCTTTGCCGATCCTTATCACTTCAGCCGGGAGTTTCGAAGCTACTGCGGCGAGCCTCCCTCATCTTACCGCAGGCGCCTGCAGAAGTCCGGGGCCGGAGAAGGAATCAGGGGGGAAAAGGAGGAACCGGGAGCTGTGCCATCCCCCGGAATCCGTTCCCATTGAATCCACGCCCGTAGCAGAGCCGCACTTCCCTGCTCTCCAGTCATGTGACTGACCCGGTGAAAATTCTCCATGCGGCTCACCGGTGTTCCGCCGCGAGGCAACAGAATTACCGGACACGCTTCACCGTCCACCGTCATCGTCGGTCTTCCTTCTCAGGGGAATGCTTTTTTTGAAAAAAAGACGATCCTCCTCTTGACATGTCAGGTTTTTTTTGCTATAATATCCCATAAAAAATGGTAAATCACTGGTAAAGACAGTATGACTTTGGAAAAGAAATATTACGTTCCCGAGTATCTGAAGGTCCAGCAGCATATCATCAAACTGATCGCCCGCTCCGGAAATCAGGCGATGAAAATCGATTCCGCGCGGAAACTCGGGAAAATGCTGGGGGTAACCCACCCCACAGTTCAACGGGCGCTGAAGGGGCTGGTACGTGACGGTTACCTGACTGCGACCGGGAACCGGGGATTCGTGACCGTTCCGAGTCCGATGCTGGCAGTGAACCACTTCAAGGTGATCGGCCTGATTTTCCGGGACGGGCGGCAGATCTACCAGGACAACGCCAGCAATCTGCTTCACTACTCCATCACCCGCGCGATATTGCACAGGGACCCCGGCTACCGGATCGAAACTTTGCTGAACTGCGGCGGAGAATCCGATGAACTTTACGATCAGATCGTCAAATCCGGAGTTGACGGCGTCATCTGGGTGAAACCGCTGGATTCACATCTGGAAACCGCACTGCGCCTGCGCCGCGGCGGACTGCCGGTGATTGCCTTCGGAGCCCAGGGAAGCCATCCTTACTGCGCACACTGGGCATTCCGCGAAGAATATGCGGAAATCTTCGATTTCCTGCAGAAGGAGGGCAGGAGCAACATCGCGGTTGTCGGCAATCCCTACGGGGAGATGTTTTCCGAACTGCATTCCGGAATTGAATCCGTGCGGAAGAGCAGCGTGAAAGTGAGATACCTGATGGAAAATGAACTGCTGAACTATTCCGCGCTGAAAGAGATACTGGATTCCGCAGACAGGCCGGACGCGGTGATCTTCTGCGGCGAAATACACCCCTTCATGACCTTGATCCGGCAAATGGGAGAAACACTTCCCGTCGCCGGGGAGATGACCCTTTTCGCCAACATGGATTTCCACGGGCTGGTGGTACGCCGGAAAATGACCGAAGCGGCTGAGTTCATGGCGGAACGCCTTGAACGGGAGCTGCAGGGAAAGGGGAACGAACCTGACTATCACACCGCAATCGGAATCAGTCTGCATTACACATGATGAAAGGAGCAGGAGAATCATGAATACGGATAGATTCACATTGATAGAATTACTGGTCGTTATTGCAATCATCGCCGTACTCGCCTCAATGTTGCTTCCCGCGCTGAACAAAGCCCGGGACGCGGCTAGGAAAACGACCTGTACCAATCAGCTCAAACAATGGGGACTCGCCGGAACCATGTACGCCTCGGAACAACAGGAGTACTGGGTACCGCCGGCGGGAAATGACGCCTACTGGCTGAACGATACCTTCCGGGCGCTGATCGGGACACCGTCCAAAGCCGTCACCTCGGCAGGACCGCTCTACGCAACGGAATTTTTCCAGAAAAAAGTATTGTGTCCGGTTTCCAAGGCGGTGCTGACCACCGCCAGCGCAACTCTCGGCGCCTACGGCGACCCGAGAACCTCTTACGGAGCCAGCTACCGTGGACTCCACGACGACAGTGCCGGGGAATGGATCGCATATGCATTCAAGCTCAGCCGGATCCGAAAGCCTTCCGCCAAGGCGGCTTTTGCCGATGCATTGAGCGCCAATCTCAACGGCAGCTTCACGGAAGCGGAGGCGCTGGCCAGCCTGGCCGCCGGAGAAAACGGCACATACGGAGTAGCCTACCGCCATTCCGCCCATGTCAACAATGCATTCTTCGACGGACACGCGGATTCCATCCACTGGCGGGAGCTGTTGAATTTTCAGAACCAGCGCATGTACAGCCCGATGGATGACTGATGTTTCCATTCATCGGCACGAACAATCGTCGGGATGAGGCAGGAGCACCGCCCCCTGCCGGGCCATCGATTTACAGAGGAGAGATCATGCTGAAGAGAGCCATTTTCATCGCGCTTGTTTTCTTGACGCCGGGGATTCCGGCGGAGGAGATCTTTTTCTGTGATTTCAATTCACAGTCCGAATTTTCCAGGTGGCCGGAGATCGCCGGAATGAGCTATTCCGCCACCGAAGGAGCAAACCATTCCGGCTGCGCGAAATTCACCTATTCGAAAGTCGACAATCGTGCCATGAGCGAGATCCGCATTCCGGTGGAAAAGCTGCGCGGAAGAGGAATCACTCTCACCGGAAAAATCCGGGGGGAGAACATCCGGAAACCGGCGTTGAGCTATCTCGGCCCGGCTTTCGCGCTGAAGGTGGTTACTCCGAACGGTGTGGACTACGCAAGCCATTCCAAAACGTACGGCAGCTATGACTGGCGGGAATTTTCCGCATTCTGCAACGTTCCGGAGAATGTTTCGGAATTATCCATTCTGATCGGACTGCAACAATCGGAAGGAACCATTTTCTTCGATGACATAGGCCTGATCGCCGCTCCGGCGAAGCAGGATGTCAAGTTCAATCCGGCAATTCAGCTGCCACCGCCGGAGAAGAGCCGCTTCCGCGGGGTCATGATCGGCCACGACATCCGGGAGGAAGCATTCCGGGAACTGAGCGAGGTCTGGAACGCCAATCTGATCCGATTCTGGATCGACAAGGACAAGATCAACGACCACCGTACCGAAAAAGGATTTCGGACCATCGTGAAAAACCGGCTGGAAGTGCTGGATCGCATTCTGCCGTATGCGCGCAAATATGGAATCGGAATTGTAATTGACATGCATGTCGGCCCCGGAACTCGAGTCAGCGAACTCTCCAGTAACGATTTGAGCTGGGATCCGGAGATGCAGCAGCTCCTGGCCGACGTCTGGCGGGAAATCGCCGCACGCTACAGGGATGAACCGATGATCCTGGGATATGATCTGTTGAACGAACCCCGCGAGGATGATTACGTCTACAAGGATGACGGCAGGCTGGACTGGAATGGTCTGGCGGATAAGATCGCCCGTGCCATCCGCGAGGTGGATCCCGTCACACCGATCATTGTGGAGTGCGCAAAATGGGGACATCCGGCCGGCTTTGAAACGCTCCGCCCGGTCAGCGTAAACAACGTGATCTACAGTTTCCACTACTACCAGCCGCACAGTTACACCCATCAGGGGATCCACGGCAGGCCGGGAAACCTGAAATACCCGGGCGTGATCGACGGGGTTTTCTGGAATCGCGAGCAGATGATCCAAAGCATGAAACCGGTCATAGACTTCCACAAGAAGTACCATGTCCCGATCTATGTCGGAGAGTTCAGCGCCCCCTACTGGGCTCCCGGCGTGGAACAGTATCTGGATGATGCGATCTCCATTTTCGAGGAGTACGGCTGGAGCTGGACCTATCACTCGTTTCGGGAGTATCACGGCTGGGATGCCGAGGTTATCGAAGTGAACGGGAAAACCGAAAGAGCGGGGGACACCCCGCGCCGCAGAATCCTGCTCAAGTATATGAAGGAGAATCAGAGGTTTTCGAAATCGCTTCTGAAGGCGGAATAAACTTTTCCCCCTCAAGGACACCCGGATGGACCTCCGGAAGGAGGGATGTCACGCGGGGAAATACATTCGCGGCGGCGACCCCATCCGGTTTGTGGGGATTCACTTCGGGAAAGACGTGGGGCCTCTTCCCGGTTGGTTGCTCACCCATCCATGAGAGAGAGAATACTTCAGATCACCTCCGGAAAGTATTCCAGAACAATCTCCACCGGCGGAGAGAAGTGGAATCTCATCGGGGATAAATAACCCGGATATTGCGGATCCAGTAACTTAGAACTCCTCCCCGGGTGGGATTCATTCCGATGCGAATCTGCCGGATCTTTTCCGGATCAACATTCTGATTCTTGAAAATCACCGTTCGGCTCTCCCAGGTTTCCTGTGGGAGGGCGACATCGAGCCAGAAACTTTTGCCATGTTCCGACTCCGTACTGTAAACCGCCATCAACAAAGCAAGATTTACATCCGCGGCGGGAGTCGCCTTCCATTCAAAAATGATGCCGAGAGCCCCCCGCATGGATTCTTGCGGAAGTTGCAGAACGTATTCGGGATATGCCCAGAACTGTTTATCTGCCACGTGCGAGAAATCTGTGACGAATTTGACCGCATTTTCATTTTCATCCCAGCTGATCTGCATCTCCCCGGATGCGTTTTTACGCCAGCTGCCGGGATCCTCCGTAAACATCAACTTTTCCTTACGCCCCTGCGCAATCCTCCGGGCGACCTCTTCCTCCGAAACGACAGGCATACGCAGGCAACTGGTTTCCAGACCATTGAAAACACCTTTCACCTCAAAGACAGTCTGCGCGGAATCATCCGGGAAGGAAACCTCAAGCGGAACCGTTGTCTTCTCAAATGGATTGACGGAGAGAATCTCCGGCGCATTCCCGACTGCAAGCCCCGAAAAAGAGACAACTCCGGATTTCTTCTCTAAAGAGAGGTTCCAGACAATCAGTTGCAGTTCTCCTGCTTTCTCCTTCAATTCGACGTAATCCTTGGCATAGGTCAAAGATTTGAAGTTACGGCCGGTTTTCACCTGATAGACGATGGTACGATCATAGTCGACCCGGGACGGGGAAAACCTCCGGTTCCGTTTTGCAAAGGGGATATCAGCCTTTAATCCTTTCAATCCGGAGATGAATTGCGGCATTCTGATCGCCTGAAGTTTCAGTTGCCCCTTTTCCATGTTCAACGCCACCGGGGTACCGAAAAGATTGTATCCTCTGGGATCACCGGCAAAATCAAGTGTGAAGTTCCGTTCCAGCAGATCGTCAAACTCAAGCCCGCTGTTCCATTGGCGCGTGTCAAGAGGTGATTGGCTCCAGAAAACAAGCGTCTGACTTCCATCCAGTTTCCGATAGAGAAACCCCTTGAGTCCATCGCCAAGTTTCATCTCCCCCATCAATTCGGCATCCGCGAGGAGGTAGAGAAGATTCGACTGTGCCGCGACTGCCGGTTTCGCGCTGAGATCACGCCTCAGAAGTCCCCAGTCCTTATGACCATTCTGTTCATTGTAGGGGAGAAGCACGAAGAAGAAGTTGCGATCAACGCCGGCCGCCTGCATCGTAATCATCCCTTTCGGCAAAGCTTCTGCAACCAGAAGTTCCTGCTCATAAGAGTGTTTGCGGAAACGCGTCATATAACTTGTTTCCCGCCCCGCGCCCTCCGCCCTGGTTCCGTTCTCCGTAATCCAGAGCGGGCGTTCATCGATGCCATGCTGCCGCGCGAACTGTTCAATGGTAGCCCCCAGCCGGGGAAGCTCACAAATCGCCGCGTAGCTGTGGACGTTGAAGATATCCAGATAATCCCTGACCCCATTGGAAAACATCACGTGAACGTAAGAAGACGGTTCCTCCATATTGGAGATGGCGCCCTGTGCTACCGGAGTATCGGGAGATCCTGCTTTGAAGCCGAGATACGCCGCCTTTTGTGCAGATGCAAAATCCCACGCCGATTCCGAAGCGAACCAGATGTCCTCTTCATTCCAGAATTCCCATACATCAACCTTTCCATCATAGAACTTTCCCGCCGCTTCCGCAAAACGATAGAGAGAGCAGATCAGAGGGAAGAATCCCGTTTTTCTCTCTGGCCCATTCCGGACAACCGTAGAAAAGATTACTTATTTTGATCCCGCGGCTGTTCAACGCCTCGACATTCTCCTTGTAGCCGTCAAAGTTATACCTCCCGGGTTTCTCTTCACAGACGGGCCAGCAGAAACGATCCCGGATGATTCGGACTCCGCACCGGCGCGAAATCTCACTTGCTTCGGCCCATCCGTTCCAGGGGTGGCGCGTGTTTTCAGGATTTTCTCTGCCAAGTTCACTCTGTGCGGTGTCCCAGCAGAAAAAAGCATCAGGGTTGTCGGGGCGGTCAACGGGATCCGGAACAACCAGAAAACTCTTTTCCCCAGTGAATTTTACCGAATCGGACAAGAGCGAAAGCCTGTAATATCCGTCGGGCAGAGGTTCAAGCAGCAGGGGTTTTCTCCCGAAATCCGGCCACTGCCCGGAATCCAACTCTTTTCCCCGCCAGTCGAGAAGTTTCCAATCAATCCTCGTTCCGGCCGGAAGATAATCCAGGAGGAACTCCAGCTTATCACTTCGCGTGAAGACCGTTCCGGGCACTCCGACCGAGACCACTTCTGAAACATCCAGTTCCGAATCGGGAACGTTTTTGCCGAGAACCCGGATGTCCTTCACCCAGTAAATGAGCTTTCTTGACCGTGGATTCATTCCGATCGCAATATTGCGAACCTCCTTTTTGTTCCTGCAACCATTATTGAGATCCACCACATAATGACGGTACTCTCTGCCGGGGACGGCAATCTGGTAGAATTTGTTATCGAACCCGAGCATGACATGGGCGCACTCGATTCCGGCGGCCTCACTCGAATCATCTACCCGCATTTCAAAGGTGATGTAATCCGCGTTGCTCAGATCTTCACTCTCTCCCAGAAAGATCCGCGGATAAGCCCAGAAATCGCCGTCTCCTTCAAAATCAAACTCGAAGCGGAGCGCTTTCTCCTCCTCGTCAAAAGTCACTTTTCCCCGGCCGGGCTGTTTGAATCGGCCACCGGAAACAGCATCGAACCGTTCAGGACGATTCCAGTGGCGCGACCAGCCGAAGACACCCGCACTCTCCACCTCCCCTGCACAGATAAGGAATACCACAGATACGGCTGCGGCAAAACTGAAAAGCCATTTACGTTCTTCCATATTCCAGAACTCCCACGCCATGAATGTCAATGATCGGGACCATTGCAATGGTCAGATGTTCACGGCAAAAACACCTTGAATGGTCATCGCTTCAATTCCCGCCTTTTTCCCGGAATTTCGGTCTAACTGCGTTACGTGTCCGTCGATGAATGAGACCGTTCCGCGCTCCCCGTGATTCAACGACATGTGGTATGCATCAAGCGAAACACCCACGTCCCCGGCAGGAGTCCACTGTCCCCAGCCGAACTGCGGCAATCCCTGTCCGGTGGTTACAGGATTGTTGAGCGTATCAGCCCAGTAGAAGATCTCCGAAGGCGCTTTCATCCGGTCAACCTTGTAACCCGCCCAGGAACCGGAAACATTGTAAAATGTTCCCCACCTCTCCTTTCGTTCATCGTAATAGGTCAACTGCCAGGGAATATCATAACGCACATTCCCGTAACCGAACGTGAGACGCTGATCCTGATCCGGAACTGCCACCACGTCTGACGCGACCCACTGCCCGGCGGGAGTCCTCAACGACGGACAATAGTAACTCTTGAACGGAGCATAATTCCCGATATACAACAATGCAGCCATTGTATTTCCGCAATACGCAACAATCCATTGATCGTTGTCATTTGCGTAAAGCATGGTGCCGGCCTGCAATTGCCTGAGATTGCTGATGCAGTTGGCGGAACGTGCCTTCTCGCGTGCTTTGTTGAGAACCGGCAACAGCATTCCGGCCAGAATTGCGATGATCGCAATCACTATGAGCAATTCAATCAATGTAAAATGCTTTCCCCGATTGTTCATCTGCGACTGGCCAATGGGGCGGTTGTGTGACTCTCTGCTCTGCATGATGACTCTCCTTCATTTTGAGAAAACCGATTCTTATCGCAATTTTCCGGAAATAAAACTGGTTCGCCTGATTCTGTCTTTCTGTCCGCAGGTGGCTCCTCCAGGTCTGAGCAGATCGGGAAATGTGTCCTCCCCTGTCCCACCATCCCTCACCCGTTTTTGAAACTGCCTGCAAGTTCCGCTTTCAAGGAGCCCCCCGTAAGGTTCGAATAAACGATTGCAATCCGCAGCGAGTACACCGATGTTCTCCGGCAAGTTTCTTCCGGCAAACCACCCTGTCGCTCATTGCCGCACTCCGTCCCTGCAGGCCCCATGGTTGACTCCAACCGGAAACCGATGTCTCCCATGTCCTTTTTTTCACCGGCTCCAGGACTTTCATTGTTTCGAATACTTCGGCCATCGTACCTAATTATACCCAAAGCAGGCGGGATTTCCAACCGTTTCCATGAAACATAATGGAACAAAACTGAGCGGAGATATCTTGTTTTTACCAAAAAAAACTGTATATTTGCAATACAGATAACCTGAAAGAGGAATCACCGGTGAAAAAGGTTTCAATCAGGACACTTGCGGCAACGTTGGGCCTCTCCCCCGCGACAGTGTCACGTGCGTTAGCCGGCTGTTCATCAGTCTCGCCGGAAACGCGAGAACGAGTTCTTGCCGAGGCACGTAAACAGAAATACCGCCCGGATACCCTGCGGAAACAACTTCTCCTCGTGGTTCATGACCGATTCTGTCTCGGCTCTTATGACCAGTCCCTGGTATCTGAATTAATACAGCTCTGCGCAAAAGAAGAGTGGGGACTGCTGATGTTGACCGAATCCAATTTGCGCTGCGGGGCGGCAGTGGTTTTCGATGGAATCATCTCACTTTGTTACAGTGATCTGGTCAACCGGAAACTGGCGGAATTTTACAGTTGCCCCATTGTCGTAATCAACAACCGCCACCGTTCCGGTAACGATATCTGGTCCATCAACTCCGATGAGGGAGACGCCATCGAACGGGCGGTAAATGTTTTCATCCAGGCCGGCCACGGCAAAATCGGTCTGCTGGATATCGGGGAAGGCGGATATTCTCAGAAATTGCGACAAAGGTATTTCATCGAAGCGATAGGGAAACATCAACTTTGTGAGGGGAAAGTATATGAACATGACCCGATCAGAGGATTCCGCCCACAGCTGGAACAGCTCGTTTCGGATAAAGTCACAGCCCTGTTGCTGCCGCATGAAGAGATGTCTCTCAAAGTCCTGAAGGCTCTGGCGGAAGTCGGAATCCGGGTTCCACAGGATATTTCCCTGATTACCTGGGAAAACCTGCAACTATCCCATGCGGTCGAACCGCCTCTCACAACCTTCTGCCAGAACTATCCGGCTCTGGCCGCAAATGCATTGTCGTTGATCCGTCTGTTGCTGCTCAAGAAAAGGGAAAAAATCACCAATCAGATGATTCCTTACCTTTATTGCGAGCGAAAGAGTGTCGCACCACCTCCCCGGAAGTAGGCTTTTTTACATTCCTTTTCCGATCAATTCTGTGCCGTACACCTCGTGGCCAATCTCCGGGTACTCTCCGGAAGGCCTTCGGTATCTGCTTTCCACTTCATCGCCCCGGGGCTCCGTTGTCCTGATTTCAATTTTTTGCACAACAGCCTTGCAGAAATACGAATCCGGATTATATTATGGATTTGAAAAATACGAATCCGTAATATAAGGAGATTTTCCATGCGCGGCGAAATCCGGAAACTGGTCAATGCAACCAACGTGATCGATCACGCCTACCTGGTCAAGGGGCGTTCCATCGCGGTCAAACCCAATATCGTGGTTCTCCTGTATGCGCTGGCCGACGATGAGAACCTTTCCCAGAGTAAATTGCACAACAACTGGCTGCTGCCGCTGTCGACCATCAACACGATCGTCACCGAATGCCGGAATGCCGGGTACATCACCCTGGAACCCATCCCCGGCAGACGGCGCGAATGCTACCTGCGCTTCACCCGGAAGGGCCGGGAGTTCGCAGAACTGATTCTGGCGGAGATTCATGCGGCGGAAGAAAAAGCCATGCGTGAAACCGTTGCCAGATTTTCACCGGAATTTGTCGAAGCTCTGGACTTCTATGCGGCGGCCTTCCACAAAGCACTGAATCTGACCAATGAAAATACTCAGTAAAGACTCGCGCCTGTTCTGGAAATATGTGGCGCCTTCCATCTTCGGAGCTCTCATCGGCGGTTCCTTTTCAATCGTCGATGCGATGTTCATCGGATTATCCGGCGGAAAAAACGCTCTGGCGGCAGCCTCGGTCACCTGGCCGCTGGTGATGCTGCTTCAGGCATTCGGTTTTCTTGTCGGTTCCGGCGGGGCGGTTCTGATCGCCCAGAGCCGCGGAGCGGGCGACTACGAAATTGCAAAGCGGATTTTCTCCCAGACGCTTCTTCTCGGCCTGATCTGGAGCCTGTTCCTGACGACGCTGACGTTCCCATGTCTCCGGACGATTCTGACCCTGCTGGGAGCGACGGAGGAGCTGATGCCGATCTCTCTGCGGTATTCGCAGATTCTGACCGGAGGAATGGTGTTTGCCGTTTTCATGTCGATCTGCCTGGAAGTGATCCGCAACGATGGCCATCCCACCCTCTCGATGCTGCTGATGGTCACCGGACTCGTCGGCAATATCGTCCTGGACTGGGTCTTTGTCTTTCTCCTCGAGTTCGGCGCCGTCGGGGCAGCAATCGCGACGGTGGTCAGTCAGGGGGGAGCCTGCGTGCTGGGGGCCTTTTATTTCTGTTCTCGGCTGACCGGACTGCGCTTTTCACCCGGAATTTTCACTCCCGCGTGGAGTGAACTTCGGAGAATCACGCTGACCGGGCTGCCGATCTTCGGAAATATGCTTTCGATCATTGCCATGCTCTATATGCACAACGCCCAGTCGCTGCGTTACGGAGGAATTGACGGCCTCGCCGCCTACACGGTCATCTCCTCTCTCGAAGCACTCGGCTCGATGTTCATGACCGGAATTGCGGGAGGAGTCCAGCCGTTATCGGCCTCGATGTTCGGTGCGGGGAAACACAGGCGGCAGAACCGTTTCGGCAATTACGGCTACTGGTTTGCATTCGCCTCCGGAATCATTCTGATGCTGTTCTCCTTCGCGATGCATGGAATCATCCCCGGCTGGATGGGCTTGACCTCCGGAGAGGCCAGGGAACTGGCGATGCGCGGAATCCTGCTCTCGGCACCGGCATTTCTGCTGCTCGGGGTCATCCGGGTGGCGGCGTTCTACTACCAGTCCACCGGAAGCATTGTAAAATCCTCGTGGCTGATTTACGGTGACGCCTTCATCGCCTTGCCGCTCTGTATCTACACTTTGCCGCTCTGGTTCGGCATGGATGGCGTGTGGCTGGCAATGCCGGTTTCACGGCTTCTGCTGACCGGGCTTCTGCTCTACTTCTGGTTCGGCCTGAGGCGCCCCGGAGACAAGAAAAGAAGGAGGATTGAGACGATATGAAACATTTTCACCTGATCCGGCTTCCGGAAAACGATCACGCCGAGTTCAAGCGTGAGATGCAGAAGGCATTTCAGACCGGATATGAAGCGCAGTTCGGTCCCTGTGAAAAACCGGTTCTTCCCGAAGAGGATATCGATCAGTCGCTATACGCCGGCGGAGCAATCGCCTATGTTGCCCGGCAGGATGGAGCCATGGCGGGAGGCGCAGTCGTCAGAATCGACCCGGAGAGCCGGTACAACCATCTGGAACTGCTCTTCGTCAGGGTCGGCGTACAGAACAGGGGCACCGGTCAGGCAATCTGGAACGCCATAGAGGAACTCCATCCGGAAACCGAGGTGTGGGAGACCTGCACACCGTATTTTGAAAAGCGCAACATTCACTTCTACGTCAACCGCTGCGGATTTCAGATCGTGGAGTTCTTTCATCCCGGTCACAAGCTTCCAGAGGCGGAAGAATACCATGGCGGCATGACGGATGAGGCCGGCCGGTACTTTTTCCGGTTCATCAAGAAAATGAAATGAAAATCACACCGGGAAAACGGCACACGAGGAACCGTCGCACCGGCCTCCCGGGGCATCGAAATGACATGCGTTGAAAGCCCCTCTGTCCGGGCCGGTTGTAATACGCCCGATCCGGAAAGAGGGGAGGCTCCCGTCACCAGCGATGGTAACGATGCGGATGATCGGCACTCCTGAAATCGGCATCGAGATAATCGGAATGGTAAAGGCCGATGACCTGTTCCTTGAGCGGCATCCGGAAGACCTTCGCATTGCTGAAGAAGCCACCTTCTCCAAAGTTGTCAAATAGCCTGATCGCAATCACGTTGCGGCCGGCCTTCACCAGTCGTCCCGGAATCGTATAACTGCGGAACACCTGGTAGTTGTCGGCGCCCCCGATCAATTCGCCGTTGAAATAGGTCTTGTCCGTATCATCGATCAGACCGAGATCGAGCTTCAGACTCTTTCCGGCAAGTTCCGCGGGAATTGTGATTTCACGGCGGAAAACCGCTTCGCCGTTCTGCTCTCCCCACTCCGGATCGTTCAACGCCTCCCGATGCCAGCAGAAGGGCATGTCGATCAGCTGCCACTTCGAATCGTCGAAATCAGGCTGGACCGCCTTTCGTGCCTCAGCGGAAATCCCCGGATCCTTCAGCGGAGCCGAAGCCTTTCCCATTTTCACGAGAAATCTGCCGCGCCAGTTTTCGGCAAAATCAAGCCACCCCGTCGCACCGGGAGTATTGGCGAAAAACTCTCCATCGACGGAAAACTCCGCACCCAGGTTTGCCAGCAGCTGATTCAACGCCCGGGTCTGCCGCCAGCGGGTGAAACGCCAGTACGGAAATTTGACCGTGTCGAACCGGTTCGGATCGAGCAGCGAGACGATGATCTCTCCTCCCGGCACAGCCAGACGACCGAGCTGCCCGTCGGCTCCCGCCTCCAGACCGGATGCTGATTGCAGAAGTTCGGCATCCAGCGGAGAACGCCAACGCAGATCGCTCGCAGAAAGCCCGGCCGCCACCGGCCACGCCGGGGGCCTCAACGAACCACGGTAATCCTTTCTTTTCTCCAGCTCCAGACCGAGAATCCGCCGGGCAGGCTCTGCACCGAGCACCGCGACCTTCGCACCGCGTCCGACCGCGGCCTCCAGTTCAGCCCGGGTCGCTTTCGCACCGGGACCGACCAGCACCAGATCGGCCGTGGCGGGAATCGCGTCGGAACTTTCAAATCGCAGACCGAAGGAGGTCAGCAGCTCCCGGCCGGAATCGTCACCGAGATAGACGGTACTGCGGCTGCGCGGAGAAAACCGTTTCGCTTCCGCATAGACGATGAGATTGTCGAAAAGCCGCATTGCCGCGGGATCGGCAAGATTGTCCTCGAAATCCAGCTGGCAGACGATCACTCCGCCCCGACCGCGGGCAAGTTCCATCAGCGGGGTGTATTGAAGATCAAAGTCACTTTCCAGCAATGGAGTCCAGCCGCCATGGTGCGGCTTTTCGATGTTGCGGCTGACCACGGAACCGCGGTTCCCCCAGTGCCATCCCCAGCCGGTTTTGCCGGCGGGCACCTTCGGGTAGGGTTCCAGCAGTGTACCGGATCCCCGCCAGTCACGCAGATCCTCGCGATCCAGCCCTGCGGTAACCGGCGACGCGTCGTCCACCGGGAACACCTGGCGTTGCACAAAGTTGCCGTAACGGAAGCCGTCCCCATAGCTCTTGTGCGCCATCACCAGCAGAGTGCCGCCGCCGGAAACATATTTTTCGAGATCGAAGGGGCGCTTTCCTCCCCGGATCAGATTGTCGCGCCCGACCACCAGAAACTTCGTATCCGCGGCGGGAGACTCCACCATCTTCACCCGGTATCCGGCGGATTTCAGGAATTTCGCAGTATCGCCCTTCGGATCCCAGAGTGCAATTTCTCCCGCCGACGGCTGCGGCCTCGCCGGGAAAACGCGCAGACGGAACCGATCGCCGTGGGAATTGCCGCCGACCTCCGCGACAAGCCGGAGTTCGGCATCGGTTTTCTCCGTGACTTCGGGCAGTTTGAACTCCACCGGAATCAGCAGTTTCCCCGCCGCGTCAATTGTTCCGGAGCCTTTACGGGAGTCCAGAACTTTGCCCCCGAGAAGCAGCTCAAGCTCATACCGGTAGGGGGCGCTCCGGCGCAGGTCGTTGTGGATCACCACCTGTTTCCGGACGTTCTCTCCACCGTAGAAGCTGTGGCTCTTCTCGGTGAAATCAACCACATCGCCCGGGATCTCCGCGCCTCCGAGCCAGGCGAGAGTCGCCGAGTTGACCTCGGAGAGCGCCTTGCCGGCGACATTGGGCGTCGCCGCCTCGAGACCGATGCAATAGCGCGCCTCAAGCGACAGATAGGGGTTGTAGAATCCGCGACGACCGGGCTGGAAAGGCGGACTCTTGACGGTCGCCATGGTTTTCAGCTTCAGTGATTGATCGAGACGCCCGAGATCGTAACCATCCTTGATCATCCACGGGATCATTCCACCGGAACAGCCGGCAGTACGCCAGCTGCGGAACACCTGGCGGTTCATCCTGGCGAAGAGATCAAGCGCCAGTTCATCGGGAACAAACGCATCGGTGCTGCGATAGAGCTGATCCCGGATCAGGGTGTTGCGGTTGTCGGCCGCAGCAGCGAAGGACTCCTTTTCATAGGCCTCACGACCATAGAAGGCGGCGAGGTGTTCCGTCATCTGCTTCTCGGTACTGTTGGTGTACTGGTAGGCGGAGCGGCCGCGCCGGAAATCGAAACCGGCGATGAAACCAAATTCCACTGCAAGATAGGGGTGTGTACCGAACCGGACATAGTCTGAGAGCCACTCCTCCTGCTCCTGGAGAGGAATCATACTCAGATAATTGTTCGCGGTGTAGACGTCACCGACCTGCCCGGCGTGAGAGAAATTCGGCCGGGTAGGATCGAGTTCCCGGAGGATCTCCGACACCGCAAGTCCGGCGGGAAGCGCGTTGGTGACGCCGTTCCCCTCGGCAAAAAACTTTTCCGGCTGACCGATGTAACGCGGATCCTGGTCGCTGACGCCGTTGAAGGAGTTCGCGGAGTGGACCCACATCAGAATCGCCGGATTGTTGCGATACCTGCGCAATTTAGCCTCGACCCGTTTTTTCCATGCGGCAGCAGCCTGCTTGTCGGAGAGGAAACTCAGCCGCAGATCACGCATCGACGGCAGATCGGCGATCACCGGCCAGCCGATTTCAGCTGCGTAATCGAGCGCCGCACGTTCCGGATAGACGACCTTACCGGGGAAATCCTCCTGCGGCCAGACCTCGTGGAGGTTGAAGCCGGCCTTTTTCCACCCCGCAATCGCCCCCTGCATTCCCTCGATCGTGAAGGTCGGGCTGGACCAGCCGGAGAGCACCATCGGGCGGAGATTGAACTTGCGGTCATTCAAAAAGAAATCGCGCCCCGCAATGTGAAACTCTCGAAATCCGAAACGCTCCAGAATCGTCTCGGTCCGCCCGTTGCCGCTCACCGTCAGTTCAAGATCGTAGAGGTTGGGCTGGTCGATGTCCCAGAGTTCCGGATCGGGCCACGGATATTCGAGAGTGACGACCGCCTCCCCCGCTGCATCCGGGGAGAGCTGCACGGTATGCTCGGGAAAACTCCGATTCCCCGAACTTTTGAGCGCCCGGGCGGCAATCTTCCATTCGCCCGGCTTGTCGAGTCCGGCAAACTCGACCACCAGCTTCAGCATCCTGCGGCGAACCGACGGCTGAATGAACACACCTGCATAACCGCCGCCGGCGGGACGGCTGTGGAGCACCACATCGCCGGTCAGCCCCTTCCCTTCCAGCGTAACCTTCTTCTTGTAGAACTGATCCGCATTGGCGCCCTCAATCTCAAGAATCTCCTTGACGTCTGAAACGGCGAGCACCTTGATGGTCAATTCGGATTTCTCTCCGGGACGGGCAGCCCGCGTGAGATCCACCACACCACCGGGATGCCGGACTTCCCCACAGTTGACTCCGTCAACCCACACCTCGGCAACGGTACCGACCCGTTCCAGCTCCAGTTCGATTTTCCGCCCTTTCCAATCTGCGGGAATCTCCAACGGCCGACTGAACCAGGCGGCGGAAGCATTGTCGATGTTCCTCCCCTGCCAAAGAGGCCCACCGCCGTGCGCGGCAAGGTTCGGCACCTGAGACCGGGCATTCCAGGTACCGGGAACGTTGATCAGCCCCCACCCCTTCGAAACGGGTTTGTCGCGGTTGATCGCCGGATCGAGAATCTGAAACCGCCAAAGCCCGTTGAGCACGATCTCGCCCCTGTCACTACCGCGTACAATCACCGGCTCACGCCCCCAGTCCACCGTGCGTCCGGCAGGCGGCGGAGCGTCAACCGCTTCCCCGGGGGCGCCGAGCACCTCGAGAACCGGCGCAACGACTTTCGCAACCGCTTCTGCAGAGCGGACCCGGAACTGGACTGCGATCTGCACGGTGCCGGCGGGCAACCCGAACACCCGCGAAAACTCGTGGATCCCGGCACTTTTGCCTGGAGAGGCATCCAGTTGGAGCGTACCGAGAATCTTTTTGTCGGCACTGAAGAACATCACCGTCGGATAAACGCTGAAATCGACACGTCCGATCGGTGTGATCCGGTCGATTTCAATTGTTCCGCTGAACCGGAGCGTTCCCCAGTTGTCGGCGACGGGAAGGAACTGCTCGACCCGCATGTCAGGCGCCTGTGCCGATGTGGTCAATTCCAGTTTTCCGCCGTGCTGCCGAATGGAAACACCGCCGGAACGATGCCAATCGGGGACCTCTCCCGCCCCCTTTGAATCCGACAATTGAAAGTCACTGTTTCGGAGCAGATTTTCCGAGGCGGCAACTCCGGGAAACACCATCGTCAATAAAGTGAAGGACAGAAGAAATACGGCAATTTTCATAGTCGTCATCCTCGATTTTAAGTTGTTCGCCCGGGTAGTCGGACAATAGTATACCGGGGAAAAACAGTTTTTGCAAGTCATCCAGATAACATTTTATTCAAATCTCGTGAAACTTTCCGCAGAAAGTTCCGCCCCGTGCGACAGGGTGAATTTCCGCCTTCCGCATTCTCCGTCACGCCTTTCCGCGTGGGAACCTTCCCGGACTTCCGATGATCATTCCCCCACCCCGGATACCCCCGAAAAAAAAGCGGCCTTCCCCGAAGAGGAGAAGGCCGCAACGACCGACCAGCAATCAGTATTTGCGCTGAAGCCCGATCACACGCCCCTGGATGGCGACGTCGATGCTCGGATAGACCTGAATCGGAAATTCCGGATTCGCCGGCCGCAGCTCCACCCGACCGCCGGTCTTCGGGAAATAACTCTTCACCGTAACCTCGTTCCCCTGTACCAGCGCGACAACAATGTCACCCGGGCGGGGCTTGGTGCCGTTCTGCGCCACGATCACCACGTCGCCGTCGTAGATGCCGAGGTCGCGCATGCTCTCGCCCTGAATGCGCAGCGCATAGAGCTGCTCCGGAGCGCAATCCGCGACAAGAGAACTCTGGACACAGATCTCCCCTTCCTTGAACTCCAAGCTTTCGCTCGGAGCACCGGCGTTGATCCTTCCAAGCAACGGAATCATGAAAGCACCCAACGGAGCACTCTTGCCGCTGCGATTGCGGGAAGCCAGACTGATGCTGCGCGCCTTCGAACTGCGGGATAACTGCTTCTTGCGCTGCAATGCACGTAAATGGGCAAACACGGTCGAAGTCTTGATGTGGAAATTATCCGCGATTTCGTAAACCGTCGGCGCCATCCCCTCGCGATCCAGAAAATCTTCGATGAACTCAAGGATATTTTTCTGTTTTTCCGTCAATGCTTTCATAAGAAACCTCACTTTACCTGAAATAAGAAAAAATTCAAATCCGGAATCCGGCGCCGGTGATCACCGGTCTGCCGTCCTGACTGCCAACCCGCACCAGATAAAGCAGATGCACTCTGCTCACCACCCCCGGCCGCTCCGCCGACTCAACACGGCGCTCAAAAGTAAACGCCCAGTAGTAGTCGCGAACCAGCGTCTGATCCAATTCGCCGAAAAATCCGACATCGACCAATTTCCCATATTCACGCTCCAATTCTCCGCGCAGAGAATCAAACATCTCCCGGGAAACCTGCCGACGCCCTTCCGCCGTGGGCAACACCGCTTCCAACACGCCGTAATCGCCGCTCTTGAGGGCAGCGGCAAATCCCTCCACATATTTTTCGGCTTCAGTTCTGGCTGCATCGGATAACTCCGCCGTCACAATTTCGGGACGAACCGTCTGCTCCGTACCGCCGGACGACGCGCAGCCGACCGGCAACAGCAACAGCAACAGCAACAGCCCCGGCATCCCCGACAGAATCATCCCACCGATTTTCAAATCAAACACCTCTTTTACTTTCCTCGTTTTGCGCCCCGTCTCCGGCCGGACCACCATTCCCCACAAGGTCGGCCCCGTTATCTCTGGCATCCCGGGCAGTAACAGGAACTCCTGCCGCCCAGCCGCACCATTTCGATCGTTTTCCCGCAGACCGGACACCGCTCTCCGCGACGCCCGTAGATCCGCAACTCCTGTGCGAACTTACCCTCCGTTCCATCGACATTCAGAAAATCCGAAATGGAACTGCCGCCAAGCTCGATCGCCCGCCTCAGTATCCGCCTCGCTTCGCGGACGATCCTCCCGCATTCCTCCGGAAGCAACGTCTCCGCCTCACGCCGCGGATCCACTCCGGCGGCGAAGAGTGTTTCCGTCGCATAGATGTTGCCGATCCCGACAACCACCCGGTTATCCATCAACAAATTCTTCACGCATCCGCGCCGTCCCCGAGAAGCGGCGAAAAACATCTCGCCCGAAAACGCCGCGGTCAGCGGTTCAACCCCGAGTGCGGCCAGCTCTTCCGGCCACGCCCCGGGCTCAGGCACCCGGCATACCTTGAGTATGCTGAATCGCCGCGTGCACTCGAACCGGAATGCCCGCCCATCATCCAGATGGATGAAAACATGTTCATGTTTCCGCTTCGGAATCGCCGGATCCTCGACGCGCACCACTCCGGACATGCCGAAATGCATCAGAAGTCCCCGTCTGTCATCCAGCTCCGCCACCAGATAACGACCGCGACGCCGAACGCCGGTAAAACAATGCCCCGGCAACCCAGCCTCGAGAAGCGGCAGCAACGGTTCGCGCATCGCCGGAGTAAATACTTCAACCGCGGTGATCCGGCGCCCCGTCAGAACCCGGTTCAACGCCCGTCCGATATTTTCCGCTTCCGGCAACTCCGGCATGATTCGGCCCAGTTTTCCTGACTGAAAAGAAACCTATACTGCAGACAATATGCCTGAAAACAAAAAAAATCAAATTTTTTTTTCATTTCGTGTAAAAAAAACTACAATTTACGACTAGTTAACATGGCTTAACGGCTGATCTCACGCTCCCAAACGCCCCTGAACAACCGGAAAATAAAAAAAGAGAAACTGCCGAACTACATATTAAATCCGGACAATTTCCCTTTTCCCTGTTACTCAATATAGGCTGAATAGAGAAAATATCAACCCTTTTTTTTCGATAATTTTAAATTTCTCTTCCGTGAATAACTACTCCAGCACAATGCCGCTGATCAGAAAACTCACGGCCGGCCGCGGGAAAAACACCTTCTTGTCCTGCCCGTTGCAGATGAGAAGTTCTCCGGCAAGCGCATCGGCGGCCTTCCCGCTCCACTTCAGATCCGAGCCGAGATTGAGCCGGATCCTGGTCCAGTCACGATCCTTCGTACCGATTTCAATGCTCCGGCTCATGGCCCCCTGACGGTCCCGTCCCGGAAGGGAGATGTCGAGCGCCCCGAGGCCGGCCGGTTTGATCCAGAACGTCAGATAGCGAAATCCCTCCTTGCTGTATTTCGACGGATCGAATGAAGCGGAAAACCAGCTCATACCTTTCCCGGAGACCGCGGGAAATTCCACCCGGATCGCCTCGCCCCCGGAACCGTCGGGCAATGTCGTTTTTTCCAGTTCGATCTTCGGCGGCTGTTCCCCGTCGGAACACTCTCCCCGGAACGGCGGCCTGATCTCAATCGCAGCGGGATTGTAACGCTCACCGGTCGCGGCAACCAGGACCGGAACCGGAGCGGCTGCGGCGACATAGGCGATCTCTCCCCTGCGGGCCACTCCGGCACCGAGAAAATCGATCGAAACGATCTCCTGATCGGGCCGCGGATTCTCCCAGCAGGTCACATAGGTGCCCACCTCCTCACGGGTTGCATTCGGCCGCATGATTCCCGGCAGCGCATCGGAGAGAAACGTGACCATCCACCAGTCACCGATGTTTTTGCCGTCAACCAGCACAAGATCGCAGAAGGTACCGTCGGCATAATTCATCCGGTAACAGCCGGCTTCTCCGCCGACCCAGGCGCAGGTATGCAGAAAGAAGATCCGGCTCAACTTCTCGCCGACCCGGATTCCCCGGACAGCCTCCGGAAAATAAGTCCGGTTCGATCCACGCAGAACGATGCAGCTCTTGTCGTTATTCTTCGCCGGATCGATGATTTCGAACATCACCCCCGCCGCACGCTGTCTGCCGAGCGGCATATTGCGGAAATCGTTGATCCCCTGGTCCGTCCACCCTCCCTTGCCGTCGCCGTCGGTCTCATCGGTGAAACTGCGGTTGACATGGGCGGTCAGATCGATCGGCGACAACCGCTCCGGATCCACCTGGAATCCGGCAGCCATGCTCGCCTCAAGCGGCAGAACTCCGGCATGACGCCCACCTCCGCAGAAAAGATACCGGAACAGATTTCCAAGGTAGGTGGACGCAGCGCTGTCGCGCCCCCAGAGTTTTACTGCATCGAGCTGATTCCAGAACACATACCCCTGCCCGACTGCAGCCTCCAGAATCGCCGTCGAAACCTTGCGACCGCCAAGCACCGGCCCCTTCGCGGCAAGCGAATTGACGGAGAACGGAGAAATCACATTGGTGATCACATTGCCCAGATCCGGGTTTTCCCAGGTATCGAAATTCCGCTGCGTCAGGCCGGAAAAGACCGGATGCGCCGGCATCACCAGATCGACAAAGGTGTTCGGATCGGCAGTCACGCTCAGATCGGGAAGGATTGAACCGCTGCCGGGCGTCTGTTCGAGGATCAGCAGATTTCCCCCCGCCTGTACCCAGCCATACAACGCATCGCGATCGAACTCCAATGCTCCGGTATTGTGCAGCGAGGCCGGGACCACCGCATTTCTGAACTTCGCCAGCGCCTCGGCGTCCCCGACTTTTTCATACGGAATCGCCAGCGCCTTCAGGATCGCCGCGGTCGTCTCGATGTCGGTTTCGTCGCCCCCGTCGAGCAGCGCCACCGGGGATGCTCCGGCAAGGGGAGTATTCAAAACAGCCGGATCCTGTACAAAAATGTCATAGAAATTACGCCCGACGGTCTTTCCCTCTGCCGACAGCGTAATCCGGAACTGGGCAACACCGCGGATCGAAGAAGGCAGCTCAAATTCAATTTCCCTGACAGGTCGCTCCCATGATCCGATCCCCCCCAGCGGATAACGCCCGATCCGGCGCTCCGTCCATGGCCCGGTCATCACAGTCACCTCGGCGGTTGCGTCAACAAGCGCCCGATCAGTTGAATTGACGACGAAGAGTTCCAGCTTCACCGGCCGCTTCGAGAAAAGATTCGACGGGGGGAAACCGGCCGCGCCGCGCAACCCCGGCAGAACCGGCTGATTCCAGAGCGCGGCTCCCGCCAGCTTCGCGCCATGGAACCACGGGGCGAAACCATCGATCCGGACATCCTGACGCATCAGTTCAAGCAATCGGTGGCCATAATGATTCTTGGCGTAAGTCAATCCATCCGGGGAAAGAGCCCGGGCAAGTCCGATGGTGCCGGAATAACCGATTCCATTCGGCTGCGCCCAGTCGGTCTTGCTGCGCGCATAGTTGGCGTAGGCGCGCGGATCGTTGGCTCGGAAGGTGGGATCGGTCTTGCCTCCCCACGAGAACCCGATGCACTCCCAGATGATGTACGGGAAAGGCAGTCTCGCACCGGTTGCCTGGTAATGTTGAAGCGAACCGGCATAATATTCATCGAACCGCCGGTTCCAGTGTGTCCACGGCGCGACACCGTTACCAAGATAGAAGTGGAGGTCTATGAAATCGGTAACCAGCTTTCCGGTACCATACATGTCCCACATCGCACAGCCGGAAAACGAGCCGGCGGGACGGCCGGACCGGTCAAGTCGCCGCGCCAGTTCCACCTGCTTGTCAAGCTGGCGCTGCACCTCCGGCTTGTCGCGATAGATCACCTCATTGCCGCACGACCACATCACCACAGACGGATGGTTGTAATCACGCTCGATCCAGCGGGAGAACTCCGCGAGATTGCGCTTTTCGAACTCTTTTTCCTCAATCGCGTTGGTGAAGCTCCAGCTCCACTCGTCGTAGAACATCAAACCGATCTCATCGGCGACTTCGAGCGCCTGGCGCAGAATCGGCATATGGGCGTTCCGGACGATATTGATTCCGCGAGCCCGCGCGTTGGCGAGCCAGGCGTGGAGGATCGGCCGGTATTTTTCGTCGCTGTCCCCGCCGCCGTAACCATTCGCGGGAATATTCTCGCCGAACAGAAAAATCCGTTTCCCGTTGAGTTGAAAATGGCCGTCCCGGACTTTGAACTCACGATAGCCGAAACGCTCCGCCTTTGCGGAGAGAATCTTGTCACCGTCACGGACGAACATTGAAAGGAAGTAAAGATAGGGCTGTTCCGGAGACCACAGTACCGGCCGGTCGAGTTTGATTTCAAGTGTTCCGGAAGTTGTTCCGGGGGGCAGTTCACGCGACACGGTCGCCGCGGCATTGAATTGATTTGCCCCCTCCCTGAGCGCAGTCGTGACCACACCGCCCAGTTCAGCCTCAACCTTCCGCCCGGTACTGTTTTCCACCGTATAGTCGACCGAGATTCCGCCCGAGGCGAGCTCGGGATTCACCAGAATCCGGCTGAACCGGATCAGCGGTTCAAAACGCAGTTCGACGTCCTGCCATAAACCGCCCTTGATGCTTTCGACGCTCCACTGCGCCCCGTAGGAACGCACCGCCTTCAGGCCGCCCCGGGTCTGTGAGACGCCGAAATCCGAAAACACCCGCAGTGCGATGGTATTCCGCCCCGGCTTCACGAATCTGGTGATGTCAACCGTCCACGGGACGAAATCCCCGTGATGGCTTCCCGCCTCCTCTCCGTTGATCCAGAGCCTGCCTTCGTAACCGAGGGCGTTGAAATGTAATATGACCGCCCGGTCGCGAAGCTCATCGGCAGTCAGGTCAAACGTCCGGCGATACCATCCTTTGACGAAGGGTTCACGCGGATTGTGAATCGTCCGATAGGGATACTTCAGGTACCAGTTGCGCGGCACCTCGATCTGATCCCAGGCGCCATCGTCGAAATCCGCGGCAGAATACCCCTTGTCAAGATCGATTCCGTTGTCGAAGGGATCCGCCGACCGGACCAGACCGGAACAACGCCAGGTACCGTTCAACAATCGCGTCGAATTGAATTTTCCCGGCTCCACCGTGATCCCGTCGGCAAGAACCGCCCTGACTTCAGCGGCGGGAATTGCGGTATTCATCGGCCGCAGCGGCTCCGGAGCCGGATACCATGGTGCAATCTCCTGCTGACTCTCTTCAACCGTTTTTCCCTTCTCTGCCGCCGTCACGGCGACCATCGGCGCCATAGTGAGCACTCCCAGGCACGCCCCCATGCGCACTCTCGACCAGATTCCGCTCATCTGCAACTTCACTCCTGATTGATCTGCCAAACATATGTGAATCTTATATCAAGCTAATTATAGCACTCTTTCGACTTGAAAACAAGCCAGATCCGATACTTTACCGGAATGTTTATCGAAAAAACACCCTGCTGATCCCCGTATCGCTCGGATCCCCCGCCATCCCGACGCGGAGGGAATACCCCGGATTTCCGGGGCCCCATGCCCGGATCCGGCATCATGTATTAAAAAAAAAGGAAAAAGGTATTGACATTTTATGTATTTTACAGTATAATATAGCTAGATACACTAAAAACGACAGAGGAAGCCCATGACCGCCGCAAAACTGAAATATGAAGAATTGTATCACTGTTTGCTGGAGGAACTCTCTTCCATTCCCGCGGGTCAGAAATTCCCTTCGGTGCGGGAATTGATGAAGCGCTACAGTGTGGGACAGATGACGGTATACATGGCCTGCAGCCAGCTTCGTGAAGAGGGATATCTGCAGCAGATTCCGGGGAAAGGCGTCTTCGTCACCGACAGGGTTGCAAAACTGAACATCACCCATGAGCCGACCCTGATGATCGCGGTTCCGCATTGTGTTTCTTCGGATATCGTGGAGCTGGCACAGGCAATGGACGACCTGCGGCACCGATACCCGGCGCACCGTCTGCTGCTGCAGGAATACGACCCGTCGCTGATCGTGCCCCGGGAGCTCCCGATCACCGAAGAAAATGTCGTGGGATTGATCGTTCTGCCGAGTTCTGGAAACTTCAGTTTGAACGAGGTCAAAACGTTGCTGGAGTACGAGATTCCGCTGATCGTCTGGGGATGGCATCTGGACATGTTCGATATGCCGTCCGTCGGGACCGATGATCTTTTCGCCGGCCACATGGCGGCAAACTATCTCTTCCGACGCGGACATCACAGAATCGGCGTGCTTGTCTCGGAACCGCACGACTGCATCATCATGGAACGAGTGAAAGGCGTCCGGGACTACTGTGACCTGCACGGACTCGAACTTCAGATCATCGACTGCGATGTCAAACGCGGTGAGGAAGGCGCTCTCAAAGCGTGCCATAAATTCGACGAGGTCATAAAAAACGGGTTGAAGATCAGCGCCTTGATCGGAGTCTGCGGCGGTTCGCTGCAGGGAGCAATCAACGCCTGTCACCGGCATGGAGTGCGCATTCCGGAAGATCTCGGGATCCTGTCCATCGGGGGAGAAAAAATCACTGAAACCTACTTCCCGCCGATCACCGCAGAGAGTCTCGACTGTGTGGATCAGATCAAGGTGGCTCTGGACATGGTCAGCGATCCGGAAAAGATGGCTCAGAAGAACTACTATCACCGGCCGACGATCATCGAGAGAAATTCCGTTCTGGATTTGAGCTCCCGCAGTCGGGAGAGCGCGGCCTCCGCCGAAATCTGAAATACGGAGTTATCCGGAGAAAGAGGCTCCGGAAATCCACCGGAAGGAGAAATACAGTGCCCGGCGCAGCGGGATGACGAAAGAACTTTCATTCCGGCGGCTGCCGCCCTGCGACGGACGGCGGACGGCCTCCCGGGACGGCTTGGAATACGCTTCATGAAGAATGCCGTCCGCGTTCTTCCCGGGGGCAAACCAAGGTTGAAGCGATGAGATCTTTCCAGACAGCAACCCCTCTCCGGTATTGCACGGGAGGACGCCGGATCCGGCAGACGGCCAATTGCCGAAGATTCCGTCGTGAAACCAAAACCATGGAAGAAATGAAGGAGGATGAAAACAACACCGTCGGCCCGGCAATCACCATCAGGGTGTCATCAATTCCAAATCTCTTTGCAGAAGGGGTACAACAATGAGCTTGAAACATTTCACACTGATTGAACTTTTAATCGTCGTAGCGATCATCGCCATCCTGGCGGCAATCCTGCTGCCGGCCCTGAACCAGGCCCGCGAATCAGCTTATGCGACGACCTGCATGAACCATTTGAAACAGATTGGGACAAGCTCAGCCATGTACTACGGAGATGATGGGAAGTTTTTTCCGATCGTACAGGCCCGCTGGGGAATCCGGCGACCGGCCGGCAGCCAGGACAACACGACCAGGGCGGACCTGATGATCCCCTATCTCGGCCCATGGACCCCTCTCCACACCTTCGGACCGGAAGTCAACGAAAATCTGCTTTGCCCCAGGCACAAGGCGGAATGCCCGTGGGTGCTCACCGACTGGCGCGTCTCCTACATGGGGACGTTTGCCCTGATCGACGTCGAAACCATTTACACCAATCCGCTGCCGATGTCGCGGATCACGAATCCATCGGTTCGGTATTATCTGATGGAAGGGGATCCCAGTACTTACGGACAATGGTTTTTCTGGTGGGGGTACGCCCTCGACAGAGTCATCGGAAGACACCGGAACCGTTCAAACATGCTCTGCTTCGACGGCCACGTGACCAGGGATTTCATTCCTCGGGATGAATTTGATCCGGGTTATTTCCGCGATCTTTTCGAATAGCTTCCGGAATGTTGAAATCTCTCCGGAGCCGGCAATCTCCTATCAGTTTCCACAGGTAAAATTCCAAAATAAAGGATCCTTATCGTGAATGCAAAACGGTTATCGCTTCTGGCGGCAATTCTGAGCCTGATCAACATCAATATCCACGCGACCCCCAGATACAAGGAAGTCAACGTCATGGATTTCGGAGCGCGCGGCGACGGTGTGACCGATGACACCACGGCAATTCAAACGGCGATTGATCAGGGAGGCAGCGTCTATTTCCCCCCGGGGACCTACCGGGTCACCCAGTTGAAGTTCTACTGGGGAGACGCCGACAACGATCCGATGTTTCAATATCGCGGCAACAGAGCGAAAATCGTCGGACTTCCGGGAGAGAAGAGGGAGTTTCTCGTAGACATCTCCGGACAGGACGCCACTTTCAGCGGCCTTGAATTTCAGGGGTTGGGGGAATTTGACGACACCTATTCGACATTGGTGCGGATCCACACCCGGAACGGTAGTTGCAGCATCGACAAGATCTTCTTCATCAACTGCGTATTCCGGCAGAACATCAAGGCACTGGTGGTCGGGATTCCCTCCGACAATGTGCCGCAGTTCGCCAAGATTTCGGAATTTTTCTTCGCAAACTGCTGGCTGGCCCAATGTCAGATGATCATGGACAATCAGGGCGGCCGTTTCGTCGACGCCATTTTCAACGCATGCCATATCAACACGGCATTTCCGAAACGCGGCAAAGTCGACATGGACCAGAATTTCATCGTCAAAATGAATTGCGGGACCGCCCGTTTCACCGGTTGCAACTTCATGCAGACCGGCTTGAACGATTTCGGAGAAGCCGGCGGCTGGGCAGTGATCTTCGCAGATGAAAAGGCTTATTCAACAACGGTGCGGATCGATTCCTCCACACTGGAGTGGAAAAGGGGCGTGAAGTGGGAGGACAACTCCGCCGGGGAGCTGCACATCAACGGAAACACCAACGGCTTCTGCGGTTTCACGTCCGTGAAGGATCCGATGTTCCAGGTGGGAAAAAACTGTACCGGCCTGATCAACCTCGGCTCCTACTTCTACAGACGCGATGTGAAGAACCACGGCCCGAGTCCATTGCTCGTCGACGCTTCGGAATCTCCGGAATTTCGGATCATTGTCGGCGACACCACGGTATTCGGCTGCATGGGTGGCGGCGCAGAGTCGCTGTTGAGCAGAATCATCGGCGGGAAGTACAACTTTCAAGATGCGACGATCGCCCTGCTGAGCGGGAATACTCCTCAGACTATTCCGGCTCAGGGAAGCGCGGCCGTAAGGTTCTCCCACGACGGTAACAGCCAGGACTATCTGCACCATCGTTTCGCCGGCCTGTACAAGGAAGGCTGGATCACAGTCCCTCCGGAGGGACTGATCGATACCCGCCTGGAATACCTGATGGACTGGGACTCTCCGGAAGCCACCGGCGAGATCATCCGCCTCACCTCGATCCCCTGTATCCTCCGAAAAGGAGAAAAAGTAATCACAGCCGCCCCGGGGACGGAAGAACACCACGCAAACAGACAGGGGAATTTTTATTACCGCGGAATCGTTCCCGGAACACGCCTCTCCGGAGAAGGCATTCCCAGCGGGACAATCGTCACCGCCGACCAGTTCAGCTCCGGCCGACTTTCCATCAGTCAAGCCGGGACAGCCGATGCAACCGCCGTCATCGAATTTGCCGTTCCGATCGGAAAAGTTTCCAGAGGCGTTCCGGCTCATGTCATGCCCGGTTACCTCTCCGCCGGCGACAGAATCGGAATCGTGATAACCGCCGGAAATACTCCCGTAAGATTCACCAACCCGGCCCAGAGAATGCGGTTATGGGGACGTTCCGCACTCAATGTCGACCGGTGATGACGGAGCGAGAAGATGAAATATTTCAGAATGTTTCAGAAATAATTTTCACATGTTTTCATTCAGATCCTTGCAAAATCCTCTCCGGGGGACCATACTATTCCGAAAACCGGAGAGTTCTGCAAATGACACGGAAATTACAGGGAATCATCGTTCCATTGGTCACCCCGCTGGCGACCCCGGACACCATCGATCCGCGGGGAACACGAAACACCATCAATCACGTGATACAAGGCGGTGTAGATGCAATCTTTCTGCTCGGTTCAACCGGGGAAGGTCCCGCCCTCACAGTCGAAACACAGCACCGGTTCCTGGAAATCGCCATGGAATGTGTCGCAGGGCGGTGTCCGGTACTGGTCGGTGTTTCAAGCGCATCCGCCGCGGAAACGCTCGAACTCGGCCGTTTCGCCGCCCGATGCGGCGCAGACGCGGTCGTCGCGGCTCCCCCCTGCTACCTGCCCGCCGACGACAGGGAACTTTACAACTATTTCGAACGCCTCGCCGGGGAAACAGAGCTGCCGCTCCATCTCTACAACATGCCGGCTCTCACCAAAGTCACTTTGCACCCCGCGCTCGTCGAACGGCTCGCGAAAATTCCCGGCATTGCCGGATACAAAGACAGTTCCGGTGACCTCAACGCATTTGCCGATGTGATACGGCGTCTGGGCGGCCGCGAGGATTTCAGTCTGCTGACCGGGCCGGAAGCATTGACCGCAACGACCATCCGGATGGGTGGAGACGGCGGTGTCAACGGTGGAGCAAATCTCCGCCCGGAACTCTTCCGAGACCTCTACCAGGCTGTGCGGAAAAATGATGCTGCTGCGGAAAAGAGAGCTCAGGCGGAAATTCTGGAACTTCAGAAACTTTATGACTCCCGCCCCGATACCCCCGGGGTGATCCGGGGGCTCAAACATGCGATGGCGCAACAGGGTCTGTTGAAAAATATCCTTGCGTTTCCCGGTCTGCCGCTGGATTAAGAGGAACGGTGGAACTATATTCCCAGACATTCAACTGTCGTCTGGAATCAGAGAAGGAAATGATCATGAAACCGATTGCAGAGGAGTCTGTTCTCTTCCGTTCACCGAATCCCGCCGGGATCTACTGCTACACCCCGTCACTCTGCCATGCTTTCAACGGCCGGATCGCGGCCAGTTTCGATCTCAGCGGTCCGGCGATCACCGAACTTGAAGGACCGCATTCCGATTCCGGCGACGCCGCCGGCGGCAATCAGTTGCAGATTCACCTCTCCGACGATCACGGCCGCAGCTGGCGTCGGACCGCCGTGCTGCCGATGCTTCACGCCACCATCTTCCGGGCCGGGAAAGCTCTCTACGTGATCGGTCACAGCGGCCGACTCCTGATCAGTCGGAGTGACGACAACGGGGAACACTGGAGTTCGCCCGCCATACTCGAATCGGAGCACCAGTGGCACCAGAGCGCCGGCCGGATCGACCACCGTCACGGCAAGGTCTACGTCGCCTATGAACAGCGGCTGGGCAACCGGAACTGGCCGGACGTCGCACCGGTGCTGCTGGCGGCGTGTGAAGACGCCGATCTGACCGATCCGGCGAACTGGACCTTCTCGGAACCTCTCGACATCAACCGGCAAATCCGTTTCCCGAATGATCTCGGCGTTCCCTTCTTTCCCAATGCCGACCTCGTGCCGGGACGCAGAAACGATCCCCGCTGGTGCGGTGCGCCCGGCATCCTGGAGACCAGTGTCGTAAGAATTTACGACTCCGACCACCTGTTCTACGATCCGGCCGACCGGACGGTCCTCCTTTTCATGCGGGCCCACACCGGTTCGAGCAACCTCGCCGCGGTTCTCAAGGGAGTTGAAAATGAAGACGGCTCTCTGAAACTCGATTACATCACCACCCCCGGCGGTGCCCGGTTCTTCTACATCCCCTTTCCCGGCGGGCAGATGAAATTTCACCTAGACTACGACCCGGTCTCGAAACTCTACTGGCTGGTCAGCAGCCAGGCAACCGACTCCTTCACCCGTCCGGAACGGTTGTCCGACGAGCGTTTCAATCTGCCGAACAACGAACGCAACCGCCTCCAGCTCTCTTTTTCGCGAAACGGCTTCGACTGGTGCTTTGCCGGCATGATCGCGATCGGGCATCGCGACAAGGCGTCACGCCATTACGCCTCGCTGTTGATCGACGGCGACGACCTGCTGGTTCTGAGCCGTTCCGGGGACGACGAGGCGGCCTCTCCCCACAACGGCAACCTGATTACGCTTCACAGGGTCGCTGATTTCAGATCTCTCGTCTATTGAAGGAACATTTTCCATGCCTGGGACGGGAGTCGCGGGAGAGATGCGACTCCACCCGGAATTTGTTTCCCGGCTTCCGGTTCCGCAGAAACGCATTTCTCCGAAACGACGCGCCGCATACTCCCCGGTGACGATATTTGCAATCCGGCCCGGGAAGAGGTATTGTAATAGGATGAATCACCACCTTCCGAACCATAGAACCTCCGAGGAGAACCGGAATCATGGAAAAAGCGAAAGTCTATTTCACCGATATGCGGGTCCGTCCGAACGGCCGGAATCTGCTGGACAAACTCGCCGCCCTGCTCGAACAGGCGGGAATGGGAAAAATCGATTTCAACGGCCGTTTCACCGCAATCAAAATCCACTTTGGAGAACCCGGCAACCTCTCGTTTCTGCGTCCGAACTTCGCCCGGGCAGTGGTCGATGAGGTGAAGAAACGTGGGGGAAAACCCTTTCTGACCGACTGCAATACACTCTACGTCGGGCGCAGAAAAGACGCCCTCGAACACCTGGAGTCCGCTTATCAGAACGGTTTCTCGCCTTATGCGACCGGCTGCCACATCATCATCGGTGACGGACTCAAGGGAACCGACGACGTCGCGGTTCCGGTGCCGAACGGAGAACTTGTCCGCGAGGCGAAAATCGGACGGGCGGTGATGGACGCTGACATCTTCCTTTCGCTGACTCACTTCAAGGGCCATGAAATGACCGGTTTCGGCGGCGCCCTGAAGAATATCGGCATGGGCTGCGGTTCACGGGCCGGAAAGATGGAACAGCACTGCGACGGCAAGCCGTCGGTCAACCGGGAGAAGTGCATCGGCTGCCGTGCCTGCGCCCGCATCTGCGCGCATGGGGCACCCTCCTTCCATGACGGGAAAGCGACGATCGATCATGCGAAATGTGTCGGTTGCGGCCGCTGCATCGGCGTGTGTCCCCGCGACGCCGTTGAGCCGCCGATGGAACAGCAGGCGGGACTGCTTGACCGGAAGATGGCGGAGTACGCTCTCGCGGTGGTTCACGGGCGACCGCATTTCCACATCAGCATCGTGATGGATGTCTCCCCGTATTGCGACTGCCACCCGGAAAACGATGCGCCGATCGTGCCGAACGTCGGAATGTTCGCCTCCTTCGATCCGGTCGCGCTCGATCAGGCCTGCGCCGACGCGGTGAACCGGCAGACCCCGCTCTGCAACAGTCTGCTCGGGGATCACGGGGATTCGCACCATGATCACTTCAAGAATGTCTCTCCGACCACAAACTGGGAGCTGCAGCTTGAACACGCGGAGAAGATCGGACTCGGCACCCGCGCCTATGAACTGATTGAAATCTGACCGGCAACTCCGGTAGAGGAAACGGGAAACGGCAGCGCTTCCTGAAAAATCAGCATTTTCTCACGCCGAAGCCATTGAAAAACCGGTGTGGGGCGGGTATAGTCTGCAACGGGCCCTTTGCGGTTCCGGCCATTCCAAACACGCAAAGAAGGAGTTGCAACCATGGCTGATCTTTTTGAAAGCGTCTGTCTGAACCACCCGGATACTCCTGCGGTCACACGTTGCGCAACCTGCAGCAAACCGATCTGCAAACGCTGCATCGTGAGCAGGAATGGGGTGAACTACTGTTCAAAAGCATGCGCCGAAAACGCCATGGAAACCGTCGGGCAGGTCAACCGGACGCTGGAAGAAAAGCGACGGACCGACCTCCGCACCCGGCGGCGTGCAATCATCGTTCTTCTGATCATCATCCTGGCCGCCGCGGCAGCCTCGTGGTATTACAATCAGAACAAATCCGACGTCGATCGGCTGATGAGAAAGACCGGCGAAAAGCTCGAACAGAACGTCAAAGAGGCCAAAGAGACGATTCAGCAGGGGGTTCCTACCAGTTCCAAATATAAGCGTAACCGGGAAGCGCTGGTGGAGTGAAGTTCCCCTCCTTCCGGCCTGCCGTCTCTTTTCCCCTCGAAACGCCGGGGAATCGGCCCGGTCCCCGAAGGTTTTCAGCAATCGACTTCGCCACTCCGGGAGGGGAGAATTTCAGAAGCCGACCGGAACTCCGACCGCCTTCAAAAAGAGTATCAGGATGATCACCGGAGCCGCATAGCGAATCAGCAGTCCCCAGAGTGTCATCACGGTCAATCCCTGGTTGCGGGACATCCGATAACGCGGTTCCCCGGCAAAACCGGAGAGCAGCGTTATCAGGTTGGAGTCCACAACATCCCCGGCGCCGAGACGCAGTTCGCGCCCCGCCTTGCGGACCGTCCAGATCCAGCCGACGAAGATTGCCGTGAAGAAACCGCCGAGAGGCAGCATCCAGTTGCTGGTGAACGCGTCGAGCAGGTCGAACCAGTTGGTGTAGTTGACCGTAAAATCCCCGCCGAATACCGCGGCGAGAAATGATTTCACCCCGGGGATGTGTTCCCAGCCGGTGGTGCTGTAGCACGCCAGAAGCCCCAGACTGCCGATCGACACGTAGACCAGCAGGATCGCCGGCAGGCGGGGCACCCGGAACTGATCGATCAGGAAAGTGACTCCGCTCTCAAGCAGAGCCGCCGTACTGGTCAATGCCGCGATGGTGAGCATCAGGAAAAACAATCCGGCCCAGAGCCATCCCATTCCCCCCGGGAAGTGGTTGAAGGTTGCCGGGAGCACCCGGAAGATCAGTCCCGGACCGGCGGCGGGATCAAATCCCATCGCGAACACGGCAGGGAAAATCGCCAGGCCGGCCATCACCGCGACCACGGTATCGAGCAGAACCACCCAGAGCGCCGAACTGAAGATGTTCCGGTCCTTGGCCAGGTAACTGCCGTAGGTGATCGTAATGCCCATCGCAAGACTGAGCGTGTAGAAGGCGTGCCCGAGCGCCACCAGCGCCCCCTCCGCGCTCAGCTTGGAGAAATCGGGGCGCAGAAAGAAATCCGCACCGGCTCCCGCACCCGACAGCGTGACGCTGCGGATCAACACCGCAACCAGCAGCAGGAAGAGTGCAGGCATCAGAATCTTCGACCAGCGCTCAATTCCCTTCTGGATTCCCCCGATCAGCATCAGCGCAGCCAATCCCATGAAGAAGAGATGCCACATGGCGACACGATGCGGGTTGTCAACAAACGCGCCGAACGCCTCCCCGGCATCCTGAACGTTTTCGAAATTGAGTCCCCCGGAAAAGGATTTCCAGACATATTCGAGAATCCAGCCGCCGACGACCGAGTAATAGGAGAGGATCAGCATCGCCGCCAGCAGCGACCAGAGTCCGACGGCGGCAAAACCGATCTTCAGCAGCAACAGCGCCGAAACCAGTGTGATGAAGGCGAAACCGTAACCGCCGGTGGCCAGCAGATAGATGCCGCTCGCGAGAAGCATCACACCGAAGAGATTCGCCAGCCGGGAACGGCGAAGCTGCAGAGCTTTGAATGCGCCGTAGGCATCCTTCCCGGTACGGCGGCCGATCGCGATTTCGCAGAGCATGATCGGCACACCGAGCAGGAAAATGCAGAAAAGATAGACCAGCACAAAAGCGCCGCCACCGTTCATTCCGGTGATGTAGGGGAACTTCCAGACGTTGCCCAGACCGATGGCCGAACCTGCAATCGCCAGAATGAACCCGAGTGAACTACCCCAATTTTCCCGTTTTTCGGCAGCCATGATTTTTCCGTGTCGTTGATTGTTGTTATAAAAATAAATTCCGATTACTGTAGCAGTTCAGAAGAAATTTTTCAACCTTTCCGGCTTTTTTTTTACGCTCTCCGGTACAAAATTGTTTTTCCCCGTGTATATTATATCACACTTGAGGAAAAGCAAACGAACCCGGGGAGGATGAATCCGATGAAACCAGAAGAGATCATGGAAATCTTGAACAACGATGACCGTTTCTGTAAATACAACGGGATGCGGCTCGAAACGATCCGTCCCGGCTATGCGGAAGCGGTTCTGGACATCACCCCGGAAAAACTCAATGGCCTCGGTTCCGTACAGGGAGGCGCGATGTTCACGCTGGCCGATCTCGCTTTCGCCGGAGCATCCAACGCCTATGGAATCCGCTGTGTGGCCTCCAATGCGAACGTCGCATATGTCCGCCCCGGCACGGGCCGGCAACTCCGCGCCGTGGCGACGGAAATCAGCCGCGGCCGCCGGACCGGGGTCTACCAGGTACAGGTATTCAACGATCAGAAGAAGGTGGTCGCTCATGCGGTGATCACCGGCTTCATCCTCGATGAACCGTTCTGAGCGGGTCGTTGCCTGATTCGTTCGACACAGGAGGCCCCGCAATGAGAAAACTCTCCTTTTCCCTGACCGGTCTGCATTGTGCCGGTTGCGCCGCAGCGGTCGAACGTGCGGTCAGGGTACTCCCCGGGGCCGCCGATGTGTATGTGAATTTCGCGGCTTCACGGTTGACGTTGTCAACAGGAGAAAATGGTCCCGGTCCGGAACACGTCATCGAAGCCGTCAGGAAAGCCGGTTACGGAGCGGAACAAATTCCGGAGGCCCCGTCCGTTCCGGTGAAACTGGAATTTGCGGTGTACGGAATGCATTGCGCGGGGTGCGCCGCGGCGGTTGAGCGAACAGTCCGGGCACTCCCCGGCGCTGTCGAGGTCTACGTAAACTTTGCCGCCAACCGCCTGACCTTGTCCGCCGATCCGTCGGTGCTCCCGGTGGAGCGAATCACCGCCGCCGTCGCAGAAAACGGCTTCCGGGCGGAACTGATCACCTCAGCCCGCCAGCGAATCAACGCCGGAGACACGGAAAACGGTTACGGCGGGACCGCAAATTTTCTGGTCGCCGCCTTTTTCGCGATACTGCTCTTTTTCGCGGCAATGCACGAATCGCTTCATCTGCCCTGGTTCGATCTCGCACCGGGAACCGAAGCGATTCTGCAGTTTCTGCTGCTTCTGCCGATCCTGATCGCAGGACGAAAATTTTATACGAGCGGATTGCGTTCGCTCCTCCACGCCGCACCGAACATGGATTCGCTGATCGCCTGCGGGACCGCGGCGGCAACGTTCTACAGTTTCTATCTCTGGTTCCGTGGAGAATCCTCTCACCTCTATTTCGACACGGCGGGCATGATCGTCGTGCTGATCATGTTCGGCAAACTCCTTGAAGCACGCTCGCGCCGCCGCGCCTCTGGGGCAATTCGCGAGTTGATGAATCTGGCGCCGGAAACCGCGCTCCGGCTTGATGCCGACGGCGAACGCTTGATTCCGGTTTCCCAGATCAGAGTTGGTGACCGTCTCCGGGTACGGCCCGGCGACCGGATCCCGGCGGACGGCGTGGTCGAATCCGGGTCCACCAGCGTCGATGAATCGATGTTGAGCGGTGAAGCGATGCCGGTGGAGAAAACGCCCGGGGCGGTCGTGACCGGCGCTTCAATCAACCGGAACGGCGCGATCGTGATCCGGGCGACCCGGGTCGGTAACGACACCGTACTGGCGAAGATCATTGCACTGGTTGAGGACGCACAGGGGTCACGCCCGCCGATCGCCCGGTTGGCCGACCGGATTTCCGGCTGGTTCGTATGGGCGGTTCTCGGAATCGCGCTGGTGACGTTCACCGCGTGGCTGCTCGGAGGGGCGACATTCGCCGAAGCGCTGAGTTTCGCGCTGGCAGTGATGGTGATCGCCTGCCCGTGTGCGCTCGGGCTGGCCACGCCGATCGCGCTGATCGTCGGAATCGGTCAGGGTGCGAAATTCGGCATTCTGATCAAGTCGGGAGCAGCGCTCGAAACAGCAGGCCGGATCCAAACCGTGATCTTCGACAAGACAGGCACTTTGACCGTCGGGCAGCCCGAGGTCGGAGAAATCGCCGTTGCGGCAGATTCCGGACTCACTGCCGATGATCTCCTCGCAGCGGCGGCCGGTGCGGAAGCATCGTCGGAACACCCGCTGGCCGACGCGGTCGTGCGCGAAGCGAAACGGCGGGACCTTCAGGCCGCGGCAATCGCCGACTTCACTGCTCGTCCGGGATTCGGGGTCTCGTGCCGGATTGCAGAAGCCCAGTGGCTCTTCGGCAATGCGAAACTGATGCGGGCCGTCGGAATCGATCCGGATTCGGCAATGCCGAAACTCGCACAGGCGCAATCGCTGATCTACATTGCACGGGACCGCAGGCCGGCCGGAGTGATCGGCCTTAACGACCGGGCAAACCCCGGTGCCCCCGCAGCGCTGGCGGCGCTTCGTACGATGGGAATCCGGAGTGTGATGCTCACCGGAGATAATCCGGCGGCCGCGCGGGCGCTTGCCGATGAACTTGGAATCGATGAGTTTCACGCGGAGCTGCTGCCCGGCGACAAAGCCGGCTTCATCCGCAGACTGCAGCAGGAAAATAAATCCGTCGTGGTCGCAATGGTCGGAGACGGCATCAACGACGCTCCGGCGCTGGCTCAGGCCGACGTCGGCATCGCGATCGGTTCGGGTACCGATGTCGCAATGGAAACGGCCGATGTGGTGTTGATGAACAGCGATCTTGCCGAAGTTCCGGCGGCAATTCGATTGAGCCGGGCAACGATGCGGATCATCCGGGAAAATCTTTTCTGGGCATTCTTCTACAACGCGATCGGAATCCCGCTGGCGGCGGGACTCTTCCATGCACTGTTCGGCGGGCCGCGTCTGAATCCGGTATTCGGCGCACTGGCGATGGCGGCCAGTTCCGTATCGGTGGTGCTCAATGCCCTCCGGCTCCGCCGTTTCCATCCCTGAGCGGCGCGGGGACCTCCCTTCTCCAGCGGAAACACGCTTGAAAAAGCGCCGCTGCGGTGGCATATTAATAAAACACGGAAGGATCCGTACCGGTTTCCTGCCCGGGAAACATCTATTGCAGAAGAATATCATCGAGAGAAAAGGGAGGATTCCGAGATGAACGAGAGTCCCAATTTTGTAACATTGGAAGTGGAAGGGAAGTCGGTCCGTCTCCCGGTAGTGATCGGTTCCGAGGGAGAAAAGGCCATCGACATCGGGTCTCTGCGCCGTGAAACCGGTTACGTCACACTCGACCCGAGTTTCATGAACACAGCGGCCTGCTACAGTCAGATCACCTTCATCGACGGGGAGAAAGGAATCCTCCGTTACCGGGGGATCCCGATTGAAGACCTGGTCCGCAAAACAATGTTCATCGAGGTCGCCTATCTGCTGGTGCACGGGGAACTCCCCAATGAAGAGCAGCGGCGCAACTTCTCGGCGATGCTCAATGTAAATTCCATGCTGCACGAGGACATGCGACATTTCTTCGATCACTTCCCGCAGGGGGCGCACCCGATGCACATCCTGTCGACGATGATCAATGCACTGGCGGCCTTCTACCCCAACGTCGATTTGAAGTCGATGTCTGAAGATATCGATCTGTCCAGTGCCCGCCTGATCTCGATCGTACGCACGATGGCCGCTTTCGCCTACAAGAAATCGATCGGAGAACCGGTGGTCTATCCCCGGCACGACCTTTCGTACTGCGCGAACTTCCTCAATATGATGTTCGATTCGCCGGTGCGCCCCTATCAGATCCATCCGGAAGCGGTGCGGATTCTGAATATCCTCTTCATTCTGCATGCCGACCACGAGCAGAACTGCTCCACCACCGCGGTCCGGACGATCGGCAGTGCACAGGTGAATCTGTACGCGACGATCTCCGCCGGCATTTCGGCGCTCTCCGGCCCGCTGCACGGCGGTGCGAACCAGGCGGTGATCGAGATGCTCAAGATGATCCAGGCCGACGGCAACGTCAAAAAATTCATCGACATGGCCAAAGACCGTAACAATCCGTTCCGACTGATGGGGTTCGGTCACCGCGTCTACAAGACCTACGATCCGCGGGCGGCGATCATCAAGAAGGAGTGTCATGACTATCTCGAGCGGACCCACTACACCGATCCGCTGCTGGAGGTGGCACGTGAAGTTGAGGAAGCGGCTCTCCACGACTCCTACTTCATCGAACGCAATCTCTATCCCAATGTGGACTTCTACACCGGCATTCTGTACCGGGCGCTCGGCATTCCCGAAAACATGTTCACGGTGATGTTCGCTCTGGCTCGTCTGCCGGGGTGGGTGGCTCACTGGAAGGAGATGATCGGCGGAGAAACAAAGATTGTCCGGCCGCGCCAGATCTACATCGGCAAGACCCCCGCCGACACCGTGGATGTAATGGAGAACCGCGAACCGCTGCTCCACTGATCACTCCGTGCGGTCGGAAGGGAGGGGCGATGCAGCCGCTGAAATTCATCCACTGTGCGGACCTGCATCTGGGCAGTCCGTTTCTCGGGCTGGCCCGGAATCGGCCGGAACTGGCGGAAAAACTCGCAGCCGCCCCTTTCGATACATTCCACGCGATCGTCTCACTGGCGATCGTGGAAAAGGTTGATTTTCTGGTGATCGCGGGAGATCTTTTCGACCGTTCCCGGCCGACGCTGGCGGGGCGCCTCCGCTTCGTAACGGAACTTCAGCATCTCGCCGAACGGAAGATCCCCGTATTCATCGCCGCCGGGAATCATGATCCCTGCCCCGATGCGTGGTCCGGTTCTCTGGCGTTGCCGGAAAACGTCAAGGTCTTCAGTACGGAAACGGTCGATTTTTTTCCAGTGGAAAGGCAGGGAGAGGTGATCGCCCGGCTCGGGGGCATCAGCCATGACCGGCCGAGACTCGGGGAAAATCTCGCCCGGCGGTTCGGAGAATTTCCCGCGCCGGGGTTCCGGATCGGTGTGCTCCATGCCGAAGTCGGCAGTGGCGGCTGCTATGCGCCGGTCACTCTTGAGGAACTGGCACGACTGCCGGTGGATTACTGGGCACTGGGGCACGTTCACAACTACGCGGTGCTGCGGGCTTCAGCGCCGACCATCGTCTATCCGGGTTGTCCGCAGGGGCGCGCGGTAAACGAACCCGGACCGCGCGGATGTGTACTGGTCGGAGTCGACGCCTTCGGTCACGTCGTTCCGGAATTCCGGGAACTGGAAACGATCCGGATTGAGACGATCACGCTGTCGAATCTCGCCGACGTATCGGATTTCGAGCGGCTTTTCGCCCGGCTGCGGGAAGCGTTGTCAGAATTTGAGGGAGTAAAGCAGTTGCTGCTCCGGCTCAGGCTCCGGGGAGCCGCAGCTCTGAACAGAGAGCTGCGCGAACAGGACCCGGCGGAACTCTCCGATATTTTTCAGAGTCGACTGGAACAATTTCATCCCGGTTGTTTTCTTGAAGAACTGCGGATCGAGACACGTGGGCCGTATGACCCGGCGGATTTCGCCGGGCGGGACGAGCTCTCGGGGGAAGTGGCGGCGGCTCTCGATGAGCTCCGGCAGGAGGGGGTTTTCGAAGAAGAGGGACGACTCTTCCGACCCTACGGCGTCACCTTTTCTCCGGAAGAGTACGACGAGATACGGCATGCCGCGGAAGAGCGGCTGCTCGACTGCCTGACGTGTAATCTGGAGTTCGACCGATGATCATCCGTTCCCTTCAGATCGAAAATTTCGGTCACTTTCACAACTACCGTCTCGACGGCCTCGGGTTCGGCGTAAACCCGATCATCGGTGAGAACGAGTTCGGGAAAACCACGCTGCTGGAGTTTATCCGCAGGATATTCTGGGGATTTCAGGTCCGCAGGAACAGTGACCTCAATCCCTACCCGGCGCTCGACGGCTCGGGCCTTTACGGGGGACGAATAACCCTGGAACTCTCTACGGGAAAGAGGATCGAAGTCGAACGCCTCGGCCCGAAGAACGGCCGCCTCAAACTGACCCGTGCCGACGGAAGTGTCACGGAAGACGAGACGGAGCTGCAGAAACTTCTCGACGTCAGTCGCACCTTCTACACCAACGTCTATGCGATCACACTCGATGAACTGCATGCGCTCACATTTCTCAATGACGAGGAGATCCGGACCCGCCTCTACGGCGCCGGACTCGCA
Source organism: uncultured Victivallis sp. (assembly GCA_944389895.1). Taxonomy (GTDB): domain Bacteria; phylum Verrucomicrobiota; class Lentisphaeria; order Victivallales; family Victivallaceae; genus Victivallis. The sequence continues at coordinate 24,633 of CALXOA010000062.1, read as the reverse complement.
CAGGGAGATCTGTCGTTGCCGAAGCTGGGGGCCGCATTTGACCGGCAGGCGGCGGCACTCTTTCAGGCCCGGGGGAAAAAAAACCGCATCGCCGTGCTTGCGACCGAGCTCACCGCCCTGCAGCAGAACTTCTCGGCCGCGGAACAGCAGCTCCCCGCCTTTGAAGCGGCCAGACAACGTGCCGTCGATGCAAAAGCACGCATTGCCTCGCTCCGGGCGGAAGGCGTCCGCACTGCCGCGGAACTGCGCAGGGAAGAGCAACTGGCCGGAGGAGCGGAACGTTTCCAGATCCTGCAGCGCCGTCTGGAGGAGCGAGAGCGCCTTCCGGCGCTTCCTCCCGATTTTGCGGCCGGGGCAACAACCGAATTTGCCCGGCTGAAGGCTGAACTCTCCCGTGCCACCGACCGACTGGCAATCCGATTGGAAAGGCATGACATTCTGAAACAGCAGGAGGCGGAACTTCCCCGGGAAAACGGGAAACTGCTGGCTGCCGAACCGGACATTCTGCGTCTGGAACAGCAGTTGGAAAATCTTCACCGGAATCAGGAAAAACAGCTCCGGCATACGGAACTTTCCCATCTCGCGGCGGGAAGGTGTTCCGAACTGGAAAAACACCTGGCCGGAAAAATCGCCGCACCGGAAGCGCTTCGGGAGCCGTCGCGCAGCGATTTCGACCGGATCGGAGAGCTCGAGCGGATGCGTGAACAACTGGCCGCCGGAAGCGGTCGGGAAGGCCGGTCGACCTCCCGCTGCAGAAGAGCAATCGCAGTTCTATTGCCGGGAGCATTGCTTCTGTTCCTCGCACTTCCTTTCATTTCCGGCATCCTGCGCGGAGCTTTCGCGGTGACGGGAACTCTCCTGCTCTGTGGTGTACTCACTGCCGCATGGGCCGGACGCCGGAAGGAAAAAATGGTGAGGGAGAAACTCGCAGGTCTGGAAGCGGAATGCGACCGTCTCGCCGCGTCGTTCGGCCTCGTCCGGGGTATTCCCTCCGCCGAGTTGCCGGATCTGCTGGAAGAGCTCGGGGAACTTCTGCGGCTGCGACGTGAAATAAGCGAACATCGCCGGGTCAGCTCCGATTGTGAAATCTTTCTGAAAAGGTTCGCTACGGACTATGCCGCCCTGCCCGGAGCCTCGGGAGAGCCGGAAGGTGGTCTGGTACACCTCCGGAACGAACTGGAACACCAGAAAGCGGCCGCCGCCCGTCGGAAACTGCTGGCAGAACAGCGGAGCGCGTTGGGGTCCGAGCTTGCAGCAGCCGTCGCCGACCGGCAGGCTGCGGAGAAGGCGCTGCAGAATTTTCTCGGACAATTCGGAGTTGAAACGGAGTCTGCCTTCCACGAGCTGGAAAAGAGACGGGACGCCGCGCAGGAGCTTGAACGCGACCTGTCTGCCGACCGTGAGGCGCTGCGATTGTTATTTGAGGGAATGATTCCAGAGCAGGAGTTACGCGCATATTCCCCGGCGGAGGGGGCACTCCGGCGACAGGAACTCGCCGCCCGTCTGCAAGAACTGGAAGAGCAGACCGCTGCCGAAACCGCCGCGGCCGGCGCGGCCGAAGCGGAAATGCAACGGTTGCTCGCGGCCGGAGATCCGGCTGTGCTGGCCAACCGGATCGAAGGAGTTCGTGGAGAACTGCGTACGACCGCCCGGGAATACCTGATTCTCTCCGGTGCCCATCATCTCCTCAACCGCGCGGTCACCCGGTATGAGAGGGAGCGGCAACCGGAAGTGATCCGGCGCGCAACGACCCTTTTTCAAGCCTTCACCTGCGGCCGCTACTCACGCATTCACAAGTCGCTGGCGACCGGGGAACTCCTGCTCACAGACTCGCTTCATCAATGCGAAAAACGCCCGGCAGAACTTTCACGTGGAACACTGGAGGAACTGATGACCGCCATGCGGCTGGCATTGATCGCATGCTGTGAAGAGGAGCATGAGCCACTGCCAATCGTACTGGACGATCTCTTCGTCAACTTTGACGGCAACCGCCGCCGTGCAGCACTCGAGGCACTGGAAACTTTCGCGGCTCAGCGCCAGATTCTGCTTCTTTCCTGCCGTTGATCCCACTCCTCCCCCGCGCGTGAAAGGACTCCCTAACCGACGAAGTAGACCGGCAACGGTGGGAAACCGTTAAATTCCACCGAGCAGTAGCTCGAGGTATACGCGCCTGTCGTAAGCCAGTAAACCCGGTCACCAGGCTTGATGTAGGCCGGAACCGGATTGCGGAAATACTCGTACATCACATCCTGGCTGTCGCAGGTCGGGCCGGCGATGATGAAGTCCTCCGACGGCTCGCCGCGGGCCTCGCAATAGAGCGGGTATTTGATGCTTTCATCCCAGGTTTCGATCAGGCCGTTGAATTTGCCGGTATCGAGGTAAAGCCACTTGTCGACACCCATGCTGGACTTCTGGCTGATCAACACCACTTCGCTGACCAGAATGCCGCTCTCCCCGACCAGTGAGCGCCCGGGCTCCAGAATAATCTCCGGGAAATCGTCACCGAAGTCCTCCTCGAGATAACGGGAGATCTCCTCCGAATAGACGTTCATCTCATTGGTTTTGGAGATGTAATTGGCCGGGAATCCGCCCCCCATGTTGATCAAGCTGAGTTTGACCCCCTCCCCTTCGAGGTAGTCGAAGATGTAACGAACCTTGGCAATCGCCGAGTCCCAGGCACCGATGTCACGCTGCTGGGAACCGACGTGGAAACTGATTCCACAGGGACTCAGCCCGAGCTCCCGGGCCAGCATCACCAGATCGATCGCCATATCCGGGTGGCAGCCGAACTTGCGCGACAACGGCCAGTCGGCCGTCTCGCTGCCCTCGGTCAGAATGCGGCAGAATACCCTGACCCCGGGAGCCTCTTTGGCGATATTGCGCAGATCCGCCTCGCTGTCGGTGGCAAAGAGCCGAACCCCCTTTTCATAAAAATAACGGATGTCGGAGGCCTTCTTGATCGTGTTACCGAAACTGATGCGTTCCGGCTCAATGCCGAGCGACAGGACACGATCAAGCTCATAGCGGGAGGCGATGTCGAAGCACGCCCCGAGATCCCGAAGCAGAGCAAGCACTTCCACGGCGGGATTCGCCTTGACCGCATAGTAAATCTTCGCAAAGGGGAAGTGAAGCCTCAACTCCTCATATTTCTTTCGCACGATGTCGAGATTGACTACCAGAAACGGCGTTGGATGGCGATTCGCCTCCTGCTTCATCGCGAGCCAGTCTTCCTTGGTGTAGTAATCCAGAACGTCTATCCGCATGCTTCTCCTGACCTTTCGTAACTTGAACGTTCCTGTAATTCTCTCTCCCGGAGCCTTGCAGCCTTGCCCGTGCGCGGTGCGGATTCCCGGATCCTGCGAAAAACGGTCCGCCGCAGAGGCGGACAACCGATTTTTTTGACAATCACTAAAGGTACAGCGAGATTGTTTGATTTCAACTCACAAAAACAGAAAAACAACCATTTTTTATCCCCGTTCTCATCCGGGAAGGGAAAATTCATCCCCAAAACGTTGCAAGCTTCAGAGCGGGAGAAAGTTCCGGTTCATCTTCTGGAAAAAAAGACAGGGAAACCCCGCTGCCCGTTGCAACCGATCAGCCCGGAAAAGAAAAACACGGACACAAGGAAAGTTCTAGTTGTGAATCCCACCGTAGGGAGCATACTCCCACTGGGCGGGAGTGTTGTGCGGAATGGAACTGTAACCGCGCCGCTCCGCCTCGGTACATCCGGAGAGAAAGAAAAAGGCCGCCGCAAAAAGAGCGGCGGCAACGGTCGGACGAGAAGGGATGATTCTGGTCATTTCGAACCGAACATGGTCTGAAAGAGATTATACTCCTGCATCTCGATCGCCTGAAAGACGACTGCAGCAACGACGACCACAAAGGTCAGAAAAATCATCACCGTGAAAAACCTGGAGTTGAACACTTGAAAGACTCCTTGCGTTTCAGCTTACTTCGCCGCTTCGTAGTAGACGATGTCACCCACCTGAATGGGCAGTGATTCCGGAGGAATGTTGGCAATCGAACTGGAGTTGTCAACCTTCTCAAGCTTGACCCGGGCAACAAAGTCGGACTGCTCTCCGTCGAGATTGCCGCGGGCAACCACCAGCTCAAGCCCCGGAGCGACCTTCGGATCCACCTTTTCAGTTTTGTTGCCGATCTGCTGATAGACCATGGTATCCTTGCCGAGGTCGATGCAGATGTAACCGTAGTGAGTATTGACCTCGAGCACCTTGCCGAGCAACGCACGCCGCGCCTCTTCCGAACCCGGCTTCCAGGGAGTCGGCAGATTCTGAGTCGTGTCGATGTTCAACGCCCGCTTCAACTCGTTGAGCTGGTTGTCACGACCGGCAACGGTCTTCTTGAGATTGCTGATCTCGTTGTTGCGGTTCGCGATGGTGCTTTCGAGATTCTTGATGTCGTTCTGCGCCTTGGTCAGCTTGCTGTTGGTATCGTTGTAACGATCCTTCAACGCCTTGACTGAGCTGACCGCCTTCCCGGTCGAAGCACTGTACTTATCCTCGGCGAAGTCCAGCCCGGTGGTACCGGTCTGCCCGGCAATGTTCCGGAGCCCGGATTCATAGTTGTCGCGCCGTTTCGCAATCGCCTGGAGCGCACCGGAAAGCTTCTCCATCGCCGCACGGTCGCCGCTCTGAAGCGCCTTCTCATCAAGCGAAACCTTGAGGTTCTGACGCGCCAGCTCGACAAGATTGCGGAGCGAGGAGTTCCGCCGGTTGATCGCATCACGCACACCGTTGATCACATCATCCTTGTTGGTCGAATAGGTGTCGAGGCTCCGGAAAGCAGCCTCCGAACCGAGATTCTTCATCTCGACCGTCGAACCGATCCGACGCAACGCATCGGCAAGCGCGTCCCGCTCGATCACCAGCTGCTTGGTCTGCGCGGTGAGTTTCGCGAGTTTGCCGTCGAGCGCATCATATTGATCATGCCCCAGCGCGGCCGGCGTCAGTTCCGCGGCAAGCTTGGTGCCGCTGTTGCGATCCAGCTCGGTCGCAGTCTGGTTGATCGCAGTCGCCATCTTGCTCCACCCGTCGACCATCTGACCGCGCTTGGCAAAGAGAAAATAGGAAAATACAGCGCTGGTAATCGCGAGCAGAAGGATCAGAATGCTCAATACGACATTGACAACTTTCATCGGGGCTCTCCAACTGAATTGTTTTGATTCTGCAAACGTTAAATTAAAAAAAACAAAAATCCGTAATCATGACCGTGACGCTTAAACTGTAGCACCACAAAAATGCATTGTCAAATGCGCCAATGCGGAGTTCCGTCAAATAATTCACTTTTTTTTGAGAAAAACCGAACTTTCCCCGAAAACCTACAGGACAAACTTCACCCCGTCAATCGCCGCGAGTTCCGCAGCCAGGCGATTCATCATCTCGCGCCCCGTCAGCAACACCGGAACTTTGAAAGAGGTATAACGCCCCCCGGAGGAACCGAGCCCCTCATGGATCGCGGGCACGATCTCGCGCCGCTCAAGGCAGTCGACGATCCGCGGCTTTGCCGCCTCCGCCTTCTCCGCCTCGACGATGATGCGGAACTCCCAGTCGACCGGGAATCTGATCTCTTGTGATTGCTTCATGCGTTCCTCTCCTCTCCCACGGCGCGGCGACGCTCATTCCAGTAGGGAGAGATGGCCCGGAGCTGCCCGATGATCGGGGGAATCACCTCGATCACCCGGTCGATTTCCGTCTCGGTGTTGTATTTCGAAAGACTGAAACGAATCGTGCCGTGCGCCGCCGTATAGGGCAACCCCATCGCCCGCAGCACGTGCGACGGCTCCAGACTGCCCGTGGTACAGGCCGAACCGCTCGAAGCACAGATGTTTTCCCGGTCGAGCAACATCAGAATTGATTCCCCTTCAATGTATTCAAAGCTGATCGAGGAGGTGTTCGGCAGACGATTTTCGATATCGCCGTTCACACGAACGTCGGGAACCCGCTCCAGAATCCCCTTTTCGAGGCGGTCGCGCAACCGTGCGAGCTTCGCCCGTTCCAGCGGCAGATTGGCCAGCGCCATCTCGCACGCCTTGCCGAGCCCGATCACCGATGTGACGTTCTCGGTCCCGCCACGGCGCGAACGCTCCTGATGCCCGCCGAAAATCAACGGTCGAAACCGGGTGCCGCGCCGGACATACAACGCCCCGACCCCTTTGGGCGCGTGGAGCTTGTGCCCGGCAATCGACAGAAAGTCTATCATCGAGTCATCGACGTTGATCGGCACCTTGCCGGCCGCCTGGACCGCGTCGGTGTGAAACAGCGCCCCTTTCGCGTGAGCCAGTTCCGCCGCCTCGCAGACCGGGAAGATGGTACCCGTCTCGTTATTCGCCCACATCAGGGAAACGACCGCGGTATTTTCATCAATCTCGGCGGCGAGCCGGTCCATATCAAGCCGCCCGCGCCCGTCCACATCGATCAGAACGGTTTCGTAGCCGCGCCGGGAAAGTTCCCTGCAGTAACTCAGAATGCCGGGATGCTCCACGGCAGAGGTGATCACCTTCCGGCGATCCGGATTGACCGCGATTGCCGCATTCAGAGCGGCATTGTCCCCTTCGGTACCGCAGCTGGTGAAGATGATTTCCGCGGCGACGCCATCCTTGTCACGGAAATTCGCGCCGAGAAGTTCGGCGACCCGGCAGCGTGCCTGCTCGATCTCGGCAGCGACACTGCCGCCGAAACGATGAATACTCGACGGATTGCCGTAACGCTCGCAAAAAAAAGGTTCCATTGCCGCGAATACCTCGGGATCGACCCGGGTGGTGGCATTGTTATCCAGATAGATGACTTGATCCATGTTGTCCACGCTTTCTTCCTGTGTCAATATATAAATTAACCATCTTTTTCAAAAAAGTCAACTGTTTTTGTATTGATAATTTTCTCGAACCGGTTAGATTAATCCGCGAAAAAACTGTCCGGTGAAAACGAAAGGGTGGTTGGAATCGATGAAAAAATCCGGCATGGAAACAATCTCGGTTTTCATCCATCGACACTTCTCCCTGTGCATCTATCTTGCCGGGCTGCTGCTGGCACTCTGGATCCTCCACTCCGCCCGCACCGTGGGCCTGCTGGGAACCCCGTGGCCGGGGATGGACCAGTACACCATGCTGAATGCCGGACTGGGACTCCGGCATGGAGAGCTGCCGGTGCCCGGAAACTATCTCTATTCTCCGCTTTACACGCTCTGGCTCGGATTACTGGCCGGGGTGACGGCCGGCAATCTGGTCTGGATGCGGTTCCTGCAGGGGGCGCTCTGCGCCCTGATTCCCGTTCTCATCTACCGGACGGGGCGCAGAATCGGAATCGGCCGCAGCGCCGCGGAACTCGCGGCGGTTCTCTACCTCTTCTGCGGGAGCGCACTTCTGATTTCAGTGGAATTTCTGCGGGCGGCGCCGCTCGCACTGCTCTTCCTGACATTTTTCCACCTTGTCGTCGTCTCCTGGCAATCACAACGCCCTTCCCTCTGGCTGCTCGCCGGAGTGCTGGGCGGAGCCTGCATGCTTGGACGGGAAAACTTCATTGCCGTGATTCCGTTGCCGCTGCTGTTTTTGCTGTTGCCCGCGATCAGAGCGCGCCTGCGCTGGCGTTCCGCGGCGCTCTTCGCCGCCGGAGTTGCCGTCACGGTGGGACCGATTCTGATCTATCACTACATCCGGTGCGGGATTCCGGCAATCGTCCCGGGGAACGGGACCAATGTCTTTCGTTTTTTTCAGGGAGAAGCTGCGCTGGAAGCACCTTTGACAACCGGTCTCCGGCAAATTCTGGTCGGAATCCCCGCCCATGTTTACGATATGGTCTCTCCTTTTGAAATACCGAACAGCCTGTCGATCTATGCACACCGGGAGTTGATTCCGGTTCTGAAGGTGCTGGCATTGCCGATGCCTTTTCTGATGGCGCTGGCCTGGATCGGCCTGGGAGGGTTCCGGCGCAACGGCTTCGTCTTGCTGGCCGGATTGCTGGTCGCCGGCTATTTCGCCTCGATTGTTTTCTGCGACATTTATTACCGGTTCCGGATTCCGGCGGTGCCGCTGCTGGTCCTGCTGGCCGGAGCAGGAATCCGCAGCCTGTTCCGATTTCGCTTCGAACATCGACGCCCGGCCCTTGCCGCGGCCGTGATCCTGTTACTGGGTGCAGGAGTATTCACGTTTCTGACTCCTCCGGAACCACGGCTGCCGGAATCGGAACGGGCCGCAACCGTACGGTTGCTCGTTGACTGCGGTCGCTTCGACCAGGCGGCGGCCTATCTCGAACGTGCCCGGCGACGTCACGTTCCGATGCCGGAGGGAGAGCGTTTTCTGTTGCAGAGCATGGTGACGGCCGGCCTGCAGGCGGACGCGGAGGCCCTCAGCCGGAAATGGCTCGACGCCCGGAGAAACGCCAGATGAGTGTCTACTTCGACCAGGCGGCGGCGGCCCGACCGGATCCGGAAGTGCTCGCGTATTACGGAGAGATGGTGCGCCTGCACTATGCAAACCAGGAGGCCACCCACAGCCTGGGGTATGAACTGCGCAGGAAACTCGACCGGGCGGCGGCGGAACTGTCAACGGCGTTGACCGGTCATGACGGCTGCCGGGTGATCTGGGGCATGAACGGGACGGAACTCTTCAATCTGTTCGCAGATTCCCCGGTGGCGGCAGGGAAAAGAGTCCTCACCAGTCGCCTGGAACACCCCGCGCTGCTGGCGGCGCTCCAGCGCAGCGCGGCGGAAGTACGTTTCATTCCGGCAGGAAACGACGGTCGCTTGAAGCCATCCGGCGTGGATTCCGCCGATATCGATCTGGCTGCATTCCACCAAATACAGAGTGAACTCGGGGTATGTCAGAACACCGCCGCACTCTTCGCCGCCTCTCCCGGAGCGGTGCGATTCGTCGACGCCATTCAGAGCGCGGGGAAACTCGAATTTCCGGCGGACTTCGACGTCGCCGCGGTTTCGGGTCACAAGTTCGGTGCGCCCGGGGGAGCCGCACTGCTGCTGGCGCCGGAGTTTTCCGGAGCGGAAAAACTTGTCGCCTTCGCCCGGGATTACCGCCACAGATTCTACCGGATCGGTCGGCCGGAACCGCCGGTGCTGCTGACCCTTGCCTTCGCAGCGAAGTTGCGGCGCAGCACTCTTGAGACGACCTGCCGGCGGATCTCGGAATTGAACCATTTTCTCCGTGAAGCGCTCTGCCGTCTGGAACTTCCCGGCGGCGGGCACCCCGTCTGTACCATCCCGGAGGAAGCAGCCTCCCCCTACATTCTGCATCTGACGCTCCCCGGTCTGCAATCGGCGGTCGTGGTCCGGATGCTCGCCGAAGCCGGAGTGATGACCGCAGCAGGCAGCGCCTGCTCGGCGGAGAGCCGTGAACCGTCGACAGCGCTCCGGGCCATCGGATTCCGCCCTGCGGACGCCTACTCGGGATTGCGGATCGGACTGGGTTCCGACTCCACCGCGGAGGAGGCGAAAAAGTTGGTTGAAGCACTCGGAACCGTATTGAAAAACTACTGATTCCGGGTTATTTTACTGTTTAAAATCAAAACATGCATTTTTACGGAAGAAGGAGTCTCCATCATGTCGTTCAAACCGCTCCGCCCGGCCGGTCTGCTGCTGACCGCCCTCGTCGTCACATTCGCCGCAGTTCCGGCTTCTGCCGCGCTCGAACCGATCATCGTGGATAAACAGGTCCGCGACAATCCGACAATCCATTTCACCGGCGTCGTCAACGATACGGATCTCGCACGGGATATCCGGACCTTCCTCGGTGCCTGCGGCTGGTTTGACCTCTCCAACAACCCGCAGAGCGACTTCCAGCTCGCCGGGGTCCGTACCGGCAACACACTCAAACTGACCCTGACACGGGGCGACGCACCTGCCGGGAGCTGGAATGTCACCGTCACCGGCAACTCCCGCCTGGTCGCAAAGCATGCGGTTGACGCAATCATCGAAAAAACCTTCAGCGATTTGAAGGTCAAAGGGTTCTGTACATCGCGCATCGCATTCTGCGCTCAGACCTCGCGCGGAGTGCGTAATATTTTCGCCTGTGACATCGACGGCGGGGAAGTCGAACAGATCACCCGGTTCAACACACTCTGCGTCGAACCGTGCTGGTTCCCGGACGGCGGATCGATCGGGTACTCGAAATATGCCCCGACCGGGATCGAAGTCATTGAAACGCAGCTGCGTCCGCGTCGGAGCAGAGTGCTCTCCTCCTATTCCGGAATCAACGCCGGCGCGGCCATCAGCCCCGACGGAAAAAATCTTGCGCTGATCCTGAGTCCGGACCACAAAGTCGACCTCTATGTGATGCGGATCGGCAGCCGCACACCGCGGCGCCTGACCCGGAGTATCGCCGTCGAGGCGTCCCCCTGCTGGAGTCCCGACGGCCGCCAGCTCGCCTTCGTCAGCGATGAAACCGGTTCCCCGCGGATCTTCACGATCAATGCCGACGGTTCGAACCGCAAGCGGCTGCCGTCGATCGGTTCCGACGCGGTGACCCCGGACTGGTCGAAAAGCGGAAAAATCGTCTATGCCGCCAAGGTCGACGGCGAATACACCATCGGCGTCTACGACACCAGAACCGGCGAGAACAAACGCGCCACCACCGCTCCCGGCAGCTGGGAATCCCCGGCATGGGCGGCCGACAACCGTCAGGTGGTCTGCAAGCGTTCCGACGGCAGTGGCAAGTCGGCGCTCTATGTGGTGGATACACTGACCGGAAAAACACGGCTTCTGGTATCGACTCCGTACAATCTGTCGATGCCGGTCTGGTCCCCCTGCGCCGAATAGGATCCGAAACGCCGCGTGCAGGATGTAGAGATGAGGAGTTCGTCCAATTGAGTACCATTCCCGCCAAAGAGTATCTGGATTCCCTGGGCATGTTCGGAATCAAGCCCGGGCTGGAAGCAACCGCCGAACTGATGCGGCGCGCCGGAAATCCGGAGAGAGACCTGAAATTCATCCATATTGCCGGAACCAACGGCAAGGGGTCCGTCGGCGCGATGCTGGAGTGTGCATTGCGGTCGGCCGGATTCAATACCGGGTTCTATTCCTCGCCGCACCTGGTGGACATCCGGGAACGGTTCCGGGTCAACGGCCGTGCGGTTTCGCAGGCGGATTTCGAAACCTACGCAGCGGAACTTGCCGAAGCCGCCCGCCGGACCACCGGCCACGACTTCCGTTTCACCTATTTCGAGTTCACCACGGTTCTGGCGGCGTTGATCTTCGCCCGGGCCGGGGTCGATGTCGTGATCTGGGAAACCGGCATGGGGGGGCGTCTCGATTCGACCAACGTGGTCACTCCGATTGCCACGGTGATCACCAACATCGCCCTCGACCACCAGAAGTTTCTCGGAGAAACCCTCGAGAAAATCGCCTGGGAGAAAGGCGGAATCATCAAACCCGCGGTGCCGCTCTTCTATGGGGAGATGCCGGAGGAAGCACGGCAGGTATTGCTCGACCGTGCACGTTCGCTCGGTTCGGCGCCAACCGGCCCGGCTCCCGCGCCGACCGGAAAAGTTTCCTACCGGCTGAACAACCGGTCCGCTCTGCAGGAATTCGAGTTCGAAGGCCGGCGGATCCGGCTGCCCCTTCTGGGAGCGATGCAGAGGGCGAATTTCCGGATCGTCTATCAGGTGCTGAAGTTCATGGAATCCCGTTTCGGACTGGATCTCAACCGGGCGCTTGACGGCCTCGAAAACGTCCGCTGGCCCGCCCGTTGCCAGCGGCTCAATGAACGGCTCTTCATCGACGGCGGTCACAACCCGGACGGCCTGGCCGCATTGAAAACGGCACTGAACGAGGCGTTGCCCGGAGAAAAATTCACCGTTGTTTATGCCGGATTCTGCGACAAGGATGTCGAGAACAGTCTGCGGCTGATCTATCCGCTGGCGGCGGAGTTCCTCTTTGTGCCGCTGCATGAGAGTGATCGCCCCAGTTATACCGGTGAAGCGCTGTGCGAAATCGCAGGCCGGATCGGAGAAACGCCCTGCCATGCCGTTCCCAATGCGCTGCTTGCGGTCAACCACGCACTCGGGAATCCGGAACGTAAAGTTCTGGTGGCCGGATCGCTCTATCTTGCCGGAGAGGTGCTGGCGGCCATGGCTGACCGGCGGGCAGTGCTCGATCTGGTTTGACAGCACCAGCCCGGCAGAACCGGGAAATCCGGAGAAAACCAACCGCCGCAACAATCGCAGAGGAGAGGAAACAGATGCCTTTCGAATCGGCAGAATGGATCGGCGGCGGCAACGTATTCCGCCACACCTTCACCGCCCCCGGTGGCGGGCGACTCCAGTTGCGTATTTCCGCCCTGGGACTCTTCTTCGCCGAACTCAACGGCCGCCGGCTTTCCGACGAACTTCTGGTTCCGGTCCAGAGCAATTACCGGAAAATCGTCTACTTTCTTGAATATGACCTGAATGCGTTTCTGCGGTCCGGTGAAAACGAACTGCTGGTCTATGTCGGAGAGGGATTCTACGCCCAGTCCCGTGTGCTGGGGGCCTATGGATGGGCAGAAAAGCCTTACGGCCCCCGGAAACTGATCGCGGAACTGCTGTGTGACGGCAGGACGTTCGCAACCACTTCTTCCGTCTGGCTGTGCACCGAAGGTCCCTGGATCGCAGACAATGTCTACGCGGGGGAGGAGTACGATGCCCGCCGGGAAATCGGAGCAGAAACCATTTGGAAAAATGCGGTCCCGACGGACTCCCCCGGCGGGATTCCATGTCTTCAGCCGATTCCCGGAGAACGTACAACCCGCCGGCTGGCGCCCGTCGGAATTCTGTCCGGCGGAGAGGGCCGATGGCTCTTCGACTTCGGGGAGAACATCGCCGGCCGGACCGTGCTGAAACTTTCCGCACCACGCGGTACGGAGATCGTTCTGCGCTATGCCGAAGAGCTTGATGAGGATGGAAAAATCGACTTCTCCAGCACCGGGGAGTTCGCCACCGGCTGCATTCCGACCGACCGTTACATCTGCCGCGGAAACGGACCGGAATGCTGGGGGGCCATGTTCGGCTACCGCGGGTTCCGCTATGTCGAAGTCTCTGGCTGGAGCGGGGAAGCGCCTCCGCCCGATTTTCTTACCGCCGAAGAAATCCATACCTTTCTGCGGGAAACCGGAACGTTCTCGTCAGACGATCCGCTGCTCGACCGGATCTGGCGGATGGCCTGCCGCACACTTGACGGCAATCTCCACGGTTTGCCGACCGACTGCCCGATCCGCGAGAAGTGCGGCTGGCTCGGCGACGCACAGGTGATTGCCTGCTGGTCGGACTTCCGCTACGACATGCGGGAGTTCTGGCGCAAGTACTGCCGGGACATCGAGACTTCCGTCGAAGGAGGAGCCATTCCGATGGTCGCGCCGGGTTCGCGCGCCTGCGGAGAAGCGACGGTGGAGTGGGCTGTCGCGATCGTGGAAATCCCTTATTTGAACTACTGCTTCTACGGGGATACCGCAATTCTGGAGCGGAATTACCCTCTGATGCAATCCCTTCTCGAACGGCTCGACCGCCTCAGTCACGGCGGCCTGATCGATCAGGGGCTCGGCGACTTCTGTCCGCCGGGCTGCATCTATCCGCACAACACACCGGTCACAATGACCTCCTCTGTGTATCATCTCCACGCAGTACGGCTGACGGAACGCATCGCCGGAATCCTCGGCCGCACCGATGATCAGAACGCCTGCCGGCAACGGGCGGCCGGAATCGCGGCGGCAATCTCCGGGGAGTTCTATCGGCCGGAACAACGCTCCTTCGGCAGCCAGACCGCCGACGTGCTCGCCCTCTATTTCGGCCTGGCACCGGATCCGGCTGCGGTCGCAGCCACGCTTCACACGGAACTTCTCGAACGACACGGGCATTTCACCACGGGGATCTTCGGTTTCAAATACCTCTTCGAAGCTCTCTGTAACGCCGGTTATCCGGATGATGTACTGACCGTTCTCCATGCCCGCGGTTATCCCGGCATTCTTGAGTTGATCCGCCAGGGAGCAACCACCTTCTGGGAAACCTGGGAGAAATATCCGATTGATTCGAGCACCAGGGCCCGTTCCCGCAACCATCCGATGAAGACCGGGTTCGCAGCCTTCTACTTCCGCAACCTGGGCGGGTTGCGGATCGGCCCGCGTTTCGGCGCCGCGGCGGAACTGGATTATGAACCGGTCGTACCGCGGAAACTGGGCCGCTGCCGTGTAAGTTTCCGGTCGATCCACGGCGAAATCGTCTCGGAGTGGCAGCGGACGGAACGGGGCGTTCTGCTGGAACTGACGCTTCCGGAAAAAGTGAAGGCGTCCTGGAAACAGAACGCCTCCACCCGGGATGCCGAACTGCGGATCCGCCGCAGTTGAAAGCCGCCCCTACCGGCTGCCGAATTTGTAGACCGTCTTCTGCCCGTAGACCTGCCCGGGTTCCAGCCGGGCACTCGGGAAATCAGGGTGATGCACCGCATCCGGCCAGAGCTGCGTCTCCAGGCAGAAGGCGCCGAACTGCGGATAGCGGATCCCGGATTTCCCGACACAACTGCCATCGAGGAAGTAGCCCATATAGAACTGCACCCCCGGAGCAGTGGTTGAAACTTCAAGCGTGATTCCGGTCCGGGCCGATGCCGCAAAAGCAACCCCCTGTTTGAACTCGCCGTCACGCTCCGCCAACACGAAATTGTCGTCAAAACACCTCGGGAGTTCGCGATGAATCTCCTCGAAAGTCCGGCCGCTGCGCAGATCGTAGACCGTTCCGGCGACTTCGGGATTGCGGCCGGTCGGAGCGAGAAACTCATCGACCTCGGTGCGCCGGGCAGCATCGATCCGGATTGAATGGTCACCGCACTCCCCGGCCGCTTCGCCGTTGAGGTTGAAATAGGAGTGGTTGGTCATGCTGAACACGGTGGTGCGATCGGTGACCGCCCGGTATTCGATCACCAGCTCATTCGCATCGGTCACGGTGTAGAGGACTTCGACCTTCACCTCCCCGGGAAAACCGGCGTCGCCGTCCGGGCTGGTCAACTCCAGCTTCAGGGAGTTCTCCCCCTGCAAAGTTCCCTTCCATAGCCGGCGACCGTAACAATCGCCGCCGTGCAACGTGTTTTTGCCGTTGCTGTCGTTGAGGGCAAGACGGTATTCCCGGCCATCGAGGGAGAAACGCCCCCCGGCGATCCGGTTGGCGACCCGTCCGATCAGCGCGCCGAAAAAGGGATCATTCGCAACGTACTCCTCCGGATCGGCGAATCCGAGCACCACGTCAACCAGATTCCCGTTGCGATCCGGCGTGAAAAGGCGGACAATCGCACCGCCGAAATCCGTGATGTCAGCTCCGAACCCGGAAGGATTGCGCAACTGAAACAATTTCGCCACGCGCCCATCCGCCAACTTGAAAAAATCATTTGACCCGATCATGCCATCTCCTCTCCGGCCGACTTTCCGGCGGCCAATTCCTGTGTGGTTTTAAAATGCAATTTTGCACAACGCCCGAAAACCTCCGGCCCGAACTGCGCACGAAGTCTCAAACCGACCTCCTTGACCTGCGGACCGGCGCCGCGGGGAAGCTCCATGCCGAGTTCGGCCGAAAGCCTGGTCATCGCGTTCAGGAACCCTTCGCGGGCGAGAATGCTCGCAGCGGCAACCGCGACGTCACTCTCCGCCCGGGTCCGCTGCTCCAGGAGAATCTTCCGGCCACGTTCCAGAAGCGCACGCCGGATCAGGCTCTCGTCCCCGAATTTATCCGACAACATCCGGGGGCACCCCGGCACTTTCTCAAGCAGATTCTCGATCACCCGCGCATGCCCCCAGGCCAACAGCCGGTTCAGATTGCCGAAACCGGCGTGAAGCCTGTTATAGGCCTCGGGACCGATTACCACAGTCGTGTACCGCCCCCGTGACACGGCACGGATTTTCCCGGCCAGTTCGAGAATCCGCCGGGAACTCTTTATCAATTTGGAATCACAGCAGCCGATCCGGCGCAATTCCGGCCCGGTCTCGGCGTCGGCATAGACCCCGGCAATCACCAGAGGCCCGAAAAAATCCCCTTTGCCGCTCTCATCCACTCCTCCGTGAGGCTCCACCGCCTCCTCCTCCGCGGCAGACTCCTCCTGCTCAAATGTAAACGTGTGGAGAATCTCCGGTTCAAGAATGAAACTGACAAACTCCCCGGTTCCCCCACCCTGTACGGTCAATTTTCCTGAAAGATAAGCAACCACATTGGTTTTCTCTTTCGCCGCCTTCCAATGTGCATAGGGAACCGCGGAGAACTCCCACCCGCGCTCTCTGAGCAGGATTTCGAGCGCGGCAACCTGCGGAGGCGTCACCGCGCAGACATAGCTGGTCACCTTCGCCATATTCCCCCTACTCCTCCACGGCAGTCCGTCCAGAAAGCGCGGCTGCAATTGTCGCACCGTCGGCGTAGGAGAGGTTCGCCCCCGCGGGCAATCCCAGCGCCGGACGGGTCACCCGCACCGGCAACGTCTTCAACAACCCCGCGACGTAGATCGCGGTCGCCCGCCCCTCGACGTCGGAACTGAGCGCCAGAATCACTTCACGCACCCCGCCTGCGCCGACCCGTTCCAGCAACCGGTCGAAATTCAGAGCAGCGCCGTTCTCGCCGTCCAGCGGCGACAACCGCCCCCCCAGCACATGGTAACGGCCGCGGAAATTGCCGCAGGCTTCAATCGCGAAAAGCTGCGCGGTCGTCTCGACCACACAGAGCAGCGACGGATCACGACCGGGAGCGCGGCAGACCGCACAAAGCTCTCCTGCATCGGACAATGCGCCGCACTCGGGGCAGACGCCGACCGTATCCGGCAGATGACCGATCAGCTCGCCGAGACAACGCAGTTTGTCCGGTTCCCAGCCGAGCATGGCCAACGCCATCCGTTCGGCGCCACGGCGGCCGATGCCGGGAAGCTGCTTCAACGCCCCCACCAGCTCCTCGACCGCCTCCGGATATCGCAGATTACCACCCATCCCGGAGAAACTCCATTCAGAAAATACCGGGCAGATCCAGCCCGAGTCCGCCGGTGACCTCCCCCATCTTCTCCTGCGCAGCAGCCTTGGCGGCGATCAGCGCGGAGTTGGTCGCCATCAGAATCTGCTCCTCAAGAGAAGCACGATCCTGCAACGCTTCGTCAGTGAGCTCGATCTTCTTGATCCGGAAATCCCCGGTCACGGTCACCCGCACCTGACTGCCGGGACTGGAGGCTGAGAACTCCATTGTCGGCAGCTCCTCCTTGAATTTCTTGAGATTGGACTGAATATCCTTCGCTTTGGACATCAGCTTCGCCATTTCGGCCAGATTGCCAAACATCTTCTGTTTTCTCCCGCAATGTCATTTTCGGTTAAAAAAAGCCGGCTTGTTCAGCAAGCCGGCTCCTCTTCCGGTCCAACCGTCACTTTTTCGCCGGCACGGCCGCTCCGGTACGTTCTGCACGGCGGTCGCGACGCGCATGCATCCACGCCACCATCGGCCCGGTGAGGAAAATCGACGAATAGGTGCCGATGATGATTCCCAGCATCATAATCAGTACGAAGTCGTTGATCGCCACTCCGGCGCCGATGAACAACACGAACACCACGATGAATGTGGTCAAACTGGTCAGAATCGTCCGGTTCAATGTCTGATTGATCGACAGATTTACATTATCGCCGAAGAACTTACAGCTTTTCAGAGCCACGTTTTCACGAATGCGGTCAAAAATCACCACCGTGTCGTTGATCGAATAGCCGATCACCGTAAGCATTGCCGCGATCACCGTCAGCGAAACCGTCCGCCCGAGAACGAGGAATATCCCCGAAACAATGATCACGTCGTGTATCAGCGCAAGGATACTGGTGATCGCATAAGTGAACTCATACCGGAGTGACACATAGATGCCGATCCCGACGATCGACAATGCGATCGCAATCAGTGCGGCCTTGGTGAACTCCCAGCCGATCAGACCGCCGACACTGCTCTCAAGGCCATTGTCAAGCTTCAAGGTCGGGAACTGCGCATTCAACTGCGATGCGAGAACATCCATCGGGCTGGAGTTCGAAGTGCTCCCGGTCAGATTGCCGCGAACCAGAATCTCGATCTTGCTGTTGTCGGTGGCCGCCGCCGCATTGTACTTGTACGTGACGGTGGCATCGTATCCGGCCGCCTTGAGCGCCGCCTCGATCTTCTGCTGCGGAATCTGTTCCGCGTAGTTGAACGTCACCTGGGTGCCGCCGGTGAAATCAACACCGAGCATACTTTTGCCGCGGACGAAGAAAACCACCACCGACAACACGATCAATATCCCGGAAAGAAGCATCATCCGGGGCCAGAGCCGCATGAAGTTGAACTCGGTCTTCTTGAAAAACTGCAGCATCTTCAGCGTGTTCACGCGGGTGTACTTGAAAATGTAGTCGAAAATCAGCCGTGTCACGAAAAGCGCCGTGAAGAGGCTGGTCAGAATACCGATGCTCAACGTGATCGCAAACCCCTTGATCGCGCCGGTACCGACACTCATCAGAATGATCGAGGTGATCAGCGTCGTCAGGTTCGCATCGAACACCGCCGAAAAGGCCCGGCGATACCCGAGATCGACCGCGTTGAGCAATGTCTTGCCGCTGTGCAGCTCCTCGCGGATTCGCTCGAACACCAGCACATTGGCGTCGACCGCCATGCCGATCGTCAGCACAATACCGGCGATACCCGGCAACGTCAGCGTCGCGTTGAACGCCGCCATCGCACCGAGAATCAGCACCATGTTCAATCCGAGGGCGACCACCGCCAGCACACCGGCAAGCCGGTAGTAGATGATCATGAAGATTGCGACCATCACCAGCGAAATCGCACCGACCCAGATGCCGTTGGCGACATTGGAGGCGCCAAGTTTCGGGTCGGTGTCGAAAACCGCGTCGACCCGGATCTGGAACGGGAAACTTCCGCTCATCAGCGCATCTGCGATATTCTTGCACTCTTCGTCAGAGAACTGCCCGGAGATCTCGGCGCTGCCCGTCGCGATCGGAGTCCTGATCGAGGGCGCACAATAGAGCTGCCCGTCAAGCACAATCGCCAGCTGCCGGTTGACATTGGCGGCAGTGACCCGGGCGAAATCCTCCGCTCCGGCCTGATTGAAGCGCAGCAGAATCTTGCGCTGGCCGAACTCATCCTTGGTGGCCTGCGCATTGGTGATTCCCTTGCCGGTCATCTCGGGAATCTTGTTGACGAGGAAATACCTCACCAGCGGCTCCTGCCCCGGCCGGAACTCGCTGGTGCTCATCAACTCGTAACCGACCGGAACCACGAAGTGCTCCCTGTCGGCAAGATATTCGGAAATCAGCCGATCGTTCTCAGGATGGACCAGCCGGAAGTTGAGCTTGGCGCTCATCTTGATCAAATTGAGCAGTTTCACCTTTTCATCCTTGGCGACCACAGGTGCACGCAGTGCAACATAGTCGCTGCCGGAAGGTGCGATTTCAGCTTCGAAGATCTTCTGCCCCTCGAGCCGTTTGCGCAGAATCTCGATCGCAATGTCGCGATAGCGGTCGAATTCGGCAGACATCTGCCTCTCCATCTCAGCACGGGCCTCTTCATCCGCAGCACCCGAGGAGTCGCGGAAAGCCTTCAAAAACTCCTCATCCGGAACCAGCTGGAGAATAAACTCAACGCCGCCGTTGAGGTCGAGCCCGAGACGGATCGAACTGGAAGCGTTGCGCCGGATCAGACTCATCACGTCGCGGTTGTCCTGGAGGTCGGCGCCCTTGACCTTTTTGGTCAGGTCGATTCCTTTGGCCTCAGCCGCCCGGAGCAGCGCCTGCGACGGGAAAAGCTCCCGATTGGCGGCTTCGAGCGCCTTCGCATCCTCGACAAGAGCCCTGGCCTCGGGATCCGACTTGTCCGTCAACATGCCGAAAAACGTCTCGTAGTAGTTGCGCTGGAAGAGCGGGTGCATCGCCAGTGCGAAAACAAAAATCACCACGAGCGCGATCAGCGTACGAAGAATCAACGGTCGATCATTCATCTTTTATACGCCCTCTGCTCGCTTTACGCCTTCACATCGTTCTGTTTCTGTTCGGTGACAAGATCGGCGACGCCGTTTTTGACGACTTCGACATTGACCTTGTCGGCGATCTCAACCACGAAAGAGTTGCTTTTCACCTCAACAACGGTGCCGAACATACCGGAGTTGAGCATGACCCGCGTCCCCTTGACAATCTGGTCGATCATCTGCTGATGTTTCTGCTGCTGTTTCTTCTGGGAACGCATCATGAAGAAGATCATCACGGCAAAGACGATGATGATCGGAAGCATCCCCATCAACCCGCCGCCCGGCGGCGGCTGGACCGCGGTGGTCTCATTACCGGCGGTGGTGGTCACCGTGCTTGCCGCCGAAGCAGCAGCGTCGCCTGCGACAGCCAGAATGTTCGTGAAACTCATGTTCTCTCCTTTGTTTGTTTTCTGATAGTCGGGTTGACTCTTGATTTCAAACGTTCTGATTCACGCCGCCCGGAACGAGCAGCGACAAATGTCTTTCAAAATGCCGTTCAATCGCGGCATCGTACTCCTCACTGTGCCGGAGCAGCGCCGTCATCACGCATTTCCCGAGCGCCCCCTGCAGAATCGGCCCGTAGGCGATATGCAGCACCTGCCGCACCGCCGGCAGATCCAGCAGCCCCGGCAGATCGGGATCGGAAACGGTATCGAGCAACGGAATTGTCGCCGGGTCGGCGGAAACATGGTAGAATGCACGCATCCGATCAAAATTCTCCAGTGCGCAGGCATGGATTTTTCGATAGAGTGCCGGCTCGCACTCCGCGAGCAGCCGCAGCGCCACCAGCCAGCTGGTACCTGCGGTTTTCAAATGGAATCTTCCCTCCGTAACACTCCCGATGATCGGGTAGACACGAAACTTGTCGCTTCCGGAGTGGATCGAAAGTTTATATCCGCCATACGCGCCGGCGATTGCAGCGTGAATCCGGAACTGCTTCTCAAACTCCCCGGGATCACCGATGTAATCCACACCTTTCTGAAATTCACCGGGAAAACGCGGCGCCACCGAACTGAACTCAACGCCGCGGAGCCGAAGTTCCCGCACGATGAACAGATGATGCGCCGGCAACGTCGGTGTTGCACTCTCGTCAATCGAAATCTCAAGATCGCAACCGACGTTTCCGCATTTCGAATGGATCAAGCCCTGGACTTTTGCGGAAAAATCGATCGCCGCACCATACATTACCTGACAGCGCCGCGCAGTTGGCCCGTCGATCGTAACACCGAACGGCCCGACGACGAAGGTACGGTTCCCGTATTCGTCAATGATCCGGGCCTGCACCTCCGGATCAAGATCGGCAAAGAGCGCATCGATTCCGGCTGCCGGCATACTTCCCGCCGCGACATTGACCACCTCGGAAAGATCCAGCGTGATCATCGGCATTCCGGCGGCCAGTGCGCCTTCGATATCTGCAAAACTCTTCAGGTGATCCCCATCCGCGCCGAATCCGGACCGGTAATCACTCTCGAACACCATGAACGAAGCAGCATCCACCACCTCCCGGAAACTCCGACCGGTCATCGACAATTCCCGTACCGACTGCTGCGCCAGCACCGGGGCAACCCCGAAGCGCCGCGCGGCGCGGATATGCCCGCGGGAGGCAAGCCCGAGGCGGTCACCGCAACCAATCGTCGTCCGCCGGTCCAGCAAACTCACCGGCGCGGTCCACGGAAAGTGGCGTCGCAATGCCGCGGCATTCCCGGAAGAGAGCGGGCAGACCATGAAGGCGCTGCCGTCGGGCAGGCGTTCCGCATGCCCCTCGAATCCTTCGGGAAGCGCCCGGAAACTGTCTGCGACGATCAGCAGAGAACGAACTTCCCCGTCGCGGACGATCATCAACAACGCCCCTCCGAGCTTGTGGACGGAATCGAGCGAAACCGAAACGGCGCCGTATTCCGGCGTCATCCGCTTTCTGATCTCGCCCTCGCTCTTCCGAAGCAGCGGGAGTACGCTCTCTGCAATTTTCTGCATCCGAACCGATCCGTAAAAATGTCGAAAACACGTTGAAACAGCTTAATATAACATCATCAAAGCGATATTCAAGACGCCCGCGGCTTGATTTTTCCGGCAGGTGTGGCAAATTAGCTGCTAGCTTCTCAACGTGTAAACAGGAGGAACCGCAATCATGTACCGTGATGCATTCAAAATGAAGCTGAAACCCGGTTGTCTCGAGGAGTACAAACGTCGCCACGATGAGATCTGGCCCGAACTGGTCAAAGCCCACAGCGACTGCGGCATCCGCGACTATTCGATCTTCCTTGACGAGGAGACCCTGACCCTTTTCGCCATCCGTCATCTGACCGATCACAACACCGCCGACCGAATGGGGGAACTCGAAATCGTGAAAAGGTGGTGGGCATACAATCGCGATCTGATGGAGGTTCACCCCGACAACGCCCCGGTCTCGAAGCCGCTGTCTGAAATATTTCATATGGATTGAAAAGCACCGGAAGAAGGGAAACGTCCGGAGAACGGCCCCCAAAAATTGCCTAGTCTTCTTTGATTGCAAAAAAAGAACTGAGCTTTTTCTGTTTTCAGCTTGAAAAAATGGCATCCCGGTATATTATATTGTAAATTACAACAAAAACGGCGAAAATGTTCGTTTCAGATAAAAAGTTGCTGATTTCATCCATTCCGAAACGGGCGGACCGCCGGTATAATATGCACGTTGACCATTTGTAGCTCGAAAATCAATTCATCAATCAGAAAGAGAGATCATCATGATCAAGTGCGGGGTGATCGGTTGCGGAGTCATCGCGCCGACCCATATTGAAGGATATCAGGCGCTGCCCGGGGTTGAAGTGGTTCATCTGTGTGACCTGATCCCGGAGCGGGCCGCGGCGCTCGGCGAAAAATACGGGATCCCCCGGTGCAGCGCCGATTACCGCGAACTCCTCGCCGATCCGGAAGTGCAGCTGGTCAGCGTCTGTACCGACCATGCCAGTCACGCTGACATCGTCGTCGCCGCCCTGGAAGCGGGGAAACACGTGGTCTGCGAAAAATCACTCGGTCGCATCCCGGCCGACCTCGACCGGATGGTTGCGGCCGCAAACGCGCATCCGGAACTGGTCAGTTCCGGTATTTTCCAACATCGTTTCCAACCGGCCAACCGGCATCTCCGCCAGTTGCTCATGGATGGAAAATTCGGCAGGGTCGTTCTGCTGAATCTGGTATTCTCCTGTCTGCGTACCGCAGAGTATTATCAGAAGGACGCGTGGCGCGGCACCTTCGCCGGAGAGGGAGGCGGCATCCTGATCAATCAGGCGATTCATCATCTCGACCAGCTCCGGTTTTTATTCGGCGACGTCAGGCGTCTTGCGGCTCGAAGTGCCAATCTGACCCATCAGGGAGTGATCGAAGTCGAGGACACCGCCGCATTTCTGCTGGAATTTGAGAGCGGCCTTCTGGGTACCGTGACCGCGACCAATTCCGCCGCCGCCGAATGGCGCACACTGCTGTCGATCATCGGAACCGATGTCTGTCTCGAATACGCCAATGAGCAGCCGGTTCACGTCGAAGGTGCCGACAATACCTTGGTACATGAAATCGAAGCGGCACTCATGGAAAAGTCCGCAGAAAAGGTGGTCGGCAAGCATTATTACGGCGTCGGTCATACCGCACAGCTCGGAGATGTTGTGGAGGCAATCCGGAACCATCGGAAACCGGAAGTTACGCTGGCCGATGCCGCAGACAGTTCCGCTCTGGTAATGGCGGTTTACGAATCCGCTGCCCATGGCGGCGAATGGGTCAGCGTGCGGAAATACTGACCCCGGGGAATATCAACTCATCCGGATATTTCAGCTCCACCGATTTTCTCCTACAATCCTCCGCCGACGGTGTTGTCGTCTTGAGTCGGCCTCGATCATCCCGCGGCCGTTCGAAATCTACTCCGATACCGGTTGACAAGGCATTTTCGCGAAGGGTCCGATCTATCCTTCGCAACCGCATTTGCAATGGAAAATTCCTGAGAGAAGAAAATGGCGGGAATGCGGTTGTAAAAAAAGGGAGAAAGCTGGATTCCGCGTGCGGCCCTCCGGGCCTTACTTGTCGGGCGTTGCCCGCGCTTAATGCCCGAGAGGAGGCAGAGCCGCTACGGAAATTCCATTTTAAAAAGCATGTTCAGCAGGTCTCCGGCGGCCTGCCCCGCTTCTGAGAGGAAACGATGGTCAGGGGAGCTGGAGGGCCGGGCGCCCTCCAGACCGCCCCGCCCGAGAGAAGGCAAAGCCGCTGTGGAAATTCCATTAAAAAAAGCATGTCCAGCAGGTCTCCGGCGGACTGCCCGGCTTTTGAGAGAAAACGATGGTCGGGGGAGCTGGAGGGCGGGGCGCCCTCCAGACCTCTTCGCCCGTGAGAAGGCAGAGCCACTGTGGAAATTCCATTTTCAAAAGCATGTTCAGCAGGTCTCCGGCGGACTGCCCCGCTTCTGAGAGGAAACGATGGTCAGGGGAGCTGGAGGGCCGGGCGCCCTCCAGACCTCTTCGCACGGAAGAAAGACGGACCGTGCTGCCAGGTTCTTCCGCATGCGGCCCTCCGGGCCTTACTTGTCGGGCGTTGCCCGCCAACTCTTCATCGTTCGCTAACGCTCACTACGCCAGAGGGGCTTCGCTCACTCCGCTCGACTTCGTCGCATTTGCTCCT
>CALXOA010000061.1 GCA_944389895.1 uncultured Victivallis sp. | reverse complement strand
GGGGGGCTCCGCGCTTCATGGCGCTCGGAACCAACCCCTACACTCTGCTGATGACTGATTATGACTGGAAAATGCCGCGCATCGGCGACAGCAATCTCAAATTCTACGATGTCTATGATCCGCGTTATGTCGCGAAGATGAAGACTCTGATCCCCGACATGGCGGAACGGGAACCGCAGGTTCTGCGTTCCCTGACCGACCCGCTCTGCATCGGCTACTTCATCGACAACGAACTTAATTTCGGCAATCGCAGATATCTGCAGCTGATCGATGCGACCCTGAAGTGCCCGGAGAAGCAGTACATCAAGCGGGAGTTTGTCGGAGATCTGAAACGTAAATATGTGACGATCACCGCACTGAACAAAGCGTGGGAAACCAGCTATGCCGACTGGAACGCCCTGCTCAGGTCGAAGACAGTTCCCGAGAAGAAGACCGACGCATTCAAGGCCGACGGCGAAGCCTTCCTCGAGAAGACGGTCAACCGTTATTTCGAACTTTGTCGCGACGCGGTCAAGTCGGTTGCTCCGCATCGTCTCTATCTCGGCGCCCGGTTCATCAGCACTGATTCCGTGATTCCGTTGCTGTCGGCGGCGTCGAAGAAGTATTGCGATGTGCTGACGGTCAATGTGTATGCGCACACGCCGGCCAATCTGGATGCGCCGGATTTCCCGGATATGCCGGTGTTGATCGGGGAATTTCACTTCGGGATTTTCGACCGCGGCATGTTCTCCCCGGGGCTCTGCCCGGCGGGAGATTCCCAGGAGGAGCGGGCGGTCGCTTACAAGCGGTTCCTGGAGGGGGCGCTGAGCCATCCGAAGATCATCGGTGCGCACTGGTTCCAGTTCCGTGACCAGCCGTTGACCGGTCGCGGAGATGGGGAACGTTATCAGATCGGTTTCGTTGATGTCGCGGACACTCCGTATCCGGAAATGACCCGGGCGTCACGTGAAATCGGTGAGACGATGTACGCTCTCCGGGCCGGAGAGAACAAATAACCGTTTCCAAGCGGTGGCCGGCGGGTTGGTTGACCTGCCGGCCCTTTTCTTTTTCCTCGGGATCTACGGCAGGAGCGTTTCCCGTTCAGCTTCTCCGGGGCCGGTAGCGTCGCACCAGATAGTCGTACAGGAACTCGAGCAATTTCCGCCGGCGTTCGGGCGGCAACTCCGGCATTTCCTCTATCTGACGAATGAGTTCGGCCGCAGTCGGTTCTGTTCCCCTGGCGAGCAGTTTCTCGTGACGCAGCCGGCGGCAGAGGCGGAGAAACTCCGCTTGCACTTTTCTGCGGTCGGCATCGGCCCGCCGTCTCCGGAGGCGCCGGAGTTCGAGATGGATGCCGAAAACCAACGCAGCTGCGAGAAGGATTCCTCCCACGGGAGTCAGAAAAATTGCTCCGAACAACCGGCCGGTTCCAATCAGCAGGATCATGATCGCATTGGCCACCCGGCCGGAACGCAGATTTGCGATCAGTTCGGCCCAGAACAGAGCGAGGGAGTCAATCTGGCTGTCGAGCGCATTCCGCCAGTTGTCGTCGGGGAGCGGCGGCGAAACATTGACCGAAGCCGGAGTCGCATCAAGCAATACCCATGTTTTCCGGTCGCGGTCGAATGCTTCGACCCAGGCGTGACTGTTGGCGACCCGGGCGAGATAGTAACGATTCGACGGATGTCTTTCAAAACAGACCAGACCGGTGACGTAACGGGTCGGGATTCCGGCCGCGCGGAGCAGCAGGGCGAGTCCCGAGGCGAAGAGTTCGCAATGGGCGCGGCGGCGGGTGGTCAGAAAGTATTGTACCGGGTCATCACCGTGCGGCGTTCCCGGCCAGTCCAGCGCATATTCGAAGTTGTCGCGGAAGAAGGCGAGCACCCGGGCGAACCGGGAGGAGTCATCCGGAAGATTTTTCAAATCGAGCTGTCTTACGTTTTTTTCCAGTTCCGGTACGAGATTTTCCGGAAGACGGCTGTACTCTTCCGGAGGTGGATCCGGCAGGGGGTAGGCCTCAATCCCCGAGGGGGTGTCCGCGTAGGCGGTATAACCGCCTTCTCTGGCCAGTCCGGTCAGTTCGATACTGCCGTCCTCGGCGATGGCGGCCTGCTCTGCGATGAACCGCAGGGAAACTGTGTGTCCGGGAATCGGCAGTTTCTCGCTGCGGACCCGGGAGTCAAGGTAGAAGGTCCAGGCATTCTCTGCCGGTTCCAGGCGGCTGACCTTGTAGAGCTGATCGGCGAAGAAGGTGCCGGGAGCATTGGCGGCGGCTTCCATGGTGTCCTGCCGGTCGAGTTCCGGCGGCTGAATCCAGCGTCCCCCGTGGTAGCTGCCGAAGGTTGCGGTTCGCAGGTACCCGGGGGGGGCGGTTCCGACCGCCCGCAGGACAACCTGCCGTTCGAAGCGGGAGGCGTGGGGAGGAAATCCGATGTTGAGATTCGGTGTGCTGCCAAAACGGAGGATCCCGGGTTGACCGCCGCGGTAGAACCGGCGGACTCCGAGTCGCAGCAGCCGGTTTTCCCAGTTGCGCAAAGTGTCTTCATACCGGTGATAGAGTCGAAATTCCGCGATGGTTAAAAGCAGGATGCCGATAAAGGCGGCCAGAAGCAGCACGATGTGAACTCTTCCTGCAGGTTGTCGCGTCCGGCCCGCACCGCAGAGCCGCGATCCGAAAAGTATGCCGGTGCCGGAGAGCGTGGCGGTCAGCGCGTAGAGGAGTTTGAAGTTGACCGGGAAGAACAGCAGAAACTGCATCCGTTCCGGTTGCAGTCGTTCAAAACGTACGTCGCACCCGATGGTGAAGGCGAAGAGCGCTGCCGCTCCCGCCACTCCCACCGCGAGGGAACGGCGACGGAATCCCGGGGCGAGTGCCCCGAGGTAAAGCAGAAACGGGACGGTCAGGCCGGGGCGGGAGAAGAGCGCCATGAAGTTGAAGCGTTCCATTTTAAGTGGAACCAGATAGTTGCTGAACGTCGTCAGTACGGCTGCCGTGACAACCGTATAGATGAGTCCGCGGTCGGAGAGGGGCCACCCCTGTCGCCGCAACCCGGAGAAGCCGAGCAGCACAAGGGTGATTACCAGTGCATGGGGCAGATCAGCCATCGCCGCGAAACAGAATGCCGCGGGCAACAGAATCAGGGCGGACAGCAGAACGCTCTCTCGGGGATGGTCCGGTGTCTGCATCGCTCACAACTCCCGCAGTTGTCCGTTTAAGATCGATGCGGGTGATACGGCGGTCCATCCCGTCGGCGGTTCCCCTGCGCCGCGATCGGTGATCAGGGCCACCCGGAGCGATACTCCGCTCCGTTGCAGTCTCTTCAGGAACGAACGCCGTTCCGGATCATCCGCAAGAAGAATCACTACCGCTCCGCCGGTATCCGAGAGGTCGCGGAACACCTCGGGGGCGAGTTTCTCGAACACCGGGTGGTCGGAAGGTTCGATCCCGCTGAGTATGTCGCAAACGGAATCGAAGGAGCCGGTGTGTCGCCCGGTTTCAAGATGGTAGACCTCGGGGCCGACCGCGAAGATATCCACCACCGCTTCTCCGCGCGAGAAATATTCCGCCAGCGCCGCAGTCAGCGACAACGCCGCCTCCAGCTCGGGGAAGTGACGGCGCGTCCGCCGGAGTGACCAGAAGCCGGGACGCGACACCGCGGTGTCGGTGATCAATGCAACCCGTCGGATCTGGTCCTCCTCGAACTCCTTGACCACGAAATTGCCCATTCTTGCGCTGCCGGGCCAGTCGATCCGGCGCATATCGTCGCCGTCGCGGTAATCGCGTACTCCGAGCAGTTCCGGGGACTCCCCGACCTTCGAGTAGTTGAGTACTCCCGTGGACCGGGTGCGCATTCCGACCGGAAGTTCCACCGAGGTAAGGGGATGGAACGCCGGGTAGACAATCAATTCTGCGGCGTCACGCGGCCCGCGGCAGGCCCATTTGATCAAATGGAACGGGAACACCGATTCCACTCTTGAGCGGTAGACACGGTAACGGCCGCGCCCGGCGGCGGTGATGCGACTCTCCAGCACGGCTGCGGCGCCTCCGGGAAGTTCCGTAAGAGCGGCCGGCTCCTCCAGCTGGAATCCGGCTGCGAAAGGATAGGGGTCTGCACGCAGGTCCCACGCCGGTCGCCGCCGGCGGTTGTGTATCTGGTAGACGACGTGGAATGTGGAGCCGGCGCGTACCCGTTCCGGTAACCGGCGTTGAATCTCCAGGATGGGACGGAACAGAAAACCGGATACGAGTTCGACAACTCCCACCGCGAGAAACACCGGCAGCATCGCCCGCATCGGTGCATCCATCGCGATGGAGGCGTACCCCACCGCCAGGATCACCACCGGCAGCAGAGCGAGGGCGACCGGCGACAGAAACAGCCGGAACATTCCGATGGTCCAGGCGAGAAGCGCGAGTGTGCTTGACCGGTAGCGCCGACCACGCCGCAGGGCGGCGAGGCGGAAGGTCTCGGGACCGTCGAGAAAACGGCAGAGCTTCTTCTGGATGACGCTTTCCAGGCTCATCGGGCGATCGAATCCATCCTTTCTTCCCTCCGCTCAGCGCAGCCGCAGCCGGTGGCTGTTTTCCGTGTACTCCACTGTGACGATCGGGTGCCACCGTACTCCATCCCGGAAACACAGCCCGGTCTCATCGAGACCGAACCTGCCGGCGGCGAAATCCTCGGTTACACGCGGGAGAACGATGTGATCTCCCGCATATTTGAGCCGTTCCAGGTGGGATTCCGCGAGCCGTCGCAGCGGATCATCCCGGTGTCCCGGCCGTCGCGCCGCGTCGATGGCGCGCAGTTCTTCAACAGTGTGCCCGTCGAGGTCCACCGACAATGCCGGGGAGAGTCCGAGAACCGGGCCGGAGTCCATTTCCGCTTCTCCGGTTCCGCAATAGGGCTGGGCGAGGATCACGCTGCTTCGCAGGTGATCCAGTCCGCGTAGAATCGCATTTTCAACCGGGCGGAAGTGGAGACCGGCGAAGATTCTTCTCCCGTCCTCTTCCACGGTGAGGTCTCCGGGATGCACATTGAGGCAGGGATAATCGGCGGTCAGGTTGGTCAGCGGGACGAATCCGGCCAGCACGATGAAATCGATCCGGAAGGGGGCGAGGCGTGCGCGCAGCCCGTCCGTCCACTCGTCGCGGAGCGCCCGGCGCCGTTCATTGATCAGCGCGATGCCGCTCTCTCCATGGTCAAGATAGAAGCGGCGGATGTCATGCTCTACGACCGGGAGGGAGAAAAGTTTGCCCAGTTCGCGGGCACGGCTGGTTTCCGGCGCATCGGTCGCAAGCAGGACCGGTACAAAAGAAATGTCCGCACGGTTTGCGGCGTAACGCAGCAGCACTTCGGCGTTGGTGCCGGTCCCGCTCATCAGAAGGGCGACGCGGGCCGGCACATTCCGCCGGACGGTTTTCGGAAATAAATTTGTAATCTGCATTCTGAATTCTTTGAGTTCTGTCGCTCTTCCTTCGGCCTCCGGAGGGAGTACATGTGAAACTGCCGGCACATCCGGGTGCCGCGCTTCTTCTCCTGATTTAAAATGCCCGTGGTTTGGAAATTCTGCAAGCAAAATAACGGAAATTTTCCATTCACGGCTGTTTTTTTATTTGCTTGTAACGGGATTCAGGTTATATTGTAACAAACAAGGTGTGTTTTTGAAATCGGAATTACGGTTTTCAAGGGATTTTCCCACGGGAGGTTGAACATGCGTGGATCGAAGATGTTGAAATTGTTTCTTGTGCTGCTCGGCGTGCTGGTCTGCTCCGGCGTCTTCGCCGATGTGCCGTGGACGGTCAACGGTCCGAAGCGTCAGATCGTGACGCTGGTGCTTACCGGAAACTACAAGAGTCCCCGGCTGCTGGCGGAGCTGATCCAGAATGAAAGCCGTCAGCCCTACATTCTGCTGCCCACCCGGGAGTCCGGTGACACCCGGATCATCTTCTGCCCGCCGAAAAGCAATTCGCTGCTGATCCGCGAAGAGAAGTTCAATGATTTCGTTCGTTTCCTGAATCCGAGGCGGATCGTTGTGCTCGGCGATGATGTCTATGTCCAGCCGAAGTATGTCCGGATGCTCGATCGCACCATCCCGATCGTCAGAATCGAGTCGAATGACTGGCAGCGTGTCGCCGACGAGTTGACTGATCTTCTGAATCTGAGCAATCTTGCAGGGTACTACAAGGATCTGCGCGAAACGATGTTGAACGACGGCAAAATCTATCGGCCGATCAGTCGTCCGGCGGCTCCGGCCGCCGAGACGAAGTACGCTCCCCTCGAGGCGTCCACTTCCGAGGCCGCCGAGGTTTCCGACGCAGGTGATTCCGCCGTGACGCCGGTGGCCGGCGAAGATGTCGCTCCGGCCGATTCCGAAGCTCCGGTGGCTGCCGAGTCGGCGGAGTGAGTTGTCCCGGGGGCGTTGCCGATGTTCAATTTTTTCAGAATCGCGAGCAATACCTTCAAGGAATCGGTGCGCGAACCGGTGGTGTTCCTGATGCTGTTTTCGGCCCTGCTGCTGATCGGGCATTATCCTTCGGCCGCGTTGTTCGTGTTTTCCGAACAGCTTAAACTGGTGGTTGACAGTTCCATGGCGACCAGCCTGGTTTTCGGGCTGGTCGCGGGGGTTCTCTGTGCCAGCCATACCGTTGCACGTGAAATGCGGAATGGAACGGTGCTGCTGTTGTTGTCGAAGCCGGTCTGGCGCTGGACTTTCATCCTCGGCAAGATCACGGGGATCGGAGTTGCCGTTACGCTTTTTGCTGCGGTGTGCAACTTTGCTGCGGTGATCGCAGTCTACATCGCAACCGACCAGTTCCGCATGGACATGGGCATCTACTACACCTACCTGGCGTTGCTGGTCGCAGGCTGTGCGGTCGGCTGTCTCGCCAACTTTCTGCGTGGAAGTTCGTTTCCCGAAATCGCATGTTATGCGCTGATTGTACTGGTTCCGGTTTTTTCCATTTACTGCATCCTGACGAAAGAGGCTCCGACAATCTCGTTGCCGGATCTTTACAAGGCTTTGATTCTGATTAACTTCGCAGTGATAGCGATGTCGACGCTCGCTGTGGTTTTTGCCACGCGGCTCGATATTGTGGTCAATCTCTGCGTCTGTTCGGCGGTGTTTTTCCTCGGTCTGATTTCGAGTTATCTTTTCCAGCGCCAGACGGATTCCGATTTTCTGAATGCCTTCTTCGCCTTCTGCTATGCGGTGGTTCCGAACTGGCAGTATTTCTGGCTGGCTGACGCCGTGGCTGTGAATCGACCGATTCCCACCGATTATGTGATCAACTGTGCGATCTATGTGGTGATCTACGTTTTTGTTTCAGCGATGTGGGCTGTGGCTGTCTTCGAAAACAAGGAGGTCGCAGGGGATTCCCGGAACTGATTTCCCGTTTTTTCTGATCATTTCGCCGTGCCGGTCCGCACGGCTTTTTTTTACCTGGAAGCGTGGAGAATTGAAATGGAGCCGGTTATCGTCATGCTCGACGAGGTCGATTCGACCAATCGTTATGCGTGTGAACATTTTGCGGAACTGCCGGATGGGGCATTGGTGGCGACCAGGAACCAGACTGCGGGGCGCGGCAGGCGTGGCCGTTCGTGGGTTTCTCCTCCCGGAGCGAATATTGCTGTTACCGCTGTATTGAAAAATCTGCATGACGGTTTTCATGCCGGTTGCCTGATCGGCCTGGCCGGTCTGGAGTGTGTGCGTGCAGCGGCGCCTGAACTGGATCCTTTTTTGAAATGGCCCAATGATCTCTACCTTGAAAATCGGAAGCTGGCGGGAATCCTGAGCGAGAGCGCCCGGATTGTCGAGGGGCGTGTCTGTGGAGTGGCGACCGGGATCGGGCTCAACGTGAATCTCTCGGAAAATGAACTTGCCGGTGTGGGACAACCTGCGATTTCCCTTCGTGTTGCGGCAAAACGGAAATTTAATTTGGATTTTTTGATAAAAAAACTAGCGGAAAGCCTGCTTCGATACTATATTATTTATTTAAAAAGTGCTGAGACGGTTTTTGCCGAATGGAAACGGGAGAATCGGCTGCTGGGTGAACGGCTCACCGTGATCGATGCGCGTGGCGTGGAGCAGGAGGGCGTTTTCAAAGACATTCTGCCGGATGGGCGGATGGTTCTGGAGAGCGTCGAGGGGGCAATCGTTTTCTCCTGCGGCGATGTCAGGATCGACCGCGATTCGATCGATTGGGGGCGTTTTCACCGGAACGGCAGGCGGATTTCAATCAATAATACCATAACAACCAACGACAAAACAAAGGGGAAAGTATGAGCAACGCAGATCTGATTCTGGGCGGACTCAAACTGTTGGTTTTCGGTATGGGGATGGTTTATTTCTTCCTCATATTGATGATCATCGCGATGAACCTGATGCAGAAGGTGCTGGCGCCGTTCGCCGCCGCTTTCGAGCCGGCTCCGAAGGCGGCTCCGAAACCGAAAGCTTCCTCGGGCGATGACGCGCAGCTGGCGGCAATCGCCGCAGCGGCCGTGGAATGTGCTCGCGGCAAGTGATATTCACGACGGTTCGATTCCAATTATAACATATTCTGAAAGAGAAATACAGAAATGAAAAAAATCAAATTCATGGACTGCTCGTTCCGCGACGGTTTCCAGTCCTGTCTCGGCGCCCGTGTCAAAACCGAAGATTTCCTGCCCGCATTGGAAGCGGCGGTCAAGGCCGGTATCAGCCACATTGAGATCGGCGGCGGCGCCCGTTTCCAGGCGCTCTATTTCTACTGTCAGGAAGACGCTTTTGAAATGATGGACAAATGGCGGGCGACCGTCGGACCCGACGTTAACCTTCAGACCCTGGCCCGCGGAGTCAATGTGGTCGGTCTCTCCAGCCAGTCCAGCGATATCATCGATCTGCATGCCAAACTCTTCAAGAAGCACGGCATCACGACGATCCGCAACTTTGACGCGTTGAACGACGTCCGTAACCTCGATGTCTCCGGCCGCGCAATCGCGAAACACGGTCTGAAGCATCAGATCACCATCACGATGATGGGGCTGGCTCCCAACCTCAACGAGACCTACGCCCATTCGCCGAAGTTCTACATGGACCGGCTGCGCGAGATCCTCGACAGCGGCATTCCGTTTGACAGCCTTGCGTTCAAGGATGCTTCCGGCACCAGTACGCCGGCCACGGTTTTCGAAACCGTCAAGCAGGCGCGTGCGATGATCGGTTCCGGCAAGGAGATCCAGTTCCACACCCACGACACCGCGGGCATGGCGGTGGCCTGCAATATGGCGGCGATCGAGGCCGGTGCGGACGTGATCGACCTGGCGATGAGCCCGCTCTCCGGCGGTACCTGTGAAGCGGATATCCTGGTGATGTACCAGCGGCTGCGTGGTACCGATTACACTCTCGACATCAATCCGGAAAAGATCCTCGAGGTCGAGAAAATCTTTGAGAAGTGCATGGACAAGTATTTCATGCCCCCGGAATCGATGCAGGTCTCCCCGAAGATCATTTTCTCCCCGATGCCGGGCGGCGCGTTGACCGCGAATACCCAGATGATGCGCGACAACAACTGCCTCGACAAGTACGACGCCTGCATCGACGAGATGCGCGAAGTGGTGGCGAAGGGCGGTTTCGGAACCAGCGTGACGCCGGTTTCGCAGTTCTACTTCCAGCAGGCGTTCCGCAACGCCGTGCAGGGCAAGAATGCCGACGGCTCCTGGAAGATCGATCCGAAGGGCTATGGCCGGATGGTGCTCGGCTACTTCGGCAAGACTCCGGTTCCGCCGGATCCGACCGTTGTGAAGTGGGCGCAGGAGCAGCTTGAGCTTGAGCCGACCACCAAGTCGGTCGTAGAGATCAACGACGCCAATCCCCAGCTCGGAATCAAATACAACACCGGTTTGCTTGAGAAAGCCGGCCTGCCGGTCACGGAGGAGAATATCTTCATCGTCGCGACCTGCGGCGACAAGGGGCTGAACTTCCTGAAGGGGGATCGGCCGATGGGGATCCGTTACAAGGAGGCCGAGAAGCCGAAGAAGGCTGCCGCGGGCGGCGCTTATACCGCCACCATCGACGGAAAGAACGTCGTGGTTGAACTCAATGCCGCCGGCGATGCCTACACCGCTACCGTCAACGGCCGGAAATTTGCGGTCAAGGTTGCAGAAGGCGCTGCAGCTCCGGCTGCCGCGGCTCCGACCGCGGGCGGTGCCGCTGTCGCTCTGCCGTCGCCTCTGCCGGGGACGATCGTGAAGATCGCGGTCAACGTTGGTGATGAGGTCGCTGCGGAGGACGTCATCCTCGTGATCGAAGCGATGAAGATGGAGACAGAAATCAAGGCCCCGAAAGCGGGTATCATCCGTGAAATCTGCGTTTCGCCCAGCCAGGTTGTTGCCGCCGGCGATGCGCTCGCGATGATTGAGGAGAAGTGACACGATGTTGAAGTTCAAACTCTTGATGGCTGCTGCCGCCGTGCTCTTTTCCGGCACGGTTCTGGCGGTTGCCGAGCCGAGTGTCGATCTGAAGGCGGCCCCGGCTGCCGCCGCCGACTTCAAGCAGGCCGGTGAAATGATCGCGGCCGCAGAGAAAGCCACTGATAACGGGCTTCGGCTCCCCGTCGGCGCAAAGTTGATCGCCGACTCGAGCGATGAGCTCTTTCACTGGTACCAGGGACCCGATGGCGTCCGTTATCTTGTTTACGCCTGGCCGAAGCCGGCGGTTGTCAACTCGCTGACCATTGCTTTGAACCAGAAGGTTGCCCCGGGGCGTGAGGCTATGGTGGTGCTTCCGGAAGGTCGCAGCAAGGGTAAGGTCAAGATTGGCGGTTCATTTCTCGTCAAGGCGCTCAATCCGGGTGTGTTTCCTTCCGCTTCTCTGACCACCGGCATGGTGGTTGCGGCTTTCCAGCCGAAGGAAATCATGCATGATTCCATGGACAACGCCACGGTGACCGGCAATCAGATGCCCGGCTGGGGCGAGGCCCTCGGCGGTCTCTGGCGGAGTACCGGAATTTACGATCTGATCAGCCAGAGCCGCAGCAATTTTGCCAAAACCTGGATTCTCGGTCTCGGCAGAGTGTTGATGATGATGGTGGCCCTGGTGTTGATCTATCTGGCGATCGTCAAGGAGTTTGAGCCGCTGTTGCTTCTGCCGATCGGTTTCGGAGCATTGCTGGCAAATATTCCGCTGGCCGGCATTTCCGGTCCTGATGGTATTCAGGGCATGATCTTCGAGGTCGGTATCAACTCAGGCGTATTCCCGTTGCTGATCTTCATGGGGGTCGGTGCAATGACCGACTTCGGACCGTTGATCGCGAATCCCAAGACCTCTCTGCTGGGTGGAGCCGCGCAGCTCGGTATCTTCACCGCGTTGATCGGAGCATTGCTGCTGACGATGGCGATTCCGGCGATCAACTTCACTTTGCTGGATGCCGCGAGCATCGGCATCATCGGCGGTGCGGACGGCCCGACTTCGATCTATCTGACCAGCAAACTGTCGCCGAAACTGCTTGGTGCAGTTGCAGTGGCTGCTTACAGTTACATGGCGTTGGTTCCGATCATTCAGCCGCCGATCATGAAGCTGCTGACGACCAAAGAGGATCGCATGATCAAGATGGATCAGCTCCGGACGGTCAGTAAGCTGGAGAAGATCTGCTTCCCGCTTTTGATCACGCTTCTCTGCGCTTTCCTGTTGCCGGATGCCGCACCGTTGATCGGTATGCTGATGTTCGGTAATCTGATGCGTGAATGCGGTGTGGTCGAGCGTCTGAACCAGACTGCTCAGAATGCGTTGATCAACATTGTGACGATCTTCCTCGGCCTCGCGGTCGGTTCGAAACTGTCTGCGGATCAGTTCCTGTCGCTGCAGACGCTCGGCATTCTGCTGCTCGGCGCGATTGCGTTCGCCATCGGTACCGCAGGCGGAGTGGTTTTTGCGAAGATCATGAATCTCTTCAGCAAGACCAAGATCAATCCGCTGATCGGTGCCGCCGGCGTTTCGGCGGTTCCGATGGCGGCTCGTGTCGCCAACAAGGTCGGTCTCGAGGCGAATCCGCAGAACTTCCTGTTGATGCACGCGATGGGGCCGAACGTTTCCGGTGTGATTGGTTCCGCAGTTGCCGCCGGCGTGTTGTTGAATATGCTCAAGGGGCTGCTCTGATCGAGATATTTTCATCCTGAAGCGATAAACGCTGGCGTGAGAGAGTTTCTCCGCCGGCGTTTTTTTCTGGGGAGATGACGAGGCCGTGAATCTGCTGAAGCGGGGAGGATTTCGGGAAGTATCGTTTGACTTTTTTCGGAAGAATATGTCGTCCGGCCCCGATGCGATGGCGTGACGGCCGGAATAACCGGGAAAACCGCGGAACAATCCCGGGGGATGGAGTCCCCGAAGGAATCCTTCGGAAGAACCGAAAATTGCCTTTTTGTAATTCATCCGGAATAGGTTCCCGGAGAATGGATTACGCAACGGGATTCCGATTCCGTTGCCCGTTGTGATGTGAATATGGCGTGATTTTGTATTGATTTTTCCGGCAAAATTGGTATATTACCGATTTTAACAGCTTTCTGGAAGTGTCAATTTGCGATTACGAGCAGGATGCTCTGTCATGCCATGGTGAGAAACAAATACCAGATGGATATGTGTCACGGGCCGTTGTTCGGGCAGATCGTGATCTTTTCCATTCCTCTGATGCTTTCGGGGATTCTGCAGTTGCTGTTCAATGCCGCCGATCTGGTGGTGATCGGCAGATTCGCTCCTCATGAGGCGTTGGCCGCGGTGGGGTCGACCGCTTCTCTGACCAATTTGATCATCAATGTTTTCATGGGGCTGTCGGTCGGGACCAATGTTTTGATCGCCAACTACTACGGCGCGAAAAACCGGAAAAATGTGAGCCGTACCGTGCACACGGCCATTCTGCTGTCGCTGGTCGGTGGTGTGATTCTTGCCGTTGTGGGTATTGTACTGGCACGGCCGATGCTTACTCTGATGGGAACGCCGGACAACGTTCTGGGCAAAGCCTGCGTCTATATGTGGATCTATTTTGCCGGAATGCCCTTCATCATGCTGTACAATTTCGGCAGTGCCGTGATGCGGGCGGTCGGGGATACCCGCAGGCCGCTCTATTTTCTGCTGTTTGCCGGAGTGATCAACGTCTTGCTGAATCTCTTTTTCGTGCTGGTATTCCGGATGGATGTTGCCGGAGTTGCTCTTGCAACGGTTATTTCACAGGGCATTGCCGGGTACCTGGTGTTGAAGTGTCTGATGAACGCCAAAGACGCCTGTCGGGTGAAATTCAGCAATCTGCGGATTGATCCGGCTATTCTGAAAAGTATGATGTGGATCGGATTGCCTGCCGGGATTCAGGGGATGTTCTTTTCTCTCTCCAACATCACCATCCAGTCGTCGGTCAACTCGTTTGGTTCTCTTGCGATTGCCGGCAATACCGCTGCAATCAGTCTGGAGGGGGTTGTCTATATCGGATCGAGCGCTTTTCATCAATCGGTTGTCAGTTTCACCGGCCAGAATCTGGGGGGAAAACGTTACAGCCGGGTGCGCAGAAGCATCATCTACTGCATGATCAGTTCCGCCACGATGTGCCTGGTGCTGGGGTACAGTTTCTTCTTCGCCGGACCGCAGTTGCTGGCGATCTACAACAATGATCCAGAGGTGATTACGTGGGGAATGTTGCGGATCAGAGTCCTTTTCACCACCTGCTTCCTCTGCGGATTGATGGATGCGATCAGCGGCGCCTTGCGCGGGCTGGGGCACTCCCTGATGCCGGCGATCATCACACTGTTCGGCGTCTGCGTCCTGCGGATTGTCTGGGTCTATACCATATTCCCCCTGAATCCCACCATGGGGAATCTGATGCTTTCCTATCCGATCACCTGGTTGCTTACGGCGGCGGTCAACGGTTTCTATCTCTATTGGATCTGCAGGAAACTGTTTTTGTCACGGCGGCGTTTCTCCTGATGTTCCATTCGCATTCCCGAGCCGGTTCTCCCTCCGGCGAATCCCTCTCTGTTTCCCCGATTGAGATCTGCCGGTGTTTCTCCTCCGCAGTCACCTGAAACAACCGCCCCGTCCTTCCTCTCCGATCTCGGAGCGGCGGGGACGGGGCGGCGGAAGCCGTTGTTTCACCGGCCGGAGATTTCTCCAGGCCGGTGAATACGGTTTATTCGAGGGTTACCAGCACGTAGAGCCTGGCGGTTTTGTATCTTGTCATGGAGCCGGAGAAGGTCCAGTCCGGATTGCCCTGCAGGGCATTTCCGATTCCCACATCGGCACTGGGACCGACCGGGAAGTGATTGTAGGCGAAGATGGTCTGCTTCTCCTTGAAGTTGTGGATCTGCATCGACCCGTAGTCGCCGCCGTTGTCACGCTGGTCGCCGAAGTCGAAGTTCCCGTCTGAAGCCCCCGGCACTTTTTGGGCGTTGGGCGTGGCGTAGTTGTTGGGCCAGAACTCGATGTTGCCTTCGGGGAACTTGCCGGTCTTGACACCCTCCACGTTACTCGCGACTTCAAGGTTGGAGACGTTCTGCTGGAAGATCGCCTTGCTCGGCGCGGTCGGCACACCGAGTTTCCCGAGCTCGGTCGTGAACGCATCGAGCGTCACGAAGACCCAGCTGGTCTTGTCGGCTTTGTCGGTCAGGGCCAGCAGGTAACCGACACGGGCCGGTTTTCCGGAGAGACGGGTGGAGTTATCCACCTCATACTGGGCCGCGGAACCGAAGGGAATGTTGCGCTTGAGGTCAAGCGTATAGAGCATTTTCATGTCGGCGGCCGCCGGAACCAGCGCGGTGACCGGAGCCATCGCTTCCGCTTCGGTCATACGGGGTTTTTCCTTGACAAACACGTAGAGCGTTGCCTTCGCCCAGTTCTGCGCTCCTCTTGAGAAGGTCCAGTCCGGATTGCCCTGCGGGGCGTTGCCGATGCCGAGATCGGCGCTCGCGCCGGCTCCGAAGTTGTTGTAGGCGAAAACGGTCTGCTTGTCTCCGAAGTTATGGACCTGCATCGACCCGTGCCCCGGATTCACGGAGTTGAGCTCGTCGCCGAAGTCGAAAGTCGCATCGGACGCACCCGGAATCCGGGCGGCGTTGCGCTGACCGTAATTGTTGGGCCAGAACTCGATGTTGCCGTTTGCGATCGCACCGGTCCTGACGCCGGGCACATTGGAGTTCACCACAAGATTGGATACGCGGGTCTGGAAGGTTGCACCGCTGTCCGGCGTCGGAACACCGATCTTCCCGGGATCGTTGGTGAAAGGATCCATGGCGGCGGAGACCCAGCTCACCTTGCCGTCAGCAGCCTCAAGGCGGACAAAGTAGGTGATTCTTGCGATGTCGCCTTCGAGCTTGGCACTGTTGTCGACCTTGTAGGCGACCTTGCGGCGGCCGAATGCGCCGGATCCGCTCTTGAGGTCGTATTCGTAGACGAGGGTATTCTCCTTCTGCAGAGCGGCGAAAAGTTCCGCTTCCGTGACCTGATTGACGATGCGGAAGGCTCCGAGAGGCAATCCCGCTTCATTGCAGAGTGTTCCCTCTGCGGTCTGTTTCCACATGTAACGCAGCTGTTTCGGCGCCGCGACCTTGTCGGAGGAGACGACAAGCTGTTTGCCTTCGATCTTCACGCCGGCGGGATAATAGACGCCGTCGAGACCGGCAACCTCGAAGTTTGCCGCCGGCTTGCCGCCGACGGTGCCCCATGTCTCGACAAAATCAAAGTCGAGCAGGAACTTCCCACCGTCGATCTTGTATTCTCTGAGTTTCGGCGAGTCGGCTTTCATCTCTTTCTTGCCGTAGGTGCGGTTCAAAGCCAGAGCAGCGAGCCGTTTGCCGACCGTCTCCTTGTCGGAGGGGTGGATGTCCTTGAGGTCGCCGACATCATTGATGACCGCCATTCCCGCGTTCTTCTCTGCATCGGCAAATTTTTCCTGCATTTCCCACATCTCCGGAAGCTTTTCGGGATTGCCGCCGTAGGTGAAGGGGGCAAGCTGCACGAAGAAGAACTGGAAGTCCGGATTCTCGAACACCTTCTGCCAGCCGTTGTAGAGGGCGTGCATCTTCTGGGTGTAGAGGTTGTCTCCGACATTGGAACAGCCCTGATACCAGATCGCCCCGCGCATTGCATAGGGAACGAAAGGATAGATCATCCGATTGTAGAGCACAGTCGTCTGCTGGTGCGGATTCTGCGTTCTCGCCGCATAGGGGACGAGTTCGCCCGGATAGGCCGGAAGCGGCGGAGGCGTGCGGTTTTCCGCCACCGCCGCGCGGGTTTCCTGTGCCCATGCGGCATAGGTCGCGGCGGCCTTCTCGTTGAGCTCCTTGAACTCCTTGGTCCCCGGCAGCTTGGCATTGACGCTGCGGGCCATCGACGCGAGTTCCGGAACGGAGTCGAAACCGACTGGAGGAATCCACGGTTCGATCCGGGTTCCGCCCCAGTGGGAACTGATCAGGCCGATCGGAACGTTCAGATTCTTGAAAAGTTCACGGCCGAAGAAGAAGCCGGCGGCGGTGAACGGACGGATGTTGTCCGGTTGCACCGGAGCCCAGGTCATCTTGAAGTCGGTGCGCGGCAGCGGCGACCAGCCGTAGGGAACCATCCGGCTGAAACGGATCAGCGGGTAGTTCGATTCATCGGCGACTTTGTCTCCGGTGCGGTGGCGGAACCGGGCATTCCCGCTCCAGAGCGGCAGTTCCATGTTGGACTGACCGCTGCAGAGCCAGACCTCTCCGACGAGGACATTGTTCACCTGAACGGTGTTGTCCTTTCCGGAAACCTCCATGGTACGGTTTTCCGAACTGGCGGCGAGGGGTTCCAGCTTGACCATCCATTTCCCGTCGGCGTCGGCGGTTGCCTGAACCGACTGTCCCGCGAACTTCACCGTCACGGTTTCGCCCGGATCGGCTTTGCCCCAGACCGGTACGGCCATGTCGCGCTGCAGCACGGCGTTGTCCGAGAATACCGGTGCAAGCTCCACTTTCGCTTCGACGAGCAACACCCCGAACAGGGCGAACGCTCCGGCGAGCATCCATCTGGATTGCAACATCCTTTTTTTCTCCTTATTGGGTTGGTTGAGGGGAAATATCAACAGAGACCTGTATATTATGCGTCGGATATGGTCATTTTGCAAGGGGATTGACAGGAAAACATCCGAAAAATATCTGGTTCCCCCCTGCTTGTCCCGGTATTGGACGAATGCTCCTGGAGACTTGAAAAAGCCCCCCTTTCACTCTGATTCCGGAGTGTTCCCGGGGAAAGGGGAAATGTTTTCCGCCGATTCCACGGAGTCAGCCTTACTTTGTGATCGGTAATTTTTCCGTTTGGAAATGCATGATATGATTTTCCTCGCCGCTCTTACGGTAGTTCTGCGGAGCGACTCCGTAAAATGCCTTGAAACGGCGTGAGAAGTTCAATGGATCCGGAAAGCCGACCCGGGTTGCGATTTCCTTACAGGAAAAGGGATAACATTTCAGCAGAAAGGCTGCTGTTTCCATCCTCTTTTCATACAGAAAACGCATGGGGGAAGCGGCACCGTCGCGTTTGAAGAGGTACATCAGATAAGAGACCGAGATGGAGAAGGTCGCAGCCACATCCGCCGCAGTCAATGGTTGCGAAAGGTTGCGGATCATGTAGTCCCGGATTCGCTGGATCCGCTCTTCCTCCTCCATCCGGTCCTGGTTGACAAAACGGGAAAGATCGTACAGAAAGAGATCCCATAGCCTTTTTTGAAGTTCCAGGTCGTTCTTACGGTTGCCGGAAATCTCTTCGTGAAAATGATTCAGATATTTCTCGAACGGCACCGCTGCCGGAATATGGACCGGCCGATTCAACGGCAGCTTGTATTTCGCCACCATTGCACGGATTTCATCCTGTTTGAAAATGATCCAGGAGTGATCCCAGGGCTGTCGCGGATTTCCGTAAACGTGGCTGGTTTCCGGCGACCACAGGATCATGGAGTTTTCGCAGTTTGCGAACTCTCCGTTTTCCTGTCGGATGATTGCCGGAGTGTGGAAGTACATCAGCAGCCAGGGATAGTAACGGCCGCCATGCCTTACCATCGAAGGACGCATCTGTTCATGGATGCCGATCCCGAAGATTCCGTAGCGATCCTTCCAGCCGAGGGGATCTTCCGAATCCCGATTGCTGTATTTGACATAGTAGAACACATCCGCGTGCGGAATTTTCTCCATTGTAATAATCTCCATATTTATTGAAATTATATCAATATGTGATGCAGTTGAATTTTATAAAAAAAAACATACTATAATGATAAAATCAAATGCTGAGGCTGGAAAATGTTTGAAAAATTCATGCCGGGAGAGATCATGCCTGAAGGTGTGATCGGAATGCGGATCCGCGCGGCGGCCGATAACATTCTGAATCATCTCGACGTCAGGCACACGTTTGTGGAGCCCTTTCTGAAGCCGGAGGACGAACCGCGTGTCCCGGGAGGGTTTGTCGGCCTGGGAATGTTGTTTGACGCCGTTGTCAAAGCCGCCGTATCCGGTGCAGGCGGAGAGAGAATGATGAAACTGGTCCGGCAACTGAGTTGTTGGGCGGTTGAAATGCAGCGTCCGGATGGTTCGATCAGCATCTTCAACTCCGGAACAGGCTACTGGGACAGCCATGAGCAGGCGTATCTCATCCAGGGGCTGACCCGGTGCCATCGTTTCTTCCGGGACGGCGCGGCGTTGGAAACCGCCGGGCGGCTTGCTGATTTTCTGATCCGGCGGCAGGTGAAACCCACTCTCGGAATCGAAGAGGCGTTTCTGCTGCTCTTCGAAGAGACCGGGGAACGGCGTTACCTTGATTTCATGGAAAAACAATTTCGGATCAGGGATCCGCTGACCGTTTACGACAGTCTGGTCGAGGTGAACGGGATTCGGCACGTCTACACCTTTCTTGCGCGGCTTCATGCCCAGATGAGGTATGAACGCACGACGGGCAGATCGATTCCCGGGCTGGCCGGAGATCTGGCCTGGTTCGTCCGCCGGATCGTGGAAGAGGGATATATGGATATTATCGGTACCTGCAGCGGCGGCGACTATTGGGGGGAGATCTGGGACAATACCCACAACGGTACCGGTCGGCGCGGTGAAACCTGCGCAACCGCCTATTTTCTGCGCACCATCCTCGAACTGCAGCTGCGTGAGGAACGGGGGCTTCATGCCGATCTTTATGAACGTGCGATGCTGAATGCCTTTCTGGCTGCGCAATCCGGGGACGGCCGGAAGCTGCGTTATTTCACCACGTTCAACCAGAAAACCGAGTGGTACGAGTTTGATACCTACTGCTGCCCGAACAATTTCCGCAGAATGGTTTTTGAGTTGCCCCAGAGTATTTTCCTGCGGGCCGGCGATGAGGTGGTCGTCAATCAGTATGTTCCGGCGCGGCTTGAGACCAGAATCGGTGGTGTTCGGTTTGAACTCCGGGGAGAGGGCGGTTTGCCTGATGGAGAAAAAGCCGTCTATCGGATCTCCGTCGACGGCAGCGGCCCTGCGCCGTCCCTGCGGTTTCGCGTGCCCGGCTGGTGTCGGGAGTTCACGGTGACCGATGAAAAACATACGGTACGGGGGAAACCCGGAGAATACGTACGCATCGGCTCCGTTCATGACGGAATGTGTCTGACGGTTTCCCTGCCTCAACCGCTCCGGTTGATCGAGGGAAAGGCCGCCCAGACGGGACGTTGCGCTTTGATGCGGGGACCGGTGGTCTACGGTATGCCGTGGCCGCCGGAGGACATTTCCGAGCAGGAGGCCGTCAATCTCGTGCTGGAGCCCGAGGGGGTGCGGTATTGTGGAGAAAGAGTGAATGGCGTGTGCAGTTTCGGGTGGAGTCGGGCCGGGTGTGGAAAATTTTCGCTGGTGCCTTTTTATTCCGGGTGTGTCGGATTGACCTATTTCCACTCCCGGCGGGATGATGTCGTTCAAGATGAACTTTTTCAACGTTAGGAGGAATCACTGGAAACAGTCAGGGGAAACTCGAAGATTGTATTTTGATTTCAAACAGTCAGGAGCGAGGAAAATGAGAGAACCCGGAAAAACAAAACAGAGCTGGAGTCGTTCATTCACACTTATCGAATTGTTGATCGTTATTGCAATCATTGCGATTCTCGCCGGGATATTGCTTCCGGCTCTGAATCTGGCACGTGACAGGGCGAAGGGGATTACCTGCCTGAATAATTTGAAAACTCTGTGGGCCTCGCAGGCAATGTAT
Organism: uncultured Victivallis sp.; assembly: GCA_944389895.1. GTDB lineage: Bacteria > Verrucomicrobiota > Lentisphaeria > Victivallales > Victivallaceae > Victivallis. The sequence continues at coordinate 19,061 of CALXOA010000061.1, read as the reverse complement.
CTCGAGCAGAACAACTTCATCCTCCAGTATGATCCGGCCTGCAACAGCGCCTACTATCTGGCGGGAAACACCTTCCGGTATCGCCGGATAGCCGGAACCGGTACCGATGCCACGGCGGTCTCTCAGATTGAGCCGGTGTACCGGTATTTTTACTGTCCCGGGACGGTTGTTTTCAATACGGCGACACGTTATTCCACCTACGGGCAGGCTTTGCCGCGCCTGACGGATTCCAACATGGTGCTGCCGAAAAGTTACGGTTATGGAGTACATTCTTCGAGCGGTCTGAGTCTGAACTGGAAAAAGAGCCGCGTGCCGTCCAGGACACCGACCTGGGGCGAATGTGCCGAAGTCAATCTCGAACGGGGGATTGTGCCGTCGCCGATGTTGATCGCGCTCAACAATCACAACCGCAAATTCTATTACGGGCATGGAACGGGTGGCAACCTCCTTTTCCTCGATGGTCATGTGGCGTCCACCATGGCGGGGGAACTGCTTGAATGTCTCCGGGAGGTCAATCGGGAGGACAGTTCCTTCACCATTACCAATCTGGGATATATCGAACATTCCGGGCGGATTTCAACCGTCAACTGAATCAGGGAAATGCGATGAAATCAATCTTTACTCTGCTGGCTGTACTTGCGGTGCTTCCTGCCGTCTCTCTTTCGATTGATCCCGCGGCTCCGGAGTGGGAGTTGTTCCACGGTCGGAATGGTTCGTTTTCGACCGCAGAGCTGGAAGGCCGGAAATCGTTACGCCTGGAATGGAACGGGACACGCGGAGAATTTTTCTTCCGGAAACCTCCCCCGCTTCCGGATTTCCGGCGGGCTGAATTTTCCGTCTCGGTTTATCTGCCGGAAAAGGGGCCCCGGCGAGTCAACCTGCGGCTGGTGGATCGCGAAGGCGAGATCTTTCAACTGACGCAGAGTGTGAAGTTCGAAGCGGGAAAGAGCGCCTGGCGTACCTGCGTATTCACGTTCGACACGACTGCGGCGGAAAAACTGGAATCGTGGGGCAGAAAATGTAACCACAGACCTGATTTCCCACTCGCATTGCACGGCATTTGTCTGTCGGGGAATCCCGAACCGGGCGGTTGGTGCGGGCTGTCGACAGTCGGGGTCCGCATCGTTGACCGGGCGCCGGAGATCCGGTTTGACGCCGGAACGCCGTTCGGAATGCTTCCGGCGGATGAAAATTTCCGACCGCGGCTGGAAATTCTCAATCCGCAGGATGCGGAGAAACAGATACGGTTGACTTACCGTGTCGTTGATTCCGACGGGCATGAAAGGGAGTCAAGGGAACGTGTCGTAACGTTATCCGCCCGTTCTTCCTTTGTCGAGGAAATTGCACGGCCGGTACGTTTCGGGGTCCACCGGCTTTCCGTTGCCGTGGTGGAAAAGGATGGGCGGGAGACGCACTCTTCATTCCGTTTTCTGCTTCCGCTTCCCTCCGGCGGCGGGAATGATTCCGGTTTCCTGTTCGGAGTTCACGCCCACATCAAGGATCGCCCGGAGGCGGAGCAGCGGATCATGGCGGCGGCAGCCGAAGCGTGCGGCATCGGGGTCATACGGGAAACCGCCACCTGGGCCCAGATGCAACCCTCCGCCGATCTCTGGTCGTTCCGGAAATTCGACCGTCTGGTTGCATTGTTGAACCGGCATCACCTTCAATGGCTTCCGGTTCTGTGTTTCAACGTACCATGGGCGACGGCTTCAGATTGGAAGCCGGTTGCCCCCGATCTGAACAAGGCCTTCTCCCGGCGTCCCGACTATCAGGCCTGGGAGGTCTACGTAAGAAAATTCCTCGAGCGCTATGGGAAGCAGATTCCGTTTGTCGAAGTCTGGAATGAACCGGACCTATTGCATTTCGCCAATTTCTCTCTTGAGGAGTACATAACGTTACTCAAACTGGTCTATTCCGAAGTCAGGAGTTCCGCTCCTCAAGTCCGGGTGACGACCGGCGGTTTCGCCGCACCGCAGGTGCCGGCCAAAGTCAGTCCGGATCCGGAGTACGTACGCAATTTCCTGCGGCTTGCCGGAGGGAACTATGATATCTTCAATATTCATATCCACGGCCCTTTTGATTCCTATCGGAAGGGAATCCGCCTGCTGGAGGAGATGCGCGCCAGCTGTAACGATAAAACACCATGGTATTCCGGGGAAACGGGGATTTCCAGTTCAAAAGGCGTTTCCGAAGAGATGCAGGCCGTGGTTCTCTTTCAAAAACTTGTTTTTGCATGGAGTCGCGGCGCCATTGGTTACAACTGGTACAATTTAGTGGAGAAGAAGCAGTTCCCGGAAGGTTCCTCCGAACGTCACTACGGGCTTCTGACGCCGGATTTTCAACCGAAACCGGCGTATGCGGCGTATCATGCACTGATCGCCAATTTCCGGGGCGCTTCGTATGTGGACGCTCTGCAGGATACCTCCGATGTCGAGCTTCTGTTGTTCCGGAAGGGGCAACAAAGGCTTCTCGCGGGCTGGGTTAACGGAACGGCGCACCGTGTCATTCTGCTGGAGGGACTGGCCGGCGCTGTGGAGAGCTGCGACCTCTGGGGAAATGCAGATGCTCTGCCGGCCCAGGAAGGGGTAACCGGGTGGATTTTGAAACAAGCTCCGCAGACATTGCGCTGGTCGGGGCGGACAAAGCCCGTGATTGCCGGAGTGTTTCCGGAATTTTCCGGCGCGGTCATTTTGTTGCCGGGGCGGAAAAGTCGGGTTTCATTCGGGACCTTGTCGAACCATTCCGGACAGGCCCGGCGCTATTCCGTTTCTCTTGAAGGAAATCCGCAGCTGGAAGGTATACCGGAAAAACGGTCCATCCCGCTCGCCCCCGGGGCGCGAGAGGAGGTTGCGGCCGAACTGATTCTGTCTGAGGAGCCGACCGATTCCGAAATCCGGCTTCGTCTGGGACTTGAGGGAAAAACGGAATGGGTGATTCCGATCCGGGTTCAGGCGGCCCGGCAGATTCCGGCAGCCGGCGACCATGCAACGCTGGATTTTGAATTGACGGAGGAGAAGTTGTTCACCAGCTTGATCCCGCCTGTCCCGGAAAATTCCCACCTGTTTCGGACTGGACCGGAGGATCTTTCCGCCCGGGGCCGTCTTTCTCGTGACAATGATGCGTTGTTTCTCCGGGTTGAGGTCAGAGATGATCATCATGTGACGGTTGCGGAACAGAAAAACTACTGGGAAGGCGACAGCATTCAGTTTCGATTCAAACTGCCGGAGCAGAGTCGGGCCTGGGAAATCGGGGTGGATGGCGACCGGATCTCCGTGGGAGGTCTGCCGTCCGGATTTTCCCGGGACGAAGTGATGAAGCTTCTTACCGGAACCGTCCGGCGCGACGCCACGGGGCATGAGACGGTGTATGAGTTGAAGATCCCGTTCCGGGCGGTGGGGCTTGATCTGGAACGAGGACGGCAGGGGTTTCGCATGAATCTGCAGGTGAATGACAACGACGGTACCTGCCGCAAGGGATTTCTGTCGCTCGGCAACGATCAGGAGTCGTGGTTGCCGGTCTGTTTTTGAGTTCAAAAGGGGGGGAACAAATGGTCTGAATGCAGCCGCCGGAAGTCGATGGAACCGCGCGAGCGGCAGCCGGGGGGAACGACGGAAGAGAATCCGATCCGGGATGGCATGGGGCGGACGGTACGAGCGAAGCCGATTCTCGTGTGACGTCAGATTCCGGCCCGATTTCGATTCCTTTTTCAGATCTGTTTCGAGAGACGGCGCGGATTTTCGTGATGAAGTGGTATTCTGTCGTTTCGCAGAGGTGGTGCTGTTTCGTTCCTCCGGTGGAGTCGGAAAAGATAATTCTGCTTTATGATAATAAATTCCATATTTTCCGGAATTATGCCAATATCCGGGGGATTTGACTTTCGTGAATAAGGAACTTATTTTAAGAGCGATGGTTCCGGAGTTTTTGAGCTGTGGAGGTGAAGTGTCCGCGGGCGATGGCGGCAGAACGCTTTCCACCGTTTCCCTCCGGTGAGGGTCGGGCTGGACTTTGTTCGCCGCGCGGCGCATGGAGTCGATCCGGCACGGGACGGGTCTGGCGGGAAAGGGTACGCCGGTTGATGGGCATCATGAAACACAGGGAGGAAACCATGGAATTTCCCGAGATCTACCTGGCGATTGACAACTGTTTTGCTTCCAAACGCTGGACGGAACCGGCGGAGTGGATGGCGATTTTTCGCGATCTGGGGGTCGGTTATGTCGAGGCGAGTGCCGACAACGAGTGCGACCCGCTCTATGCCGGAATGCCGGTTTTGCGCCGCTGGCTGAAGAAATGCCGCCGAGCCTCCGAGGCAACCGGAGTAACGGTTGCCAACCTCTATTCCGGGCATGGTACCTATGCCACTCTGGGGTTGGCACATACGGATCGGGCGGTTCGCGACCGTATCCTGAATCGCTGGCTGAAGCCGATGACGCAGCTTGCCGGAGAACTTGGGGCGGGGCTGGGGTTCTTCTGTCATGCCTTCGCCGATTCAGTGCTTCAGGATCCGGAGCGGTACCGGGCTGCGGAGCAGGATCTTTACAATCGGCTGGCCGAACTGGCCGCGTATAGTACCAACGTCGGGTGCCGCGAGCTCGGGCTTGAACAGATGTATTCGCCGCACCAGATTCCATGGACACTCGATGGCGCCGAATTGCTGCTGCGCGAGGTGTACCGACGGAGTCGGACGCCTTTCTATCTGACGGTCGATGTCGGTCACCAGTGCGGTCAGCGGACCTTCCAACGCCCGGGTCGGGAGGAGATCCGGTCAGGTCGGGTGCAATGGTTCGGTCCGGAATCCGCCCGCCGCATGGCGGAGGGGGGAGCGCCGGTCGAGCAGGTTGAGCGTGAAATGGATCGCTATCCCTACCTTTTCGCGCGGTATGAGGATGGCGACCCGTATCGCTGGCTGGAGCGATTCGGCTGTTATTCCCCGATCATTCATCTGCAGCAGAGTGACGGAAGTTTTTCCCTTCATCGGCCGTTCACCGGGCAATACAATGCGACGGGGATTGTCCATCCGCGTGAAGTGCTCGATGCTCTGGCGCGTTCCTTCCGGCAGCACCGCTCTTCCGGTCTGCCGCCGGTCTGCCGCCGGATTTTCCTGACGCTGGAGATCTTCAGCGGGACGGCGCAGCATAAAAGCGACATCCTTGCGAAGTTGCAGGAGAGTGTCACCTTCTGGCGGGCCGCCATCCCGCAGGATGGATGGACTCTCGATAGACTGATGGAGAAACTTTGATGCACGAGTTACAGAAACGGTATGAACCGGAAATTCATGAACTGGCACTCACGGCGCGACGGTTGGGAGAACTTGGATTCGTCACTTCTCACGGCGGCAATCTCTCCTGCCGTGTCGCGCCCGGCGTGATTCTGATCACACCGACCAAAGTACCGAAACGGTTGATTGAATTTGACGACATTGTGATTCTGGACGATTCGGCAAATGTCCTTTTTTCCGCCCGGGGGCGTCGACCGACCGGTGAGACGCCGATACATCTCTCCATTCTGCGTCGGCGACCCGATCTCCGGGGGGTGATTCACGCGCACCCTCCGATTCTGACCGGCTTTTCTCTGATAGACGAGGAGATTCTGAGCCGGCCGTTTCTGCCGGAACCGGTGATCGAACTTGGTCCGGTTCTCTATGTGCCTTACGCAGAGCCGTTGTCGCAGGAGTTGGCCGCGGCTTTTGACGGTGTCATCGAGCGGTCAAACGCCTTTTTGATGCGCAACCACGGAGTGATGGTCTGCAGTCCGGAGGGGCCGGGGCGGGCGTTGGAATTGCTCGAAATGCTCGAGGCCATGGCACACTCCGTTCAGGTTGCCGCTTCCCTTGGAAGAGTCAACCGGATTCCGGCCGACGGGTTGAAAAACCTGGAGCGGACACTGCGGACGCGGGAGCTCCCTCTGCCCGGTGCTCCGGGGGTTCTCCGCTCTCTCGAAGAGGGGTATCGCAATGTGGGTTGATCGGCGTGCCCTGCCGGTGACAGGCTCCGGAAAGGGGGAGGATTCACCGTCGTTTCAGTTTTTCCAGGAATTGTTCCAGGCGGCCGGGCGCGTGCAGACTCTCCGCCTCGGCGACCGGTAATTCCGGGAACGTTTCCAGGAGCACGCCCGCGAAGATTCCGCTTGTCTCTCCGATCCGGCGACCCTCAGGATCAAACAATGGAATCGCAACTCCGCAGGATGGAGATTTCGCTTTCAGGATAAAGCCGTCGAGCTGCTTTCCGGCCAGTTCGGAGAGTCGTTTCCGGCAGAAACGGCGGAGTTGTTCCGTGTGGTCGTCGGGACCGTCTACCTCGAGCAGGCGGATTCCGGCATCGGTCTGTACCGCCTGAATCGGCTTGCGCGGCGTCGGCAACCCGCATTCGGTCTCGGGACAGACCGGGAACCACTCCACCATGCCACCCAATCGCGCGACCAGGTCCGCATCGAATTTATCGTCGCCGTTGTAACGGACACGGTTGCCGAGCAGACAACTGCTGATCCCTATCCTGAATTTACGCATCGTTCCGCTCTGCTCCCCGCGTATCCTCCTCGTTTCCCGGATGGAAGATCGTTGATCAACTTTCCGAAGTACGCATGATCAACTGGAGCGAGATCCGGCCGGAAGGGGGTGTCGGAACCCGGTCGAGCGCATCGAGCATACGGCGGACGGAGGCATCCATCGCGGTGATTCCGCTCGGTTTCAGAATGCGCGATGAGAGCACCCTGCCGTCGGCGGCGATGGTGACTTCGATCAATACCTCCGGCAAACGGCCTTCGAGCAGGGAGCGCGAAGGCTCTTCCCAGCGGGTCTTCAGATAGTCTCCGAGGGAGAGCCCGTACTTCATCAGCGAGTCGTTTTTCGCGCCGCCGGCGGGCGTCCGGTTGTCGGGGGGACCATACGCCTGACCGCGGTCCTGCCGGCCGATCGGCACGTTGCGGTTGGTGTTTGTCCCGCCGCCGTCACCGATCGGACCGGTCTGCTGCTCGGGACGGTAGACCCCTTTCTGCGCCTCCTCCACGGTCCGGGGGCGCCGTGCTGCGGTGTTGTTGTCGTTTTTGCGGGTGTTCGCGCTCCTGGCCTGAGACGGTTTGCTCTGCGGTTTCGGTTTTGCCGGAGCCGCTTTCGGTTTCGGTTTTACCGGGGTTGCCTTCGGCCTGGGCTTTGCCGGAGTTCTGGGTTTTACCGTCGGTGTTACGGGCTCCTTCGGCTGAGGTTTCGCTTTTGGAGTGATCCGCGGTGTTTCAGGCTCCTTCGGCTGCGGAGTCGTTTTCCCGGAGGATTCAGGGCGCCGACCGGGATTGGGAGTCGGCCGACGGCGTTCCGGGGGACCCACTTCATAGGCATGCGAAAGTTCGGTCCCGCCGATTTTGACCAGAAATGCGTTCTCCTTCGGGGGATTCCATCGATTCTGAAGCACAATCCACCCGAACGGGCCGAGGATCACCAGCACGTGAACCAGTACGACCATCGAACCGATGACTCCCCGGCGCGACTCGGTGGTCGGCGGAGCTGGCCGCATCGGCAATGCGGCCAGTTGCGGGTGTTCGCTCAGGCGGGACATTCCGTCATTTCCCTTCCGCCTGGGTGACGAGTGTCACCTCGCCGAAACCGGAATTGCGGATCGATGCCAGAAGTTCGATCACCTCCTGGTAACTGCGTTCGCCGTCGGCGCGCAGCAGAACCGTGGTCTTGGGCGAGGTCGCCTTGAGCTGTGCCAGCAGTGCGAACAACTGCTGGCGTGACACCGTCTCCTTGTCGAAGAGAATTGTGCCGTTGCGGGTCAGGGTGATGCTCTTGAAATTCTCCTCCGGCAGTTTGTCGGCATTCATTTCCGGCGGATTGATCGAGGTTCCGTATTCCATCAGCGGCATTGTGATCATGAAGACGATCAGCAGCAGAAACGTCAGGTCCAGAAGAGGCGTGACGTTGATCTGGTCGATCGCGACCATTTCGGAACGGTTTCGTCGTCGGCGCATCAGAGCTGCTCCTCTCCCGGCCCGGCCGGTTTCGCGGTGCGGTCGAGTTCGAGCTGGTCGAGTTTCAGCCGGACCATGAACTCTTCGGTGAAGTTATCCATTGTGACCGTCAGGTTGCGGATGGTCGCGGTCAACAGGTTGTACCCCACCAGCGACGGGATCGCGACGATCAGGCCGGCGACGGTGGTCAGAAGCGCTCCCGCTACGCCGGGAGCCAGGGCGGTGAAATCGGATTTCCCCGCCGCGGCAATCCCGCAGAATGCAAGCATCACTCCCCAGACCGTACCGAAAAGGCCGCAGAAGGGACTGACGCTGACCAGCGTCGCAAGAAGGCCGATCCGGGTTTCAAGGGTCTGAATCTGGCTGGAGACTTCACTTTCCAGCACTGCTTCGACCGCGTTGTATTGGGCGTCGGAGAGTTTGATCGGGCGGGTGGTGATCCCGCCGGAGAGCTGCTGATTCATCGCGTCGCTCTCGTAGAATTTGAGCAGCCGGTTCACTCCCTTCGCATAGATCTGCCCGATCGGGCTGGTGTCGATCATTCCCTCCCTGACCAGCGACGGTGCCGCGACGTTGCGCTGATTGGCCCGGAAACGGGCCAGAAAGCGCTGCGAAAGTTTCCGTGCGCGATAGAGGGACATCGCCTTGTCGAGCATGACGGTCCAGGTCACGATCGAACCGAGCAACAGCAGCACGACGATGCCCTTGCCGACGCCGTCGCTGTTTTCAAATGCGTAATAGACGCCGGGGGCCGATGCGGCCAGGATGGAAACGGTGCACATAGGGTAAAAACTCCGCCGAAAGTTGAAAAATTCGCTTTATAAAATATAATATGGGGATTATATTCTGCAAGTACACTTTTGGCGTTACATCATAAGAAAAACGGAGAAAAAACATGTCTCAGGAAAAAATGGTTCTCGGTTTTGATGTCGGCGGCACCAAGATCGGAATCGGTCTCGGCGGAGCCGATGGCCGCCTGGCCGGAAAAGCCCGGATCGAGAACCTCAACACCTATCCGGAAGAGGTCCTTCCCAAAATGGTTTCCGAGGCGAAACGCCTCGTCGCTGAAGTCGGTTTATCAATGGCCGATGTCGCAGCGTTCGGTATTTCCGCGCCGTTTCCGGCCGATCCCGCCAACGGGATCATGACCGCTCCGCCGAACAACCGCCACTGGAAAAACGTGCCGATTCTCGCCTATCTGCGGGAGCAGCTCGGAATCGACGGTTGTTTCGAAAACGATGCCAACTGCGGAGCGCTGGCAGAGTGGTTCTTCGGTGCCGGCCGCGGCTGCACCGATTTCATCTATCTGACGATGAGTACCGGGATCGGCGGAGGTATCATCGCCGCGAACCACCTGATCCGTGGCGGCCGCGCCTTGAGCGCCGGTGAACTCGGCCACATCTGCATTGAACTGGATGGCCGCCAGTGCAACTGCGGCATGAAGGGATGTTATGAGGCCTACTGCGGCGGCCGGGCACTGGCGCAGCGGATGCAGGAAGAACTCCGGGATAATCCGGAAAGCATGATCGTGCAGCTGGTCGACGGCAAGCTTGAAGAGATCGACATGATCGTGCTCGAAAAGGCGGTGCGTGCCGGAGACTCCTATGCGGTCGCTCTCTGGGATGAGATGAGTCTGCGTTCCGCACAGGCGTTCGGACTCTACATCAACGTGTTCAATCCGCAGAAACTGGTGCTCGGTACGCTTGCATGGGCAGTCGGCGATCTCTATACCGATCCGATCAAGAAATATCTGCCGCAATTCTGCTGGAAGGAGCCCCTTGAGGCGTGCGAAATTGTTCCAAGCGAGCTCAGGCGTGACATCGGCTATTATGCGGGTGTTGCCGCCGCGCTGAATTTCCTGAAGGAGAAACGCGGCGAATGACGTCGCCCCGCCTCTTCCTGATCCCTGCCGCAATCGTACTGTTGGCTGTTGCCGGTTGCGTCAGAGAGTCCCCCGAGCAGTGGTATGCCGCCCGCTTTGAGGCGCTCCGGATCGGGGCCGCCGCCGCCGGGCGCGAGGCGGCGTTGCTGAATGCCTCCCGGCTCGGCCTGTCTCCCGCGGAGACGGCCCGGATCTCAAAGGAGAGATTTGAATTGGCCGAACTGATCGACCCGGAGGATCCCGGTGCCGGGTGCCGGGTCTACTGGCGGCTCTCCGGTGGCGACAGGGAGCGTTTCTTCGAAGCGGTGGTGAAGCCGGATGGAGCACGTTACCGGCCGGTTTCCGCCCGGGTGACCGGTGAGATGCCTCCGCTTCGAAGCAGGGTGATCCATCTGGTCGGCGGCAGGGAAGACGGGGAGTGATCGAAGGGGGGAGCGTCTCCGCATCATGTGGGGATGCACCTGCTTGGCGCGGTGGCCCGGCCGGTTATTGCGCCTGCTGTTCCGGCAGGAGATGGTAGAACAGCGTGATGTCGGCCCAGTTGCCGTTGTCCAGCCGGAATCCCCCGGGATCGTTCCGAGTTCGACGAAGCCGAGTTTTCGGTAGAGCTGGATTGCCGGCGTATTCGAGCTGACCACGGCGTTGAACTGGAGAACCCGGAAGCCGAGTTCCCGCGCTGTTTCCATCGAGTGTCTGACCAGCGCTTCGCCGAGGCGGCGGCCTCGCGCCGTCTCCTTGACTGCGTAGCTTGCGTTTGCAAGATGGCCACAGCGGCCGATGTTGTTCGGGTGCAGGATGTAGAGCCCGGCGATTTCACCGTCGCACTCCGCGACGGCGGAAAAACTCTGGCCGGAGAAGAACGCTCCGGCATCCGCCTGCGACAGGGGGGAGGACTGGGGAAACGCGTTGCCGGCATTGACGACGGCATTCCAGATTTCCCGCATGGCCGGGAGATCTGCCGGACGGTATTGGCGTATGATGGTTTTCATATTCCAGAGATGGACTTCCGTTCTTTTTCCAGATTGGGTTCGTCAAATATAATTCCGGCGTGGCATGATTGCAAGCGCCCTTTTCCGGTCAGGGGCACCATTCCACGACTCCCCGTACCGGATGTTTCCGTCTCCACGCGGTGAACTCCCGCCAAGTTCGGACCCCGTCGCGGATCACCGCCTGACAATATTCGATTCCCGGGATGGTTTCCTCATCCGGGGTGGCGTATTTGAGTTCGAGGATCGCCCGTTTCGTTTCGGGCGTCAGTACGGTCCGGATCCGTTCCGCAACATGTTCGAAATGGCCATCATATTTTGAGCTCGGCAGAATCTGGATCATATCGATCTGCCATTCAGGGGTGTCGCCACGGTACCATGCATGCCATTCGAGACATTGTTCCGGAGTATCTGCGAGATTGCGGTATTCGAATCGTCGGAAACGAGGGTTTTGGGCGAGCCGGGCGAGGACTGCGAATCCGGTGGCGGGATTCAAGTCCGGCAGGTAGAGGTGGAAGTCGATGTCCCGGTGTTTCATCAGCAGACCGGTCGCGAGGGAGCCGACCGGATTCACCCGGGCTCCGGCAGTGTGCCATGCGTCGACGACACCGCTTGCGGCGATGATCCGCCGGGCCTCTTCCTGATTGGCTGCGGCGAGTTTCAGAATGTCCGTCACGGAATCCCCCCCCTTTCCGGAATGGATGACTTCTCCGTTGTTTCCCGGAATTAATCTAACGGTCCCGGCGACTGTTTTCAATGATTGAAATGTAACGTATCACCAGTTCATTGCTGATTTCATGGTTTCGATACCGACTGTAACAATGAGTTTGAAGGTAATGACAACATTTGCTGAATCGGGCAGCGGTGGTAAACTCTGGAGTTGTGGTTGATGATTTCTGAAAGATTTTGCAATTGTCACTTTCATGAATCTCCATGATATCATTATGTCCAGATGTAAGAGAACTGGTAACGTTCCGGGCTGATTGCCGCCCTCACGGTTTTCCGCGTGATTTCAGTGGTGGATACCTGTACGGTGGTTCAGGAATGTCAAATTGAAATCGGAGAGTGCATGCTCGTTGAATAAAATTCCGTCAGGTGTGAAAAAAATAAAAAAAAATCAGAAATGCTATTGCATTATACTGTATCATGCGGTATAATATTTAACAAAGAAAAACGAAAGATAGCCACTATGATGCCGTCAAACTTGAAATCAGACAAACTGTATTCCAAACTCTGGGAGGAATTACAACATTACTCTCCCGGGGAACAATTCATGTCAATTCGTCAGATCATGCGTAAATTTGAGGTCAGTCAGTTGGTTGTTGACCGGACTCTGTCGCGCTTACGAGCGGAGGATTTTCTTGCCGCAGAAGGCGGACGCGGCTTGTTTGTCTCGGAAAAAATCAAACGCTTCACTGCGCAAAAAGCGGCAACAGTACTGTGCGCTGTTCCTCATTGGTATTCCCACGATATCATGGAAATGCTGAATACTGTTCGGGGACTTCAGACGGAATTTCCTCAATGGCGGCTTTTAGGATATGAATTTGATTTTTCGCATCCTCTCCCGCTGGAGCTTCCGCTTCTTGAAGAAAATGTGGAAGGAATTTTATTACATCCGGCCGGTGACGAATTCAATGCTGCGGATGTTGAGCGTTTTAATCAATTGCGAAACGGTATTCCAACTGTAATTTTTGGTCGCAACTGTACGGATCATCGGCTGCCTTCCGCCAGCTTGGACGATTCTTTTGCCGGAAGCCTTGCCGCCCGCCATCTACACAGGCATGGGCATCGTAAATTGGCGGTATTGCTTTCCGAGCCTCATAATCGTGCTACATTGGATCGCGTGAAAGGGGTTGAAGATTATACAATGCTGAATGATCTGGAGTTGGAGGTCATAGATTGCAATGTCAGAAACGGAGAGTTTGCTCCGGGAAAAACTTATGACCATATGGTCCAACGCTTTCAACGTAAATATGATTTCTCAGGTCTTGTCGGGGTAGCCAGCAACTCATTTTCTGGTCTTTTGAGTGCATGTTACAATTGTGGGATCAAGATACCGGAACAATTGAGCGTGGTAACGATCGGAAGTACGGGGTTGACCCGAACTTTTGCGCCGCCGGTGGATACTGTGGAAACTGATTTGCCGGGACAGATGGAAGCAGCGCTCAGGCTTCTTGCCTCCGGGCAGCAGGAAAATATTGTGCTGAAGACGAGATTGACGAAGCAGGGTTCTGTATTCCTGAAAGGATAATATTGCCGTTCAGAACGGAAAGCTTCAATCCTTTCTGCTGGATATCAGGTTATTGTGTTGAGAGATTCGTTCTATAAGGGATCTCGTGCTTTTCTGTGATCGTTTGAAACCATAAATCCATTTTTCTGATGGAATTCGGGACGGTATTTGATCATAGGAAAAGCAATAATCATATACAGTTTTCCGCGACCGGCTTCAGGTGTTCGTTTTTTTATGAACCTTACCAGAAAGGGAAAAAATGAGAAAGGATAATTTAACTATTGCTGCTTCGCGTGATGTGAAGAAAACCAGGTCGTTGTTTTCTGGAAGAATGGATTGTTTCCAGAGGAATGTATGTCTGATCCAGGCGAGCCACCGACCGAGATGGAACGCCTTCCTCTGTACACGTTACGAGTTCTCTCATATTTTCACATTAATTGAATTACTTATTGTAATAGCGATCATCGCCATTCTGGCTGCTCTCCTCTTGCCGGCATTGAACAAAGCGCGCAGCAGGGCTTACAGTACCTCATGTTCAAATAACTTGAAGCAATTCGGGTTGGCTCATGTGTTGTATACCAATACTTATGACGGTGTGATTTGTCCGGAGATTCTTCAACCCGGAGATATTATCTGGGTCACCCAGTTCATAAAACTGATGGGGGGGGAAAAGAGCGCCAGACTTTTCCGTTGTCCGGCTTCAAACGAGAAAAATTCATCTTTGCTGAGCACCTATTACTCCACTTCGCCCTTCAATTCTGATGCCCGCCTCAGCTACGCGCAGAACTATCGACTCTCCACATGGCGTACTTATTCCCCGGCACGAAAGATCAATCAATATAAATATCCGTCAAGGACTGCGGCAAACTTTGATGCTCCCATGCCGGAATGCAAAGAGCAGCTGGTCGCTTACCATTATGGAATTTTATGGACTGACTCCGAGATTCCGGGAGAAGGATATTATGGAATGGAATATGGTCATGACGGAGGCATGAATATGCTGTTACTTGACGGACATGTCAATTCCTACCACCGCAGTACCATGCTCAGGGCACGCGCAGCGCGTTCCGAGAAGTTATGGCTGTGCTGGACAATCACTGACAAGTAATTGAAATGGTCAGAAACAGAGTGGAAAATGTAAAATGAAAAGAGTGTTGTTTCTCATCCTGACAAGTTTTACATATGCAGCGACCGTGATCTCTGCGGAAATATGGCGTGAAGGAGAAGATTTTCATCGTTCAAACTGGCCGGAGGTTGCTCTATTTTGCCAGGCAAATGGAAAGGGTGCTTCCGGCGGATTGATTCTTCAGTTGTTTACAATGAATCCACCTGCGGAAGGCAGAGAATATGTTGCAGAATATGAGATTTACGTTCCGGAAGCGGGGAATTATGCCTTCTGGGCGGCTATTTCCAACCCTGTTTCCCGTTGGGCGTCCCCTGTGGCGATTTCCATTGATGGCAAAATCTGCTGGGACGGTTTGACCGGAATGGCGTGGAAAAGCGGGGCATTTGGAGCTCCGCCACCACGAGCGGTTCTTGGATGGATCAATCCCGGGTCCGTTGAACTGGACCGGGGAAGGCACACTGTCGCCTTCCATGTCAGTCGTAAAAGGGAGGAGTCCGCAGCCTATTTATGTATGCTTGACGGTTTTTTGCTGACAACAAATCAGAAGATAAAACCACCGTCAAACTATCGGATATCCAGTTCTCAACCGGAATGGAAAAACCTGCTGGCTGCTCACCGCGGATTTCAGAACTATAAAAAAAGTGCGGAAAGTAAACTTGAGCAACTCCAGCTTAAACTCTCTTCCGGAAACGGTGAAGTCTGGCAGGAAGCAGAAGATTATACGGACTCCAATTGGCCCAATCGAGCAATTTATCTGGAAGAAGATGGCCGTGGTGCATCAGGCGGCTTGATATTGGAGCTGTTTACGAACCGAAAGCCGACCGGGCGGGATTATTATTATGC
The DNA here is from genome assembly GCA_944389895.1 of uncultured Victivallis sp. Classification (GTDB taxonomy): domain Bacteria; phylum Verrucomicrobiota; class Lentisphaeria; order Victivallales; family Victivallaceae; genus Victivallis. The sequence continues at coordinate 4,035 of CALXOA010000061.1, read as the reverse complement.
CGCCTACGATGTTGAAATTCCACGTGACGGAAAATATGCTCTCTGGGCTGCGATTTCCAATCCTGCTTCGGGATGGGCATCTCCGGTTGAAATCGCGATAGATGATGAAATGGTCTGGAGCGATCCGGCGGATATGAAATGGAAAAGTGGTGCGTTCGGAGCACCGCCGCCGCGTGCGGTTCTGGGATGGATTAATCCCGGGGTGGTTGAATTGAAAGCAGGAAAGCATAAAATAGAATTCCGGATTTCACGGCCTCGACGTGATTCAGAAGCTTACTCCTGTTTCTTTGATGGTTTTTTACTGACTAGGAATCAGGCAGTTCAACCGCAAGCAAATTACCGTATATCATGCGTGCAGCCGGAATGGAGAAAAGAGCTTGATCGGCATGAAAGCATGACCGCCTTACGGTTTTCTGTTGAACGGAAATTAGTGCGGTCTCTGATGAAGGAAAAAGCGCCGGTGGAAGGTATTTCCGATGAAAATGCGGCAATGGCTTTGAAGAAACTTCTGGCACGCCCGCTGCCGGTTTCCATGCCTGCCGGTCGTGTTCACCGAATTGGAGTTCACGGCATGGAAATACCGTTGGTCAGAAAAGGTTTTCAGGATGAGAAAACCGCTCGGGCATTTGAATTGCTGGCTCGTGCCGGTGTTGACACATTGCGTACTGCGGAACTTTGTTGGCATCGTCTCGGGAAAAATACTCCGGCGGATTTTGATTTTGAAAACATTGACTACCAGGTTGAACAGGCAAACAAATATGGAATGAACTTCATGTTCACCATCGGTTATCCTTCTGCGAAATTCAACAAGTACCCGTTTCATCTTTCCACTTTCAAACCGGAATATGAATCGTTGTTTCGCGAATATCTGCAGATCATTCTGCCCCGTTACAACCGGTATGCCCAATATTGGGAATATGCCAATGAGGTGGATGCTCCCGACGTCTGGTGGCGGGGGGCGACTCCGGATGACTACGTTCGCGACTGCCGTATTTTGCGCGAGGAAATGGACAGACTTGGGATTGTGACGCCGGTTCTGGGAATCTCTGCGACTTATTCGCGAAGTCCCAAACATGATGAAAGTGGTGCGGGGCAGGCGTTCACCCGTCGCTGTCTGGGGCTGGGACTGGAGAAGTATATTAACGGTTACTCGTTGCATTATACCTGGCAGATGAAAGAACAGGACTTTGTGAAATTCTTTCGGGAACTTTCCCCCGGTGGCATCAGCGATAAACTTGTAAACAGCGAGGAAAGTGCATTCAGCCATCCTTCAGATGTCATTAAACTGATGGCACGCGATCTTTATCTGCACGGTTTTGAAAGTGTCTATTGTTATCTTGCCCGGGACAGGATGGAAGGTGCAAGTCTGAACCGTTCCGGCTTCTTCGATATTGATTGGCGTCCGAAATTGCGTCTTTTGTCTCTTGCTGTCGCCGCGGATGCCATGAAGAGCCGTGACCTTGTCCGAATGGCTGAACCCGCTGACAATGTTGAGGCCTATTTGTTGCAAAACAATTCCGCCGCGGCCAGGGGAACGCCGGAATATGCAATCGTTATGTGGAAAAACGGTGCAGTGGAGGCGATGAATCCTAATTTCACACCCGGACCAACGCTTACTCCTGCGGACGTGTTGTTTCATGATGGCAAGGTTGTGTGTGCGATGGACTGGTTGTTGGATGAAATACCGTTTAACGCCACTGCACCCCGATTTGAGATTACCGAACGGCCCATCGTCATCTACTGTGATGAACTTCCCTCATGGCCGGAGGTAACCAGAGAACAATGGCTCAAAAAACATCGATTGTACACAGTTGCTGCTTCCGAAGCCGTTATCCCAAGAGAATAACTGATTTCTGCGGTACCCATCATTGTTTCCTGCTCGTTTGAAACAATAATGGGTATCACTTCGCGGATTACATAGGCTTGATGTGGGAGGGAAATAACTTTCAACGAAAGGCTTATCACATGTACTCTTTTTCAAAAAATGTCTTACCTCAGAGATCTGGTCGTGGTTGATATTTTTCGTCTATTATGAACACTGATCTCGAATGTGCCCTGACACAGGCGACGCAACCGACGACCAGGTACTCTGAAAGTGCTGGTTGTTACGCAGAAGGTATTTCTCTTTTGTCTGGTTTTCGCTTCAGAGCGTTTGCAAATACCCTTGGTGTGGATGGAATCCTGCCGGGTCGAGAAAACGGACTTGAGCCGTATTCAGATCTGCATCACGACTGAGCATCCATCCGGACACCGCCGCCGACCTCCGACATGGGAGAGCCGTGAATTTCTTTCAGAATCCGTTCAGGAGTATTATTCGTCTGCAACCGGCTTCGATACTTATATGAGGGTGTTCATACAGGAGAACGTTTTTTTCATTCCGTTTGTAGCAACACCTGTTTTTTGTTTCCGTTCAGTCGTCTCCATTTTTTCTCCTCCTGGCAGCCTTCCTGCAAGTTGTTTCCGATTTCTGTACTGCCGGGTAGCTCGCGATAACCTTATCTTTCATGCCTGCCGAAACCGGAACGGATATGTGCTGGCATTCTTCGTACTAACTCTGCTTTTGATTTCCACCCACAAAATACGGGTGAGGTTCACCGGTAATCTCCTGCATCCATCCCGCCCGCATCTTACCGTATCGGAACTGACTTGTGATGAACATTAACTTTCCGCGTGATCCGGACTACTTCGGTACCTTGATGTCTGGTGGCGCACGTTGGCTTCCGTTTCCGCATTCAAGGGGGATGTTCCACGTATTTTGACTGATAGCCGGATTGGTCATTCTAGATGGTTCCGAATCTCTTTTCATCGATTTTAGTTGTTTAGAAGATTGCCTTTTCATTGTTCCAGAGCTAAATTTTCATCACTGGCCAGTTTCTCTTTTGTTGCTTGAAATCCGGTCGCTGATCAATCGGGAAACAGGTTCTTTTTTTTTAGATTGTATCTTCAATGCCGTTTTCGGATACAACCATCCGTGAACAACTCGAAAAAAAATTTTTTACAAGGAGCTGTTAAAATCCGAAGATATACTGCCGGGATTAAACTTTTCCGCAATATGGAGGCCTCTGGTCATGAAACGATGATTGCCGGACAGTGAGTCTGGTGTGGGCTGATTTTATGATGGAAGGATAAGTTGTCAATGTTCAGCATGATGGTATGGCGACTGCTGAATTAATTTTCAGGACGTTATTGCAGGTTAAATGATCAACATTGCCAGTTTTGTTGGGAGTCATGGCTCCGGAGGCAAGATATAGACCAGGCCGCTGGAAAAGAGCCGAGTTTCTTCTCGAGCCGGTCGATTGATGCTTTCGCAGATGGTATTGAATCATGAGATGGAGATGGCGAAAATGGATAATCGAACTCGCCGCGATCGCGGCATGGCGTACGTCGCCGATGAGGAGGTTTTTCTCGAAATGGCGGAGACGCGCCGGAAAATACAGGAGTTCAATCGTACCGATGCCGGAGATCTGGATTCCTTGCGGAAACTTGCTTACAAGTTGCTGGGGCGCGCCGGCCGGAATCTGATGATCACTCCCCCGTTCTTCTGTGATTACGGGACTCACATTGAGGTCGGGGATAACTTTTTCGCCAATTACGGCTGTACGATTCTGGATGTGGCGAAGGTGGAGATCGGCGACAACGTATTTTTCGCCCCTCACGTTTCGATCTACACCGCCGGACATCCCATTCATCCGGATTCACGCAACTCCATGTATGAGTACGGTCTTCCGGTGAAGATCGGCGGCAATACCTGGATCGGCGGCAACGTCGTGATTGTTCCCGGAGTGACCATCAGCGAAGGGTGTGTGATCGGTGCCGGCAGCGTGGTGACCAGGGATGTCCCGCCTTTCTCCGTCGCCGCCGGGAACCCGTGCCGGGTGATCCGGGCGATTACGGATGACGACCGGAAATACTATAGATAGGCAACAAAAATACTTGTAGAATCTATTCAAACGTACTATATTACCAGTATGGAACTTCGAGATGCAAGAAAAATCAATTCAAAAGAATTGTATGATCGTCGAAAGCAAGCGGTTT
>CALXOA010000060.1 GCA_944389895.1 uncultured Victivallis sp. | reverse complement strand
CAGTAAGCGTCCGGATTGGGCACCACCAGCGGGCGGTCGGGATGGCGGTGCAGGAAGTTGATGACCGCTTCCCAGCCGGTGCGCCAGTCGTATTCTCCTTCTCCGAACAGAATGCCGGCGGTGTGTTCGAGGTTTCGAGGATCCCGTTCCAGATTCAATACATTGACGTGCCCGAGCTCTCCGACTGCGAAAAATGTACGCCCGATCCAGTCGTTCCGGGCTGCCACGGTGTCGAGGGCGTCGATGCAGCTGATGATCTCCGAGGGGCGGGCGGCAAGACCGGCCCGTTGCAGAAAAGCGCATTTCTGCTCGACGGTGTGGTTCCCGTCGTTGGTCAGAAAGTAGAGCGGCGTACCGGCTTCCCGTACCCGGTCGACCAGTTCAGCGGCTCCGGGCAGCTGACGCGGCCCGTAGAGCAGCGTTCCGTCGATATCGAAGAGAATCGCCTGAAAACGACGGCTTTCACGCTCCCAGAAGTTCAGAAAATCCACGACTTTTTTCTCCCGCTGGCTCCTGCCCACGTCACTGACAGTGCGGTTTGACGTTTCCTGCCCGAAAAAAGAGAGCCGTGTTGTCAGTGCTCATGGATTGCGCTTCCCCAGGTAAAACAATAATATAGTGTGAAAACCGGAGGTTTTCCAGTCTGTAACGCTTGATAAATGACGGTTGTTCCGGTATTTTATCAAAAAACGCAATCACATGGGAGCCGCACAGTTTTTATGGAGTGGAAAACGCTTCTTTCCCCGCATCGGGTCGGCAGTTCGCACCCCGGGGTGATTTCTCAGGATCGTTCGCCGTTTCAACGCGATTTCGACCGGATTGTTTTTTCGGGCTCCTTCCGCCGGCTTCAGGATAAGACACAGGTATTTCCTCTGGCCAAAACCGACTATGTCCGGACGCGTCTGACCCACAGTCTTGAAACCAGTTCGATCGGTCGTTCGCTCGGTACCGCCGTCGGGGTATTCATCTGCAGAGAATTCGATACGGGAGGCGCGCAGCCGAGTGACGTCGGGGCCGCGGTGGCTGCGGCGGCGCTTGCACACGACATCGGCAATCCGCCGCTCGGACATGCCGGAGAGGAGGCGATTCGTCACTGGTTTACACACTCGCCGGTTGCCCTCTCGATGCGCGACGGCATGAATGAAGCTGAAGTTGCCGACATCGAGCGTTACGAGGGCAATGCGCAGGGATTCCGGGTGTTGACCCGGCTTGAGATGCCCGATCAGAAAGGGGGAATGCAGCTCACCTGCGCGACGCTCGGTGCTTTTGCAAAGTATCCTGCCGCGTCAAAAGTGGAGCAAAAGCCGTTCGGAGTGGCGGGTAAGAAATTCAATTTCTTCTGCTCTGAACGGGAATTTTTTTCGGAGGTTGCCGAGAGTACCGGTCTGGAACAGGCCGGCCCCTGGGCATGGCAGCGCCATCCGCTGGCCTATCTGGTCGAGGCTGCCGACGATATCGCCTATCGAATCGTCGATTTCGAGGACGGCCAGCGGCTCGGGTTGATCGATTATGCCGAACTGGAGCGGCTTTTCCTTGAAATCATTGATTCGGAGCGGTCGGCCGAATATGTCGCTTCGATCCGTTCTCCGATCCGCGCTTCGGAGTTTCTGCGCGCCCAGGCGATCGGCAAACTGGTGCGTGAGGTCTCTCAGGTGTTCATTGACCGGCACGACGAACTGCTGGCCGGGAGGCTGGAGATGCCGTTGATCTCGTATGTACCGTGTCAGGAGGCGCTTGCTCGGATTCAGAAGCGCAGCACCCGCGATATTTACAACCATCGCAACGTGGCCGAGGTGATCGGCGCCGGATTTGAGCTGGTATCGGGAATGCTCGATATCTTCGTCCCCTGCGTCAACGAAATGGCGCGAGAAGCTACAGGAGGGAGGGCAGCTTCCTTCCGCAGCCGTCGATTGGCGGCCCTGATTCCCGATATTGAGGAGCACCTCGGCGACGAACGATGGCGGAACAGTGCTTACGCCCGGTTGATGCCGGTGCTGGACTACATCTCCGGCATGACCGACTCCTATGCTGTGTCGCTCTTTCAGAAACTCAAGGGAATTTCTCTCTGAGACACTCTCTCCGGTGCCGCCGGTCCGCGGGCGGGCCGTTCCGGACCGATGGCACCTTCGCGGGTTGCGTCAGTTTTTCAAACTTTGAATCGGTGCGGGAATCCGGCCGCCGCGTGCGATGAATTTCGCCGGAGACCAGGTGCTGACCGGCATCACCGGGGCTTCGCCGAGCAACCCGCCGAAAGAGACGCTGTCTCCGACCCCGCAACCGCAGGCGGGAATCAGCCGGACGGCTGTCGTCTTGGAGTTGATCACGCCGATCGCTATCTCATCGGCGATGATGCCTGAGATCACCTCCGCAGGCGTGTCTCCCGGGATTGCGATCATGTCGAGTCCGACGGAACAGACCGCGGTCATCGCCTCCAGTTTTTCCAGACGGAGCGCGCCGCACCGGGCTGCGTCGATCATGCCGGCGTCTTCTGAGACCGGGATGAAGGCGCCGGAGAGTCCCCCGACGTGCGACGAGGCCATCACGCCTCCCTTTTTGACCGCGTCATTGAGCATCGCAAGTGCGGCAGTCGTGCCGCAGCAGCCGCACTTCTCAAGCCCCATCGACTCGAGAATGTATGCGACCGAATCCCCGACCGCCGGTGTCGGAGCCAGCGAGAGGTCGACAATGCCGAAGGGCACTCCGAGCCGTTCCGAGGCCTCCCGGGCAACCAGCTGACCGACCCGGGTGATTTTGAACGCGGTTCGTTTGATTGTCTCGGCGATTTCCGTCAGGTCACAATCTCCCTTGCGCCGGATTGCCGATGCCACCACCCCCGGACCGGAGACCCCGACGTTGATGACACACTCCGGCTCTCCGATCCCGTGGAATGCCCCGGCCATGAAGGGATTATCCTCCGGAACGTTGGCGAACACCACCAGCTTTGCGCAGCCGATCGATTGCTGTTCCCCGGTCAATTCCGCTGTCTTCCGGATGATCCGCCCCATTTCCGCGACCGCGTCCATGTTGATTCCGGCTTTGGTGCTGGCGACATTGACCGAGGAGCAGACCCGCTCCGTCTCCGCCAGTGCCTGCGGGATTGAACTGATCAGCGTGCGGCTGCCGTTGGTGAATCCCTTTTGAACCAGCGCACTGTAGCCGCCGATGAAATTGATTCCGAGTTCACGGGCTGCGCGGTCGAGCGTCCGGGCCAGCCGTACTGCTCCATCAATATTCACTCCACCGGCCATCAGGGCGATCGGAGTGACGGCCACCCGCTTGTTGATGATCGGAATCCCGTATTTCTTCTCGATCTCCTCTCCGGTTCTGACCAGGTCGCGGGCGCGGCTCATGATCCGGTCGTAAATGCGCGTACAGAGCCGATCCGTGTCGTCGCATTGGCAATCGTAGAGGGAGATTCCCATCGTGATCGTGCGGATGTCGAGACGTTCCTCGCGGATCATGCTGATGGTTTCAATGATGTCCCGTGCTTCCAGCATGTTCAGATCCTGTGCATGGAGTTGAAGATATCCTCGTGCATCACGTGGATGTCGAGCCCGTTTTTACGGCCGAGACCGGACATGCGGTCGACGAAATCGTTGAACGGCATGGCAAGCTCCCGGATGTCCACAATCATGATCATGGTGAAGTACCCGTTGAGCACGGTCTGAGAGATGTCCAGAATGTTGGCACCGCACTCCGCGCAGCCGGCGCTGACTTTGGCGATGATTCCGACGGAATCCCGTCCGATGACTGAAACGACAGCTTTCATGGCAATTCCCGCCTCTTTATCAGTTTATGAAAACGTAACTTTCTGCAATACCGGGTGTTGGACGGCAAAACGGAAACAAACGCGGCCGGGGATTCCGGCTTCGCTCTTTCCGGGAGCCGGAAAACTCCGGGGCAAAGAGTCCCCGCGCTGTTCTGCCGCGGGGACTGCCAGGTCTTTTTACTATAATATCCCCTTTCTCTTTTTTCAATCTGGTGCCTTCTTATTTCCATACTCTGCTGTGGCGCCACCGTCCCCTTTGAAAATAGAGCAGACCGATCAGCATCGGAGGAAAGGGCGACATTGCCAGTCCCCAGCAGACTCCCGTGTACCCGTAACCGAGCACGATCCCGAAAAGGCCGCACAACAACATCCGGACCACTACCGATTCCAGCAGTGCGTTGAACAAAGCCAGAGAGGCCGCCCCGGTGCCGGTGGCGAATGCGTTCCAGACGTACATGGCCGCGTAGGCGGGAGCGGAGAAACTGCAGAAGATCCTGACGTAGATCACTCCCAGCCTGACCACCTCCGGATCCGGGGCAAAACAACGCATGACATCGTCGGCAGCAAGTTGCAGCAGACAGGCCAGCGTTACGGTTCCCGCAAGGCTCAGCCGGATTCCATACCGTGCCGTGTCCGCGACTCGGCGGAATAGACCGGCTCCCAGATTCTGGGCTGCCATCGCGGTGACTCCCTGACCGATCGCCCATGTGGGCATCGCGATGAAGGTGCTCAACTTCAGTCCGATGCCCGCTGCTGCCGCTGCCGGGACACCGTAGCGGTTGAACAAACCGGTTACCAGCAGAAATGAGAAATTCACGAGAACCAGCTGGAGTGCCGACGGAATGCCGGTTTTCAGGATTTCACGAACTGCTTCCCTGCGAAAGGAGATTTTGTAGCCGCGGTTCCTCAGATGGCGGCAGGCGATCAGAAGTGATGACGCCTGCGACAACACGGTTGCCCAGGCGGCTCCGGCGACGCCGCATTGCCACACTCCGACCAGCAGAAGATCGAGCAGAATGTTCAGGAGTGTTGCGACCGCGATGAAATACAGCGGACGCAGGGAATGTCCCATTCCGCGCAGCAGAGCGCATATTGTGTTGTACCCGAAAACGAAGATTGTGCCGCCACAGATGACCCGCATGTAGGCACAGGCTTCCGGAAGTGCCGCTTCCGGAACGCCAAGACAAATGAATACGCTCCGATACCACAGAAGGCCGGCCGTCGTGACAAGCAGCGCTGCGATTCCGGAGACTGCGAATGATGTTCCGCATGCTTCCCGTTCGGCGAACCGGTCGTGTGCGCCGCGTGCCTTCGCCACCAGCACTGTACCGCCGACGGCAATGCCGATCCCGATGCTGTTGATGATGAAACTCAGCATGGAAGCGTTACTGACTGCCGCAAGGCCGTTGTTGCCGACGAAGCGTCCGACAACCAGCATGTCGGCCAGGCTGTAGAAAGCCTGAAGCAGATTGGTGAAAAGCAGTGGAGTACTGAAACGGAAAAGCTGTTTCCAGACGATTCCGGCCGTCAATTTCTGTTCCAATTCTTTCATGATGTCGATTTTTCTCTGAAGATATAAAAAAAACAGATGCGGGACAAGCACTTGCCCGCACCTGTTTTCTTACACACGACACCATCGCCGCCATGGACCGGGGGAAACCGCTCCGGGCGGCCGCCGATGAAAAAATCAGTTCAGCCGGGCTCCGCGCAATGTCACATCGGTTGCATTGCCGGAGCGTCTTTCAATACAGAATTTACCCGTGAAAACGTCAAACATGATGGAATGTTCTCCATATTCGGAATAAAGTTAATATAGTCTCCAGAATGGGATTTTCAAGAGTTGTCTCCCGGCTGCAAGGCGCGGGCGGATGAAAAGGGCGCCGTTTTCAAGGGAAAAACAGTTTCCGACACTTGCATTTCTCCGTGCCGGTTCCTATATTATCGGGAATTTCAGCTGCTTGTCGGAACGGAGGTTTTTCAGATGCTCGGAATTTTTTCCATGCCGGAACCGGTTATCTTCAAACCGGGTTTTTTATGGGGATCGGCCACAGCCGGACACCAGATTGAGGGGAATAACTGTAACAGCCAGAAATACCGGGAGGAACTTGAACAGAAGTTCGAGGAACCTTCCGGGATGGCGTGCAACTCCTGGGAACTTTATGAGCAGGATGTCGAAATGCTCGTTTCCCTCGGCCACCGCGCTTTCCGGATGTCGATCGAATGGTCGCGGATTGAACCGGAGCCGGGACGGCGTGATGAAGCGGCGCTGGTTCGTTATCTGCGGGTTCTGGAGTTGCTGAAGGAGAAAAAGATCCGGGTTTTCCTGACGCTGCACCACTTCACCCATCCATTGTGGTTCGAAAAACTCGGAGGTTTTGCAAAGCGGGAAAACATCGATCGGTTCATCCGCCATCTTGACTTTCTGGTGCCGCGCGTCGCTCCTTATGTCGACAGCTGGAATGTGATCAATGAGTTCAACGGCAGCCGCTCTCTTGCCGGAAATGAGATGAAGGTGAATTTTCTTGTCGCCCACGCCCGCGGCGCGGCGGTGATCCGGCAGTACTCCGATGCGCCGGTCAGTACGGCGCACGCTCTGGTTGAATGGCAGCCGCAGTTTCCGGAGGATGATTTTGATGTGACGCAGGCCCGGCTGGTCGACTGGATCACCAACCGGTTTTTCTTCCATGCGATCCGGACCGGGGAGGTGGTGCTGCCTTTCCGGGATGTTGAAACGGTTCCCGGGTTGAAGGATTCCTGCGACTACTGGGCGCTCAACTACTACACACGCCACTTCATCTCCGCACGGAGCGGCAACTGTGCTGCCGGGCGCCACGATTGCAACCACATCAGAATGCTGCCCCGTCCCTTCTATCTGGAGGAGTTCTATCCGGAAGGAGTGATTCTGCAACTTGACCGGCTTCGGGATCGCCCGGTCGTCATCACCGAAAACGGGCTTTCCTGCGATGACGACCGGCTGCGCATTCTTTACATCGCCCGCCATCTGCAGGCGCTGGCAGAGGCGGAACGGCGGGGCACCCGGATTGACGGATATTTCTACTGGTCATTGATGGATAATTACGAGTGGAACTCATTCGTGCCTCGATTCGGTCTGGTTTCGGTTGATTTCAAAACCTTCCGACGCACACCGAAACCGAGTGCGTCGTTCTATCGGGAGGTCATTGAGCGGAACGGTTTTGACCGCGAGCTTGTGCTCAAGTACCTGCCGGAGTTTCAGGACTGGTTGATCTACCGGTAAAACCGTTGAAGCCCCCCGGCAGAAGGGGGGCTCTTCCTCCCCGGATGGTTCGTGATACACGGGGGAGAACGGCGGAAGAGCTGTTCGGTCAATCATTGTTTTTCCTGAGCCGTTTTCAGACTCCGGAGAAAAGTGTTTCCGACTTTCAACCTCTCCGCTCCGCCGGATTGAAAAATTCCTGATTTTCGTCATTTTTAAAATTGGAAATTCAGGATTTCCGCACTATATTAATCGCCTTTCAATCGTTCTGCTGGAGCAGCAGGGCAGGGGGCATTCATGAAAACGGCGACACTCTACAATTTGACACTGGGAAAGTTTTTCGGTTATTTTTCCCGAAGACAGTTTTTCGAACCGGGCGGCTACCTTGAAATCTGGCGGATCGGTTGGCCGCTGGTGATCCTGAGCGCCAGCAATACGATCATGATGTTGACGAACCGGGTTTTTCTGGCGTGGAACTCTCCGGAGGAGATCGCCGCCGCAATGCCGGCCGGGCAGATGTTTTTCACTTTGATGGCGTTTTTTCTGATCACAACCGGATTCACCGCCACCATCGTTGCGCAGTTCCACGGGGCGGACGACCGGGCGGGATGTGTCCGTGCCGCCTGGAACGGATTTTATTTCGGTGCGATCGTCGCCGCGCTGCTGACCGTCGTGCTGCCGTTCGGCGGCCGTTGGATTATTGCTCACAACGGACATGATTCGGTGATCGCCGGTTTCGAGGCGGAGTATTTTGTCGCCATGGCTCCCTGCGCCGGATTGACCTGCATGGAACTGGCGTTTCTCTCATTCTTTTCCGGGCGCGGCCGGACGACGCTGGTTGCCGCGGTCAAAGTTGCCGGATGTATCGTTTGTGTCCCGTTGAACTACATTCTGATTTTCGGCCGGTTCGGATTGCCCCCCCTGGGAATCTTTGGAGCAGGGTGTGCCAACGCCCTCGCCAACGCCTTTACGCTGACACTGGCCTTCACGCTGTTCATCATGGTTGATCAGAAGGAGTATCAGACCCGGAGTCACCGGCACTGGCACTGGGAATTTATCCGGAAGTTGCTCTTTTTCGGCGCACCGGCCGGTCTTCAGACCTTTTTGCGCAATGCCGCTTTCGCGATCGTGGTGATGATGATCGGCAATCTCGGCAAGGAGGCGCTGACCGCGACCAGCATCGCTTTGACCATCAATATGCTGGGGAACATGCCGATGATCGGCCTGCTTGACGCGACCAGTATTGTGACCGGGCAATATATCGGGAAACGGCGTTTCCTGGTTGCTGATCGGATCTCCGGGCGCAGCTTCCGGATGCTGTCGGCCTGGATGCTCGTGATGTCCCTCTTTTATCTGCTGGCGCCGGAGTTGCTGATCAATCTCTTCGGGTCCCGCAATACCGGTACCACCGGCATGGATTTCGCTCTCGTCACCGCCAATACGATCACCATTCTGCACTGGGCGATCATCTTCAATCAGATGGATGCCGCCCGTTTTATCGCCATGGGCAGTCTGCGCGGAGCCGGCGACACCCGGATTCCGCTCCTGATCGGGATTGCAACCTCGTGGTTGATTCAGATTCCGGGGACAATCTACCTGATTTATTTCGCCCATTCCTCGGTCTCGGCGGTCTGGATGCTGATCACGTTTTATGCCGCGAGCGATGCCTTCTTCATGATCTGGCGGCGGCGTTCCGGGGCATGGAAGAGGATGGAAGTCGTCAAACTGCCTCCTGCGACCGAGCCGGAAACGGAGGAGGAACCTGAAATCCGGGCGGCGATTTGACATCGCGATTCTCCTGCGGTATATTTTCCCCGCCGGCGATCGGTTGCCGGGAATATGCGATGGAGGAGAGTGCGTCATGCCGATGGAAGAACTGGTTCCGAACTGCCGTTCCGGTGTCACCGCCGTGGAGGTCTCCGGGCAGAGTGTGATCTTTTTCAGTCACGACGGAGCGGGGTTCCGGACGGAGGAGGTGCCGTTTTCTCCGTTCCTGCTGCTTTCGGATTCCGGTCAGCTCGCCGGATTCGACGGGGAATGCCGGTTCTCCTCTCTTGCCGGCAACATGGTGTTCCGGGTCCTCGCGGAGTTTCCTTCTCTGACGGTTTACGAAGCGGCGCTCAAGCATCTCCGGTTGAAGGCGAAGGGGCCGTGGACCGTTTTTCGCGACCTCACCCGGCAGGCTCTGCTCGCAACCGGGACCCGATTGTTCGGCGGCATGGAGTTCAGTTCTCTGAGACGGTTCTGTTTCGATCTTGAAACGTTGACCGCTCCGGGGTTCGAGTTTCCCAATCCGGCCCGGGCGGAAGATGAGATCGTGATCATTTCCATGCGGGATTCCTCCGGGTGGGAGCAGGTGTTGTCTCAGGAAAACATGTCCGAGAAGGAGTTGCTGGAAGCCTTCGTCGAAACGCTTTGCCGTCGCGATCCCGATGTGATCGAGGGGCACAACATCTGCCGTTTCGACTGGCCCTACCTCGAGGCCCGGGCGCGACGACATAAGGTCAAACTTGCGGTCGGGCGCGATGGTTCTGTGCCGAAAAAACGTTCGAGCCGGTTCAGTATCGCCGAGAGGATCATCAACTACACCCGTTATGAGATCCATGGACGGCACAACGTCGATACCCTCCATCTGGCGATGTTCTACGATGCCGCCAACCGCAACCTGGAATCCTACAATCTCAAGTATCTGGCGCGGCATTTCAGAATTGCTCCCTCTGACAGAACCTATGTCGACGGTGCGGATATCTCAGACGCATGGCGGAATGATCGGTCCAGGCTGCTGGCTTATGCGCTCGACGACGTCCGGGAGACGGAAGCGTTGAGTGCGTTGCTCAGTCCGAGTTATTTCTATCAGACCGGTTTCCTGCCGCTGAAATACCAGGACGTGATCGTACGAGGCAACGGTACCAGCCTCGATGCGTTGCTGACAGGTGAATATCTGCGCCGTCGTCACAGCCTGCCGTTGCCGGAAGAGCCGCGTCGTTTTTCCGGGGCGTTGACCAGAGCCGAGGCTACCGGTATTTTCCGCAACGTCTGGCACTGCGATGTCCGTTCACTGTACCCGTCGATTATCCTTGCGGAAAACTGGGCGCCGAAGCGGGATGAACTCCGCGAATTTCCCCGTCTGCTCGGGACGTTGCGCACCTTCCGCTTCGAAGCCAAGGATCTTGCGCGCCGGAGCGTCGAACCGGAGAAGAAGCGTTATTATCAGGCGCTTCAGAGCAGTTTCAAGATCATGATCAACTCATTCTACGGCTATCTCGGTTTTCCGCAGGGCAGCTTCAACGACTTCGACATGGCGGAGCGGGTGACTGCCCGCGGGCGTGAAATCCTGACGCTGATGCTCGATTTCCTGACTTCCTGCGGAGCGAACGTGCTCGAGATGGATACCGACGGCATCTACTTTCAGCCGCCGGCCGGCGTGGAGAATCTTCGGGATTTTGAGAAACGGATTCAATCCGTGCTTCCTTCCGGCATCGAAGTTGAACTTGATGCCGTTTACGCAGCAATGTTCTCCTACAAGAGCAAGAATTATGCACTGCTCGACGAGGAGGGGGAGGTCAGTATTACCGGAGCCGCGTTGAAGTCCCGCGGACTCGAGCCTTTCCAGCGCAGATTCATGGCTGAAGTGATAGAACATCTTCTCAAGGGGGAATTTGAAGCGATTCCCGCCGCCCGGGAAACGCTGCTGCGGAGGATTGAATCCCGTGAGATTCCACTGGCGGAACTTGCCAAAACCGAAACGCTCAACGATTCTCCGGAGACCTACAGTCGCAAACTGGCCGCCGGCACCGGGCGGCGGAGCGCTGCATACGAGCTGGCGATCCGGTCGGGGCGTGACTATCAGGCCGGGGATCAGGTCACCTACTACCTGACCGGAGACAAGAAGAAGGTTTCCGTCGTCGACAATGCCAGGCTTCTGGCTGATGCACCGGTCGACCGACGCGATGAGAACATTGCGTATTACCTCAACAAACTTGAGGAACTCTATGCCAATTTCATCCCGTTCCTGCCGCCCCGATTGCAGTGAACGCCACAGCTGTCGCTGCTGAAAAATGTTCCGGTTCGATGAGCCGGAGAATATGTGAAAGGGGAGGGCGCAACCGCGTCCTCCCCTTTTCGCCGGCTCCGGGGAAGGTTACTTCACCAGGAACGTTCTGATCTCAAACGGGTTGAACTCAAGCTCAACTACATTATCGACCGGTTTGAATGAGGCGCCGGCGGTCCACTCCAGCAGGTTGGTTTCCACCAGCTTTTTCCCGGCCGGAATCCGAATGAACGCATTCGACTTGCGGCCATCGGTTTCGACGGCGCGGATGACGAGGGCGTCGGATTTCTCCGCCTTCTTGAGCACTTCAAGCGTGACGCCTTCACCGTCGACCAGTGCGCAGGGCAGTTCGAGGCCGGCCGCGTTGCCTGGAAGCAGTGCCGGGGCGCGGTTCAGACAGGCCGCTTCCTGCATCACCTCGGAGCCGGCCAGACCGCCTTCATGCGGCAGGAAGCTGTAGGTGAAGGTGTGGTGTCCCTGATCGGCCGCCTCGTCCGGATAGGTCGGGGAGCGCAGCAGATTCAGATCGAGCACGCCGTCATGCAGCTTGTATCCGTACTTGCAGTCGTTGAGCAGCGCGGCGCCGCCGTTGGCGTCGGAGATGTCGACGTAACGGTGTGCCGCGACTTCGAACCGGGCGAAATCCCAGCTTGTATTGCTGTGGGTAGGCCTGCGTACATACCCATACTGGATATCGCAGTACGCCTCAGAGGTCTGCACCGTGGTCGGGAATGCGACGCGGAGCATTCGATGGCACTCCTTCCAATCCACTTCGGTGTTGAAGTCGAGCCGCTTCGAATTGGCTGCCAGCGTGACCTGCTGTTTCAGGATGGAGTTGCCGACCTTGAGGTCAAATTCCAGTACCTGACGTACCGGACCATCAACGACTTTCGCGGCACGTTCGGCGGTCGCGTAGACCGGCGGGACATCCTGATAGGTAAATTCAACATCCCACGCATCCCAGTTGTTCGGAATGTCTACGTAGAGGCCCAGCAGGTTGCCGGCTGCGCCGCTGATCACTTCACGCCGGGCGGTCTTGTCGAAGGCGCGCGTCAGGCGGCCGTCGCGGTCGAACTCGTAGCGGACGAGATCGTTTTCGAGCACCAGGTCGCGCCCCGGCTTTTTCTGCGCCTTCGATTTTACCACCCTGCCGCGCCGGAGCGTGGTGAAGCTCTGCGGCGGGAAGTTGCCGAGCGCCCAGAGTGCACCGTTTTCCATCTGGGTCAAGACTTCATGTCCCTCGGCGTCGAGTACGGAGAAGCCGGACCACTCATCAGGCAACCGCACCGGCGAGGTATAGTCATAGCTGAGCGTATTGAGCACGGTCATGGCGTCCTTGTCACGCTTGAGAAGTTTCCCCGCGGCCATATCGATCAGTTTGCCGCATTCAGCGAGAACCTTTGCATGTTCCGGCTCTGTGACCTCGTAAACCTTCCGGATCGAGGAACCGGGGATGATATCATGGAACTGATTGATCAACACCGTCTTCCAGAGTCGGTCCAGCTTTGCTGCCGGATATTCCGCCGCCGGCAGGCAGGAGCAGAGAAACTCGGTCAACGTCAGGAGCTGTTCGCACTTGCGGTTGTTGCGTTTGGTCCGGCTCTGGGTGGTCAGCGTACCGCGGTGCAGTTCAAGGTAGAGTTCTCCGACCCAGGTCGGAAGCCGGTCGGTGTGCCTGGAGAGCCGTTCGAAGAACTTGTCGGCGCGTCCGAATTTGATTTTCGGGCATCCTTCGAGGTTGCCGGTTCTGCGGCCATACTCGATAAATTCGGGGCGCGGGCCGCCGCCGCCGTCGCCGACGCCGAAGAGCGTGATGAATTCCGGCAGGAAATAATTTTCATTGAAGTTGTTCTGCGCATAGCAGAGCTGTCTCGGCAACAGTGCGGAGTTGTAATTGTCCTCCGGCGGGAAATGGGTCAGTACTTCGGTGTTGTCGATTCCGCGCCAGAAAAAGGTGTGGTATGGGAACTTGTTGAACTGGCTCCAGGAGATTTTCTGGGTCAGGAAATAGTCGCATCCGGATTTACGGATGATCTGCGGCATCGCCGCCGAGTAACCGAATACATCGGGCAGCCACAGATTTCTCACGTCGACCCCGAATTCATCCATGTAGAAGTTTTTGCCGTGCAGGAACTGGCGCACCATCGATTCCCCCGAGATGATGTTGCAGTCCGCCTCGACCCACATACCGCCCTGAAGTTCCCAGCGCCCCTCCTTGACCCGTTCCTTGATCTTCGCGTAGAGTTCCGGGTAGTTGTCGCGGACAAATTCATAGAGCTGCGGCTGGGAGGCGCCGAAGACATAGTCCGGATATTGCTCCATGTTGTAGAGCTGGCTTGAGAAGGTACGCGCCGCCTTGCGGATCGATTCTCGAACCGGCCACAGCCAGCCGACGTCGATGTGGGCGTGTCCCACCGCAGTGGTCGTGAGCGCCGATTTCGCCGCGGTGTTTCCGAGCACCCCGGCCAGGAAGGTGCGCGCCGTCACCGCATTGGCCGGATTGTCGGCGTACGCCGAAACGGCGTCGTTGAGCGCCATGTTGATCTTGACTGCGCGATAGTCATCTTCCGGCAGCGTAGAGAGAAGCGAAAGGAGCACTTCGAAGTCCAAACTCAGTTCCCACGCTCCCACATTGAAGTACCCGAACTTCAGATGACGGATCACACCGACTTCGCATTTCCAGTCGGTTCCGGGAGTGATTTCATCCCCGAGCAGGCCGTTGGCGGCGATTTCAGCATAGAAGTCGATTTTCTCTCCGGCCCTGGCGGAGTCGGTGATCCGGTGGAGGTTTTTCCGGTAGTTCGCGACGAAAACGCTGGTGTTGGTCAAGCCGCAGACCGGCACTCCGTCATCGCCGAAGATCATGATCTCTCCGCCGAGCTCAAGTTTGCACCAGACCGGCTTTCCCGCCCAGGCGGCCGGGATGGTTCCGGTGACGTGGATCCAGGCGCTGTCCCAGAGTTCTCCCCACACGCCACCTTCGGCAATCGCACGGTAGGTGCCTTTTTTCCGATCTTTGAATGCAACCGGTTGTTTTGATGGGCAAATTTGAGCGGTCAAAGGCAGGGTTTCATAAAAAAACTCCTGCTTGAGACGCCCGAGAAATTTCTCCGCCCGCTCACGATAGATGCGAAATTCTTTCTGGTTCATTTTTCAGCTTCCTGTTGTTTTTGGGAATTTACTGATTTTAATAAGGCATAACACACTTCCATCCGTGGAACCGGAATCCCGTATTGATGCGCAAGGCGGACCGGATTGCCGAGAATCGCTTCGACTTCAAGCGGCCGCCCCGCTTCAAAATCCTGCAGCATGCTGCTCTTGTAGGCGGGAAACTGCCGGGTGAACTCCATGGTCTCTTCCGCTCCCTGCTGCGTCAGGGCGACGCCGCAGGCGTTGGCGACCAGAATCACCTCATCCATCAGTTCCCGGCAGAGTTTTTCCAGTCCGGGATCGACTGTCATCCTATGAGTATCCACTCTGCCGGCCAGAACCGAGACCGGATTGAACGGCAGATTCCACAGCAATTTGTACCAGCGGACGTAACGGATATCCTCGCAGAGTTCGCATTTGACTCCGCCGTCTCCGAAAGCATCGGCGAGACGCCGGGCCTTCTCCGAAATCCCGGCCGGGTAGACTCCCATCTTCAGGTTTCCCGCCCCCTGGTGCAACACCTCGCCGGGGGCCGGACGCGATACGCCGATATAGGCGATGGTGCTGAGGAGCTCGTTTTCAGGAAACGCCGCCGCGACTTCGCGCTCGATGTCAATTCCGTTCTGGATCAGTACGATCGTGCTCTCCCTGGAACGTACCGCATCGCGCAGCAATTCGTGAAGGTCAAGGTCGGGCAGGACCTTCGTCGCGACGATCACGTAATCGGGAATACCCTCGTATTCGGATGCGCTCTTCAGCACTGCGGCCGGATGAAATTCGAAGTCTCCGGCAATACTGTGAATCCGGTATCCCGAACGGGAGGCAACCTCGTAGTCGCTGCGCGCCACGACAGCGACTTCAGCTCCTCCATTGGCCAGCCGTCCGCAGAAATAGGTTCCGACACCTCCGGCCCCGAGTAGAAGTATGCGCATCTTTTTCAATTTCAACGTCCTCCGAAAATCGAACTGCCGACCCGGACCAGAGTCGAACCGTGCCTGACTGCGATCTCAAAATCACCGCTCATTCCCATGGACAACACCGGCAGCGCAATTTGCAACCGGCCTGCGAGAGCATCGCGACAGCGGCGGAGAGTCTCGAACACGGCTGCGATTTCCGTTTCCGTCGCGTCAGCGGGAGCCATTGTCATCAACCCGCAGAATACGAGATTCCGGCAGCCTGCCGCCTCTTCCGCCAGCCGCTCAAGCGCCGACGGAGCGGTTCCCGCCTTGGTCGCTTCACCGGAAACATTGACTTCCAGCAGGATTTCCGGCCGTCGACCTTCTTCTCCGGCGATCCGGTCGATCCGCTCGAGGAGCGGCAGGGTATCGACCGAGTGGATCATCCGGGCGATCTGCACCACCTTGCGTACTTTATTCGCCTGCAGACGACCGATGAAATGCCATTCGATGTCCGCCGGCAGGGCCGCCGCTTTTTCCGCCAGTTCCGGGGCGCGGCTCTCTCCGAACAGACGCACTCCCGCGTCATACAGTTCACGGATCGCTTCCGCGGGAAACGTTTTGCTGACGGCAAGGAGACGGATACTCTCCGCCCGGCGTCCGCTTGCTTCCGCGGCGCGCCGGATTCGTTCGAGCACTTCGCTGTAGTTCTGCTGCAGGGTGCTCATGAACGTTCCCCGGAGAATTTCATTCTGTGTTCCGGCGGACGCGCCGTGATTTTTGTCCCGCGCGGCAGGCTTTCGGTCAGCCAGACGTTGCCGCCGATCACGGAGTTGTCCCCGATCGTAATGTCACCCAGCACCGAGGCGCCGGAATAGATCGTCACATTACTTCCGATTGTCGGATGGCGCTTATTGCCCTTGATCAGCATGCCGCAGGCATCTTTCGGGAAATTACCCGCTCCCAGGGTGACCCCCTGATAGATCCGCACATTGTCCCCGATCACCGCGGTTTCCCCGATCACCACGCCGGTACCGTGATCGATGAACACCCCTTTCCCGAGTTTTGCGCCGGGATGGATGTCTATCCCGGTCAGGCTGTGGGCGTGTTCGGTCATCATACGGGGAATCAGGGGGGTCCCCGACGCATACAGCACGTGGGCGAAACGCTGGATCGTGATCGCCTTGATTCCCGGGTAGCTCAGGATGATCTCGTCGTAACTGGTCGCCGCCGGATCCCCGGCATAGGCTGCCGCGACGTCGGCCTTCATCGTCTCGCGGATTTCCGGCAGGGCATTCAACAGCGCAAAAACGGCCCGGTTGGTTCTCTTCATCACGCCGCACTGGCAGACGACCTCTTTTTTGCAGCTGTAACGGATTGCCCGACAGATTTGATCGAAAAGTTCGGAATAGATCTCCTTGAGCAATTCCGCGACATCTTTGCCGACTGTGTCGCGGCGGGACTGCGGCCTGTTGTCGAAGCCCGGAAAGACCACTTCAAGAAGCTTGCCGGTGATCGCCACCACTTCACTGCGCCGCGGCAGATTGTCACCGTCGACGTGGTTGACGCCGACGCCGTCGGAGTAGGTGTCGCCGATCCGGCGGGCGATGTCGCCGAGCTCGATTGCCGGTTCGGCTTCCTGGTTGCTGAAATCGTGTTTCTGATTGTTTCTCATTGCATTGATTCGGAAAAATTCCGGCTATTCCACATTTTGAATCTGTTCACGCAGTTTCTCCAGTTCGCTCTTGAAAGCGACTGCCAGCGGAGACACCTCAGGGACTCCCGCCTTGTTTGCGAGGGTCGTAATCTCGCGGAAGAACTCCTGCATCAGAAAATCGAGACTGCGGCCGACCGGTTTGTCGGAGTCGAGAAAACGGCGGAATTGCCCGAAATGACTGTGCAGGCGGGTGATCTCCTCGGTGACGTCGGATCTGTCCGCGTAGAAGAGGACCTCCTTGAGCAGTCTCTCATCATCGACGGCAACCGGAAGATCGGCCGCCGAAAGCTTGTCGAGCAATCGTTGCCGGATGACACGGTCGAGCCCGTCCACCAGCGGTTCAATTTCCCCCAGAAGCCGCTCCAGCTCCTTCAAACGGGCAAGGAAATCCTGTTTCAGCGCTTCCCCTTCCGCGGCACGCATTCTGCGGAACTCCTCCAACGCAGAGCGAACCGCCTGCTCAAACGCACTGAGCACTTCCGGATCCTCGAGGTCAGGGGCGACGCCTCCGACCACACCCGGAACGCGCAGCAACACCTCCACCTCCACGTCGGCGGGAAGGCCGAATTTCCTCCGCACCTCGATGCTCTCCTGAACCAGTGCCTCCAGCAATGGACGATTGACCGGGCTGGCCGCCGCTCCCGCCCCGGAGAAAGTCACCCGCAACTGAACCGCTCCGCGACTGACCGCCTCTGAAATCAGTTTGCGGGCCGCGGTTTCGAAAGAAGCGAACTCCGGCGGTAACGCCAGCCGGATTTCCAGTTGTTTACGATTAACCGCACTGATTTCCGCAACGAATCGGGAATCCCCTTTGAAAACGGCTTCCCCCTTGCCGAAGCCGGTCATGCTGAGCATTACTTCGCCTCCTGTTCCCCTGCGGCAGCATTTTCTGTCGCTGAGAGCTGTTTCTCCGCCGCCGCCTCTTCCGGTTGCGCGGCGGTCTCCGTCTTTTCCGTTACGGAATCCACTTTTTCCGCCGCCTCTTCCGGTTGCGCGGCGGTCTCCGTCTTTTCCGTTACGGAATCCACTTTTTCCGCCGCCTCTTCCGGTTGCGCGGCGCTCTCCGTCTGTTCCGTTACGGAATCCCGTTTCTCCGCCGCCTCTTCCGGTTGCGCGGCGGTCTCCGTCTTTTCCGTTACGGAATCC
>CALXOA010000059.1 GCA_944389895.1 uncultured Victivallis sp. | reverse complement strand
CATGTGAGATATCCGGCTGGATGTAGTCCGAACAGTTCAGCTCGAAGAAGCGCCGGTATTCGTACCGGTTGTAGAGCCGTTCTCCGGCGGCGAGCGGAACGCGGATCCGTTCCTTGACTTCGCGCATTCCGGCGAGATCGTCGGGGGGCAGGGGTTCTTCAAACCAGTAGATGTCAAACTCTTCGAGCCGCTGCCCGATTTTCACCGCGGTCGGAATGTCGAAGCGCCCGTGTCCCTCGATCAGCAGCAGAACATCTTGGCCGACGGTTTCCGAGACTCGGCGGATGCACTCCATTGCCGCGTCAAGTTCGCGTTTGCCGATCTGCTGCCACGCCTTGCCGAAGGGATCCCATTTGCAGCCGAGGAATCTGCTGTCGCGCACTTCGACCGCCCGTTCGGCGAACTCTTCCGGCGTTTTCGCCGGGGCGAACCAGCCGTTGACATAGATCGGCACGTCATCCCGGACTTTGCCGCCGAAGAGCTGGTAGACGGGGACCCCGAGCGCTTTCCCTTTGATATCCCATAACGCGGTTTCGACTCCCGCGAGCGCACTCATCAGAACCGGTCCGCCACGCCAGTAAGCGTCGCGGTAGCAGTCGTGCCGGAATTTCTCGATGTTGGCCGGGTCGCTGCCGATCAGGTAGTACTCGAGGTCATGGATCGCCGCGGCGACGGTCGGCTCCTTGTATTCGAGCGTCGCCTCTCCCCACCCGTAGAGGCCGGAATCGGTTTCGATCTTGACAAATACCCAGTTGGTACGGAAACAGTTACAGAGATAGGTTTTTACTTTCGTGATCTTCATTTTCCCGACAATCTGCGGACGGACTCTCTCCGGCGCCGCTTTGCTGATTTGAGTTTGTTGACATGCCGTGTTCCCCGGGGCTCTTCCCGACCGAATCCCGGGAACGGCCGGTTTTTTACTTTTTCCGGGAGAGGTTCTCCTTTTCGTCACTTGAACTCGACAAAATTTCCAAAAGCGAGCAGCAGCGGGTAGTCTCGAACCGGCAGATGGAGTATTTTCAGGCAACCTTTGCCTGCCTTCTCCACCATCCCCGGGGGAAGGGAATAGATCTCCCCGTCGAGAAGATCGACCAGAACCGGATCACCTTTTACACCGGCGATTTCCAGGGAAACGGTCGATTCATAACCAGCGCTCGTCAGCAGTTCCACCGGATTCCAGAAGGCGAACCCGGCCCCGTCCGGCTTGCGGAAGCCGCAGGTGAACATTCCTTCCCCGGAATCGTCATCGCGCATGATGCGGGGGGAACGCAGTCCGGCGAGAAATCGGACCGGCAGCGGCTCGACCGTGCACTCTTCCCGGAAAATCGCTGCAAGTGTCTGCAACGTTCGATAAGAGGGTTTCGGAGTGTATTCTCCGGTAGAGCGCCCTTCGGCGTCAAATTCCGCTCCGAGAACCCCGAAGTAACCGTAATCAAGGTAACTGTTGCGATCGCCGACCCGGCCGTTCAACGCTTCGATCATATCGAGGCAGGAGAAGCAGGAGTTGATCTCCACGCCGAGTGTGTAGTGAAGCAGCAGAATGCGGACGAGAAATTTCGCCTGCCGTTCCGGGGTCCATGCCCCTTCGCGCAGAGCACCGGCTCCTCCCTCGCGCGATTGCGTACCGGTTTCTCCCTGAATGAATGCGATTTTCGGGTTGTAACGCCGCACGAGAGGTGCGAGCCGCCCGAAGTTCGCCAGTGTCATCCGTTCATCAGGCGAATAGCCATGGTAGCTGAAGGCGTCGAGAACCGCTCCCGCTCCGGTCTCGAGCATCGCGGTCAGCCACTCGAGATCGTACAGACAGATGACCCCGCCGATCACCTCCGCCTCCGGATTTCCCTCCCGGATTGCGGCGGCGGTTGCTTTGGTGAACTCTCCGAGTTCCGTGCCGTTCACGCCGTGTTTCCAGCACCATTGTCCGTCGGGTTCATTCCAGATTTCGAAACGGGAGACCCGCCCCCGGTAGTGTGCGACAGTGGCAACGACGTAATCGTGCCATGCGTGCCGTTGTTCCGGGGTGTGGATCGGGGGACAGCCGACGGCTCCGAATACTTCTGCCGCGGCCCGGTCGTACAGGCCGTTTCCGTAGCAGAGGCAGATCCATGGTTTCAGGCCGCGTGAGAGAAGATTGTCGACGATCGAGTCGAGCCAGGAAAAATCATAGCGGCCGGCGGTCCGTTCGGTTCGAGCCCAGCCGGATTGAAGCCGGATCCATTTGACGCCGAGTGCCGCCGCCTTATCATAGGCTTTTGCCGGGTCGAACACGTCGCGGTCAAGTTTTTCAAAGCCGAGTCCCCAGACGGAATGCTCTACTGCTCCGGCGGATACGGGCGTCACGGAGCCGATGCGTGTCAGGTTCATCATGATCTGTTTTCTCCTTTCAGACCGGATTGAGGCAGCGCAGGAGCCTGCGGTGTTTTCAGGGAGCATAGTACATGCCGCCGTTGATGTTGATGGTTTCTCCCGTGACATAGCCGTTCCGGATTGCGAAAAGAACGGCGTCGGCGATTTCGTCGACGGTTCCGCCACGCTGCATCGGAATGTCGGCACACTCCTCCGCCATCTTCTCCGGAGAGATTCGTTTCGAAAGGTTTTCCGTGACGATCATGCCGGGGGCGACGGTATTGCAGGTGACGTTGTAGAGGGCGCCGGCTTCGGCGAAAGCGCGGGTCAGACCGTGCATACCCAGTTTCGAAACTCCGTAGGCGATCATTCCGGGTTCCGCCGGCCGGAACGCCCGGGCGCTGGAGATGTTGACGATTCTTCCCCAGCGGCGTGCGATTGCCGGTTTCAGAAAGGCGGTTGAGGTCAGGAATGCTCCCTTGAGGTTGACGGCCAGCACCCGGTCGAACCACTCCCCTTCGGTCATTCCTTCTGCGCGCAACCAGGGGTCGAGTCGGGCGTTGTTGACCAGAATGTCCACCTGGCCGAGCCGTGCGAAGAGTTCTTCGACCGCCTTCTCGTCGGAGACGTCGCAACCGACGGCGAACGCATCTCCGCCGGAAGCCCTGATGGCCGCCACGACCGCTTCGGCGTTTTCGGCATGGTGTGCGTAGTTGACTGCGACGCGGCAGCCTTCGCGTGCCAGAAGTTCCGCAATGGCTCTGCCGAGTCCCTGCGACGCACCGGTGACCAGTGCTGTTTTCCCTGAGAGTTCATTCATGCTGATTCATCCTGCCGTGTTGACGATGGATATGGTTTTCGAAAGGTTCGACGCCGCCTGCCGGAGAGCTTCGATCATCCGTTTACGGCCGGTTCCGATGAAATCTTCGACGGCGATGGAGCCGCCGAGTGACGCGACAACCTTCCGGTTGCGGAAAACCGGAAATGCGGCGATTCCCTGATTCCCTTTGGCGTAACTGCACTCCCGTTCGAGCCGGATTTTGCGGAGTTCTTCCCGCAGGTCCGCTCCGGGCGGAAACAGCGGAGACTCCGCTGCCGCGGGGTAGGCGGCGAAAAGCTTGTCGAGCCTCTCCGCATCGGCGTTGGCGGCGAGCATCAGGCCGGTCGCAGTCTCGAACACATCGCGGTTTGAGAGTTCGGTCAGTCTGATGTCCAGTTTCGTACAGTAGTTGTGGTGGAGCAGAATGTAACGCTCGCAGTTGTGCAGTTCGACCAGCAGCACCGAGGCCCGGAGCGATTCGGCGCATTTGCGGATGATCGGCTCGGCAAAGCGGATCATTCTTTCATGGTAGCTGATCTGGCGGGCGAAGGTCCAGGCCCGGGGCCCCGCCGCGTAGCCGTCCTGCCGCGAAATCTGGACGGCGTAACCGGCATCGACCAGTTCGCGCAGAATCCGTGAGCAGGTCGCCGGATTGATGCCGTGCCGCTCCGCGAGCTCAACAATCCGCAACGCCTGCGGAGAAGCCACCGCCAGATCTTCGAGAATCGCAAAGGTTTTATCCAGAACTTTAATCATGGTAATTTCATAATATGAATGAATATTATTTCAATATAAAATTATACTTCACAATAATGTGAAATGCAAGCATGAAGACGAAAAATTGCGGCGTTTCTCTACCGGGGAAGGTGGAGGGTGGCGGGAGGACTCCGGAGAGGGAACAACAGAAGAAATTGAAAAAAAATTTTTTTGTGGTATCTTGTTTCCTGTCGTGTTTACAATGTTTTAACGGGATTTGCCGGAAGTTATCTCTGATTTGATGAATCTCTTGTGTCGGAAACTTCTGTTCGACCGTGCCGATTATGAATTGCTCCGGTCGATTGACGAGGCGTCATCGGGGGGCCCCCGCAACCGGGTGCTGCCGGATTCCGCCCCGGAACTCCATCTTCATCCGCGCGGTATTCGCGAACTGGCCGAACCCCAGGCGGTTCGATTGACCCGGGCGATGATGAGTGTGCTCGATACCCTGGATACCGGGCCGGCGGCAATGAACCGTCGCCTCGTCGCCCTCAGGGAGTTGCGCGACGAGTTGCTGGAAGGACTCGATGTGCCGCTGCGTTTCAATACGGCCCGGGTGATCCTCGAAGTGATCAAGGAGCTGATCCGGTTGCGGCAGCGCGATCCGTACCGGCGGTTGCGGCTGGCGCATGACCTGCGTTCGGCGATGCTGGGCAATCCGTTGTTCATCCGCAGACTTCTGAAGCGTTATCATCTGGTTGAGATGCCCGAGAACTGGACGCCAGTGACTTTCGATCAGCATGTTCACGACGCCAATACCAAAGGACGCAAATCGCCGTCGCATCTGATCATGGATGCATGGATCAAAGGCCTTGTCAAACTCCAGGTGATCTACTACAACTACGTGCCGCGCGACGCGGCCGAGGAGGTATTGCGGGCTGCCGGAATCATGAAGATCGATGTGCGTATCGGGGTCGAATTCCGGGCACTCTACCGCGGACGGTTCGTCGAGATGATCTGGGCTCCGCGCGGTTTTTCCGGCGCGGCGGATTACCTCAAATTTCTCGATCGGCCCAAGACCGGGGAGTTTACCCGAAAATGCCGCAAGGCTGCAAACTTCCGCCGCCGTCTGGTGTTGGAGACGCTGGCGGAGTTTAATGCGAACGGGCGTCACCGGCTTGAGGAACATTACGGGGTCCGGATTGGAAACGTTTCGGATGAAACCTTTCTCGCTTCCGTTGCTTACGGGCAACCGTCCATCGAACATATCAGCGAACTTCTGGTCGTTCTGGTTCGGCGGGAGTTGCAGAAGGAGCTTGATGCGCTGGAGGTCCGGGAGGAGGAAAGATCCGCGGTCGGCGAAGAGCGGCGCCGCAAGATCCGAGCCATGCTCGGGGAATTGTCGGCGGAGCTGCTGCGGAGCCGTTACATCGACCAGAAACGCTGGGACACGCCGCCCGCGGATCTGAGCGAGCTGCCGGAAATCAGCCGCTATTCCCCCGAGGAACTGCTCAACGAACTGCACAAGGTCGCTTCCGGTTTCCGGATGACGCTGAACCTGACCGATCTGCCGCTGGAGGAGGTACTCGAAATTCTCTACGACTGCCGGGGGGAAATCACCACGCTGGAGATTTACAACCTCAAAGATGAGGCTGCGGGGCGTCGGCCGGATGATTCGGTGATCAATTCGCTGCGGCATGCGCTCAACTCCGGCGCTGTCGTCAAGCTCAAGAACATCATCCGGCTGGCGATCAACCGCACTGACAAGCGTGTGGAGTGCCGCGACCGGGTAGCCCGGCTTGAAAAGTTGCGGCGAATCCTGCGGGACATGCCCCGTTTCATCGGTTTCTATGCGCGTTCGCCGCTGGGCGTTTCGATCGGCAGCGATTCCGCGAGCCGTCCTTCCCCGATCGTACATGGAATGGGCATGGCGGTGATTGACACCTTGACGCCGGCTGTCCGGCGCGAGATCCGCCGGGGGCGCGTTCCGGAACTCAGTCGGCTTCATGTAACCAGCGACGTCTACCGGACTTTGAGTTATTTTCCGCGTTCTGGAATCGGATTCCGGGCGCGTGTGGCGAAATTTTTCGGTTTCGGTTACCGCCTCAAGGTGGAGTGGGTTTGTTGCGACGAGGCGCAGTCGATTGACAGCGGGCTGGGGAATCTGGCGGCGCTCGGAGGCTTTTTCCCGTCGATACCGCAACCGCCGCTGACCGTTCCGGTTGCTTCATTGCGGGAGTTCTGGCGCTACCTGAACAGCAACGCGCGGATCTTCTGTAAAGTGCTGATCGGTTTTCTCGCGGCCTTTTTCACCTTTTACCTCGGGGGACGTGATACCTGGTGGGTTCTGACCTGGTTCGGTGCGGTGATCTGGCTCGGAATCACCGGTGTGCGCAACATCATTCAGTCTGTGCTGGCCGGCGGCGGACTGCGCAATTCGCCGCTGCTCAAATGGAATGATTTCATCTCGTGGCAGCGGGTCGCCGACTCGCTGCTTTACACCGGGTTGTCGGTACCGCTGCTGGAATATGTGGTCAAGACGGTTGTTCTGCGGCAATGGTGCGGCTGGACGGCCGAAAACGAGCCGTTGCTGGTGTTCGGCGGTATCGCGCTTGCAAACGGGATCTACATTTCCGGGCACAATCTGCTCCGGGCCTTTCCGAAATCGGCGGTGTGGGGAAACTGGCTGCGGGCTCCTCTGTCGATACCCCTGGCGATGTTTTTCAATCTTCTGTTCGGCAGCGTTCTGACGCTGCTGCGGGTGCCCGGTGTCGAGGAGATTCTGCAGCAGTGGGCGGCGATTCTGTCGAAACTTGCGTCGGATTGCATCGGCGGGGTGATCGAGGCGCAGGCGGACCGGGCACGCAATCTGGCGGCGCGTTTTTCCGACTTCCGGACCAAGCTGCATGAGCTTTTTGAACTTGCTGCAAAGGTCGAACTTCTGCTTCCGGAAGATGATCTTCCGGCATTGTTGCGTTCCAAGCACTCCTTTTTTCAACTTGCAGGAATCAAACGCAGCAATCTTCTGAACCTCTTTTACGTCAACGCCCTCGACATGATGTACATCTGGATGCGCCAACCTCAGGCGGTGGCGGCTCTGGAGGAGCTGATGGCAAAGGCCCCGCCGGAGG
>CALXOA010000058.1 GCA_944389895.1 uncultured Victivallis sp. | reverse complement strand
ATCAACATTCTTGACGGAGCCACCCTGGAAGCGGCACGGCAGCGGCCGTATGACTATCGCGATCTGGTCGGGCGGATCGGCGGGTATACCGATTACTTCACCGGATTGCCGGACGCGATGCAGCAGGAACTCATCATGCGGACCATATACAACAAATTGTGATATACCTCATTGCATTCATGTTAAGGATTGAAGAATGAATCGCAAAGCTGAATTGTTCCGGGAACTCGGAGAGCCGCTGGCCGCCGGGATGTTCGAGGCGGAGAACGCTCCATTGATCGAGCGCTACGGCCGCGGCCTCCGACGCGCGCTCGAAAGTTTTCTGCCCGCGGCGTATTCCGGGCGCCTCTATCCGACCGGAGCCGGAAGTCTCTGGGCACAGTCGGGGGATGCCGTGCGTTTTCACGCCTCAAACAGCCTGCAACTGGATTCGTCACGGCTGCGATCGAAATTCAGCCGTATCAACACCGATTTCGACCGCGCCCTGCTGGAACAGGGAGTCCGCGAACTGGAATATCTGACCTCCGGCCTGATTCCGGGGCGTTTCGCGATCGGCGGCGGCTCGTGGACCCATTCGATCCTGAACTACCGCCGGATCCTTGCCGAAGGACTTGACGGTCACCGCCGCCGGGTCGAGAAGATGGCGGACTCCCCACTTCGGCACGCACTCCTCGACACCCTCGCGGGAATCGACGCGGTGCTGGAGCAGACCCCGCGGGAAGTGGCAGAGGCGTTCCGTCACCCCGCAACCGATTTCTATTCGGCGATGCGCAGTTTCAACTTCGCCGCCGCGCTCGACAGCTACGACTCCTTCGGGCGATTCGACGCCTGTCTGGGAAGATTCTACCGGG
This sequence comes from uncultured Victivallis sp., assembly GCA_944389895.1. Lineage (GTDB taxonomy): Bacteria > Verrucomicrobiota > Lentisphaeria > Victivallales > Victivallaceae > Victivallis. Next base: position 16,014 of record CALXOA010000058.1, on the reverse strand, counting down.
GGGAATCCGATGCCGAAGCATGGATCGCCGAGTTCTACGAGACGATCGACCGCCAGGACGGGTGGCACATGCTGCACTCCGGGAAATATCCCGATTTCACCCGCCTCTGCATCCGGACGCAGCGCCTCCGGCGGCCCAACTCCGGTATGCTGATCACCCCGGAGACCGACGACCGCATATGGGAAGCGCTTTTCGACAAATGGGCGGAAGGCATTCCCTCCCCTTCGGTCTACAATGCGCAAGCCTATCGGAAACACCTCCCGGAACTGTCGGGACTCCGTCCGGAGGACCGGGAAAGTTTCGCCTTCGGGGGATGTACGGAACTGATGTTCGAAGGACGCTCCGACATCGGGTCGATCGAAGCCGGAATCAACCTGCTGGACATTTTGAATCATTCTACTCCGGAACGTTTCAAAGCGGATATCCTCGAAAAAATCCGTGAATGCGCCTGCTGTGTCCGCCACAGTACCGCCTTTCTGGCCGATTTCCGGCCGCAACTCATCCGCACTCTGTTCACAGACGATTGCATCGAACGCGGCCGGGAATTTCACGCCGGCGGCGCCCGATACGCCGGCAGCGTGATCAATGTTGCCGGACTGACCGATGCGGCCAATTCTCTTGCCGCAATGCGCGGGATCCGGGCAAAATTCGGCAACGACGATCCGGAAGTCGATGCGATTGCCGCCGACCTCGCCGAGTTCACCTTCGACGCGATTCGGCGCGAGCCGCTGCGCGGTGGCGGTTTCGCGCTTCCGGGAATCATCATGTTCGTCACCTACGGGTATCACGGCAGTTACGTCGGCGCCTCCGCCGACGGCCGTCCGGCGGGTGCACCGCTGGCCGACTCGGCCGGTGCGGCGACCGGAACCGATCTCGCCGGTCCGACCGCGCTTCTCAATTCGGTTGCGAAACTGCCCTGCGGACTCGCTACCATGGTGCTCAATCTGCGTATTTCGCGCCGTCTTGCGGCCGATCCGGAATATCGACCACGCCTCAAGGCGTTGATTCAGGGATTCTTCGCCCGGGGGGGAATGCAGATTCAACCGACGCTTCTCGACCGCGAAACCCTCGAAAAGGCGTACCGTTCTCCGGCGGACTATCCGAATCTGGTGGTCCGCATCGGTGGTTACAGTGAATATTATCAACGGCTGGACCGCCAGCTTCAATGGGAAGTACTGAAGCGGACGGAACATCTCGCCTTATAACAGGAGTGACAACACATGGACCTCAGCGCACTTGACCGTCTCCGTAACCGAATTTTAGATTCGGACAACCTCGCATGTTTCATCGACCGCGAAGAAATTCTGCGCCGTCATGAAACTTCCACACGCGCTTTGCCCCCGGAAGGAGCGGAACGCTATCTCGCCGAATTTGAAGCGCTGCTCGCAGAACTCCCGACTCCGATCGACTCCGACGACATATTCGTCGGCCGGATGAACGAGGCGCGCTGGCCATACCCGGAAGCCTTCACCAGAATACCGGGAGGAATCGCCAGCGAGGGGCACATTCCCCTTCCGCTTTCGACGGTATTGCCGCGCGGACTCGCCGGCATCGAAGCGGATGTCATGGAAAACGCCGCACGCATCGGAACCCCGGAGGCACGCGCCTACGCCACGAGCGCCGGTCGTTGCATCGCCGCGGTAACCGCCTTTGCAAACCGCTGGGCAGAAGCCGCTTCCGCGGCCGGGAACCTCCGTGCCGCCGAAGCGCTCAGACAAGTACCGTACCAGCCGGCATACGATTTCTTCTCAGCCCTGCAATGCATCTGGTTTCTGCAGTTTGTAACCAGCTGTATCTGCGGGTCGCGCGACTTCACCCCCGGCCGTCTCGATTGCCTGCTGGCCGGATATCTCGAACATGATCTCTCTTCCGGAGCCCTGAACCGGGATGAGGCGGTCCGGCTTCTCGCATTCTTTCTGATGAAGTTCAACGAAATCACCGGCACTACGACCGACAACTACGCAACCAAACCCACACCATGCTTCTCCAGCAAGCAGTATGTCACCTTCGGCGGCCCGGTGCCGGAAGGAGCGGAGACCGTGGCGGAACTGATCGTCGAAGCCGCGGCACTGGTCCGCATGCCGCAACCGACGTTGAATTTCCGCCTCTCCGCCGGGTCCCCGGAGTCGTTCTGGAAACTCGCCGGAAACGCGGTGCATACCCTCGGCCCGCAGTGTAACTTCTTCAACGATGATCTGATCCTCGACAAACTGCTCAATTCCGGTGTCGACCCGGAAGATGCCCGGGAGTATGATTTCACCGCCTGCAACCGCGTCGATCTGCCCGGAAGGCTCTACAACATCATGCGCAGGATCGATAAATTCGACAACTCCTGCGCCTGGTTCCGCACCGCGCTGGAACGAGCGGCGGCGGCGGGAGAAAACACCCCCGAAGCGATCCTGGAAGAACTCCGGGCAATCGCCGTCGCGGAGATCCGCGCCTACACTGCAACCGTGACCGACATCTATACCGACGCACCGGTATTCCGCTTTGACTCGCTTTTCTTCCCGGAATCGATCCGCCGGTGCCGCGACATCTATCAGGGCGGCGTCGAACGTTACCACTGGCAGCATCATATGTTCAGCGGTATCGCAACGATCGGCGACAGTCTCACCGCCATCCAGAAGCTGGTCGTCGAGGAACGGCGTTTCACACTCCGCGAATTTCTCGCGATCCTGGATGCCGACTTCGCCGGTCATGAGGAACTGCAGGAAGAACTGCGAAACCGGATGCCGAAATTCGGGAACGGCGATCCGGACGCCGATCACTTTGCCGTCCTCGCCGGAAACACTCTGATCGATGCGCTCGAAGAAGCGGGCCGACGCGACGGCTGGATGATGATGCCCTCCTTTTACTCGCTGAGCCATCACGGCCATTTCGGTTCGGAACTCAAAGCGACTCCCGACGGCCGCTCCGCCGGTGAAGAGATCAGCGAAAATCAGTCCCCGGTCCACGGTGCCGACCGCGAAAGTCCGACCGCGCTGCTGCAGAGTGTCGCACGGCTCCCCCTGAAACGTTGCATCTGCGGCGGTCTCAACCTGAAACTTGCGAGCCGCCCGTCCGCGGAACAGCTTACGGCGACGATCCGGAGTTTCTTCCGCCTCGGCGGACTCCATCTGGGATTCACATTCGTCAACCGCCGTACTCTGGAAGCGGCGCGGCTCAAACCGGAGGAGTACCGGACACTCTGCATCCGCAAAACCGGATTCAGCGAATTTTTCATCTCCCTGGCTCCCAACGAGCAGCAGGAGATCATCGATCGTACGGAATACTGAAGTGAGACAACAATATCAGGAGATCCAGAACCCATGGAAAATTTCGACAACTACATTCCGACCCGCCTGCTCTTCGGCCCCGGAAAACTGGAAGCTCTCAAGACGGAACGGCTCCCCGGTCACCGTGCGCTGATCGTCATCTCCTCTGGGAAATCCGTCCGCGCCAACGGTGTGCTGGACCGCGTCCAGACCCTGCTGGAGGCAAACGGAGTCTCCTGCGTCATCTACGACCGGATTCAACCGAATCCGATCAAAGAGCACGTGATGGAGGCCGCGGCGATCGCCAGGCGGGAAAAGTGCGACTTCGTCCTCGGTCTCGGCGGCGGAAGTTCCATCGACTCGGCCAAGGCGATCGCCATCATGGCGACCAATCCGGGCGATTACTGGGACTACGTCAGCGGCGGCAGCGGCAAAGCCCGGCCGCTCTGTACCGGACCGCTGCCGATCGTCGCAATAACCACCACCGCGGGAACCGGCACTGAAGTCGATCCATGGATGGTCATCACCAATGGAGAAGAGAAGATCGGTTTTGGATCCACCATGACATTTCCGGTGCTTGCGATCGTCGACCCGGAACTCATGCTGACCGTGCCTCCCCGCCTGACCGCATATCAGGGGTTCGACGCTCTTTTTCATGCGGCCGAAGGTTACCTCGCGACAATCGCGACCCCGATCAGCGAACTTTATTCGCTGAAAGCGATTGAACTGATCGCCGAATCACTCCCGACAGCGGTTGCGGAGGGCGGCAATCTCGCCGCCCGCACCAATGTCGCGCTGGCCAACACGCTGGCCGGCATGGTGGAATCGACCTCCTGCTGTACTTCGGAGCACTCCCTGGCCCATGCGATCGGCGGACTCTTCCCGGCGGTTCCGCACGGCGCGGCGCTGCTGATGGTATCGGATGCGTGGTTCCGCTTCTTTGAAACCAGAGTACCGGAACGCTGCGCGACAATGGCGCGGGCGCTCGGCGCGGAAAGTTTTTCCGCCGGACTGGCACGGCTGCGGCAACTCTGCGGTGTCGCAGACCTGGCGCTGTCAGAGTTTGGAATCACCCGCGATGACCTGCCCGCAATTAACGCGAACGCCAGAGAGACGATGGGCGGCCTCTTCAAGCTCGACCGTTATGAGCTCTCACCGGAAGAATCGCTGGCGATTCTGGAGGCGCCCTGGAGATGACCGGACTTGTTTTCGACATCAAACGTTTCGCGATCAACGACGGCCCCGGCATCCGTACCGCGCTGTTTCTGAAAGGGTGCCCCCTGCGGTGTCTCTGGTGCCACAATCCGGAATCGCAGCGCCCGGAGCCGGAACTGTCGTTCACTCCCTCCAAATGCGTCGGCTGCGGCTGGTGTGTTTCGGTCTGTCCTCAACACTGCATGGAGAGCGGTTCCTTCGACCGTTCGAAGTGTATCCGTTGCGGCCGTTGTACCGAACGCTGCTACGCCGGTGCGCGCGAACTGGCCGGTCGGCCGATGACTCCCGAAGAGGCGCTTGCGGAGTTGGAGAAAGACCGGATCTTCTATGAAAATTCGGGAGGCGGCATCACTTTGTCGGGCGGTGAACCGCTCCATCAGTTCGATTTCACGCTCGAGCTGCTCAAACTCGCGAAACAGGCACGTCTGCACACCGCGCTCGACACCTCGGGATTCGCACCCGCAAAACAGATCGATGCGGTGTTTCCCCATGTCGATCTCTGGCTCTACGATTTGAAGGAGAGCGATCCGGATCGACATCGGGAATATACCGGCGTACCGCTGGAACCGATACTGAACAACCTGGAACGGGTAGATCGTTCCGGCGGCGCGATCATGCTGCGCTGTCCGCTGATTCCGGATTTGAATCTGCGTCCGGAGCATCTCGACGGGATCGCCCGGATCGCCGGGAAACTCTCCTCGCTGCGTGAAGTTGATTTAATGCCGTACCACCCGCTCGGAGAATCCAAACGGGAACGATTCGGGCTTCCCCCGGGGCCGGGCGGAGATTTCCTGGCACGGGAAGAACTCGAACCGGTGCGTGCAACGCTGGAGAAGCAACTGGCGGTGCCGGTCAAGATCTCCTGACTCCACAAAACCTCACACCCCGCGAAGCGGCGATCTCGCGCATTTCGCGAACCACCATCGCGGGTGTGATCCGCGAAATGCATGCAGCCTTCCCGGAAGGACAGACGCGCCGGAAACAGGGCGAACACTCCATCTTCTCATACAACAGCCGCCAGTGCGGATTGATCGGCCCCGTGGCGGTGTAGTCGGTCGGCCCGAACACCGCAATCCCCGGCGTACCGAGCACCGCGGCCAGATGCATCACCCCGGAATCGTTCGCCACGGTCAGCACCGAATGTTTCAGCAGCTGCATCAATTCGGCCAGACCGGTCCGACCGCAGAGATTGAACGCCTTGCGTTCACTCAGTCCGGCGATCACCTCGTCTCCGATCTCACGCTCCGACGCGCTGCCGAGCACCGCAACGACACCGCCATGACGCACCCAGGAGCGCGCCACCACCCGGAAATTCTCGCTCGGCCATCGCTTGGCGGCACCATAGGCGGCCCCCGAGGCGATGGTCAGCAACCGGGGATGCTCACAGATCGAAACAACCTGTTCATTCAGTTCATAGAGGGAGGGGCGGAAATGAAATTCCGGCATCTTCCCGTCCCATTCCGGCGCTCCCATCGCCCGGGCCATGGCCAGAAGCTTGTTCGCCTGATGAATACCGGTCAGCCGGCCGACCGGACGCGGCGGAAAGCGGAAACTCCGATAGAGCAGCAGCGAACGGCAGCGCGCCGCGGCTCCGTACAGGAAACGAACTCCCGCCAGCCGCATCAGAATCGTATCACGCAACGAGTTGTTGAAAAGAACTCCGGCACGGAACCGGCAACGGCGCAAACTCTGGAACTCCTCGCAGTGCCAGTTCCGATGAATCCCTTCCAGACCGATGACCCCGTCGACGATCGGCAGCGATGCGTACAGCGCCCGCTGTCCGTCCGGTGCGATCACATAAAGCGCACACTCCGCCGGGACGATCTTTTTCAACTGCCCGAGAGCCGGCAACGCCATCACGGCGTCACCGAGGTGGTTCGGCATCCGGACCACCAGTCCGTTGCGCCATGCCGCCTCCGGCACCGGACAAACCGGGAACCGGGGCGACGGGACCTCCCGACGGATAGCGAGGGTGTAAACGCGGGGACGGCGTGCCCCCCTCGGAACAAGCTGACTCATGACTGGAAACGGAACCTTCCTGCAACATTCTTTTTCATCTGGCGGAAACTCTTTTTAAAGTATCATGGAGAGATCGAAATTTCAACAGAAAGCTTGCAGGAAGCTGATTTTTCAGTTTGTTTTGGAATAATCGCTTGAAAAAACTTGCATTTTCCGAAAAAAAAAGTCTATTATACCCAATGGCTGTGATAATGACCGCCATCGCGTTCCGTACGTACTGAAATTTTTATATCGGGTAGAAGGTTCTATGAGTACTCAATGCTTGACAAAAATGTTTTCGACCCACATCGGCATCGACCTCGGAACCGCGAACTGTCTGGTTTATGTGCGTGACAAAGGCATCGTGCTCAACGAGCCGTCAGTCGTGGCGATCAAGGAGAGTACGCGCGAAGTGCTCAATGTCGGCAGCGAAGCGAAAAGCATGCTCGGCAAATGCCCCGGAAACATCCGTGCCATCCGTCCGATGAAGGACGGCGTGATCGCCGACTTCGAAATCACCGAAGATATGCTGCGCTATTTCATTCAGAAGGCGATCCGCGCGGTCCCGTGGCGGAAGCGTCTGCTGCACCCCCGGGTTCTGGTTGCCGTCCCCTCGGGAATCACCGAGGTGGAAAACCGCGCCGTCAAGGACAGTGCGAAACGGGCCGGTGCCGGCGAGGTTGTCCTGGTCGAGGAGCCGATGGCCGCGGCGGTGGGGGTCGGGTTGCCGGTTGCCGAGCCGTCGGGCAGCATGATCGTCGATATCGGCGGCGGAACCACGGAAGTCGCGGTCATTTCGCTTTCCGGTATCGTCGGCGCGAAGAGCGTCAGGGTCGGCGGCGACGAACTCGACTCGGCGATCATTCAACATCTCAAGAAAGTTTACAACCTCATGATCGGTGAATTGACGGCGGAACAGATCAAAATCCGCCTCGGCAGCGCTTACCCGGTCAAGGATGACGAAAGCCTCGAAGTGAAAGGGTTGGACATGGTTTCACGCGTACCCAAGACGGTACGAGTCACAGCTGCGGAAATCCGCATGGCGCTGCAGGAGCCGATCACCACGATCATCGAGGCGGTTCGTGCCACGCTGGAGCGCTGTCCTCCCGATCTCGCCGCGGATCTGATCGACCGCGGTATCATGTTGGCCGGCGGCGGAGCCCTGCTCTCCGGCCTGGACAAACTTTTAACGGAAGAAACCGGGCTGCCCGTGTTCGTCTCCGAGGAGCCGCTCAATGCCGTCGCCAAGGGAACCGGGGTCATGCTTTCGGAAGACAGTATCTGGTCAGCGTAGAATGAAAATCAATCTGAGTGCTCTGCGGCCGGTGGAAATCACCGATCGCAATTTGTTCGAATCCCGCCTGGCGGCTCTGGGCAGCCAGAGTTGTGAATGCAGTTTCGCCAATCTGTTCATGTATCAGCAGCCCTACGGCATTGAATTTGTCGAGGTCGGGAAACGCATTGTCGTCTACGAACGCCATCAGCGGGCGATTCACTACCCGATCGGCCCCTGGACCGGGCCGGAGGAACTCAGGGAGATCAGCCTCGCCTTTTCCGAAGCGGGGTTGACCGACGGCGGAATCTACGATGTTCCGGAGGAGTTTCTCGACAAACATCCGGACTGCGACCGTTTTTTCGAGCTTGAATTTGACGAGGGGGCAATCGACTATCTTTATTCCATCGAGAAAATTGCAACCTTTTCCGGCCCTAAGCTGCGTAAAAAGCACAATCTGGTCAAGCAATTCCAGACCAACTGGCCCTATGCCATGGTTCGCCGGATCACCGGAGAGGAACTTCCGACGGTCGCAAAACTCGCCACCGATCTCAACTCACGGCTCGAACCGTGTGAATTTCTTGAGGAGGAGGCGCTGGCGATGGATCGGGCCTGGAAGAATTTCGATACGCTTGAGCTTGGAGGAATCATCCTCTATGCGGAGCCGGGTTATCCGGCCGGCTTTTCCGTCTACAGCAATTTGACCGGGGCCGACACGGTGGACGTCCATTTCGAGAAGGCTGACCACACGGTCAAAGGGGTTCCACAGACATTGACCTGGCAGCTGGCGATTGCATTGCGCGGCAAAGCGAAGTTCATGAACCGCGAACAGGATATGAATGAGGAAAGCCTGCGTCACGCCAAGCGCTCGCTCGATCCTGAAAGATTCTTCAAACGCTATTTCCTGCGTACGATTGCCGAGTGACGTTTCCCGGAGCCGCCGTGCTCCGACGAATCCGGAAATGGTAATCCACCAGAACGTCGTCGTTGATCGCCTCCCCGGCGATCAACCGGTGGAAGAGCGTGCAGACGTGCCGGACCAGCAACTCGAAATCCTGTTCAAGACTGGTCAGCGGCGGAACCAGTGCTGCCCCGGTTCCGGGGATTGACCAGCTTACAACCGAGAGATCTTCCGGCACCCGGCAGCCGAGCAGCCGTAACGCCCGCAGCGCTTCGAGTTCCATTCCTTCGTTGAGAATGATCAGAGCGGTAATGCCGCGCCCGAGAAGTTCCTTCAAGGGTTCCGCGGGCGTATCCGAACCGATGGCCCACAGTTCCGGATCCAACCCATGTTCAGCCATCAGCATCCGGAAATTACGGTCGCGTGCGAAACTGTTCCAGTTATTCGGATTGCCGAAAGAGTACGGGCCGCCGAGACGACCGATCCGCCGGTGCCCCAGACCGATCAGATGTTCGACCGCCAACCGCATTGCCTGTGCGTCATTCGAGCCGACGGTGAAGATTCCGTCCAGGTGTCGCGGCGAGGTGTTGATGCAGACCAGCGGCATGATGTGGCGTTTTCCCCAATACTTCTCGAGTCCATCCTGCGCCATCACTGAAATCGCGCCACAGAACCGGAGCTCTTCAAGCACTTCGAGTTCCCCGGCAGTGAGTACCACCGGGCAGAACCCCTGAGGAGACAATTCGGCAAAGAGATATTCCAGCAACACCCCGAAGTATCCGGAAAATGAGTTGTGGGGTACAATCAACGCCACATTGCGCGATTCCGTCCGGTAACCGCAACGCCGGGCGGCGGCAAGAATCGTGCGCTTTGCCTCGGAGGCGATTTTCGGCGATCCGGACAAGGCCCGGGATACGGTAGCGATGGAATACCCGGTTTCAGCGGCAATCAGCTTGAGCGTACTTCGCATTTGTTCACGGCTTTCTCTTTTGCACCACACGTTACAATACGCCTTTTTTTCCGGGATACAACAGCTCTCCGACCATTTTTACATTTTTTGCATAAATTATCTTTTTGTTTCACCGCTTCCTGCAGAAACCGTCTTGATTTTACTGGATTCTTCAATATATTTATGGTTGTCATACCGGACATGTAAAAAATTTCCATAAAAATACGGAGTCCACCAAAATGAGTTGCACTGTCGATCTCGGCGGCGTCTGGTCGCTCGCCTGCAGTAAATGGGAAAAAGGGACAACCATTCCGGCACAGCTGCCCGGAGACAACTATACCGCGCTTCGTGATGCGGAACTGATTCCGGATCCCTATTTCGGGCGCAATGAGTGTCTGATCCAGGAGTATCGGGACTACGACTGGACCTATTCACGTGAATTTGATGTTCCGGAAGAACTGCTGGCGTTCGACAGTGTCTATCTCAATGCAGAAATGGTCGATACCTTCGCATCATTCTACATCAACGGCAAAAAGGTACTCGGCAGTGACAACATGTTCGCGCGCTACCGCCCGGAGGTCAAACGGGCGCTGAAACCGGGGCGGAACACGATTGAAATCCGTTTCAAATCCGCTGCAGTCGAGGCGAAGAAAGCGGCTAATGCGTTGTTGCCGCACAAGATTCCGATGAGCGGCTGCAGCGCGGTACCGGGACTCAACCTGATCCGCAAGGTTCACTGTCACGGCGGCTGGGACTGGGGCATCACGATGATGGTCACCGGAATCTATGCGCCGTTGACGCTGACCGGTGTCAACCGGGCGCGGATCGAATGCATCTACGCCGATCAGAAACATGAGAAGAACAGAGTGGAAGTCACCGCCGTTGCAGAGCTTGAAGTACTCGAAGCCGGCCGGGTCACGGTCGATTTCACCTTCAATGGCGAAACAAAAAGTGTGACGACACTTCTGAAGCCGGGACGGCGTACGGTCAAGGCAGTATTCACGGTCACCGATCCGAAGCTCTGGTGGCCCAACGGCCTCGGGGATCCGGATCTCTATCTGCTGACTGTTGCAACCGACTGCGAAACCGTGAATCGCGAAATCGGTCTCCGGACCATTGAGATCATCAACAAGCCTGATGAGTACGGTATTTCGATGATTTTCCGGGTCAACGGGTTCGACGTCTTCGCAAAGGGCGCGGACTGGATTCCGGCCGATGCGTTCCCGTCGCGCCAGACTCCGGAGGCGGTGGGAGATCTGCTCGAGTCGGCCCGTCTTGCCAACATGAATATGCTGCGCGTCTGGGGCGGCGGCCAGTATGAACATGAGTTCTTCTATGAACTCTGCGACCGCAAGGGGCTGATGATCTGGCAGGACATGATGTTTTCCTGCAGTCTCTATCCCTCGAGCGATGCATTCATCGCCACAGTCTGCAATGAACTGGAGTTTCAGATCAAACGGCTGCGTTCGCATGCCTGCATTGCGCTCTGGTGCGGAGACAATGAGGTAATCGGAGCCACCAAATGGTATGATCCAGCCAAATCGCAGCTCTACCTGATCCACTATGACCGGCTCAACCGCGAACTCGGTAAGATGGTCAAAAAATGTGATCCGACCAGGATGTTCTGGCCGAGTTCACCCTGCGGCGGTCCGGACAATTTCGAGGACGGCTGGCACAACGATTCCTGCGGCGACATGCACTACTGGGAAGTGTGGCACGGCGCCAAGGACTTCAGTGCCTACTATGCGGTCAAGCCGCGTTTCTGTTCGGAGTTCGGCTATCAGTCGTTCCCGTCATTTGAAACGGTTGCAAGCTATTGCCCCCCGGAACAGTTCAACGTCTTTTCTCCGGTGATGGATCACCACCAGAAGTGCAGCAAAGGGAATGCGCCCATTATCGGTATGTTCGGCAAATATTTCCGGATGCCGGAGAGTTTCACGGACTTCCTGTATCTGTCGCAGACCCAGCAGGCGCTCGCGATCAAAACCGGCGTTGAATTCTGGCGTACGCTTAAACCGCGCTGCATGGGAACTCTTTTCTGGCAGCTCAACGACAACTGGCCGGTCGCTTCGTGGGCAAGTATCGAATACGGCGGCAAATGGAAGCAGCTCAACTATCATGCGAAGCGCTTCTTTGCACCGGTGATTGCCACCATGTACAAAGATGAAGAAGGGGTCAGCAGGCTTTATGCTGTCAGCGACCTGCGGGTCAGAGCGGAGGTCAAGGTGGAGGCAAGGATTCTCGATTTCGACGGGAATGAACTTGCCGGCTTTGATTTCAAAGCGTCCCTGAAACCGGGAGAAAGCAAATGCCTCCGCAGTTTCCGAGAGGCGGAACTTGCGCAGTTCGATCCCGCGGAGAGTTTTATGGAACTTTCAACCCGTGCCGTGGCGTCGAACGGTACCGTCTACACCCATGAAAACAGTTGTTTCTTTGATGTTTTCAAGCGTTGCAACCTGAAATCGGCTGCAATTGAGATGAAGGTTGAGGAACAGGTCGGCCGGTTGATCGTCAGGCTCAAAACCGACAAGCCCGCTTTTTACGTAACATTGGACACTCCCGGAGTCAAGGGGCTCTTCAGCGACAACAGTTTCACATTGTTGCCCGGCAGAGAGAAGATCGTCGAATTTCTGCCGAAAGCGGGCGGCACTCTGGAGGAACTCCGAAAGGCCCTGAAGGAGAACGATCTCAGGAAAACCTACCGGTAAGAATGATACGTATTCTCTCTGCGCTGCCGTTTCGGAGCGGGAGAGGAAGAATTCCTGCCCCGGATCACAAAACGATCCGGGGCGTTTTTTTGGGGCGGCGGCTATCATCCGACGGAAGTGTTGTTCCTTTCTCTATCCTCTCCCTCTTCTGACAGCGGGAAGGAATGTAAAAACCGTCCGCCCCCTGCCCGATCACACGGACACCTCGAGAATGAGAGTTACGGAATCGAAAAATCGGCTTGCTTTTTCCTGAAAAAGATATATATTGATTGATACCGATTAGGGGGTGTTCCGGATTCGACCGGCCCGGTTGGGTGTTGATTGCATGCCGAGGATGATCGTTGGCCTCGTTAAACATCGGTCAAAACGATAACTGCGAACGAAGAGTTTGCTCTGGCGGCTTAATTCCCGCCACGCTGCCGTTCCCGAGGAGTGCTAAGGAACCGTGGCGTCATTCAGCGCTCTGGCCTTTTGAACAATTGCCGCTCGGTTCAAGGCGAGATGAAAGGAGTGGATAGTCTGGAGCCAGGCCTGTTCGTCGGCTTCGGCAAAGGACGATAAAAAGCAAAGACGGAATATGCATGTAGACGTCTTCATTGGACCTCGTCGGCACGCGGGTTCGACTCCCGCCACCTCCACCAGTTCAGAATTCTATTTCCCCTCAGAAATTCAGAGTTTCAAGGGGATTTTTTGTGTAATTGCGTAAATCGTGTATGTCAAATTTTATGTCAAATCAATACGCGGAATTTCCCATTTTTCATGATAAATCATCCCTTTTTGCAATAATATAAGCAAGCGTGACCATTCCTGAACTCGCGCGCTTTTGAAGCGTTGGCCCATGGAACACAAGAGGTAATGGTCAGCGTATGGCTGCCGAATTACCATAAGAAGAAGTTTGCTCGGATACAGAATAAAGTTGATGTTCTAGGAGTCAATTTTCCGGGAGCGACAATGGGAATCGCGGTTCCGGAATACGCTCCGGTGGAGACAATCGCGGAATTGAAAGAACATCAAGAGTTGTCTGGGGGGAAAGATCATAGGGATTGAACCCGGACAGGACATTCTGACTCTGGCGGAAAAAGCCATTGAAGTGTACGGTTTAAATCAAAACGAAAATAGGAGCCTGCGTGAAAATGTTGAACATCCTCGTCGTCGATGATGAAGCCAATATCCGTAAATCCTTAACGCTCTGGCTGAAGTCCCACGATCAACAGGTTCGGCAGGCCACTTCCGCCGATGAGGCGTTTGCGGAAAACCGCCTGAATAAGTTCGATCTGGTCCTGCTTGATCTGCGCTTGGGAGCGGACAACGGGATTGAACTGATTCCGAAACTGCTGGCGGATTCCCCCTGGCTGAAAATCGTGGTGATGACAGCCTACTCGTCGATTGCGACTGCGGTGGAGGCAATGAAACATGGAGCGTTCGATTACATTGAAAAACCATTCACGCCGGAAAAGATTGACGGCATCCTGGAAAAGGCGGAAAAGGCTCTGGCTCTCGAACGTCGCCTCGACAGCTTGGAAGAAGATTTGAAAAGTCTGCATCCGGATGGCGTATTTACCTCCAATAACCTGAAAATGCAGAAGACGCTCGAAATGGCAAGGCACGTCGCCGGCAGTGAAGCCGCCATCCTGATTCGCGGAGAAAGCGGAACCGGAAAAACCATTCTGGCGAAGGCCATTCACAGCTGGAGCACACGGGCCAGACAGCCGCTGGGAATTGTTTCCTGCCCGACATTGCAGCCGGAGCTTCTGGCCAGCGAACTTTTCGGCCACGCACGCGGAGCATTCACCGGAGCCGTCAGGGACAATCCCGGGCGTATCGCCGGCTGTGATCATGGAACTCTTTTCCTTGATGAGATCGGTGATCTGACTCCGGCCATTCAGCCGCAGCTCCTGCGTTTTCTTCAGGATCGAGAATATGAACGTGTCGGGGATCCGACTCCACGCCGGGCTGATGTCAGGTTGATTGCCGCGACCAACCGCAATCTGGAGGAGGCCGTCAAAGCGGGGACATTCCGGGAAGATCTTTTTTACCGCCTGAATGTATTTCAACTGGACATCCCGCCGCTGCGGGAACGGCCGGAAGATATTGAAATGCTTGCAGAAAACATGCTGAAATTCTTTTCCGCCGCGAACCGGAAAAAACTCTCCGGTTTTTCTCCGGAGGCATTGAATGCCATCAAAGCATATCCATGGCCGGGAAATTTGCGCGAGTTGCGCAATGCCGTCGAACGGGGAGCAATTCTTGCTGCCGGAGATACCGTTCAGCTGGGGCATCTGCCTGATGCATTGCAATACATGAAGAAAGATCCGTCGGAGCAGAAGCGTCCAACGCTGGAACAGCTGGAAGAAAGTTATATCCGCGAAGTACTGCTTTCTGCAAGTTCACTTCAGGAGGCTGCCGCAATTCTCGGAATCAACCAGGCGACCTTGTGGAGAAAACGCAAAACCTACGGCATCGAAGACTGACATTGCAATTTGCCATTCCAGAACACGACGATTGTTGCAAAATGCAATGCGGGATATTGATATTTTGATGCTTTTGAACTGCCTCCCCCGTAAAATACTCCTGGCATGGAAATTGCTTTAATGACATCCAGGAGTATTTTTCCCGAAAAAACTTTACGGAGCATGGTATGTTGAACATTAAACGTAAATTTTCAGTCGGCCTGATTGCTCTTCTGGCGTTGATTTTCGTGATCGGCGTCATTATGATCATTCAGGTGAAACGCCTGGGCAGTTCCATTGATGTGATTCTGCGCGAAAATTATCAAAGCGTCGTGCTTTGCCAGAATTTCAATGAAACTCTCGAAAAGATCAACGAGGATTTTCTGCGGGCTTTCGCCGGCGATGCGGAGATCGCTCCGCAGCCGTTTGAAAATCGGCTGAGAGAGTTGGAGAAAATCTGGAGAGCGGAACAGGCCAATGTAACTGTCCCGGGCGAAAAGGAACTGGCAGAACAGGTCGCCGTTCTCCTTGCGGATTATTCGCGTTGCATCCGAAAGATCGCCGCGCCGAATCTTTCTCCGGAAGAACGCAAAGCCCACTATGGAACCGAAGTTTATCCACGGGCAACCAGCTTGAGGAAACTTGCAGATGAAGTTCTGGAGCTGAACCAGGACAATATGATTGCGGCCAACAATCATGCCCGGGACGTTGCACGACATTTTTACAACCGGATGCTTTTGGTTTTGTTTGGCTGTATCGCCTTTGCAGTTTGCCAGATGCTTTTTCTGCAGCATTGGATAACAAAGCCAATTCGAAAATTGACAGAATTGACCACGGAAATTGCCGGCGGCAATCTTGATATTGTATTGAATTCCGATTCAAACGACGAAATCGGTCAACTTTCCCGGGCTTTCAATTCGATGGCAACCGCATTGCGCGAGACTCGCCGTACAGAACAAATCAAGCTGGAACGTTCGGAACGAACCAATCAGGATGTTTTTAAAGAATTGCCCACTCCAATCGCAGTGTTTGATGCTCATTCCGGGCGGGTGGAAGTTGCGACTCAAAGTGCAGATCGTTATTTCGGGTTGAAAGTCGGGATCAAACTAAGCGATCTGAGACTTGCCTGGTTGTCTGAGTTATATAGATAGGCAACAAAAATACTTGTAGAATCTATTCAAACGTACTATATTACCAGTATGGAACTTCGAGATGCAAGAAAAATCAATTCAAAAGAATTGTATGATCGTCGAAAGCAAGCGGTTT
>CALXOA010000057.1 GCA_944389895.1 uncultured Victivallis sp. | reverse complement strand
TCCGGCCTGTCTGCCCATTTGAGAAAAATCCTGTGCGATTGTGGGCAGGCCCGGCGACGTGTAAGTTGCCCTGTCAACGTTGTCTAATCCGGCGACCGAGACCATTTCCGGAACCCTGATTCCCTGTTCACGCAGAAGTTGAATCACCAGATGCGCCACGACATCGTTGCTGCAGAAGATCGCGGTCGGCGGTTTCGGACGGGCCAGTTCGGCATCGAGCCAGGTTTTGACGAACTCCGCGTCGAGCGAGGGCAGAGGCGATGGGATGATACCGATCCCCCCCTGTACCGGAAGACCGCGGTTGCTCAGGGCGGTGATGACGCCGGCAAATCGTTCCGAAAGGCTGATCCGGTCGAGTTGTATACTCAGATAGGCGATCCGGCGGTGGCCGAGATTGTACAGATGACCGATCATCAATTCAGCTCCGGCGGTGTTGTCGGTCAGTACACTGTCACAGGCGAGTTCGGCAAAACAGCTGTCGACAAGTACGAACCTGAAACCGTCTTCGTGGAATTGACGGAGTTCGGCCAGAACCTCCAGGGTCGGTTCCGGCCAGACCACCATGCCGCTGCAGCCGTTCCGACAACTTTGCAGCAATTGCGCCTCTTCCTCCGCATTGCCGTAGAAGTTGATGCCGACGTTGCCTCCGGCCGGGGCGACGGTGTCGTACAAACCTTCGAGCAGGCCGTGACGGATGTTTCCACCGGTTTCGCCGGATTTCGGGCTGATGAAACGGATCCAGCCGGCGTTCTTCTCTTCCGGCGACTCTGCAGAGGGCAGGGGATCGCAGACGAAAGTGCCGCGTCCACGGGTTCTGGTGATGTAGCCGTCGGCGATCAGCGCGGCGAGGCTTTTGGCCACGGTCAGGCGGCTGGTATTGAACTCCTCAACCAGGTTGCGTTCCGTGGGCAGCTGATGTCCCGGCGGATATTCACCGCCGAGGATTCTCTCTTTGATGGTATCTTCAATTCTCTTGTAAATCAATGGTTCGCTAATCATTTTTGCGATCCTGCTTTTGTTGTCTTTGGATATTATACCAAAAGATAATCCAAATGTCAATAGATAGATTATCTTTTTTGTAAAAAATTTTTATCCGAAATCGAAAATAAAAGGGCTTTGGTTACCTCATATTAGATAATCCAATAGGGGTGTGATCGTTTTTTTCGAGGCAAAAGATCCATCCGGATTCGTTTCCGGGGAGAGCGGAAAAGAAAGACGGCGGGAAGAAATCGCTGCGGCCGGTTCGCCGTCGATTTCCGCCGCCGTCAAAAGGCCGGAAAAGAGAAAAATGATGTCAGACGAGTTGCCGGAGCGCTCGCAGACGGAGTCCCACCACCAGGGTGACGGCACCGTAAAAGATCAGAAAGAAGCTGAATACGTAGTTGATCCAGTAGGCCCCCGCAACCGGAAAGGCGGCGATCAGCAACCCGAACAGCAGGCTCAACACACCATTGGCCGCAGCCAGCCCGCGGAAAGTTCCCGGAAGTTTCTGCGCTCTCGCGGCTGCGACAAAGAGCTCGAAAGCATGAAAGACGAACCAGATGCCGAGAATCAGCAGCAGCTCGACAATTCCGAAGAAGGGGTCGATCACCAGAAAACCGCCCGCGATCAGCAGCATCAACGCATAGAGAATTGACCCGATCGGTGCTTTCCGGATCAACACCATCAGGGCGACACACTGTATGCCGCAACCGAAGAGCATCAGTCCCAGCGCCAGCGCCAGCAGCCAGAGGCCCCAGTGCGGATGGAAAAGAAACATGATTCCCAGCAGAATCGAAACCACGGCCTGTATGACGATGAATTTCCAGGAATGACCCCCCCAGGAGGTTGGTTGCAATCAGGGGTTTCAGCTTTGCCTGCATCGTATTTTCTCCTCTCCTGCTTCGTCGCCGGAACAGCAACAGTGACTCCGGTCGGTTGGGTACCCAGCATTCCGGCGGAACTCCGCCGGATTCTCTTCTTTCCGTATACACTATCACGTCCGAAGGTTTTTTAAAGCTTTTTTTTTATTTTTCCTTAAAATAATTTGCATCTCTTCGACCGGCGGTTATTGTTATCAGGGATGGGCAGGAACCATGTCTTCAACCATTCAGAGGGGGGTATCATGTGGGATTCCGGTATCAACATCAATGACGTGCGGGTGATACGTGCCCGCAACCGCATCTACTTCGGCGTCGGGGCGATCGATTCGATCGGAGAGATTACCCGGGAAATAGCTGCACGCGGCATTCCCCGGGTGCTTGTCGTAACCGGTCGCAACTCCTATAAATCCAGCGGGGCGTGGTCGAAGGTTGAACCGGCTCTTCGTGAAGCGAAGATCGATTGCGTATTGTTTGACGGCGTAACGCCGAATCCGACTACCACCGAGGTTGACGCCGCCGTTGCCCTCTGCAACGGGGCTGAGGTCGGTGCCGTCATTGCAATCGGTGGCGGAAGCGCGCTCGACGCCGGGAAAAGCGCGGCGATCCTGCTGGCCAATCCGGGGCACAACGCGGTGGAGCTCTATCACGGCGGCTTCACTCCTTCCGAAGCGCTGCCCGTGTGTGCGATCAATCTGACTCACGGTACCGGCAGTGAGGCGAATCGTTTTGCCGTGGTGACGGATCCGGAATGCAACTACAAACCGGTGATCGCCTATGATTGCATTTATCCGGAGTGGGCGATCGATGATCCGGCGCTGATGGCGGGGTTGTCGGAGCGGCAGACCCGTTACGTCAGCATCGATGCGGTCAATCATGTGATTGAGGCTGCGACCAGCAGGTCGGCGAGCCCGATGTCGGTGATGCTCGGTGCGGAGACGATTCGTCTGGTGGTCAAATATCTGCCGCTGGCGGTGAAGGAGCCGAAGAATCTGACGGCCCGTTATTTCCTCGCTTATGCGGCGTTGATCGCCGGGATCTCCTTCGACAACGGCCTGCTGCATTTCACCCATGCGCTTGAACACCCATTGAGCGCACTGAAACCGGAACTGGCGCACGGACTCGGGCTGGCGATATTGCTTCCGGCTGTGATCCGGTCCATTTATCCCGAGCGCGCCGTGGTGCTGGCGAATCTGCTTGCTCCGATGGAATCCGGGTTGCAGGGGCTGCCGGGCGAGGCGGAGCGGGCGGCGAAAGCCGTTGAGAACTGGCTGGCGAAATGC
Organism: uncultured Victivallis sp.; assembly: GCA_944389895.1. Classification (GTDB taxonomy): domain Bacteria; phylum Verrucomicrobiota; class Lentisphaeria; order Victivallales; family Victivallaceae; genus Victivallis. The sequence continues at coordinate 22,267 of CALXOA010000057.1, read as the reverse complement.
GGTGTCCCGGAGAAACTCACCGACGTCGGATTCTCGGAAGACGATGTTGACAAGCTGGTCGATCTGACTTTTCAAACGCCGTCGCTCGGCGGACTGCTGTCACAGGCTCCCGGTGAGGCGGGGAAACTGGCGGTTCAGGCGATCTTCCTCAATTCGATGACTCAGTTGCCGTAGGGAGTCCCGCCCGGGTACTCCATGGGGGGAGAGGACGGGATCTTTTCTGGAAAAACCGTTTCCTGCCGCGAGAACAACGGCAGGAAACGGTTTTCCGTCACATCCGGGGGGCGCGTTTTCATTTCGGAGGCCCCCTCCATTCCGTTCCGGAGCTGCCGGAACGGAATCTCCGCGAATGTCAGGCTTCGCGGATCCAGACCGCCATGTCGACCGGGCCGCGATTCTGCCAGAGCGCATAGGGGATGGCGATGAAATCGCACTCCGAGCTCCGGCGGGGACCCGTGTAATAGAGATGACCGTCGGAATCGTCCTCATCCTTCCGGGCGGTACCGCGAATGGCGACGGTGCCTTCCGGAAGCCCCGGCGCCGGAATCAGTTCGAAGGGGCGGTCGGTCCGGATGGCGAGACGCGGCAGAACACGGCCGTTGTCGACACTCTCAAGCGCATAGACCACCGGGCCCCGCATCAGGGCGATCCGGCCCGCGTTTGAAGTGACATGCGGATTGCTGCGCACTGCCTCGACCGGAAGATCCAGGGTGAGGTCAAGACGGTCGCCGACCTGCCACTCGCGTTCGATCGTCACATAGCCGTCGAGCGGGGCATTTTCAACCGGGCGGCCGTTGAGTTTCAGTTCATGGTGGCGGCACCAGCCGGGGATGCGCAGGGAGAGGCGGAATTTTCCGGCACTCCTGAGCGTGATCGGAATTTCCCCGGCGTAGGGATAGCTGCCGCCGACTTCCACTGTGATTCCTTCCAGTGTCGCCTCTCCGGCAGCGGGAATGTTCAGACGAAGCTCCCCGGGACGGCTCGACCAGGCGAAGCTGCCCAGCTGCGGCAGGAAGCGGCAGAAACTGGTCGGGCAGCAGGAACAGTCGAAATAGGGGACGCGCTCTTTCAGCGTGACGCCGTGAGTGAAGGTGTTTTCATCCACTTCGAGCAGATTGGCATAGAAGAAATTCGTTCCATCGAGTGAAATCCCGCTCAACGCTCCGTTGTAGAGCGCCTGCTCCATGATGTCGGCGTAGCGGCCGCGGCCGGTCAGATTCAGCATTCTTCTGGCGAACTGCACCAATGCCATGGAAGCGCAGCTTTCGGCGTAGTCGGTATCGTTGGGCAGATTCCAGTCGACGGTGAAGGCTTCGCCCATCGGGGTTGAACCGCAGCCCCCGGTGATGTACATGCGTCGCTCGACCAGGTTTTCGAAAAGGCGTTCGCAGGCCTGCAGCAGTTCCGCGTCATCGGTGGCTCCGGCGACATCGGCCATGCCGGCGTAGAGGTAGAGGGCCCGGACCGAATGGCCGACGACCTTCCGCTGCTCCCGCACCGGAACATGCGCCTGCCGGTTTGCAAGATCGTATGTGAGATAACGGTGTTCCCTTTTCGCTTCTTCCACGAAGAAATTCGGTTCTCTGCCGCGCTCGTCGACAAAGAATTTCGCCAGCTTGAGATAGGCATCATTGCCGCTCGCGGCGGCCAGCTTGCAGAGTGCCAGTTCGATCTCCTCGTGGCCGGGGTAACCGTGAATCTGATCCGGACCGGGACCGAAGACGGTGGCGATGTAGTCTGCGTAGCGGCAGAGGCAGTCGAGGAATTTCCGGTTTCCGGTCGCCGTATAGTGGGCGACTGCGGCTTCCATCAGGTGGCCGGCGCAGTAGAGTTCATGATGGTCGAAGATATTGGTCCAGCGCTTTTCCGGGAAACGCTGGGTGAAACAGGTGTTGAGGTAGCCGTCCGGCTGCTGAGCGGAGATGATCAGGTCGACGTAGGTGTCGACTTCCGCCGCGAGTTTTTCATCCTCGGGGCGGCGTCCCAGTTCATAACAAATAAACTAGAGTACCTTTGCGAAATCGGAATCCCAGAAATGATGCGGTTCATGAGGCATACCGGGTTTCCATTCGAGTTTGAAGGAATCGATCCGGCCGGTTTCCCGGCATTTCTCCACGGTGGCGGGGATGGTGCTCCGATAACCGGTTTCAAGCCGGTTTGCAAGCACCGGGTCGGCGAGCCGGACGGCTGTGACGGGAGCGGAGACGAATTTCTGCATGTTTCATATCCTTCTGTTGGATGCGGTTTCCATGGTGATATTATACCATGAAACCGGGGAAAACGGGAAGGGGACATTTCCTCAAAAAAGAGAGACAATTCCGACTTTTTTGAGAAAAACGGGGCAAAACATGCTTTTTATAAAAATAGGAAACCGTGGCGGATCGGAATGGACTCCTTCTGCCACCCCTCCGGCGGAACCGTGAAGAAGCGCGGAGCGGTGGCAAGCAGGATCAGTTCAGCGCATTGCCCAGAGCAATCCGCGAAGCGTCAGTTCCGTCGCGGCGGGCTGCCGTTTGAAATCTTCCGCTTCGTGTCCGAGACTGCAGTAGAACACCCGTCCTTTGCCGAAGCGGCGTTTCCAGGCGACCGGCATCACCGTGCCGGCGATCCACTCGGCGTGTTCCCCGCTGAAGGTGGTGACGGCGAGAACCTCGTTACCCGGGTCGACATGCATGTAATATTGTTCGGAATGCATCGGGAAGGTTTGCGGCAACCCGGCGGTGATCGGATCGTCCCTGACGATTTCAACCGTGTAATCGATCCGGTTGCCGGGATGGGCCACCCACTGTCCGCCCACCATCCATTGGTAGTCGGTCGCGTTGCGGAACGAGTCTCCCGCACCGCCGTGCCAGCCCCCGAATCCTGCACCGTTGCGGACGGCTTCAAGTAACCCTGCAAGTTGTTGCGAGGTAATTTCAGCCATCGTCCAGACCGGGACGATCAGATCATAGGTCGCCAGCCTTTCTCTGTCGGCCAGTGGTTCGAGTGAATGTTCCAGATCGACGTCAATCCCGGATTTCTTCAACAGGCCGGCAAAGAGTTCCGCGGTCTGGCGGGGCTCGTGACCTTCCCAGCCTCCCCAGGTGATGAATGCTTTTTTCATGCTGAATGCTCCCTTTTTCATCTCTATTGAAGTTCACTGTCGGCAAGCGGCGCCGGGCGTTCCGGACGACTTTCCACCGTGATGTGGGTCTTTTCGTGCGAGCTTCTTTCAAGCGCTTCCATCACTTCCAGTACATGGTACGCCAGTTCGCCCGAAGCCCGGGCCGGGACGCCGCCCGACAGGGAGCGGGCGAGGTCGGCGACGCCGATGCTGCGTAGATTGTCGGTGAACCCGTGTGTCAGTGCGACCGGTGTCCATTCCTGCATCTGCGGCTGGAAGAGTTCGATTCCTCCGCCGAAACAGTTCGGATCCGGCACCCGCAGGGAACCGGCTGTCCCGTGAAGTTCAATATTGTGACAGGTGTGTTTCCAGACATCGAAACTGGTGACCAGTGTGATCACTGCGCCGGAGACAAACTCAAGGATTCCGGCCACATGGGTGTCCACTTCGACCGGAAGGCGGAGTCCTTCGATTCCGGGTGCGGTCGCTACCCGCTCGGTGAAGGCGCGTGAAGCGATTGCCGCAACCTGCCGGACCGGCCCGAGCAGGTTGACCAGTGCCGTCAGATAGTAGGGGCCCATGTCGAAGAGCGGGCCTCCGCCGTGTAGATAGTAGAACCCTGGATTGGGATGCCAGCTCTCATGACCGTGGCACATCATGAAGGCTGTTCCGGAGACAACCCGGCCGATCGCGCCCCCGTCGATCAGTTCCCGGCAGGTCTGCTGGGCGCCGCCGAGGAAGGTATCCGGGGCACTTCCGGTTTTCAGGCCGAGTTTCCGTGCGATCTCGAGGACCCGTCGGCCGGAGGCGGTATCGAGACCGAAAGGTTTTTCCGAGTAGGAGTGTTTTCCGGCGCGCAGGATTCTTTCATTGAGTTCCGTATGCGACTGTGGAGTGGTCAGATTCACGATAATCGCCAGCTCCGGGTCTGCGAGCAGTTCGTCCACAGTCGAGGCGGTGAATCCGTATGTATCCGCCTTGCTCCGTGCGGCCTCCGGCATCCGGTCGGCGACGCGTGTGATCCGGATGTTATGGAACTTCGCCGCTGCGGTAAAATAGGCGTCGCTGATTTTTCCGCAGCCGATGACCCCGAGTTTTACCGGTTCTCCCATGTTTTCTGTTCTCCCGATTTTGTTATGGAAACATCGCTTGAATACGGCAACCGCCGCATTCTCCAGGTCGCAGACATCGCCAGATCGCTTTCAACAGGCTTGATTTCAGATGATTTCGCTTATATTATAGATCGGTGAAGATCATTTGACAATGGATTGCGGAGGCATCTATATGGATAAATCGGTCACGATATTCGAGGGGGTGCCGCGCCGGTTCAATCTGGCGCCGAAACTCGGGATCGTCGGAACGTTGCCGGAGAAGACCGGAGTTGTCAACTGGAGTTTTCAAAGCTGGAATTTTTCATTTGTCGTTGCGGGGAAGGGTTTTTATGAGCTTGACGGTGTCCGCCATACGGTTCAGGCTCCGATGGTGCTGACTCAGTGGCCGGGGCAGACGATGAACTATGGTCCTGAGGGGCGCTGGGAGGAACTTTATCTGATCTATCCGGAGCCCGAGGGGGCGGCGCTGGCCGCGTCCGGACTGTTTGACCGGAGCCGTTTCCTGTGGCCGGTCCCGTCCCCGGAACGTTTTTTCGCCCGTTTCGAGATGTTTCTGGAACTTCTCGAAGAGGAATCGTGCCGCGATTATCCCGACCGGATCGATCTGGCAGCATCCGGGCTGATTCTGGACAGCCTTCTGCCGGAGGAACACGGCATGGCCTCCGGTCTCGAGCGGGAACTGCAACTGCTTGCCGGTCGTTTCCGGGAAGCTCCTGAAATTTTTTATGATTTTGACGATTGCGCGGAGAAATTCGGGGTTTCTCTCTCCACATTCCGCCGTCGTTTCAAGGCCCGCTTCGGGCAGCCCCCCGCGGAATATCTGCTTACATGCCGGATCCGCCGTGCCCGTAAACTGCTGGTTTCCTCTTCCCTGGGGATCGGTGAGATTGCCGGACGCTGCGGCTTCAGCGACCCACTTTATTTTTCCCGCCGCTTCCGGCTTGAATGCGGCCTTACTCCAACGGAATATCGTCGGCGTTATCGATTCAGTTGATTTCATCGGTTCCGACACTTGAAATTTCTGGAAATCGGATTATTATTGAGAATGGTTATCAGTTTCAAAAAGGAGGAATCCCATGGCTGTTTATCGTTGCTCGGTATGTCACAACGTCTATGACGACGCGGTGGAAGAGGTGCCTTTTGCTGAACTGCCGGATAGTTGGTGCTGTCCTGTCTGCGGAGAACCGAAATCCGCTTATGAGCAGGTCCCGGATTCTCCGGCGGCCGGATCGGAATGCCGTGGGAATGACGATCTCGAGGTCTGGATGAATGATATCCACCGGATTGCCGAGACCGGCTGTTCGATCGACGAGGCGATGCGGACCCGGCTGCCGGTTATTTCCTGGGATGAGATCCTGATCCGGGGCGGACAGCTCGCCCGCCTGCCCCTTCTGCATGACGAACCGGTCTCGACCCGGACTGTCATCGGACCCCGGGCCGCGAAGCCGATGGTGCTTGAGACGCCGATCATCGTCAGTCATATGTCATTCGGTGCGCTTTCGCGCGAAGCGAAGATCGCGCTGGCCCGCGGCAGTGCGGCGGTCGGCGCGGCCATGAGTTCCGGGGAGGGAGGGATCCTCGAAGAGAGCATCTCCGCTGCGCATCGTTACATCTTTGAATATGTGCCCAACCGGTACAGCGTTACCGAAGAGAACCTCCGGCGGGCCGATGCGATCGAGATCAAGTTCGGGCAGTCGGCGAAGCCCGGGATGGGGGGCCATCTGCCGGGGAGCAAGGTCACCGCCGAAATCGCTGCGGTACGTGGTTTCCCGGCGGGGAAGGATATCCTGAGTCCTGCCCACTTCGAAGACATCAGGAGTCCGGAAGAGCTTCGGGCCAAGATCGCATACCTGCGCGAACTCTCGGGCGGGCGGCCGATCGGCGTCAAACTGGCGGCGGGATTCATCGAGGAGGACATCGATTTCGCCCTGCCGGCGGAACCGGATTTCTTCACCTTTGACGGTCGCCCCGGCGGAACCGGTTCCGCGCCGAAATTCGTGAAGCTCGCGACGTCGGTTCCGACGATTTTTGCTTTGTCACGGGCCCGGCGCCATCTGGACCGGCGCGGAGCGCGGGGGATCAGTCTGATCATCACCGGTGGATTGCGCATTTCCCCGGATTTCGCCAAAGCGCTCGCAATGGGGGCTGACGCGGTCGCCATCGCAACCAGCGCATTGATCGCCCTGGGCTGCCGTCAGCACAGAATCTGCAACACGGGGCGCTGTCCGGCAGGAATCACCAGCCAGGACCCGGAACTGCGACGCAATCTTGTGATCGACGAGGCTGCGCGCCGGGTGGCGAATTTCCTGCGCGTCAGTACAGATGAGCTGGCGGAGTTCGCGCGGTTGACCGGACACCGGGATGTGCATGAACTTTCAGTCGGGGATCTCTGCACTGTAAATTCCGAGATCTCCGGCCATACCGACATCATGCACGTCTGAGTTGGAAGAGAGGATGGATCAGCGCCGTACGATTACGGCGTCGGTCCGCCGGGCAAGCTGTTCCTGTGTCAGGCGGGTGCGTCGGTTCACCGACAAATAGTACCGCAGCAACTCCATGCGTTTTTCCTCCTCCAGTTTCAGCGGAGCGAAGAGGAACGCGAGATCGCGGGCAATCTCTCCGGAAAAGAGAAATTCCGGCAACGGAAGATAGAAGGCGCTGGCCACATCGATCCAGAGCAGTTCCAGGGAACCGTCCTGTTGTTTGCGCCACAGAAGGTTGTTCGGAATGAAACCGCGGTGGGTGCAGTGCGCCTCGTGCATTTTGGCCAGCAGTCTGAGGTTGCGGCGGAGAAACTCATCACGGGTTTCGACATCGTCGGCACAGGGGCCGCCGGGCGCGAACGCCCGCCCGTCGCGGAATCCCTCCGCAAACCGGGTTACCAGAAAGGAGCGGTCGAGAATCCGGCCGCGCCGAAAATCTCCGCAACCGAGCAGTTGTGCCATCGGCATTCCGAGAGCCTCGAGCGCACGGTAATTTGCCGCTTCCCGAGCATTCTGCGAATAGTGACAGGCGTAGAAAATCGGGCGGAAGCGGTGTTTGCTCTTGTAGATGACGTACTGGGGGCCTTCCGGGGTTTCCAGACGGACTTTCCAGACCTCTTTGTGGCGGGTTTTCCAGATGCATTCCGCACCGTCAAGGCCGCCGGGGGCAAGCAGAAGTTCCAGCTGCCGCTCGAATCCCGGCGCCGCCCAGTGCCATGAGCCGGACAGGGTTGCACCCATTTCCCGCAACATACCGATTTTCGCACTCCGGTAGCATCTCCGGTTTCTGCTGAATTCGTCCACTTTTCCTCCGGCTTGGAAAGCAAAAAAAAAACGTGTGGCCTGATCGTTGATGAGCCGGTTTATATTATAGGGCAGAAAGGATGATTTTACAAGCGTTTGCGGGTGCGCCATACGCATTTTTTCAGCTTGTTTTCGGGAACGTGGATAAAGAGAGGCAGATCAGCGCCCGACGCTGAAGCGGCGGATATATTCCCGGGGCGGAATCCCGAAATGTTTCCGGAATACCGTACAGAAGTAGTTGCTGTCGTTGAAACCGCACAACCTGCCGACTTCGCCGATCCGGTGGAGGCGGGGTTGGAACTTGAAGAGTTGTTCCGCCTCACGCATCCGTCGTTCGGTCAGAAGTTCCCGGAATGTTTTCCCGGCAGCGCGCACGATGGTTTCCCCGAGGTAATTGGCATTGACATGCAGAATCTCTGCCAGATCGGCGAGGGCCGGATTGCGATGGTAACTGCGCTCAATGAAACGCAGGCACTGTTCCAGATAATAGGCGTCATCGCGTTTGCGGCCGGGGCGGGCGGCGGAATCGCGCCACTCTTCGAGTTCCAACTCGATCAGGATGGACAGCCATTCGGAACAGTGCCGGATGCTGTCCAGCAGTTCCGGGGTGACCATTGCCGGAATCCGTCCCTGAAATCGCGGGTTCCAGTTTTTCCCGGCGGTACGGTAGCCGAAGTAGAGGATGCAGGCTGTCCGCCCTTCGAACCGTACCGGTCGTGCATAGTCCCACACGCCATTGGGACAACAGCCGTGGAAAGGGCGCCCGAATGCGGCGATCTCCTTGCTGCGCTGCTTGTTGGCTGAACAGACCGCCAGTCCGCCCGGACGGAATTTGCACCAGTGGCAGTATTCGCCATGATGATAATACTGATCCGGGGCCAGCGTGAGTTCCGGCTGTTCGACAAAGGCGGGATGAAGCACCTCAAGGTCAATTACGACACTGAGTTTCCGTTCGAGCCGGCGGATGACTTGTTCCAGTTTCAAAGAAGAAGATTCTTTCCCGGGTGTTTTTTCGTGATTTCCGTGATAATTTAAGATATTTGCCGCTTTTTTTCAAGGTTTATCGCTTTTTTTGCGGTATTTTTTTAGAAAAGAACAGAAGGATCAGACTCAACTCGGAAAAGGAGCACGAACATGAAATTCTATCGGGAACCTGCGAGGAAGCTGCCGGTTGTGGCGGAGGTCGATGTACTGGTCGCCGGAGGAGGGCCGGCCGGTTTCGGCGCGGCACTGGCGGCAGCCCGTGAAGGCGCGAAGACGATGTTGCTGGAAAGTGACAACTGCATCGGCGGCATGGCTACCGCCGGAATGATGTCGCACTGGTCCGGCAATACGGAATCACCTCTGCTCGATGAGATTTACAGCCGTCAGAAATCGAGTGTCCTGCTGCCGCCTCCCGATACGGAGGGGCCGGGGGGATACACGATCAGCCATGAGGCGCAGAAATCAACGTTGCTTGAAATGTTGCTTGAAGCTGGAGTCACTGTACAGTTCCACACCTTCGTCGCGGGAGCGGTGGTCGAGGACGATGTGGTGAAAGGGGTGATCATCGAAAGCAAATCCGGGCGCGAAGTGATTCTCGCACGTGTCGTGGTCGATGCCACAGGAGACGGCGACGTCGCGGCGCGCGCCGGAGCGGAATTTGTGCTGGGTCGGCCTGAAGACGGCCAGTGCCAGCCGGTTACGCTGATGTTCCGGATCGGAAATGTCGATTGGGCGCGTGCGGTGTTTCCGGGCAGTTTCGAGACGTTGATCGATCTGCCGAAAGGGGAAATTCAGGCGCTCGGCCGGGCACATCTGCCGTTCCCTGCCGGCCATGTGCTGCTCTATCGCGCGCCGCTTCCGGGGGAGGTGTGTGTGAATATGACCAATGTCACCGAAATAGACGGAACGGATGTTCGCGATCTCACCCGGGCCGAGATCGTCTGTCGCAGACAGATGGATCGGATCATCGCTTTCCTGCGCGAATTTGTGCCGGGGTATGAGAAGTGTTACGCCGTGACCTGCGCCTCCAATGTCGGCGTGCGTGAGACCAGGCACTTCAAGGCCCTCTACCAGCTCACCGCCGAGGACATCGTCGAAGCCCGGCTTTTCGACGACTGGATTGCGACCCGGAACTTCTTCAACTTTGATATTCACAACGTGAAGGGCGCCGGGCTGGATGAACACGGGGTACAGCACAAATTTCAGGCGAAGGGAAAGTACTCCATTCCCTATCGTTGCTGCGTACCGGTCAGGCTCGACGGCTTGCTGCTGTCGGGGCGGAACATCGACGGTACGCACAAGGCGCATTCGAATTTCCGGGTGATGCCGATCTGTCTGAATATCGGGCAGGGGGTCGGCGTCGCCGCCGCGATTGCGGTGAAAGAGGGGATTCGGGTCCGCGATGTGGATGTCCGGAAGGTTCAGCAGCGTCTTGAAGCAGCCGGTGTGCGCCCCTGAGTTGTCCCGGTGAGATGAGAGAGGAGGGAACCGGATGTCGGTTGCGGCATCCGGTTCCTTGTTTTCGAGGCACTGCCGTCCGGCGGTCAGTATACCGGATTCGCGGGAAGAAAAAAGTTTTTTTGAAGAAAGCTGGCTCATTGCGGTTTCCGCGTCTACATTAAGTTCGGGAAGTTGAATTTTTCCGGCACAGGAGAAACAGCCGGGGAGGCAATGTAAATTGATGAAGGATGCAGCGGTGACTGCCGGGACGGTTGAATCGGAGGGGGCTGGAGGAGAGGGCGCATGTTGATGTTCGGTTTTCTGTTGAGTGGTTATCTTTTCTTCCGGGTGATTCTGCCGCTTCGGTTTCGGTGGTGGTGGAAGGCGGTTCTGACCGTGGTTCTGCTGGCGGTTGCCTTCAAGTTTCATCTGCTGCATCTCATCGGCGGGCCGATGTTTTTCGCCCCTGAGTTGCCCGGGCCGTTGTTGCTGGCTGCGGCCTGGTTGTTCGCGGTACTGTTTCTCCTCTTCTTTCTGCTGGTTGCGGCGGATCTGGTACGTGTGTGTCTCTTTCTGACCCGGCTTCGGCTGCGGCGGCCGATGCGTTTCAATGCGGCCTGCAATCGGGTGAACGCGGGGTTGCTGATTCTGGCGTTCCTGCTGGCGACGGTCGGAGTCGTTTCCGGAACCGCTGTGCCTGCGGTTCGTGAGGTGTCGATCGAGATCGAGAACCTGCCGGAAGAGGCCGACGGTCTCACGATTGCGGTGCTGGCAGATCTTCATGTCGACAGTCTGACCCGGGCGAACCGGATCCGCCGGATGGTGGAGCGGGTCAATGCCCGGCAGCCCGATCTGGTGGTACTTGTCGGTGATCTGGCGGATGGTACGGTGGCGAAACGGGGCGGGGAGCTGGTGCCGTTGCGCGAACTCTCCGCACGTTACGGCATCTTCGGGGTGCCCGGCAACCACGAATATTACTCCGGGTATCAACCGTGGAGGGCCTTTCTGGCGACACTCGGCGTGGAGATGCTGGAGAATGAGTCCCGGCTCCTGCCGGTCGGAATTGCCCTTGCCGGAATAACCGATGGCGCGGCATCCCGGATGGGAGATGACGGCCCCGATTTTGACGGGGCGCTTGCGGAAATTCCCGGAAACATGGTGGTCATCCTGCTTTCGCACCGGCCGCAGACGGCGCCCGAAGCGGCGGAACGGGGGATCGCTCTGCAGATTTCCGGCCATACGCATGGCGGAATGATTCTAGGAGTGGATCGTTTTGTCGCCGGGTTCAACGGCGGTTTTGTTTCAGGACTTTACAAGCTCGGCGCGACGCAACTTTATGTGACAAATGGAGCTGCGATCTGGAATGGTTTCCCGGTCCGGATCGGCGTACCGTCGGAGATTGCGTTGATTCGTCTTGTCCGGAAGAGCGATTGACGAAACTTTGTTTTTCCGTGCAGCCTGTGAACCGCTTATTGCTTTCCACGTCGCAGATTGCGGAACATGCGCCGCCACGAGGCCAGCTGCCGCCGGGAGGTGATCAGAAAGAAAACCGCGCACAACCCGGCCGGTACCAGCAGAAAGATGTTACGACCGAATGTGTTCAGCAGCAGAGCTCCTGCCGCGGCGCCGGTGATGAAGCAGACGATCACTCCGAAATAGTGCAGCGCTTTCTGCAGTTCCCCCGGTTCTTTGCCGTACAGCCCGCGGAACAATGCGTCGGTGCCGCTGCGCAGGTTGCCGGTGCACATGGTCGAGGCGAAGGGGAGGCCGTGAACACGCCGGAACGTCTGCACCTGCAGGGCGCAGACAAATGAGATCAGCGCATTTACGAGAAAATCGAACTCCCCGTAGGGAATGAAACAGACCGTCAACAGGCAGCAGAACTCCAGCATCAGTACGAACTGGTGCCAGGTGAGCCGGCGCAGCGGCGGGAGTTTCGCATGGATGACGTTCGCCGTGAAAATTCCAAGCGCATAGGAGAGAATCGCCAGCAGATATCGCCCTGACTGCAACCACTCCCCGTCGGCGAGGCGAAAGCCGAACAGCACCATGTTGCCGGTCACGGCGTTGGCGAATACCCCACCCCGGTGAAGGTAGGTATAAATATCCAGAAAACCGCCGACGACGCTCAAGACGCAGGCGGCGGCCAGTCGTTCCGCATTGGCAGAGGAGTTGTTCATCCGTACCGATGCCCTTTCCTTATCGCAAATGCGGTAAAATACACCTTCTCCGGCGGCATTTCAACCAAATTACGCCGGAGAGGCGTTCAGTGTTTCGCCTGTTTTTTGAAGAAATCGACCGTTTCCGCCATCCCTTCGGCAAAGCTGAAAGAGGGCCGGAATCCGGTTGCCGCCAGTTTGTCCACGCAGGCCATCGAGTGTTTTACATCGCCCGGCCGCTCCGGCAGATGGACGATCCGGGAGTTCGAACCGGTCTGCCGGATGATTTCGCGGGCGAGTTCGTTGATCGTGATCCGCCCGCCGTAAGCGACGTTGTAGACGCCGGTGAAATCGTGCGTTGCCATGAACACGTTTGCCGCCACGATGTCCCGGACGAAGATGAAGTCGCGCGTCTGCTCGCCGTCACCGAAGATCGTCAACGGTTCATCGGCGACCGCTTTGGCGGTGAAGATGGGAACTGCTGCTGCGTAGGCGCTCTTCGGATCCTGCCGGGGGCCGAAGACATTGAAATAACGCAGGCATGCCGTTTGCAGTCTCCCGGTATCCGTGAACATCTTGCAGTAATATTCCCCGTCGAGTTTGGTGACGGCGTAAGGACTCTTCGGTTCGGGCAGCATGGTTTCCACTTTCGGAACAACCGGATTATCCCCGTAGATCGCCGCCGAAGTCGAAAAACAGAGCTTGCGGACGCCGGCCCGGGCCGCTTCCTCAAGCACGATCACCATGCCGTTTCCGTTGATGTCGATGCATTCGGTGATTTTTTCCATCGACTCCGGCACACTGATCAGCGCGGCGAGATGGAACACACACTCCACGCCCTCCATGGCGCGACAAACCGTTTCCCGGTCGCGGATGTCGCCCTCAATGAACTGAACATCGAGTCCTTCCAGATTCCGGCGGAATCCGGTCCGCAGGTTATCCAGAATCCGGACTTCAGCTTTTCCCTGGAAATATTCCGCAATATGGCTTCCGATGAAGCCGGCTCCTCCTGTGATCAATACTCGCATTTCTTCACCTCTTCCGCCCGGGCAAAATCCCAGTTTTCAAGAAATTCCGGCAACGGCGGAATGTCATAGGGCGTACCGCCGTTACGGATCGATTCCGCGCCGCGGCAACCGGCCGCCACACTGTAACGCGCTGCCTGCGGCGTGGACCACACGTCATAGATGCCGCGCAGTGCGTCAATCCAGCTCTGAACGATCAGGGGATCCGCCCCTCCGTGGGTACCGCTGAACGGTTTTACCCGGTAAGTGATGTCTCCTTCGAGTCGGAAGGAATCGGCCCGGGTGGTCCATACCTGGATGGTGCAATCCCCGTCCCCGTAGTTTTCAAGCCGCCCCTTCGTGCCGATCACGGTGTAGTTGCGTACCGTATCGGGAGTGTAATGGCACTGTTCGTAACTTGCCAGGACTCCATTCCCGAGCTGCATCTGGATCATGTTGAGATCCTCGACCTCGATGACCGGAGCGAACTCCTTCTGCTCCAAGGGAGGCCAGTGGTCGATGGTCCAGACTTTGGCCACCCCATCCTTCAGCCGCTCGTCTCCGGGAGCGCGGCGCGGCAGTTTGTCGTAGATCGAAAGATTGCCGAAGCCCTGGACCCGTGTGGTATAGGCGCCTGCGAGCCAGTGAATGATGTCGATGTCATGCGCCCCTTTCTGGAGCAGCAGGCTGTTCGCGCAGGCCCGCGAGGCGTGCCAGTCGCGGAAGTAGGCGTCTCCGCCGTAACTGACGAAATGGCGGCACCAGATCGCTTTGACTTCCCCGATCGTTCCCTGTTCGATGATCTCCTTCATCTTGCGGGTGAAGGACATGTACCGCATGTTGTGCCCGAGCACCAGCTTGGTCCGGTTGCGGCAGGCTGTTTCGAGAATATGGTCTGCGCCCTCGATTGAAATCGCAATCGGTTTTTCGAGGTAGACCGCGACTTTGTGCTCAAGGGCGAAACAGGCCTGCTCCTCATGCAGGAAGTCGGGTGTGGTGATGACGACTCCGTCGAGTTGTTCTTTTTCGATCATCTCACGATAATCGGTATAAACGGCCGGGATCGTGTTGAATTTTTCCCGGTAACGGTTGAGAAATGCCTGGCGCGCCTCGGGGTAGAGATCGGCACCAGCGACGATCGTAACTCCCGCGTCCGGCTGGTGGGCGTAGTCACCGAGGGTTCCCCGGGTTGTGCAACCGATGATACCGATTCTGAGCTGTTTCATCTGGATTTTCTCCGAACTGATTGTTGTGTTTGTCAGTGGATTCTGCCGTTGAATATAGCAGGGTGAAAAAGATTCGCAATGGAAAAACCATGATTTTTTATGGATTTTTCGACAATGGAAATCCATTCCGTCCGAAACGCTCAAAAAAACACGGAATCATGTTTGAAAAAATCTGTTTCGCGGTGTAAATTCTTTATATTTGTAAAAGCACAGCCACTATATTCATTTACTGTGTGCGGGAGGGTATGCTCCTGTGCCAATAACCAATGGAGGAATCATGGCAAAAAAAATGCTGACCATCGACGGGAACTACGCGGCGTCGTACGTAGCTTACGCGTTCAGCGAAGTGGCGGCGATCTACCCGATCACCCCCTCCTCGACGATGGGAGAGTACGCGGACATCTGGGCGAGCCAGGGTCTGAAAAACATGTTCGGCCAGAAATTGCAGGTCGTTGAAATGCAGTCCGAGGCCGGTGCCGCGGGTGCCGTGCACGGTTCGCTTTCCGCCGGTGCTCTGACTACTACCTATACCGCGTCGCAGGGCCTTCTGCTGATGATTCCGAACATGTACAAGATCGCCGGTGAGATGCTCCCGACCGTCTTCCATGTTTCGGCCCGCGCTCTTGCCGCTCAGTCGCTGTCCATTTTCGGTGATCACTCCGACGTGATGAGTTGCCGCGCCACCGGTTACGCGATGACCTCCGCTGCCAGTATTCAGGAAACCCATGACCTTGCTCTGGTTGCCCATCTCTCGACACTCGAGAGCGAGATCCCGTTCCTGGCTTTCTTTGACGGGTTCCGTACGTCGCACGAGTTCCAGAAGGTCGAGTTGCTCGACTATGAGGACATGAAGGGCCTGCTCGATATGAAGTACGTTGAGCGTTTCCGCAACCGTGCGTTGCGTCCGGAGGCTCCGTACGCCAAGATGGCCGCCCAGAATCCCGATGTTTATTTCCAGGGCCGCGAAACCACCAACAAGACCTATCAGGCTCTGCCGGGTATCGTTCAGAAGTATATGGACAAGGTTGCTGCGATCACCGGCCGTCCGCTCCATCTCTTCGACTACGTCGGGGCTTCGGATGCGGACAAGGTCATCGTCGCGATGGGGTCCGGCTGCGAAACCATCGAAGAAGCGATTGGTTACCTGAACGCCAGAGGGCAGAAGCTCGGTCTGATCAAGGTTCGGCTCTATCGTCCGTTTGCCGCTGACGTTCTGGTGAAGGCGCTGCCGGCGACGGTCAAGAAGGTTGCGGTTCTCGACCGCTGCAAGGAGCCCGGCAGCCTCGGCGAGCCGCTCTTCCTCGACGTCAAGGCCGCTCTGGCTGATCGCGACGTCACCGTGATCGGTGGTCGTTACGGTCTCGCGAGCAAGGAGTTCACTCCATCGATGGTGCTGGCGATCTACAAGCATATGGACGGCAGCAACACCCACAACTTCACCGTCGGTATCGACGACGACGTAACCCATCTCTCTCTGCCGATCGACGAAGAGATCGTCACGGAACCGGCCGGCACCACCGCCTGCATGTTCTGGGGCCTCGGCGGTGACGGAACGGTCGGATCCAACAAGAACTCGGTCAAGATCATCGGCGATCATACCAACAAATATGTCCAGGCGTACTTCGTCTACGACTCGAAGAAGTCCGGCGGCATCACGGTTTCGCACCTCCGTTTCGGCGACAAGCCGATCACCAGCGAATACACCATCACCGCTCCGAATTTCGTCGCCTGCCACAACGCGGCTTACGTCGGCCGTTACGACATGCTCTCCGGCATTGTTGATGGTGGAACCTTCCTGATCAACAGTGAACTTCCCGCCGATAAGGTGTTTTCCAGCTTCACCCGCGACATGCAGGAAGTGATCCTCAAGAAGCATGTCAAGGTCTACACGATCGACGCGCTGAAGCTCGCGCTCGAAATCGGCAGCGCCAAGTACGTCTCGACCATCATGCAGACCTGCTTCTTCAAGCTGGCCAACATCATTCCGGCCGACGACGCGATCAACTACATCAAGTCCGGAATCGAGAAGAAGTTCAAGAAGAAGGGCGATGACGTCGTCAAACAGAACCAGATGTGCGTCGATCGCGCTCTGGCGATGCTTCAGGAAGTCGCGGTTCCGGCGTCGCTTGACGGCGTTGCCGCGTTTGAGGCGGTCGAGACCATCACTCCGGAGATGGGCAAATTCGCCAACACGCTGATGAAGCCGATTCTCCATCAGAAGGGTGATAACATCCCGGTGTCGGCGATGAGCTATGACGGGTCGATGCCGACGGCGACTTCGCAGTATGAGAAGCGCGGTATTGCTCCGAGCGTGCCGAAGTGGGATTCCGCGAAGTGCATTCAGTGCAACCAGTGCGTGATGGCCTGTCCGCATGCCGCGATCCGTTCCAAGCTGATCGAGCCGGCTAATCTCGCCGGAGCTCCCGCTTCGTTCGAAACCGTCGATGCCAAGCCGCCGGTCAAGAAGGAACTCGGGCTCAAGTTCCGCATGCAGGTCTTCGTTGAGGACTGCACCGGTTGCGGAGTCTGCGTTGAAACCTGCCCGGCCAAGGAGAAGGCTCTCGTGATGACTCATACCCCGGACGAACGCGCCGCGGGGCAGAATGCGAATGCCGACTTCTTCCTGACGCTGCCTGACAATGTGATGGGCGGTACCAACGCTTCGACCGTCAAGGGCTCGCAGTTCCTGATGCCGTACTTCGAGTTCAGCGGCGCCTGCGCGGGCTGCGGCGAGACGCCGTATGTCAAGCTGGTCAGCCAGCTCTTCGGTAACCGTATGATCGTTGCGAACGCCACCGGCTGCTCGTCGATCTACGGCGGATCCTTCCCAAGCCTGCCCTACTGCAAGGACAAGCAGGGGCGCGGACCGGCGTGGGCCAACTCCCTCTTCGAGGATAATGCCGAATACGGTTTCGGTATGCGCCTGGCGGTTGATACCAATCGGCAGCAGCTGATGAACAACATCAAGCGCATTCAGGAGCTCGGCGTCTGTTGCGATACCATGAAGGGATTGCTTGACTATGCGGTCGCCAACTGGGAAAGCACCGATGATGCCGCGATTGAAAACCAGAAGAAGATCGGCGAACTTCTGCCGACCGCCGTCGAGAAGTCCGAAGGTGAGCAGAAGGCGATCTACCAGAAGATGCTCGAACTGAAGGACTACTTCGTCGACAAGTCGGTCTGGATCCTCGGCGGTGACGGCTGGGCCTATGACATCGGTTTCGGCGGCCTCGATCACGTCGTGGCGCAGAACCGCAACGTCAACATTCTCGTGCTCGACACTGAGGTGTACTCCAACACCGGCGGTCAGGCTTCCAAGTCCACGCCGATCGGTGCGGTCGCTCTCTTCGCCAACAGCGGCAAGCGTCTGACCAAAAAGAATCTCGGCTTCATGTGCATGAGCTACGGCAATGTCTATGTCGCTTCGATTTCGATGGGCGCGAACCGCCAGCAGGCGCTGACCGCGATCCGCGAGGCCGAAGCGCACAAGGGACCGTCGATCATTCTGGCCTATGCACCCTGTATCGCTCACGGTATCAATATGTCCAAGAGCCAGGTCGAGGCCAAGCGTGCGGTGGAGGCCGGTTACTGGCCGCTCTATCGCTATAACCCGGCTGAGGAACAGCCCTTCAAGTGGGAAACCAAGGAAGCCACTGCGAGCTTCCAGGAGTTCATCCGCAGCGAGAACCGCTACAAATCGCTGTTCAAGACCGCTCCGGCGGATGCGGAAGAGCTCTTTGCACGGGCGGAAAAGGATGCGCAGCGCCGCATGACCTTCTACAAGAACCTCGGCGAAATGATGAAGTAATTCATCCGTCACGAGACTTCAATTCCCGTTCCGGAAGTTCCGGAACGGGTTTTTTTTATATTGTTTCCCTGTAGAAAAGTGTCGACTGCATCCGGATGCTGAAACAGCTTCCCGCTTCAAGGCGACAAAGTCGCTTTATTTCAGTCCCTCAAATATCGGGCTGGAAATTTTCATCAAGTGCGACAGGCTCCGGCAGGGCAGTTGTTCAGACTGCCAATTTCAGAGTCGGTGTCTTGCTTCCGCAATCTCACCTAGAAGGCGATATCACCTGGTCTTGCCGATGGTTTTGTAATAGCCGCTTCAGTGCGGCTCCTGTGGGGAGTTCTGTTTCTTCATCGAATGTGGAGAGAGGAGGGGAACGGAAAATCCATTCCCCGGGAGATCTTCATTTCCCTCACGGGAAAAAGGAACAAATTCAGGTTTTTCGCAGGTTTGTGGGATTGGGGATCAGTTTCCCGCATTCACTTTCAACAAACAACGAGATGGACTCTTTCTGCAAAATGCGGGTCCGGATAGAGAATTGATGATTCCCAATATAAGTTTTTTGTAGACATCCCCGGTTATGAAGTACGCTGGTCGTCGTTTTTTCTCTTGGGTTGTAATACCTGAGAAAAATGAGAAAAAAAAGCGGGAATACGCTGGTTGTGCGTATTCCCGCGGATGAAATGCCGGGTTACTTGTCAAGCTCCTTGAGAGCAGCCTTGCGGCTGAGACGGATCTTACCGGCCTGATCGATGTCGATCACCTTGACCGTGACATAATCGCCTTCCTGACAGATATCGGTGACTTTGTTGACCCGATAATCCGCCATCTCGGAGATGTGGAGCAGGCCGTCGACACCGGGCAGAATTTCGACGAAGGCGCCGAAGTCACGGATGGTGACAACTTTGCCGCGGTAGATCTTGCCGATCTCGGCCTCGGCGGTACAGCCGAGAATACGCTCCTTCGCCGCCTCGAGCTGTTCTTTGTTGGCGGCCATGATCTTGACATTGCCGTCATCGTCGACGTCGATGCTGGTACCGGTTTCCTCGGTAATCGCACGAATGTTCTTGCCGCCGGGACCGATCAGAGCACCGATCTTCTCCGGATTGATCTGGATGGTTTCAAGCCGCGGGGCACGCGGACTGATATCCGGCCGCGGTGCAGCGATGCAGGCCTCCATCACGTCGAGGATCTTCAACCGGGCGATCCGGTCGCGCTCCATTCCTTCGCAGAGCAGGTCAATCGGAATGCCGGGCAGCTTCAGGTCGAGCTGGAAGCCGGTGATCCCGTCGCGGGTACCGCAGACCTTGAAGTCCATGTCGCCGTAATGGTCTTCGGCGCCGATGATGTCGGTGAGCAACAGACGTTCCCCGTTGTCGCCGGTTACAAGGCCGCAGCTGATGCCGGCGACCGGCGCGGTGATCGGCACACCAGCGTCCATCAACGCAAGCGTCGCTCCGCAGACCGACGCCATGGAGGTCGAACCGTTGGAACTCATGATCTCCGAAACGCAGCGGATGACATACGGGAAGTCCTTGGGCACCACCTTGGAGACCGAACGCTCCGCGAGGTTGCCGTGACCGATTTCACGACGCCCGGGACCGGCGATGCGACCGACTTCGCCGACGCTGAAGTTCGGGAAGTTATAGTGCAGATAGAAACGTTTCTTGGAAATACCGGTTTCGCTGGTCAGATCGTCGGATTCCTGTGCATCCTTCTCATTGCCGAGAGTGGCAATCACCAGCGCCTGAGTTTCACCGCGCGAGAAGAGCGCACTGCCGTGAACAACCGGCAGCACATTGACTTCAGCCGACAACGGGCGGATTTCAGTAATCGAACGGCCGTCCGGACGGAAGTGCTTGTTGAGGATCGTTGCGCGGGTCACCTTCTGGACGAGCTTGTCGAAACCCATCGCGGTCATAAAACCGTATTCGGCGTCACTCATTTCGGCGAACTCTTCGCGGAGCGCATCGCGCATTTCGCTGCGCAGGGCATCCATCGCGACCATCCGGTCTTCCTTGCCCGGAATGGTACAGACTCCTTCGATACGATCGGCGCAGAACTTGTCCATCGCATTCTGGAGCGCTTCCGGCACCAGATAAAGCTTGTAATCCTTTTTGGCGCGGCCGGCGCGTCTGGCCAGCTCAATCTGGGCCTCGCACTGCTTCTTGACCGCCTCGTTGGCAAGATACATTGCTTCTTTCATCTGGGCTTCCGAGACGAAATCAGCTTCCCCTTCGATCATGATGACCTGATCGGGACGGCCGGCATAAATCAGCTCAAGTTTGCTGACCTCCATCTGGGCCCGGGTCGGGTTGATTACGAATTTTCCGTCGATCAGACCGACGCGAACCGCTCCGACCGGACCGTTGAAGGGCAGATCGGAGAGCATCAGCGAAGCGGATGCTCCGACCATTGCAAGCACATCCGGCTCGTTGACGCCGTCGGCGGAGAGCAACACGCAGGAAACCTGCACTTCATCGAAGAAGCCTTCCGGGAACAGCGGCCGGATCGGCCGGTCGATCATGCGGCAGGTCAGAATCTCCTTGGTGGAGGGACGGCCCTCACGTTTGATGTAACCGCCGGGAAATTTGCCCGCGGCGGAGTACTTTTCACGGTAGTCGACCTGGAGCGGGAAGAAGTCGGCGCCTTCCCGCGGTGCACCGGAACATGCGGCAACCAGAACGGTGGTATCGCCGAGGCGAACCAGGCAGGAGCCGTTGGCGAGTTTTGCAACTTTTCCGGTGGAGATTTCCATTTCACGCTCGCCGTCGAACTGGAAAACGATTTTTTCTTCAGCCATGATGATTCATCCTTTCAATATAAACGGCTGTCTGTTTCTTGAAAAGGACGTCTCTTCGGCGGTGCTTCCCCGGCGATGCCGGTGGGAAAGTCTGACTCGCGGAATCCCGGTATCAACCCCCGGACAGGAACTCCCGGATGCTGATAACGACCGAATTCCACAAAATCAAGTCAAGGCCGAGATGCCTTTTCAATACAATTACATTTAATATAGCATTCGGTGCCGGTAAAAACAAGCATTTTTCGTGGAAATCGACAGCAATTTGAGATGTGATGTGAGAGGTGCCACAGGTACCGCTCTCTGCCGGATATGCGGGAAGCGGTACCTGTGATTCAGCCGCGGCCGATCCGACCGGTCCGTGCGCTGAGTACGGCTTCGAGCAGACGCCGCGCACGGCGGGAAAACTCCGGCAGTTCCTCCGGAGGCAGATTTTCCCAGGTACGCCGCCCGAGGCCGGAAATCTCTTCCGAAACAAGCATCCGTCGGGGGCGCGGCCGGCGGCGTGTCAGATGAATCGCCTGTTCACAAACCGCTTCAAACTGGAGTTTATCGTTGCCGTCAATTTCAGGAAGGCCGAGTTCGACGGCTATGTCTGATGCGGCTGTCCGGAGGGCGATCACGCGGATCGGAGGGGGCTGGTTCCGCCACTCTTCCGCATCGATCCGACCCGCGAAGTAGGTGTCGGCCTTCCGCAGCAACTCGTCAATCTGCATGTTCTTTCATCTCCTGTGGTTGCGGATGATCGGGAAAAAAGGTCCGGCGGATGGGGCCGCCGGACCGGAAAATCATTCCTGTGCGCTGTCTGCCTTGAGTTCGGCGAGGGCCGTGGCACTCGGTTTGAGCCCGCTGATGCGGCAGAGCCGTTGTTTCGCGTTCTTGAATACGAAGGTGAGTTCTCCCAGGGCCATCCGCTTGATTCCGTCAAACCCTTTCGGCGTGGCGTCGGTGTCGGTGACGGAACGCCCCTTCAGACTGGCAAGACCGAATCCGGCGGGATCGATCACCCAGGCATCGGTATCCGGAACATCGGGATCGGCCATGATCGTCATGCCGCGGCCGTTGATCTCATTGACGACCACAGCGACGTAAGCTCCCCGGCGATCATCCGAGCGGACGATCTGAAGCTGGTTTTTGTATTCGCACGAAAGCACGCGGGCCTGGCCGGGCGAACACAGAATCTGTGTCGGATCCCCGCCGGCGCCCATGACAGCCTGGGCAGCATCGTTGACGATCGTGCTGTCGAGGCTGGTACTGTCTGCGGCGATTTTCAATCCGTCTGCGGCGGCACCGAAACAGTAGAGTCCGCCCGCTTCTCCGCGGTTCGTCGCGGTTGCCTCAACCCGGCGGCCGAACAGTGCG
>CALXOA010000056.1 GCA_944389895.1 uncultured Victivallis sp. | reverse complement strand
GCAGAGAAGAAACAACTCGTAAGCCTAATCAAAAATGGTTCGCCTATCTTCGTGATACTCGTACACGTCACAGCACTGATGGGATTTTCGTGGGTGAGCCTGGAAGCATTTCTGTCGATCCGCTTTTTTGCCCTGCTGGGTACGATCCTGTTCGGGATCAATCTCCTCTACTACGCGTTTCTATTGATTCTGGCCTATCTGAAATACCGACCCTGCCGGCAGCTTACCGATGCCGAACTTCCGACCTGTACGGTGATCGTGCCTGCCTACAACGAAGGCGAAGGGGTGCTGAAAGCGCTTGACAGCATCCTTGCGAGCGACTATCCTGCAGAAAAACTGGAAATTCTCGCCATCGACGACGGAAGCGTCGACGATACCTGGAACTGGATCAAACTGGCGGCATCCCGTTCAGGGGGACGCATCACGCCGGTGAAGCAGGAGAAAAACGGCGGGAAACGCAAAGCGCTCTACCGGGGCATCCGGCAATCGACCTCGGAAGTGATCGTAACCGTCGACAGCGACTCCGTGGTGGCTCCCGACACGCTGCGTCTGCTGAACTCCCCCTTCATCGATCCCCGGATCGGCGGTGTC
The DNA here is from genome assembly GCA_944389895.1 of uncultured Victivallis sp. Taxonomy (GTDB): domain Bacteria; phylum Verrucomicrobiota; class Lentisphaeria; order Victivallales; family Victivallaceae; genus Victivallis. Next base: position 27,945 of record CALXOA010000056.1, on the reverse strand, counting down.
GCGGGCAACATCCGGGTCCTGAATCTGGAGGACGGCATCCTGCCGCGCATGATGGATGTCAACTTCGTTTTCGGTTTCGAAATCATGCGTTCCGCCCAGAGTGTGCTCGGGTCGGTATTCTGTACCCCGGGAGCTCTCAGTTCCTATCGCCGGACGGCACTGCTTCCTTTTCTCGACGAATGGGTCGATCAGAAATTTTTCGGCGAACCGGCACACATCGCCGAAGACCGCGCCCTCGCAACCGGTCTGCTCGCGGAAGGACATCGGATCGTATTCCAGCGTGACGCCACCGCAAAAACCATCATTCCCTCCGACTACCACACCACCTGCAAAATGTTGTTGCGCTGGGGGCGCGGCGATGTACGTGAAACCTGTTCCATGTACCTGTTCGCTTTCCGGAAACTGGACTGGTTCCATCTCGGGATTCAATTCAACCTGCTGATGCAGACGATGTGGTTGTTTCTCCCCTTCCTGCTGCTGCCGCTGACCGTGATGGCCGCCTGCACCGCACCGCGGGAGTTTCTGGAAACCCTGGTGCTGGGCATGATCGCGTGGTCCACCATTCCCGCTTTTGTCTACAGTACCCGCCGGGGCGGCAGTGAAGCGATTTTCGCCTATACTTTCGCGGTGTTCAAACTCTTCTTCGTCTTCTGGGTCGATCCCTACTGCATGATCTCGGTACGCAATTCCAAGTGGATGACACGCGCCCGGGTCCGTCAGGAGCTGCGGAGTGCCGGGAACGAGTTCACCTCGCCTGCCGGTCCGGCGGTCTGAGGCGCTCCGGGGAAAAGAGATCCCGGAGAAAATGCCCGCGGGCCTTCTCCGGGATTCCGGCGCTTTCTTCCTTTTCCGTCGGCCCGTTGTTCCCTGCGGGCAGAGGCGACTGATCTATTTCAGAAAGAGCTCGATGACCGGCACTTCGGTTCCCTGCCCGGGGAGCACGACTGGCAGTTCAAGCGTCAGTGCGCCTCCCGGCGTCCGGCTGTTCAGATTGGAGTTTTCGGGCAGAACCTCATCCCGTATTTTGATCTCGCTGCCGTCGGCGAGGAGCTGTGCGTACCGGATCCTGCCGCAGAGGCCCTGCAGATGAACATGCCGGAAAGGCCATGCGAAGCAGTGCAGATAGAGCCGCTTCGTTTCCGCATTGTAGGTGTACCGGCAGTCCGGTGGCGCAACCATGTCTGCAGGCGCCGGACCGCAGCCGTAAATCGACCGTGAATTGTACTTCATCCAGGCGCCGAATCCGGCAAGTCGTGCCATCGCCCGGTCATCGATGTACCCGCGCGAAGTCGGTCCGACATTCATCAGCAGATTGCCGCCGCGCGAGACGTGATTGATCAACATTTCGATGCACATTTTAACGCTCTTCCAGCTGGCTTCATCGCGGAAGTATCCCCAGGATCCGGAGAAGGTCTGGCACCCTTCCCATACGACCGGTTTTCCCTCTTCGTCGACCAGCCCGGCATCCGGAGTAAACTGCTCGGGCGTCTGAATGTCACCGGAACCGGGCAGATCGAGGCGGTTGTCCACGACGATATCCGGTTGCAACCGCCGGACCAGCCGGATCAACTCCTCGGACTCCCACTGCTCGTGCCCCTTCCCGCGTTCAGGGTAGGAGAAATCGAACCACATGACATCGATCTTGCCGTACTGCGTCAGAAGTTCGGTTACCTGATCGCGCATGTACTGCGCATAGCGCCTCATGTCACGCCCACGGTTGAACTCCTCGGCCTTCACCCGGGTGCGCATCGGGTGAAGACAGTCCAGCGTGAAGTCTGGATGATGCCAGTCGAGAAGCGAATAATAAAATCCGACCCGCAATCCCTCGGCACGGAACGCATCGACGACCTCGCGCAGCAGATCGCGCCCGATCGGAGTGTTGGTGACCTTGTAATCGGTGTACTTCGTATCCCAGAGGCAGAATCCCTCGTGATGTTTGGTGGTGATCACGAAATACTTCATTCCCGCTTCGCGTGCCGCCCGCGCCCACTCCTGCGGACAGAACAGGTCGGGATTGAAGAGATCGAAATAGACCTGGTACTCCTCGTTGCTGATCTGTTCGGTGTTCCGGACCCATTCATGCCGGGCGAGCATCGAATAGAGTCCCCAGTGGATGAACATCCCGAACCGGTCGTGAACAAACCATTTCGTGTCGCCGCTGCCGTATTTTCCCATTTTCCCGTCTCCTTTGGTTGAATAAAAAAATCCGGGGTCTATAATAAACATAGGGATGCCATGAAGTTTTTCAATCCGATTCCTATGAAGAAAAGGTGATATAACATGAATAAAATCACATTTTTCCCCCGCCAGGTACTGCGAATCGAGTGTGTCCGAAGTACCCGGCTGGGCGAATTCTGGTCGCGCTGTCTCCTGAGCGGCCCCTACTGGCGGCTCTACCTGCACAGCGACCATGGCGCCGGGATCCGGATCGACGGAGAAAAACATGAGCTTGCCCCGGACAAACTCCATCTCCTGCCGCCCAACTGCAATCTGCAGACCTGGTGCGACAATCCGGAGGTGAAGCAACTCTATCTGCACTTCGAGACTCCCTGCCTGCGGGGAAGCCGCTGTATCTGCAATACGATCGAACTCACTCCCGATCTGCGGGTTCTCACCGACCGGTTGAATACGCTTTCTGACGAGGAAACTCCGCTGCGGATGCTTCACGCGACCGCTCTTGCCTCAAGTGCCCTGACCCGGCTGCCGCCGGAGGCGCTGGAGTCGCATATCTGCGACCACCAGATGCAGCAGCTCGCCAATCTGATGCGTGACTCCCCCGGACATCCGTGCAGCGTCCGGGAACTGGCCGCCCGTGCCGGAATCGGAGTGAATGAATTGATCCGTCGTTTTCGGGTCGCCCTCGGAACGCCCCCTTACCAGTATCTGACGGCGATCCGTTACTCCAACGCGGCGCGCCTGCTGGAGGAACGCCGCCTCAGCATCGATGAGATCAGCGAGGCGGTCGGAATCAGGGATCGTTTTCATTTCTCACGCACTTTCAAACGGCTCTACGGCTGTACGCCGGCTGCCTACCGCCGCGGCGAAGGTTGACGGGCAGAGACGATTTTTCTGCCGGAAAATCCCCGTGCGCAATTGATTATTTGCAAGGAGGGGGATAAATTATAGAGGGAAAAGTTTCCATTCAGACAGGAGAAGAGACAGTCATGTATTACACCGGATTTGCAGACGAGGCGGCGGTCGGAATCGCCGATCAGATCAGAGCGACAAAGGAGCTCGGCTGGAAGTACATCGAATCGCGGGCAATCGACGGTTGCAACATCCACGATCTGCCGGAAGAGAAGTTCGAAGAGGTCGTTGCGGCGCTTCAGAACTCGGGAGTCGAAATCAACTGCTTCGGCAGCGCGGTCGCCAACTGGGGTTGGGATCCGTTGAAGGAGGAGGATTACCTCAAAACCACGGAACAGCTCAAACGTGCCCTGGTGCGGATGAAACGGCTGAATTGCCGGATGCTCCGCGGCATGAGTTTCCGCGCGGCCTGGGATCGCCCGGCCTTCGATCCGGAAATCGAGGCGAATGTGTTCCGCAAGGTCAATGAACTGGTCAAGATGTGCGAAGATGCCGGTGTGCTCTACCTGCACGAAAACTGCAACAATTACGGCGGCATGTCGTGGAAGCACACACTCAAGTTGCTCGATCATGTGAAATCGCCGAACTTCAAGCTGGTTTTCGATACCGGCAATCCAGTGTTGAACTTCGACCGGAGCAACGGTGATGCGCTTGAAAAAGTTCAGAGCTCCTGGGAGTTCTACCGGAACGTCCGTGAATTTATCTATTATGTCCACATCAAGGATGCGATCTTCATGGGCAGGAGCGAAAGCGGCGGCTTCAACAAGGCGCAGTTCACTTTCGCCGGGGAAGGCGAAGGCGATGTGGTGCGGATCGTTACCGACCTGTTGAAGAACGGTTACGACGGCGGATTTTCGATGGAACCGCATATGAAGCAGGTCTTCCACGACGCCGACGGCAAACGCAACGACGCGGAGCGTTACGAAAACTACATCGAGTACGGCCGGCGCTTCATGAAACTGGTTGAAGACGCGAAGGCCTCCCTCGCCCGCTAATTCCGGGGGAATGACCGCCTTCATGCCGCCGCTTCCATCTGGGAGCGGCGGTTTTTCTTTCTCCGGAAGAGGGAAGGAGAAGGGACGGAAGAATTTGCAGAAAATCGATTTTCCTCTGCCCGCAACAGATTTTTCCGGCGAAAACTTCAAAGCCCCGGATCTGCAGCCGCCCCACCGGGCCAGATGGAGGATTGCCGGCTCCTGCCTCTTTCCTCTCGCCGCATACGGGTGACTGTCAAATCGAATCGCATGCCGTCAGTGTTGCTTCAGGAACTGCAGGGCGATTTCATATCAAAAATCAATACATGGGAATTGATATCTCACCTACCTGCAGTTATGGTATGGGAAAACCAATTTTTCCGGAGGTAATATGAGGACAATCATCATTGGCGGGGTCGCCGCGGGAGCCAGTGCAGCCGCCCGGTTGCGACGGCTCGATGAATCGATGGAAATCATTCTGCTGGAACGCGGAAGCTATATCTCCTATGCAAACTGCGGTCTGCCGTATCATCTGGGTGGTGTGATCCCGGAACGGGACTCGCTCTTCGTGATGCCGGAACAGAAGTTCCGCGCCTGGTTCAATGTCGATGTCCGTACTCGAAACGAAGCAATCGCAATCGATCGCGATGCACATCTGGTGCACATCCGCCGGGCGGAGGGCGGCGAATATACGGAGCGTTATGACAAGCTCCTGCTGGCCACCGGATCGCGCCCGGCGGCTCCGGAACTTCCCGGCAGCGACGATCCCCGCATTCACCCGCTCTGGACGGTTCCGGATATGGACGCCCTCGTCGCGCTGGCGACGGACGGTGCGCGGAGTGCCCTGGTGATCGGCGGTGGCTTCATCGGCCTTGAGGCCGCGGAGAACCTGCGTTCCCGCGGACTCGCGGTAACCGTGATTCAACACTCGGCCCACGTGCTGCCTTCGGTAGACCGCGAAATGGCCTACCCGCTCGGAGTTGAACTGGCATCGCACGGAATCGAGGTACGCCTGAACGCCGAATTGACCGGTTTCCGGAAAACACCGGAAGCCATCGTCGGCCTGCTGAAGGACGGCAGTGAACTCCCGGCCGATCTCGTTGTGATGAGCGTTGGAGTGAAACCCAATTCGGAACTTGCCGGAGCGGCCGGGCTGGAGCTGGGACCGCGCGGCCATATCATCGTCGAGGAGCACCTCCGAACTTCCGATCCCGACATCTACGCCGCCGGTGATGTCGTGGAAGTCCGCGACCCGATTTCCAACGGGAAAACCGCAATTCCGCTGGCCGGACCGGCGAACAAGCAGGGTAGAATTGCAGCAGACAACATCGCCGGTCGGACCGCATCGGTCTATCCCGGCAGTTACGGTGCTTCGGTCATCAAGATCGGCAGCCTGACCGCGGCAAGCATCGGGGCGACCGAGACGCGACTCCGGCAGCAGAAGGTGGAGTTCCATAAGATCTATACCCATCCGGCCTCGAATGCCTCCTACTATCCGGGCGGCAGCCAGCTGCATATGAAACTCCTCTTCGGAACCGACGGAAAAATCCTCGGCGCACAGGTGGTCGGCAGCCGCGGAGCGGACAAGCGTCTGGACGTCATCGGAAGTGCCATGCAGTCCGGTCGTACCGCTCCGGAACTCGCCGGCCTGGAACTGGCCTATGCCCCGCCTTTCAACTCGGCCAGGGATCCTGTCAATTTTCTCGGCATGATTGCCGGAAATGTGCTCGACGGCACAACCGAACTCGCCTATGCCGACGCCCTGCCGGAGGGCTCTCTGCTGATCGACGTCCGGGAAGAGGCGGAGCATCAGGCCGGTACAATTCCGGGTGCGGTGAACATTCCGCTCGGGCAGCTGCGCGGCCGCCTCAAGGAACTGGACAAGTCACGCGAACTGGTCGTGCACTGCCAGGTCGGTCTGCGCGGGTATCTGGCGGAGAGGATCCTGAAGCAGAACGGTTTCCGGGTCCGCAACCTCTCCGGCGGTTATCTCACCTGGAAATACACTCATGCCGAAATTCCCGCACCGGCTCCCGTTACCGTTCCTCCGGTTGCACCGCAGCCTTCCGGGACCGGAAACGCGGACGCCGACCGCCGCCTTGACGTGCGTACTCTCGCCTGTCCCGGACCGGTTGTGCGGTTGAAGGGCGAAATGGAAAAACTCGCCTCCGGAGAAACACTGCTTCTGCTCGCGGCGGACTCTTTCGCTCCCGATCTGGAAGCGTGGATTCGATCCAGCGGCAACCGGCTTATCGGCGTCGAGAAAAAAGACGGTTACCTTGAAGCCCGGATCCGCCGGGGAGCGGCCGCCGCTCCTGAACCACCGGCATGCACCGCCGGACATCGCGCTGCAATCGTCCTCTTCAGCAACGATCTGGACAAGGCGATGGCGGCGTTGATCATCGCATGCGGGATGGCGGCATCCGGGGCGAAGGTCGGAATCTTCTTCACCTTCTGGGGGTTGAGCATCCTGCGCCGGAATCCGGCTCCCGCGGTCCGCAAGGGAGTGCTCGCACGTCTGTTCGGCCTGATGTTGCCGAAAGGAGCGTCAAAACTCTCTCTGTCGAAAATGAACATGGCCGGTCTGGGAACCGGGATGATGAAGCGTGTGATGGCAGACCGGAACGTGACATCCCTGCCGGAACTTCTTCAACAGGCCAGAGAGCTCGGGGTAAAATTCATCGCCTGTGAAATGGCAATGGGCGTGATGGGCATCACCCGCGAAGAGCTGATTGAAGTCGATGAGGTCGCCGGCGTCGCCAGTTTCGTCGATATGGCACGGGAAAGCAACAACACGCTGTTCATTTGAACTGCCATGCCCCACCGGTCCGGTCTGCGACGCTCATGTCCGGACCGGAACCGGCAGGGGAACGGTCGTCCTTCAGCCATCGAACCGGCGTTCAAGCAGCTCCCGGATCCATTCCCGCATCGCAGGTCCATCTAGATTCCGGTCGGAATCGGCGCCATGCGCGGCAAAGAAAATCCGATGCCCGGCCGGATCTTCCGCAAATCCGACAAACCATCCTTCGAGACGGTCGGTATTGTGGTTGCGTCCGCTCCCTGTTTTCCCGTAAAGAGTCCACTCCCCGATGCGGCCGTTTTCCATGCAGCTCTTCAGAATCGCCACATGCTCCGGCCGGAATCCGGAAGCACCGGAAAAGATCTTCTCCAGTACATCAACCTGCTCCCCAGGAGAGATCAGCAGGGAGGAGTCGATCCAGAACACATTGTGCCCGTTGCTGTTCCAGACACCGATGTCACAGTTGCCGTAGTCGAGCCGCCGAAGCGTATCGCCGACATATTCCCGCTCCAGCTTCCCGGTCAATTTCCTGTAATACGGCACGCAGGACGCCCGGAAAGCCTCCTCCAGCGTCAGGTCGCCGTTCCATGCCGCGACCTCGTAACGGGTGCCTTCATAACCGAGCCGGGTCCCGGAACCGGTCACCACTCCGGCATCCAGTCCCATCAGCGTCGACACGATCTTGAAGGTGGAACACGGCGGGAAACGCCGCCCGGCCAGAGCATGTTCTCCACAGATGACAGTCCCGCCACCGGCCGAATCGCGGAAGAGCGCGACCTTTCCGGCCGGAGGTGGAACAATCGATTCCCGCTCCAGGAGCGCAGCAGAGCGACAACCGGACATCGCGACAGCCAGCAGCAGCCATATCCCGACCGCGTTCAAGCGCCTGCAGGTGCCATTACGCTCCCCCGGTTTCCCGGGGCAACGCCTTCTCAACGGCTCACCTCGAAGAAATATCTGACCGTCACAATCGGTGGTTTCTTATCCCGTTCCCAGGGGCGCATGCACTCACCCAGCACGATTCCACGCCCGGGACGAAGCCCCCGGACCATCGCCTCGCGGATCCCCGGAGCTCCGACCACCTCTCGATCGGGAGGCAGAAAGCGCTCACCGGCCAGTTCCACACAGCTGTTTTCGACATCGTTGCCTTTGTCATCCACGACCCGGAACGACCAGAGGTACCCGGTCGAAGGATTTTCCTTGAGCGAGATCTTGGCACAGGAACCGCTCCGGAGCGGAACGGTCTCTCCGCTCTCCCGCGCGGTCACCACGACGGCCGGTTCCGGCAGCTCCACGAACTCCGCCTCTCCACTCCCGGAGGAACACCCCCCGGAGACGGCAAACAGCACGGCAAAAACGGCGAACAACCAGGTTCTGACCATCCAAACCACCTCCCCTTGAATCCCCGGGATGAAACGGGATAGCTATTTTCTGAGTTTCGCGATGATCTGCCCGGCAACCCGTTCGCCGGAAAGCATCATGCCGCCGAAAATCGGCCCCATCCGGTATCCACCGGAGACGTTGTTGGCACTCATGCCGCAGGCGAAGAGGCCGGGGAAATATTCGCGGGTATTCTCCACCGTCGAAGCCTCCCCGGAGTCCACCCACATCGGCCGTTCCCCGAGGATCTTTCCGGTCGGCGTATCGAGCCTGATCTGCGCCTTCTCGGTCGCCAGATGCATGATCTCGCTCGGGTGCCCGGTACCGTCGAGAACCGCGTCGGCAATTACGGTCAGAGGATCGACGTGCATTCCCAGCCGCTCCACCGGAGTCCAGTTGATCACCAGCCCGTTCACCTTGCCGTCTTTGAATACGATGTCCTCAACACTCATCGCATTGAAGATCCGGGCGCCGGCATGGACCGCGCCATAGATCAGCGCCGAAGCCATCTCGACCGAATCGAGCGTAAAGTAACCGGGATGATCAGCGATCGGTGTGTGCCGGATGCCGAAGGCATCAAGAATGTGCAGCGCAGATTCCTGCACCACCACCTCATTGAAGAGCATACCACCGCCCCAGGTACCGCCGCCCGGTGCCAGTTTGCGCTCGAAAATCGCGACCTTCAACCCCGCTTCAGCCATGTAGCGGGCCGCCACCAGTGCGGAGGGGCCGCCGCCGACGATGGCGACGTCGACCACCAGATTTTCGAGCAGTTTGTCGGAGAATTGCCGCACGATCGCGGCGGAAATCACATTTTCGATAGACATTTTAAATTTCCTCATCAATTTTCTGGAATTGTGGAATCATCCGGGTAATATGCCCCGTTTCCGGTAAATTTTCAAGTAAAAAGCGGTGTTTTTCACTACTTCCCCGGAAGAGTCAGGTGTTTTTCTCAGAAGGTGATCTCACACCAACGCCGGAACAGGACACCGAGGACTGCCATCAGGTTCACCAGCGAATGCATCATCACCGGCACGGCGAGATTGCGCGTCCGCAGATAACCGAGTTGAAACACCACTCCCATCAGGAAAAGCCCCGGCAATCCAAGCAGAAAGAAATGAACCGCACTGAAGAGCAACGCCGTCAGAAGCAACGCACACCACCCTCCGGCGGGACGCAGCAGCCCGTAGACCATCCGGCGGAAGAAAAGTTCTTCCGAACAAGGCACCACCAGCACCACCAGCACGGCGAAAATCATCAGCTGAGGTCCGGGAAGATCCAGCGCGAAAAGCAGCACCTCCTGCTCCGCCTCATAAGCGATCTTCCATCTCTCCAGCAGAAGCTGCCAGAAATTGGTGACCAGCGTAGTCCCGAACAACAGCAAAACAAAACCGCAGCCGGCCACCCGGAAATCCCGGCAGCGGAGACGGCGCAACCCGAGCTTCGCCGCGAGACGGCCGCGGGGCGTACGACCGCGGAGGGCACAGCAGATCCCGACCAGTGCCGCGAGTTGCGCAGCCAGCGACAGGAAAGTGATCATCCGCACGTCACCGGAGCGTCGGACCGTCCACCAGCCGGCGAGAAAAACGGCCAGAGTGTACCCGACGACCCCTCCCAGCAGACTCCCCAACGATTCCAGCCACGAAACCCGGCAGCGCCACGGAATACGGTCAATGCAGGATTTCACGATTCTCGCTCCCTCCACCCGGATCGCATGCCGGATTCCTTCTCAACAGACGCCGCACACTGAAATTTCACGCTCGGAATCCGAAACATGTCGGATGACGACCCGGATCGCCCGATCCGGGATGATGTCGGCGATCCGTTCCGGCCACTCAACCAGCGCCGTGGATTCCGGATCGTCGAGAAACTCGTCGACCCCGAAGGCCAGCGCACTGGCGGAGTCGGTGATCCGATAGAGATCGAGATGGAAAAGCATCCCGCCACCGGGAAGCGGATACTCCTGAATGATCGTATAGGTCGGGCTGGATACCGGCTCGACAATCCCGAGGCCGCGCGCAAAGCCCCGCGAAAAAACCGTCTTCCCCGCGCCGAGATCTCCGTCAAGCGTCAGCACAACGCCCCGGGGCAACCGCCGGGCCAGAGCCTCGGCGAATGCCTCCGTTTCCGCTTCGGAACGGCTCAATAACTTCTCATCAATGTTCATAACCGGTTTTCCTGCCTTTCGTAAGAGTTTCCCCGGCGGGATCGGAAATTTCTCCGGAACCGGCCACGACCCGGCCGATCCGGACGATCGGCGCCAGCGTGACGGGCCAGTGCTCAACCAGCTTCGCTTCGCGCCCGCCGGGCACCGCAAAAAGCAATTCATAATCCTCGCCGTCGCTCAACGCGCCCTCCAGGGTGGCCCCTTCGCGCCGCGGCACCAGATCCGGATCGAGCTCCAGCCCGACACCGGAAGCCGCCGCCAGGCGGCCGGCGTCGAGCAACAGCCCGTCACTGACATCCAGCATCGCATCGGCATACCCGTTGGCTGCAAGGAAACGTCCTTCGGCAAGACGCGGCTCAAAACTGAGATGGGTGCCGCTGGCGAGAGAATTACCGAAACAGCCGGTAACCCAGAGCGTGTCGCCGGGGCGCGCTCCGCTGCGCCGCACAATCTCTCCCCGCGGAACTTCGCCGAGGATCGACAGAGAACCGACGATCCCCTGCTCTCTCAACCCTGCGAGATCCCCCCCGACCACAGGTACTCCGTAACGCTGCCCGGCCTCCGCCGCCCCGCGGCAGAACTCCCCGATCCATGCGGCCGGACGCCCCTTCACCGCAAGCGAAAGCAGCGCCCATCGCGGTTCCCCGCCCATCGCCGCGATGTCGCTCAGATTGCGTTTCATCAATTTGGCGCCGGCTGCTGCGGGCGGCGTCGAATCGGCAAAGAAATGCACATCGCCGATCACCTGGTCCACGGCGGCGAGCAACAGCCGGCCCCCGGGAATCTCCAACGCGGCGCAATCATCCCCCGGCCCGAGCACGACCGAATCGTTCTGCGGCAGCCCGGGGAGAAGTTCCCGTAAAATTTGAAGTTCGTCGATCATTTGAAAAATATAGCGGAGTGAATGCGATATTTCAATGGAAAAACAATCGATTGTCGGCAGATTGTCCGCGAAAATGTATCCGGAAGCACCGTTTTTCAGAGGGCGCACACCTTGCAAATCACGATGTTGCAACTATATTATATTCCCGACAAAAAACGGCTTCCACCGTCCGGCTGTCCGTCGGGAGGCCGGGAAACCGGAAGCCCACAATTTCAAGGGTAAGTTGCAGACATGTGCGGTATCGCCGGAATCATCAATCACCACGCCGACCCGGATGCGGGGAAAATCATCCGGGCCATGACCCGGAGCATGACACACCGCGGACCGGACGGCGGCGGGCTGCTGGTCAATGAGGAGATCGCATTCGGCCATCGCCGTCTGGCAATCATCGACCCCGCCGGCGGAGCTCAGCCGATCAGCAGCGAGGACGGCGATGTGACCGTCATCCTGAACGGGGAGATCTACAACTATCGGAAACTGCGCGGCGACCTCGAAGCCCGCGGACACAAATTCAAAACCGACACCGACACCGAGGTGATCGTGCACCTCTATGAGGAACTCGGCGGAGAGTGCGTCGCAATGCTCGATGGAATGTTCGCATTCGCCGCCTACAACCGCCGGACCCACCGGGTGCTGCTGGCCCGCGACCGTTTCGGGAAGAAGCCGCTTCTCTACTTCATGACCGGAGACACCCTGGTCTTTGCCAGCGAATTTGAGGCTCTGCGCGAACACCCGGCCATGCCGCGTGAACTCGATTACAACTCCGTCAGCGACTATCTTTCGCTGCTCTATGTGCCGAGTCCGAATACGATCTACCGCAATGTGCGCAAACTTCCGCCGGCCCACCAGCTGGAACTGCGTTTCAACGACGGAACGCTTTCCATCCGCGGGTACTGGCATATCGACTATTCGCTCAAGGAGAACATTCCCTTCGAAGAAGCGGTACGGGAATTGCGGCGACTTACCGAGCGCTCCGTTGAAAAGCGTCTGATGTCCGATGTGCCGATCGGCACCTTTCTCTCCGGGGGACTCGATTCGGCAATCATCACCGCTGTCGCAGCGAAACTGCGCGGCGACGCCCCGACCGACGCCTTCACAATCGGGTTTGATGAACGTACTTATGACGAACGACAGAGCGCCGCACGCAGCGCGGCCCGGATCACGGAGTTGTGCGACGGTCGGTTGCGTCACCACATTCAGGTGGTGGATCCCTGCGACTTCGGGCTGCTGGAAAAACTTGCGGCGCGATTCGGAGAACCTTTCGCCGATGCTTCGATGCTGCCGACCTACCTGTTGAGCCGTTTTGCCCGGGAAAAGATCACCGTTGCGCTGAGCGGCGATGGAGCCGACGAGGTGTTCGCCGGTTACGAACGTTACCTGGCGGTGCGTTACGCAAACCGCACCGACCTCCTGCCGGGCTTTCTGCGCCGTCCCGTGTTCGGCCTGATGGCGGGGGCGTTTCCTGCGAACGGCGAGAGAACATTATCCGGGCGGCTGCGGCGGTTCTGCCGGAGTTGCGCGGCAGAAACCGATCGGCGCTATTTCCACCTGCTCGATCGCTGTCCGCACCCACTGAAGCAAACCCTGTTCGGGGAACGGCTGGCCAATGCGGCGCACCGCAATTCGGCGGAATGGTTCGAGTCGATCGAGTGGGAACTGACCTCGCCGCACCGGATCGAGCGCCTCGCCGAACTCGACCTCAACACCTATCTGGTCAACGACATCCTGCCCAAGGTGGATATCGCGTCGATGGCGTCTTCTCTTGAAGTACGTACGCCGTTCCTCGACCGCGAACTGGTTGAATTTGCCGCAAAACTGCCCATCGGGTACAAGCTGCACGGCCGTTCCCGCAAGCACATTCTCAAACGTGCATTCGCCGATCTTCTGCCATCTGAAGTGCTCAACCGGCCGAAGCGGGGATTCGGAGTGCCGGTGGGCGACTGGCTGCGCGGAGAATGGCGCTATCTCGCCGAAGAGGCAATCTTCGACGGCCGCCTGTTGCAAGATGGATATTTCAGAGAAAAGCCGTTGCGGACACTCTGGACCTCGCATCAGGAAGAACGCTGCGACAACAGCTACCTGCTCTGGCCGCTTCTGATCTTTTCGCTGTTCCTGAACAACAATTGAAGAGGAGATTCCCATGACTCACGAAAAACTGGTGATCGTCGGCAGCGGACCGGCCGGCTACACGGCGGCAATTTATGCGGCGCGGGCCAACCTGAAGCCGTTGCTCTACTCCGGCACCCTGCCGGGGGGACTGCTGACACAGACCACCGAGGTTGAGAATTTCCCCGGTTTTCCCGAAGGGATCCAGGGGTTCGATCTGATGACCGCGATGCAGGCACAGGCCGAACGCTTCGGCACACGCATCGAATACGATTACATTGAAAAATTCCAACTTACCGACGGCGGGGAACAGAGCGTTGTCCTCTCGTCCGGCGAGACGGTTGAAACGGAAGCGTTGATCCTTGCGACCGGAGCGAGTCCGCGCTATCTCGGCCTGCCCTCCGAAGAACGGCTGCGCAACCACGGGGTTTCGGCCTGCGCAACCTGCGATGGTGCCTTCTACAAGGATGTGCCTGTCGTCGTTGTCGGCGGAGGCGATTCCGCGATGGAAGAGGCAATGTTTCTGACCCGTTTTGCAAGCCGCGTTTACGTCGTTCACCGCCGCGACGAGCTGCGTGCCTCGCAGATCATGGCCGACCGGGCGCAGGCCAATCCGAAAATCACCTTTGTCTGGTCAAGCGTGGTAGAAGAGATCCTCGGGGAAAAATCAGTCGAGGGAGTCCGGGTCAGAAATCTCAAGGACAACTCCGAGAACGTGATCGCGTGCAAGGGCTACTTCTCGGCCCTCGGTCATGTACCCAACACGGCGCTCTTCAAAGATTTCATCACGCTCGACGACAAGGGATACGTTGTTCTAGACGGGAACTCCTCAAGAACCAATCTCGCCGGAGTTTTCGCCGCGGGCGACTGCGCCGATCCGGGCTACCGGCAGGCAATCACCGCCGCGGGGATGGGCTGCCGGGCCGCGATGGATGCAGAGCGCTATCTGGAGTCGCGCAACTGACGATGGGCGCCGCGCCGGAGGAGTTTCTGATCCGTTACTCACCGCGCCGCACCCGGATTGCCTTTCTGATCCGGCCGCAGGACGGACGGCTTGAAGTCCGTGCACCGACCGGAATCTCACGCACACGGCTGGAACTGGTGGTTCGCAGCAATGCCGAACTCATAGAACGACTCCGGGAAGATTACCGGCGACATCGCAGTGGCTGCCCGGAGTTCCGATTTGAGGAAGGCGGGGAATTTTTCTACCTCGGCACGCTCTTTCCACTCCGCTTCAGTCGGCGCGTGCTCGCGTTTGACAATGCGTTTCTGGTTCCGGCAGGACCTCCTGAAGCGGTGAAGGAGTCGCTGACCAGACTCTATCGGCGTCTGGCTCTCGAATACCTGACCGGACGGGTCACCTGTTTTGAAGAGCAGTTTGCCCTGGAGCCGAGGAGGCTGAAAATCAGCTCCGCCTCGAGCCGCTGGGGCTCCTGTACCCGCGACGGGAATATCAGTTTCACCTGGAAACTCATCCAGTGCCCGGCCCCGGTCGTCGATTACGTGGTGATTCACGAGCTGGCCCATCTGCTCGAACTCAACCACTCCGCCCGTTTCTGGAACCATGTTGCCCGGATGTGTCCGGATTTCCGGCGGCATCGTCGTTTCCTGACGGAAAACGCCCTCCGGTACAGCGGCTGGTAAGCATTCGCCCCGAAATCCTCCCCGTGCGCCGGCCCTCCTCCGGCAACCGACGACAGACGGAAACCGCGGCACTCCCCGTCGCATGTTCCGGCGCAGGACGGCACTTCCCGGGATGTTCCGGGACAAGGCGGCAGAGAAAAATTTTTCTCTTTTTTTTCATTCCGCTCTTGCTATTTCCTGAAATCATACTATAATAGGATGTTATAGGATGATTTCGATACCGGAATCATTTCCCGTGGGTGGCGGATATTCCATCCATGCAGAAACGATTCCAATTGAAGTTGCTTTTTCCTGTGACAATAAGTTTTTACAGATAATATATTACCAATGGTTTTCAAAAAGGCGGGAGAGGGCATCGTCCTACCCTTAAATTGATAGGATCAATAAGAGGATGAATTACCCGGCGAACAAGCAATGATCTGCATCTTTCAAAACGAATCAAAACTAGACAGAAAATTCCGATATCGGAACACGCGCAGGAATCAATCAATATGGAGAATATCAAAATGAGGCTTTTTCTGATCGCCAGTGTCGTCTGGGGAACTCTGCTGGTCTGCCGGGCTGCGGAGCCCGCCGGAACACCCGTTGTCGTCAGCGATTATCAACTCGAACACTCCAGCCGTGTACGGGAGAACATGGAGTGGACAACCTTTTTCGCCACCAACCTTGATGACAAAAGCAAGGCCAGAGCGTTTTTCATCGGCGACTCGATCTGCCGGGACTACATCACCCCGGCCGCGCAAGCACTCCGGGGAATGGCGAACTGCACCCACTGGACCACTTCGCGCTGTGTGACGGATCCGCTTTACCTGCGGGAACTGGATCTCTTTCTGAATCTGGCCCCCAACGCCGTGATCTGCTTCAACAACGGCCTTCACAGTCAATTTACCAATCCGGCCGAATACGAGACCGCCTATCGGAAGGCCGTAAAATATCTGAAAGCGAAATGTCCCGGCGCCGCCATCTTCATCATCACCTGCACCCCGGTCAAGGATGACGCCTTCAACTCGGTTGTGCTGCGCCTGAATCGGACCGCGAAAAAGATTGCAGAGGAGGAACAACTGCCCGTGATTGACGCCTATGGGTTCATGAACCGCACTGAGTGTGGCCGCAAATGGCGCGACGGCATTCACTTCAACGGCGACGCCTCCAAAGCCCTCGGCGGGATGATCGCCGAAACGGTCAAGCCGCACATCGTCGCAGGAAATGCAATCGAAAAGTAAGGATGGGGTCAAGACCATGACGAAAAGCGAAAAAGCCCTCAACACCTTGACCATGCAGATCAATTCCGGAGTCTGGCGCATCGGGGAGAAACTGCCGGTCGAAGATGAACTCTGCAAACAGATCGGCGTCGGACGAAATACGCTGCGTGAAGCGGTCGCAGCGTTGGAACAGCAGGGAATCCTGCGGCGGATGCAGGGAGCGGGAACCTTTCTGTGTCAGGAGTTCTCAACGTTGTCCAGAGAACCGGCCAAGGAGGCGGGGAACACCAATATCCATGCCTTCTGCACCTGCTACCATAGTCGTCTCGAAGCGGATTTCTACGGCCACGAGATTCTTCATCAACTCAGCAGCCGTCTCGCCAATCAGGGACGCCGGCTGCTGGTCGAAGTTCTTCCCGACCGGAACAGGATTCAGGAAAAACTGCTGGCTCTGGCGGATGAACTCGCCGGCGGCTGCATCTTCATGAACGGTCTGATCCCCGATGACCGGGAACTGCGCTTCCTTGCCGGGCGCAACGTTCCGACCGTCATCCTGGGGCGCCCGATCGGCAAGGAACAGGTTGCATACGTCGGCAACGATGACGCCGAGGAGGTTCGGCTCGCAATCCGCCATCTTGCGGACCACGGCTTCAAACGCATCGGAATGATCAACGGAACTTCGGCTTTTGCGGAACACTATCTTGTAGTGGACGCTTACCGGGAGACGCTGGCGGAATACGACCTGCCCTTCGATTCCAATCTGCTTGGCGAAGCGGAACCTTTCCACTTCGCGGAAGCGAAAGACGCGGTCAGAACTCTTTTCGAACGGTGCCCCGACCTCGATGCGCTTGCGGTCTCCGGCGACCGGGCGGTTCTGGGGGCTCTGGAGGTCATCCGGGAACGCAATCTGAAAATCCCGACCGACATGGGATTTTTCATGCTCGGCGAGCTGCCCTGGATTCAGGATCTCTGCCCGGTAAAACTGACCGGACTCAGGCACGACCTCCACGGCATGGCCGATCAGCTGCTGGATCTGCTGGAAAAACAGAAGAAATCCGGGGAAACAGAAGAAAATCATGTCCTGCTTCCCCCGTTGTTCATACAGGGGCGTTCCTGCGGCTGTGTTCCGCCCCCCTCCCGAAAAATAAAGGAGACGAAATAACGGCGGATTGAAAATTTTCTGCAATCTCCATAGTTGAATTGTTGTGGCCAGATAGCCCCTGTCCAGAAAGCTGGAAACGACTGGCCGCCGAGGTGTCGGCTTGAAAATGAACTGCTTCGGAAACGCTTCCCTGCCATACATAAAGGAGAAATACAATGACGGGAAATAGTGTATCGAAAACGATCAGGTTCACCTTGATAGAGTTGTTGATTGTAGTAGCGATCATCGCGATTCTCGCCGCGATGCTGCTTCCGGCATTGAATGCTGCAAGAGCCAGGGGACAATCCATTGCATGCGCCAATAATCTGCGCAGCTGTGGTCTTGCCCTGCAGCAGTACACCGCCGATTTTCAGGATTTCATGCCTTACACGGAAAAAATCTACAATGATTCCTACTTCCGTTACGGAGAGTCCTGGGAATGCCAACTGGGAAAATATCTCGGCTGGTCCCGGTACACCGGGGGAGCCGTTTTCCACTGTCCTGCCCGGATCGCGGCAACGGATGCGCTCTACCCGCAGAACAACCCGAGAAACTCCTGTGGTTACGCGGTTTACATCTCCATGCACTTCGGAGATGCGCCCGGTTATATCGCGAAAATCACCCGGGTCACCAAACCTTCCAAAACCCTTTACCTGACGGAACGCGACGGAGGAACTCCCTTCAAGGAGGTTCCGGCACCGTTCGTGAACGCCGTAAACGTAAATTCCATCGGCATCAGCAACCCGGTCGCGACAGCACATCCTTCTCTGCGGACATGGGTTCTCTGTGTCGGCGGCAACGCCTTCCAGTTCCGTTTCCCGGAGCAGAAACTATCCCAGGCAACCTTCCGATAACCCATCATCTTTCATAGAAAGGATCGTTCAAATGTCTGTTTACACAAAAATGCTGACCGCCTGCGCACTGCTGTTCTCCTTCCACAGTTTTGCGGAACCCCAGTGGGAAGATTCCCTCGTCATCAACGGCAACTTCGCGCTCGGCGGAACTGCCGCCGAAGGGTGGCATGCGGGATTCTTCGACGGAGCGCAGGGAAGCGTCGAACGGATTTCCGGTGGAGATGAAGCGCATCCCAACATGCTTCTGTTGAAGTTCAACGCGGATCCAAAAGGCCTGATCCAGGTGGAAAGCAAGCCTTTCCGGCTGCCGACGGATGGGCCGCGCCGCTTCCGTCTCGTCACGGAACACAACGGCGGCGGGCTTGTGCAGATCCGTTTCTACGCGGTGGAAAAAGGAAAAGGACTCATTTGGCTGAAACGGGAAGACGGCAGCCCGGTGAAACTGGAGCAGGTCCTGCAGCCCGGCACAGAGTGGACCCGGACCGTTTCCGAATGGACCCTCTCAAAAGAACGCCTGGCACAGAATATCTACGCCAATGTCATCGTCATGTTCTGGGCAAGCAAGACGGAATTGAAGGTTTCTTCCGTCAACCTGCAATTTGAAAAGACGGCAACCCCTGCTCCCGCGGCAGCGACCGAAACGAAATAACCAGGTCGCCCCCTTCCCTCGAAAACCGGCCGGAGGGGAGTTACTCCTCCGGCATTATCCGCCCCTGAACTCACCGCCACCCGGAGAGGGAAAAAGTATGGGGGGAGAAATCCCCCCTCCCCGATCGGAAAAAATTTTTCCGCACATGTCGCCGGTGCCCTGAAATACAATCACGACGGATCGCGATATGCCATCCGTCGCCCCGCATCCGCTCAATGAAAGGAAATTGATCCTATGATTCTATTGCGTTACGCCTGCCTCCTCTGTCTGGGCACCGCGGCGCTCCTTTGCCGCGCCGGAACTCCGCAGTGGGAGGAAAACCTGCTGAAAAACGGAAATTTCGAACAGGGAAGCGGTACCAGCGCCGCCAACTGGAATCCCGGATTCTTTGATGGAGCCCGGGGGAGTGTGAAATGGGAGAGGGAGTCCGCCCCGGGATCGATGGGATCCTTGAATTTTGCCTTCACCCCTCCCGCGAAAGGATTGATTCAGGCGGAAAATACGCTCTTTGCGCTGCCTGCGGGAGCAGCGAGAAAGTTGCTGCTGAATGTCCGCTATCGTGGCGCCGGCATGATTCAGATTCGTTTCTTCAGGAAGAACGGGAAAAACGAAATGGAATTGATGCGAACCTCGGCCGGCACCGGAATCAAACTGGACCATGTTCTGCCCGGAAGCGACGACTGGCAGAGTTCGACGGTTACCTGGCAATTGTCCGAAGAACTGCTCTCGCAGAACTTGTACGCCTCGGCCCTGATCATGTTCTGGCCGGGATCGAAGACGTTGAGCGTGGACTCCATCTCACTGCAGCTGAATCGGATGGAACAATCTGAAAAGCAGCCGGAGCCGACCAGGGCGGTTAAAATCAATCCGCCGCCGAGCAGCATTACCCCGCCTTCCGCCAAAAGAGTCGCCCCGACAGCACCATACCGTTTCGAGATTGATGGAAGAACCTTGCGGAAAAACGGCAGGATCCATTATTTCATCGGTACGCTGTGTTCGGAATGGACCGTCAATTCACTCTGGCTGCGCGGACTGCTCGGCTACGACTACATCGCGGTCCATCACGGGGACGGTATCCGCGCCGTGGAAAACGGGAACAAGCAGGTGGAAATCGGCTTTGAAAACCGCTCCTACGTCTACAGTTATATGACTGAAGTGCTGCGCAACGGCATGCTTCCGCAACTCTGCATCGCCCAGTCCTATGAATATTCGCCCTTCTATCCGCTGCGGAAAAACCATCCGGAAATCAATGATTTCTACATCACGGGCAACCACTCCATGAGTCTGGATATGCTTTCGGAAACCGCAGGAAAACTGTATGAAAACACCTTCGAAAACGACAAAAGCTATTTCGGAAACTTGCCTCTTTTCGCCTACGAAATTCTGCGGGAACCCGGTTATACTCCGACCCACGAGCGTCCGCTGAAAGCCTTCTCAAAATTTGCCCGGGAAAAATACGGAACCCTGGAGAAAGCCAACAAGGCCTGGGACACCTCCTTCCGGAGCTGGGACGAGGTTGCCCCGACCCACCTAACGGAGCTCAAGCTGGCGCTGGACTGGAGTGCGAGACTCGCGGTGCTGGAACACATCTACAACACTCGCCCGGGCAACTACTTCGACTGGCTGGAGTTTCTGCGCGGGGACTTCGTTTCCGGCGCCGGACGTGTCAAGGAGCTGTTGCGGAACCAGAAGTTCGATTCCCCCTTCACCTATGACTGCCGGATGCAGAGCCACTATTTCGACGGCTACGCCGCCGTTGATCCGGAGCTGGCGGCCGGGGTCAATGACATTCTCTTCTGCCATACCGGCTATCGCTTCTTCTACTACGGCGGCATGCCGGCGGATGCCTCGAGTGTGCTGCTCAGCATTCTGGACAGTGTTCTTTATCACGACTTTCTCGCCCACAACATCGATCGACCGATCGTCAACACGGAAAACATCGTCACAACGGTTGCCGCTTCAGGCAGTTCGACCCGGGCAATGGAGAAAAACTGCTTCGGGAAGTTCCACGGCATGGCCAGCTTCAATCTGGTTCCGGAACGGACAGACATCCGGCAGGAGTGGCTGACCCTCGACTTCGACGACTCCGCGTGGAAAAAGATCCCGGTTCCCGGAGCGTGGGATGAAACCGCCGACTTCAAAGGACGCAAAGGCTGGGGGTGTTATCGCTTCAAATTCTTCATGCCCGCCGGAGTGGTCCGGCAGAGTTTTCTCGACAGTACGGTTCGCTACCTTCTCTACGGCAAGGGAGTGGCTCAGCGGGGCGAGTTCTGGCTGAACGGCAGAAAACTCGGCAACGTCGCCGGGTGGGACACGAAATATCAGTTTGACGTCGGCGGGCTGCTCCACTACGGAAAGGAGAACATCCTGACCGTGATCGTGGACGGCAGTACCTATTACAGCGAGGGGTTGCGTTCCTACCTCTATCTGCTTTCCGACCGGATGATCAGCGAAAACAAGCCTTTCGGCGAGGAGAACTACCGGCAGATGCTCTGGTCAAACATCATCCACGGCGTCTCCGGCAACACCATCTGGCACTGGGACAACAACGTCCATTATTTCATGCCTGTGATCAAGGCGGAAATCGAAGCCGGCGCGCCGCTGGCACTGGCGGGAGCCGGCCCCGGTGGACAGGCGGCGATCCTGTATCCGTTTGAGAGTTTCCGCGGAATGTTGAACAGTTCCGCTCAGAACTATCGTGATTACATGAGTTATTTCGGGGCGATGCTCTTCTCCGGTTTCCCGACTGATACGTTGAGCTGCCGGCACTTCGCAGAACTTGAACCTGACCGTTACTCCCTGATCGTCCTTCCCTACGCCTCGCTGGTCCGGAAAGGTGTCTGGGAGAAATTGCAGCAGATGGTCGAAACCGGAGCGACGGCAGTGGTGACGTTCGACTCCATGATCTGGAGCGACGACGGCTACCGCAGGTTGCCGGTCGAAGAGTTTTCCGGAGTGCGGACGATTGCGGAAACAGTACAGCCCGATCTGAAACTGCAGTTCAACGGCAAGGAGTTCCCGCTGGAAAAAGGGGATTACTGCGGCAAAGCCGGAGAAAAAATCGAAGTAACTGATGCGGAAATACTCGCCACCTACTCCGACGGTACTCCGGCCGTGACTTCCAGGAAGATCGGCAGGGGGCGGATCTGCTATGTCGCCGCCCGTCTCGATCTTCAGGCGGCCGGCGCTCTGGTTGCCGCCCTCGGCTCCGAAGCCGGCCTGACCAGGCCCGTGGAAATTCAGTGTGAGGAAAACGGCGAATATCCTTACATCGAAACCAAGCTGGTCGGTACGCCGGAACGCTTTCTGCTTTACCTGACCAACTGGGGGGGAACCTCCCGGAATCTCTCGGTGCGGATCACTTCGGAGGAGTTTCTGCGCCATCCGCTGCGCATGCGTTATCTGAAGGAGTGGGCGAACGGAGAAAAAAACGAAACCAACGGTGCGGAAAACATCCTGAAAAACGGCATGAATCTCACCCTGGAGTCACAGTCCCCGGTCGCATTGCTGTTTGAGAAGGCGGATACTCCGGCCATGCCGATCTCCACCCCCTCGCCGGAACTGCTCAAAATATTGAAGGAACTCAGGGAACTCGCTGCCAATTCGGAACCTTCCGCCGAGCGGAAGGTGCTCTTCCTGACCGGCCTCGACAGCGAGGACAAGGATTATGGAGTGGACTACTTCCCGGTCCTCTCCGGAATGCTCAGAAGCCGGGGGTACACGCCGTGGAGCCTTTCCCCGGCGATGGTTACACCGGAAAAGCTCCGGGAATGTTCCATGGTCGTCCTCGCCGAAGAGTGTGCGCTGATCTACAATCGCCTGGTCAAAACCGGATTCCCCGCAATGTTGCGCGATTACATCAAAAACGGCGGATCCCTGCTTCTGCTGTGTTCATCGAATCCCTATCGCCCCAACTCCAACCGAAGCATTCTTCTGTCTCAGATCGTCGCTCCGGAGTTCAGGATTCAACAGGAGAGCATCTGCGAGAATCCGCTCTCGTGCAGCAACGGCGACCCGCTTCAGATCAGGGCAACCGATCTTGCGGAGCACCCGCTCTGCACGAATGTGAAGGAGCTTGACTTTTTCGTGACCTCCGCCTTCCAGCTGATCGACCCCCGTTGGAAAAGCATCGTCCGGACCGCGGGGAACGACCTCAGGCAGAAAAACAGAGCCGTTGTTGCCGCCGGGGAGTTCGGCAAGGGGCGCATCGTCGTGGCCGGAGACAGTCTGTGGCTTGCGCCCATCCGGGTGGAATCCGCTGACAACCTGCAGTTCCTGCAGAACACCATCGACTGGCTGGGTGGTGAACCCGTCTCCCCCTGTGACCGGAAAAAAGTACTGGAGAAATTACCCGTTTCCAGCGAACGGCTGAAAGAGGTGACCCGCTGAATCTCTCCATCCCCTCCCCCGTTCCGGATGAACGGGGGAGTTTTTTTCACCACGACTCCCTCGCCCGAACTCGGGGAAACCGCACGCATTCTCCCAGCCGGCTCCGGGGCATAACCTATTTCAAGTGCATAATATTTTTCAAGCACCACCCGAAGAAACATAATCAAATAAGCACAAAAAAGAGAAAGCATTAAAATAATTTTAACAAAAATGCATTTTTTTTGCTTGCATTTGCCGTGTCCGGGAGTATCTTATTTTCAAGCGAGGTGTTTTCGATGGCCAGAAACAACATCTATTTGACACTGATCGGTAAACTGGAAAAAAGATTGAGCGGCATGGCGCAGGGAACGCTTCTGCCGCCGGAGCAGGAGCTGGCGGATCTCTTCGGAGTCAGCAAACCGACGCTCCGGCGCGCTCTGGCGGAACTCGCCTCCCGGAATCTGATCGAAAAGAAAAACGGTGTCGGGAATATCGTATGCGGTATTTCCCGGGTGATATCCAGAGAGCTGATCTTTCTCTGTTTCGACGTCGTTTTCTTTGCGGAAACCGCGAAACGCTTCGGGGCGGTGGCGGCCGAAGCCAATTACTTCAGCTCCATCGTTCCCCTCTCCGGAGATGCACAATCGCAGGCGCGGATCATCGCAACCGTCATCGCACGCAATCCCGCCGGGGTCGTCGTTTATGCGGATCCCGGAATGGATCACTCCGGAACGTTTTCCCTGCTGGAATCCAGCGGGATCCCGGTCCTCTACCTGATTCGCCTGCCGGAAGGGATCGACGGAAATCTGCTCACGTTTGAAAACGCCGATGGAATCACCGGGATCGTCCTGCGATTTTATGCAGAGGGGTGCCGCCATTTCGCGCTCTACGGGGCCGGACCGGTCAATCCGCTCGCTGCCATGGAACGCAGACAGGGGTTTCAGGAAGGGCTTCGAAAATGCCGTCTGAAAATCCGCCGGGAACTCATCTGCACCCGAGAGAACACTCCTGAGGAACAGGAGCGCTTTTTCGACCGGTTCCGCGATCCGGCCGGACGGCCGGATGCGGTCTGCTGCCTGAACGACGCCTGTGCCGGAGAGTTCCTCCGCATCATGCGCCGGAAGGGGATTTCGCTGGACGGGATCCGGCTTTCCGGATTCGACCATGCTCCGCTGACGACGTTTCTGCCGCATGAACTGCTGACGGTGGAACCGCCGATGATGGAACTCGGCGACTGTGCGGCGGCAATGCTGATCCGGCAGATCGAGAATCCCGGATTCGGATTCACCACCAGAAAACTGGCGTCCCGTCTGATCGTCGTGACGCCGGAATAAGTTTCGAATACAGGACCAGACAACAGGAAACGGAGACGGAAATGCGCAATTCAAATTCGAAAAACTGGTTGAAACCGGGCACCCGACAGTGCCTGCTTCGCCGTGCCCTCATCAAAAGCATGGGGTATACGGACGCCGATCTGGAACGCCCGATTGTCGGCATCATCAACACCTGGGCTGAGACGAATCCCGGCCACTACAACTTCCGGCAGATGGCCGACGCCGTCAAACGCGGCGTCTGGGCGGCTGGAGGGTTCCCGCTGGAAGTCAATACGATGTCGATCTGCGAGGTCTTCTTCGACATCTCCAGCCTGATCTACCGCAACCTGCTTTCGATGACGACCGAGGAACTGATCGCCCGCCATCCCTTCGACGGGGTGGTCCTGCTCGGCTCCTGTGACAAAAACGTCCCCGCCCAGCTGATGGCGGCGATTTCGGCCAACAAACCGATGATCTTCCTGCCCGGCGGCCCGATGCTGCCCGGCAACTACAAGGGGGAATCGCTGGCCTGCGGAACCGACAGTTTCAAACTCTGGACGAAATATCTGGCCGGAGAAATTCCCGAAGAGGGCTTGAAGGAGGTCGAGGGGTGTCTTTACGGTTCCATCGGTGCGTGTCCGATCATGGGAACCGCCAACAGCATGCAGTGCGCCACGGAGTCCCTCGGGTTGAGTCTGCCGGGAAGCGCCACCGCCCTCGCGGTCTCCGCGGAGAAAATGCGCTACGCCGAAGAAAGCGGCCGCCAGATCATGATGCTGATCGAACGCGACCTCAAGCCGAAGGATATCGTTACTCTCGATGCGCTCAAGAACTGCATCACGGTCCTGATGTCGTCGGGCGGCTCGACCAATCTGATCATTCACCTGACCGCAATTGCCCGGCGCGCCGGGATCACGCTGCCGCTGTCGCTTTTCCAGGAGATCAGCGACCGGACGAAGCTGCTGGTCGATGTGAAACCCTCCGGCAGAGGGACCGTCGGAATCGAATTTCATCAGGCGGGGGGAGTTCCGGCGCTGATGAAGGAACTGGAGGAGCTGCTGAACGGCGACGTGATGACGGTCACCGGACACACCTTGAAGGAAAATTTGAAAAACGTGCAGAAGCCGTACCATCCGGAGGTGATCGCATCGCTGGAGAAACCGCTTGCACCCAACGGAGGAATCGCAGTACTCCACGGCAACCTCGCACCGCGCGGAGCGGTCATCAAACGTTCAGCGGCGTCGATCATGAAATTCCGCGGCGAGGCACGGGTGTTCGACACGCTTGCGGAAGCGGAGAAATATCTGCTGGATCCCGAGTCGGATATGGATGAAAACAAGGCGATCATCCTGCGCGGCTACGGTCCGAAGGGAGCCCCCGGCATGCCGGAATTCGGCAACTACATGCCGATTCCGCCGAAACTCTATAAGCGTGGGATCAAAGACTATGTCCGCATCACGGATTCCCGGATGAGCGGCGGGGCGTTCGGGACCGTCGTCCTGCACGTCTGCCCCGAGGCCTGCGACGGCGGACCGCTGGGAGCGGTCCGGAATGGTGACATTGTGGAAATGGATGTCGAGAAGGGAATCCTGAACGTCGAACTCTCCCCGGAAGAGATCGCAGCGCGTCTGAAGGAGACGACTTTCGAATCCCGGGAGACGTTCGAACGCGGATTCGTCCGTCATTACATCGACAGCGTCCTGCAGGCGGACGAAGGCTGCGACTTCGCCTATCTGCGCTGAAGCGGTGGAGAACCTGCAGATGCCGGAACTCAATCGAAATGGAACGAAGATCGTACTGAAAGCACCGGACGCGTCCCTCGAACTGATCCGTGGTTCAGCGACGTTCCGTTTCGGTGGCAACGGGTTCACCGCCCGGGAGATCGAGTCGGATGGAGAGAAGATCACCTATCGCCTCGCTTCCCGGCGTTTCCCGTCTCCTGTGCATGCCGTTCTCCAGTTCGCCGCGGATGGGAATCCGGAACTGCGCCTTTCCGCCGCAGGATCCATGGGGGAATCCTTCGAATATCCCGGCGCGCTGCTTCCGGAACCGGGGGATCTTGCCCTGATTCCCTCCGGAGAGGGATTCGCGTTTCCGGTCGGCGATCCGTCGATCCCGGTTTTGCCGGAGAGTTCGTGGCTCGGTTCCCAGACATGGCATATGGCTCTGCTGGGATCTCTGCGTGGAGACGCCTGGATCGCCCTCGCGCCGGAGGAAGGTGCAGACGCCTCCGTCCGGCATGAACGAAAGAACGGCCTTCTCAGAACGCAACTCTGCTGGCAGGCGCAGCAGGGCGAATGGGGATACGAGCGTACCCTCCGCTTTCTCGCCTGCGATACGGGCGGGTTGAATGCCCTCTGTGCCGCATACCGGGCGTATCGGGAGTCTCTGGGGCAAGTCGTGACTCTGCGTGCAAAACGGGAAAAACTGCCGCACCTGGACCGGTTGATCGGAGCCGCGAACTGCTGGATCTGGCCCGACGATTATGAAAACTTCATGTATGGTGTCGATGACAATGCTGTGCTGAAATCCGCCGCACCGGACATCGTCCGCATCGCGGAGGAGCTGAAAGCCGGAGGTTGTGAAAAAGTACTGATGGGCATCTTTTTCGCCGGGGACCGGCAGGCGGCACGGGAAATCACCGAACGGACCGGCTTCCTCGTTGCTCAATACGACAATATGGAGGATGAACTTCCCGGAGACGTGGCACCACTGATCCCTCCCGCACGCATTCGCGCCTGCGACTACACTGCGCGCCGGATGAAAAACTGGCCTTCCGACACGATACGCGACGCCGATGGTGGATTCGTTGATGCATGGGCTCTGCGCGGGCGCGACGGCGCGATGCATCCCCAGAACCGGACGTGTCCGTATTTTGTGGAGAAGTATACGCGGGAGGAGGTACCTGACGCAGCCCGTCGTTACGGGTTTTCGGCATGGTTTTTCGATGTGATGGGATGCGGTTCCCTGGAGTGTGCGTCGCCGGAGCATCCGCTGACTCGCCGGGAGTGTGTCAGCAAACGTCTGGATGCTCTGCACGTACTTGCAGAGAGCGGTCTGATCTCCGGAACGGAAGAAGGGGCGGAACCGTATCTTTCCTCTTTCTGCTATTGTGAAGGGAAAATGAGTCCGGCACTTTATCGGATCAACTATCGCGAATCGGGACGCCGCAAGGCCCGTCTTTACACGCCGGAGGAGCATGAAAAGGTGTTTGATGCGTTCATGCTGAATCCACGTTACCGGATTCCGCTCTGGGAGCTGGTCTACCACGACTGCGCGGTGAGTTACTGGTACTGGGGCGACAGTTCCAACTGCTGTCCGGAACTGCTTCCGCTGCGGGATCTGTTCAATGTTCTTTACGGACAGCCTCCGCTGTA
>CALXOA010000055.1 GCA_944389895.1 uncultured Victivallis sp. | reverse complement strand
GCCCGAAGTGGCCGAGCTGGTGATCGTCAACGACGCTTCGACCGACGGCTCGTGGGAGCGGTTGCAGCGGTTCGCCGCGGAGCCGCGGGTGAAGCTGTTGCAGCAACCGGAGAACCGGGGCAAGGGGGCGGCGCTGATCCGCGGTTTTCGCGAAGCGACACGCCCCTTTGTGATCGTGCAGGACGCCGACTTCGAATACAATCCGGCCGACTATCCGGCCGTGCTTGCACCGCTGACGGCGGGAGAGGCTGATGTCGTCTACGGTTCGCGATTCATGGGGACGCCGGGCCAGGTGCGTTACTTCCGTCATGAAATGGGAAACAAGGTACTGACTTTTTTTTCGAATCTCTTCTCCGACATTCATCTGTCCGACATGGAGACCTGTTACAAGGCGTTCCGGCGCGAAGTGATCCAGAACCTGAAGCTCGAATCAAAGCGTTTCGGCATTGAAGTGGAACTGACCGCAAAAATCGCCCGATCACGACGACTCCGGAT
The DNA here is from genome assembly GCA_944389895.1 of uncultured Victivallis sp. Taxonomy (GTDB): domain Bacteria; phylum Verrucomicrobiota; class Lentisphaeria; order Victivallales; family Victivallaceae; genus Victivallis. The sequence goes on along the minus strand of CALXOA010000055.1, from coordinate 13,612 downwards.
CTGGGAGGTGCCGATCACATACCATCCGCGCCGCTACGACGAAGGCAAGAAAATCGGCTGGCGCGATGGTGTCGCGGCTTTCTGTCACATCGTCCATTACAACGTGTTCACCAGCGACGAAAAGTGTTTTGTCCGCCCGTGGGACGAAGTGCTCGGGAGCGGATCGGTCAGATGATCCCTGCCCTTCTCATTTTCAGCTGGTTGATGCTGGCCGTCGTGATCTTCGCCACAGCCCGCGAAGCCCGGAAGCGGCGCGAAACCCGCCGGCGACTCGCGGAACTGGAAAAAGAACTGGCGGCGGAAAAGGAGTGTTCCTTCACCCGCAGTTGCGAAATGGCGGAGAAAAGTCTCCGGCTGCTTGAACTCAAGGAGTCTCTTGAAGCGGAACAGGCGCATTCCGAGGCGCTTCTGCACGACATCCTGCCGGATCGGGTGATTGCCGAGTTGCGTGATACCGGACAAAGCCGTCCGGAGCGTTTCGATGCGGTGACGGTGTTTTTCTCGGACATCGTCGGTTTCACCGCCCGCAGTGCCGAGCTTGCGCCGGAAACGGTGATTCGCGAACTTTCAGAACTTTTTTCCTCCTTCGATCGGATTTTCACCGCCAACGGCTGCGCACGGATCAAGACGATCGGCGATGCTTATCTCGCCGTCTCCGGAATGCCCGATCCCGACCCGGACCATGCAGAAAACGTCCTCAGGGCGGCACTCGAAGCCCGGAACTACCTCGCAGAACGCAATCGGAGCGATGGCCTCCGCTGGGAGATGCGTTTCGGGATCCATTCCGGGCCGGTCGTCGGCGGGATCGTCGGAACGGAACGTTACCTCTACGATATCTTCGGCGACACCGTGAACACCGCGGCCCGGATGGAACAGCTCTCGGAACCGATGCGGATCAACGTTTCGGAGACGACCCGTATTCTTGTCCCTTCCCGCGGAACCTTCACCCCGCGTCCCCCCTGCGAAGTCAAGGGAAAGGGGATGATGAAAATGTATTTTCTGGAGTAACGGCTCTTCTCTCCGCCCATTCCGACTCATGCATCCCAGAGACGAAAACCGTTGACGGATTTCCATCCTCAGGATCAATCAATGTGGCGGATACGTCAGCCGTCAGCTCCCTTGCCTTGAACCAGTTCTCAATCGGCTGTCCACCGGGAATCAAAATCATCTTTATCCATCACCAGGCTGGAATTTAACTGTTCGACGAAAGTTTTTCCTTCCGGTATCATTTTGAGCGAAGATGGATACAGCCGGACTCTGCCGCCTCCAGAAAACGTAGTTTCCCAAGTTACATTCAGGCTCTTTACCGGAACATCCAATACATCTGAGTCAGAAATACAGAATAGAACCGTTATGACTGTTTACCGCCGTATCGCATAACACAATCTCACGGAAAACGATCACAGCTGCGGGGAAGAAAAAAGCCATGGCTCCCTTATGATTTCTCCACCACGAAGTTCTTCGATATATGCACCGGTGAAAGGCGTCATGGCTTTCCCGGCCCCGCCTTCCGCGATTTCCATATTGCGGTGGCAGACAATGCTGTGCCACTGATGATCCCCCAGTCTGACAACTTCACCGATCGGATGATCCATGTACCAGCCCCCGTCATAAAAACCGGTTCCGAACTCAGTTACCGCATTGCGAAGAAGAATTTCCGGCAGTACGTCATTCCGGAGCGCGTTCAATGGCCAGGCAACCAGCTGTTCCCGGATGCTGCCATGAAACATTGCTTTACCGGTTGCTGTAAAGTCCGCCCGGCGATTGGTCAACAATACCGGAGTACCGTCGAGCGTTCGGGCGATCGAAACGGGACAGCCGTTACAGACATTTTTCTTCTGAATACACAAGCTCCAATGTTTTCCTTCATCTTCCGAGCGCCACACCCGCAAATCCCGGATGTTGGCGGAATCCGCCATTCCCTCTGCGCTGGTCTGAAGCGCAGGATACCATTCCCCCGCGGCTGTTCTGAGGGTGAAAAGCAGAGAACCGTCCGTATCCCGGATCAAACTGGGTTCATATGAGCCCGGGGCTCCGACGGGCGTAAAACTTTTTTCTTTCCATTTCCCATTTTCGTTTTGCCAGCGGCTGACTCCGGCCCGACCGAGTTTCTCTCCGGGCAACGCATGAATACCGCCGATCAGCAAATCGACACCGACAGGAACGATTCCGGCAAAAGGCGTTCCGGCAAAAGACAATTCGCCGGCAAACTCCGCAAAGATTTTTCTTTCGCTGCCGGTAATGGTCAGTTCTTTACCATCCCAACTCAGCTGGGAAATCAAAACATCGTTAAGCACTTCATCTTTCAGAGGATTCGTATAACCGGCGCCGGAAGAACCATCCGCATCACACGGTCTGCCCAGGCGGACCGTCAGGCAGAACCCGGTTCCGGCATACGGATGGGGTGTTCCATCGGGCAACAGTGCCCCGAGAGGAACAAACGCGGGAAAAGCGGGATATGCAACCATCAGAAAGTTCTTTCCGCTGACGGGATGTTTGTTTCCTTCATTCCGAATAACAGGGACGAAGCCTTCCAGATGGCGGAAATCCGGATCGCGGGTAATACAGAAATCCGTCCCCATCTCAAAATCCGGAGCGTCCGATCGATCCGCCCGAATGTTGACGAACAAACCGACGGTACTGGCGTCGAGCTGTACCGGATGGGTGATTTGGTAAACCCCTTTCCGGTTATACGGCAATTTCGTTGATACCTTTGCCAGAACTCTCTTCCGATTCGTCATTTCGATCGGCCTCAATCCGCCGACTGCGTTTCCGAAACCGGCCGCCTGAAAGGACTTTTTCATTTTTTGCCAAACCTTCCGGGGAATCAGTTTTCCAATCCGAAATCATCAGTAGAGGCGAAAGAGATTGGCGTCACCGGCTGCAGGATTATCGCGCACTCCGAAGGGAGAAATGGGGACAATTCAGTGTCTTGACACCGTTTCTTACCGTCGCAATCAGCCTTTCCGCCGGTCTACAGTGGGGACGTCAATCCACAGCATTCACTATACCCGGATTCATCTCCATTGCAAGCGGATTCGAATCATTCCAGGCAAAAATTTCCGTCCCGACGGGGAAAGCGGAAATCAGCAATCGGCGGGAAAATCCCTGAAACAGTGTTTCACCATGAAAAAAGAAAGGGCCGTCTGTGCCCCTCAACCGGAAATCAGACAGCCCTTCCCGGAATCTCCTTCCCCCGGGGAACGTTTTGTTGTCTAAAACGTCCTTTTCAACCCGCCTCAAAAATTGATGCGGGTTCCTGTGGGAAGTTCATTCCCACTCAATTGTCCCCGGCGGCTTGGCCGTGATATCGTAGACGACGCGGTTTACCCCGTCAACTTCGCGGACAATCCGCTCCATCATCGTTTCGAGCAGCTCCCACGGCAGTCTCACCACCTGTGCGGTCACTGCGTCCACACTGTTGATCGAACGGATCGCAATCACGTACTCGTAGGAACGCTGCTGGTTCTTGATCCCAACCGTCTTGACCGGCACGAAAATCGCAAAGGTCTGCCAGGTTTTGTGATACCAGCCCGCCTTGATCAACTCCTCCGTCACGATCGCATCGGCCTCGCGCAGCATCGCAAGCGTATTGCGTTCGATCGCACCGACATGACGCACGCCAAGCGACGGTCCCGGGAACGGATGGCGATCAATCAATTCCGAAGGCAGGCCGAGCATCCGGCCGACCGCACGGACCTCATCCTTGAACAGCCGCTCAACCGGTTCAACCAGCTTGAACTTCATGTTCTTCGGCAAACCGCCGACATTGTGGTGGCTCTTGATCACTCCATTCGGATTGCCGTCGAGCGGAATGCTTTCGAGGATATCGGGGTAGATCGTCCCCTGCCCCAGGAAAGGAGCATCCACTTTGGCCGCCGCCTCGGCGAATACCTCGATGAACTCCTTGCCGATCACCTTGCGCTTCTGTTCCGGATCGGAAACCCCCTTGAGCTTGTCCAGAAAACGATCGGAAGCATCGACATAGCAGAGATTCATGTCGAAATTGCGGGCGAAGATTTCCTGTACCATCTCGGGTTCGTTCTTGCGCAGCAGTCCGTGGTTGACGAATACACAGGTCAATTGCTTGCCTACCGCCTTGTGAATCAACGCAGCGACCACCGAGGAATCGACGCCGCCGGAAAGCCCGAGAACCACCTTCCGGTCACCGACCTGGTTGCGGATATCAGCCACCGCCTCGTCGATGAAGTTCTCGAGTGTCCAGCGCCCGGTGCAACCGCATTTTTCGCGGCAGAACCGCACCGCGGCATCCACCTCCCCGAGGCCGGTAGAGAGGTCAAGCGTCGGCAGCTTGAGCGCATCGAATTTCGCACGTGCTTCCGGCCGGGCCGGCACCTCCTTGTCGGCGCAGACGATCAGGCCGACCGGACTCTCCTGCATCACCCGCTCCGCCGGAACCGTATACGGCATCACCATCGTGTAGATGTGCCGGTCACGGATCGCACGGGCGAACTTCTGGATGTCTTTGCAGCCGAAATTCAGCAGAATCACTGTTTCCGGAGTCTGTTTCATACATGCCCTTTCTTTGCTATCGGTTGAGAACGGAAAATCATTTCTTCATATGGCTGCTGATGAACCTGCCGATCGCGACGGCGCCCTCCGGCGAAAGACGATGACCGCCGACAATGTCGTGTACCATCATCTTCTCCTTGACCTGCAGATTGTTGTAGGCCGAGTAAACCGAAGTCGGCACACATATCTGATCAATGAAACCGACCATCATCAGACAGGCGGTGTCAGGCCGTACCCGGGTGGCGAAATTCGCCACATCATAGTAGGCGCTGTTCTCCGCAACCCCCGGTTCCGAAACCGGTGGCCGGGGCCAGCCTGAAGTACGCCCGTGCAGGGAACCGGTCAGATCGCAGAGTGCGGTGACCCATGAAATCATCACGGTCACATCGGGATCGAGCGCGGCGGCGACCAGCGCCTGTGCGCCCCCCTGGCTGCCGCCGGAAACGATCAGATTCTTCCCATCCCATTCGGGAAGTGATTTGACATATTCGTGCGCCCGCATCAACCGCTGGTACATTCCGCGGAAGTAGGTCCGGTCACGCTCGGCCCACCCGCGCATCGCATAATCGGCAAGCTCATTAGCGCTCTGCTGCCGATAGAACTCCTCGGAACGCCCGTTCGGCAGGCCGTGAGCATTGACATTGAATACGATCGCATCGGAAGCCCCGGCCGGCCTCGGCGGATATGCACTGCGCACCCCCGCACCGTCGTAACTGAGGCGGATCGAATACTTCCGACTCTTGTCACGCGGGACCGAGAGATATCCCGAAACCGGCGCCCCGCCGGCACAATCGATCTGGACATCGAAAATCTGGCTTGCCGGATTCGTATCGTCAAAGAGAGTCCGGGTCACCTTCATCGGGACTGCGGCAACCTCCGCACGTGCCTCTTCCCAGAACCGGTCGAAATCGTCCGGCACCCGCGTCGTCGCCCGGATCGCCTCCGGCTCGACCGCAGCGCCGCCGAAAGCCACCACCGGCTTGCCTCCGGCCTCGGGCCGGGACTCCGCCCGCAGCAATACAAAACCGGCTTTCTTCATCGGGAACGTGATCACCTCCGGCTTTTCCCCGGAGACAAATTCGCCGCGTACCACATCGCTGTCGTTCGCCTGGATCGAATACGAAACCTTCTTTCCGGCAAGGGGCTGCTCCTTCTCCGTAACCGCAATCCGGAATTGAACCGGCTCACCGATTTTCCAGACCGCCGTCTCACGCCCGGGAGTCACGGCCAGTTCCAATGCCGCAGCTGCAAACGGCAGCAGAGCTGCCAGAATCAGGAATCTGCCATACATTTTTACCGATCTCCTTTCTCATTTTCATGCAATTCGAACTGTTTTTCAAAAATACCCCGCCGGCACGAAAAATGCAACCCTCCGTCTGGATTTTCCCCGATTTCCGCCTCACTGTTCCGCAGATGGAGCCTCTCCGCAGAACTCACGGCGGTAGGTCGCCGGCGGCAGATGGTACTTCCGCCGGAACAGCCGGGAGAAATAAAACTCGTTTTCCAGGCCGACCGCCTCGGCGATTTCACGCATGGAATCATTGGTTTCGAGCAGCAGTTCGGCGGCACGGCGCATCCGTGCGTTGATCACCGAGTGGCGCGGACTCGAATGGCAGTGCTCCCGGAACAACCGGTTGAAATGGTTCAGGCTGACATGCAGCTTCTCCGCTTCGCGCCCGAAATCCCAGTCACGCTCCGGATATCGCTCGATTTCAAAAAGCAGTTCCTCGAAAAAATCCGCGTAAGGCGACAGCCGGGCCAACTTCCCCGTCGGAGTTTCCTGCATCAGATAAAGCAACTCCTCGAGCCGCATTACCGCCCGGTCGATCCCGCGCTCGGTGCCGGCCAGGGCGATCAATTCCTGCATTGTATGCAGAAAAAGTTCCGGCGCGCCGATCGAGAATACCGGAACTCCCGTCTCGATCGGCAGCAATCCACCGGAAACCATCCGCTCCACCCGGGGGCCGTAGAAACAGCACCAGAGGTGCCAGCGCCGTTCCTCTCCGGCGTTCCAGTACTCGAAATAACTGCCCGGCCAGGTCAGGAACGCAGCAGGCCCCCTGACCAGAAACTCTCGTTCCTGGTCGATCCGCAGAAAGAGATTCCCGGAATGAATATACTGCAGACCGTAATAGAACGGATAATTCTGTTTTACTCTGACGGATTCGCGTTCCGATTCAGCCATTGCAAACGACAGTCCCTCGAAGTATCGCATTGCGCCTCCATGCACCAAATGTATAAAAAAATCCGGCAAACCTCCATTGGGTTCTGTTGAAAACTACGATATAATTAAAACGTGATAAATACAAGTCGACGTGGAGAACAGATCATGAAATTTCAAAGTGTACCTGATTACGAAGCGATGAGCCGCCTCGCCGCGGACCGGATGTTCGACCGGATTGCAGCCGCCATGCATAACGGTCGCTCCTTCCGGCTCGGCCTCGCCACCGGAAACACCATGCTGGATGTCTACAAGTATCTCGCGGAACGACTCAACGCCGACCGGACACCGTTGCAAAGGCTCTCCACATTCAACCTCGATGAATATGTCGGAGCCGACGGCCGCAGCATCCCGGACTCCCATCCTCTGAGTTACCGCCGCTATATGCGTGAAAACCTCTTCAACCGTCTCGATCCTTCGCTGGGTTTCTCGGAGGAACGTGCCTGGTTCCCGGAGGGGAAAGATCCGGCAGGCCATGACCGGCGAATCGCCGCTGCCGGCGGACTTGATTTTCAATTGCTCGGCATCGGTTTCACCGGGCATATCGCCTTCAACGAGCCGATGTCTGAATCCGAAATTTCCGCCGCCGCCTTCGCCGAACTGCCGTCGCGCCTCATCACCCTGACCGAAACCACGGTTGCCACCAACACGAGACTTACCGCCGGCGGCGACCGCGCCCTGATGCCGCGCCAGGCGGTGACCCAGGGAATGAAGGCTATTCTGGATGCCCGTGAAATTCTGTTGCTCGCCTGTTTTCCGGAACAGCAGAAGCCGTTACAGGCGATTCAAACCGGAGTTCCAACTCCGGAACTTCCGGCTTCGCTGCTGCTCAACCACCCCGATACGACAATCGTCTGGACTGCGGACACGATCCGGCTCTGAAGAGAAAGGTTCCGACGATGACCACGCTCTACGAAAACCTGCGCCTGATCAATCCCGGAGTGGAACTGCCGAACGCAGCCCTGGCGGTTACCGACGGGAAGGTCGCGGCAATCCTGCCCGCCGGAACGGTACGCCCCCGGGCGGATCGGACAGTCGATCTGACCGGAAAGATCATCATGCCCGGCTTTGTAGACATCCACTTTCACGGCTGTCTGGGCGCCGATTTCTGCGACGGCACACCGGAAGCACTCGAGCGAATCGGCCGGGGGAAGGCCGCCGAAGGCGTCACCACCATGGTTCCGACCACTCTGACGATCGCCGAAACAGATCTCTTCCGCGCACTCGAAGTCGCCCGGGACTATCGCCGTTATCCGACCGGAGCCCGTCTGGCAGGGGTCCATCTGGAGGGCCCGTTCCTCTCATCTTCCTGTCTGGGAGCTCAGAATCCGGCCCATCGCCGGGACCCCGACCCGGATCTTGTCGAACGGGCGAATCGAATCGTACCGGTTCTCAAGGTGACCTTCGCCCCGGAGCTGCCCGGCGGAATCCGTTTCACCCGTTTTCTGAGTGAACGGGGCATCATGCCGTCGGGCGGTCACTCCGCCGCGGATTACGCCTGTTTCGACGAAGCGCGCCAGGCGGGAATGAAACATCTGACCCATTTCTGCAACATGATGACCCCGCTGCACCACCTGCGTTTCGGCATGGTCGGCGGCGGCCTGACCGCTGACGATGTATCTGTGGAAATCATCGCCGACGGCATCCACCTGACCGCCGAAATGATCCGTTTCATCTTCCGGAACAAAGGGGTTCGCGGAGTGATGCTGATCACAGACGCGATGTGTGCCGCCGGTATGCCGGACGGGGAGTACTCCCTCGGCGGTCTGCCGGTCAAGGTCACGGAGGGGCGTGCGACGCTGGCCGACGGGCGAACCGTGGCCGGAAGTACCCTCAGATTTCACAGGGGAGTACGCTTCCTGCAGGAAAGTACCCAACTGCCGCTGGCGGAACTCGCTTATGTCACCGGATTCAATCAGGCCCGGTCGCTGGGAATCCCCGGAGCAGGAGAACTGCTGCCGGGAAATCCGGCTGATTTCGTGATCCTCGATGAGAACCTTGAAATTCAGGAAACCCGGATCGGTGGCGAAAAAGCAGCCGATCCGAAATAAAAAAGAATGCAAAAGCCATGGAAAGGGTATCAGATCAATGACAAAAACGGATCCGCTCGGAATCGGCGTTATGGTACGCTTCGGCACTCCTCCCGTCGAAAGTTTTCAGAAGATGAAACAGCTTGGTCTGCGCCACTGCCAGCTCGTCGCCCCCCCCGACGACTATCTTTACGGTGCTGTCGGCAGAAGCAATACGGAAAGGCTGCGCGATCTGCTAGAGGAGTACAACATCTCGGCCACTTCCCTCTTTATCTCCTTTCCGGATCAGGACTGGAACGACTGGAAGAACTCCATCGGCCTGGTTCCACCGCATACCCGTGCGGAACGGATGGCGCGCGCCTGCCGCAGTGCCGACTGGGCCGCGGCGCTCGGCATCGATCAAATCGCCTGTCACATCGGCTATCTGCGGATTCTGGAAACAGCAGAGGAGTATGACGCCTTCATCAGAGCGATGCGCGGCCTCTGCCGCCTGGTGGAATCCAACGATCAATTTTTCGCCTATGAAACCGGCCAGGAGTCGGCGGAAAGTTTCGGCAAACTGCTCGACCGGATCGGAGTCGATAACCAGCGGCTCAATTTCGATCCGGCAAATCTGCTGATTTATGACGAAGACGATCCCATGAAAATGGTCGATAAATTCGGTGACCGGATCGTACACATCCACTGCAAGGATGCCGTCCGGCCACAGCGTCCGGGTGAACTCGGCCATGAGGTACGGCTGGGAGATGGAGCGACCCGTTTCTCCGCACTGTTCGAAAGACTCTGCGATAACGGTTATCGCGGGCCACTGACCATCGAGCGGGAAATCCCCTCCGGCGCAACCCGGGATGCCGACATCCTTCATGCCGTCGCACTGCTCGAAAAACTCAGACAACCCTATCTGGAAAAGCAATAAACACGGGAGAATCCAAATCATGACCAGAATCGGAATCATCGGTGCCGGACGTATGGGGAAATGCCATACGGATATCCTGTCGAAAATCGATGGAGTCACCATTGCCGCCGTCTACGACCCGCTCCCCGCGGCGGCGCAATTCATGTCCGAAACCTACGGGGCAAAAATCTGCGGGAGTGCGGCCGAGCTCGCCTCTTCCGGAATTGACGGAGTGCTGGTCTGTTCCCCCACCCCATGTCATCACGAAGGAGCACTCGCCGCACTCGAGGCGAAATTGCCGGTATTCTGCGAAAAACCGCTCTGCCGGAATCGGGCCGATGCCGAGCATCTGGTGGAGACGGCGAACCGGGCGGGAGTGCCGTTTGCCGTCGGATTCGTCCGTCGCCATGCCGCCAAGACAAAGAAATTCAAGGAACTTTTCGATTCCGGCATTCTCGGCAAACTGCACTTCTGCAATGTGGACCTGCCGCTCGGCTGTTACGCCCGTCAGCCGGGCGACTGGTTCACCGATTTTGAAAAATGCGGCGGTACCATTCTTGACATGCTGGCCCACCACGTGGATCTGGCGAACTGGCTGTTCGGCGACGCCCGGCGTGTCTATGCCCAGAGCGACCTGCTCAATCCCGGCCAATCTGAACCGGCGGACTACACAGCCGCGATCGTCACATATCGCAATGGATTGATCTGCAACATGATGAGTAGCTGGCAGCGTTTTGGGCGGACCGACGAGAGAATGGAGATCTACGGGGAAAACGGCTGCCTGACCATGGATGGTTCCGACCATCTGACCATGACGATCAAAGGCAGCCCAACCGAAACAATTCCGGTTGACAACAAGAGCGGTCATGCTGCACAGATGGCGGATTTCATCGCCGCGATCCGGGAAAAAAGGAGGACCGCAGTCTCCATTGACGACGGGTGGAAGAGTCTCGCCATCGGTCTGGCAATGATCGAATCCGCCCGGGAGAACCGGGTTGTCGAGCTCTGAACAGTGACCGGTATTCTTCCGGGTATCCATCATTTTTCTCCAGAAAACGGCCGGCCTCCCCGCGGAATTTTCGCCGCCGGGGAGGCCGGCTTTTCTTCGATCGGGAAATCAACATCAGACCGGCTCCGGGATATTTGCAAACGGGACAATCGGGCATATATTGTACGGGAATGGGTGCCGGAGTGAATTTTCATCAAATGTCGAGGATGCTGATGTTTTTTCCCTCGATCCGGCATAACGGGACGCAAGCAATCATTTCTGGAGCAGGAAATCATCATGACAATGACTCCGCGCGAACGGATGCTGACCGCACTCGACAACAAGCGGCCGGACCGGCTTCCCTGTCAGGTCCACGGCTGGATGAACTACTATCTGAAAACCTATCTCAACGGCGCCGACTGGTATGAAGCCAACCGGAAACTCGGGTTCGATTATGCGATTTACGTCAGCCCGACCTACCGCTATGAGCCCGGAGCATTGGCAAACTGGGAGGTCAGAACCGTCGACCTCGGCACCGACGCCGACGGCAACCACACATTTGAAGAGTTCATCACCACGCCCGGCGGCCGGCTGCACAAGATCTATTCGCAGAACGCCTTCACCACATGGGATACGGAACCACTGCTCAAAACGGTTGCGGATTTTGAGTTGTGGGATCGCTACTGCCCGGTTCCCTCCGGTGCCGATCTCTCTGAAATCGACCGGACGCGCGACAAGCTGGGAGAACTCGGAATTGTCCGTTCGCATCCGTTCTCTCCCGGCCAGGGCAGTCCGTGGCAGAGTTTCTGCACCCTGTTCGGTACCCAGGAGGCCATTCTGCTCGGTATGGATGAGCCGGAGACGCTCCATCACATCCTCGATGCGATCCTGGAAAAAACCCTGAAAGTCACCCGCTTCTGGGAAGGGACCCGGGCCGACATGGTGGAAGTCGGGGGCGGCGCCGGTTCAAGTACTGTGATCAGCCCGGACTTCTACCGGGAGTTCGGGCTCCCCTGCGACATCAGGCAGAATCGCCTCTTCCACGAACTCGGGCTGAAAGTCGTCAATCACTTCTGCGGCGGGCTGATGCCGATGCTGGAACTGGTGGTTCAATCCGAAGCGGACGGCCTTGAAACGATGACGCCTCCCTCGATGGGTGGAGACTGCGATCTGGCAAAGGCTTCCGCACAGGTCGGCGACCGGCTCTTCTTCATCGGCGGCTTCGACCAGAATGCCGGTTTTGAACGGGGCAATCCGGTCCTGGTCCGCAAGATGGTATTCGACTGTTTTGAGGCAACCCGGGACCATGCCGGCTACATCATCGCTCCGTCGGACCACTTCTTTTTCGGCGATCCCGCCAATCTGAAGGCTTTCACCGACGCCTGCCGGGAGTGCGTCTACTGAAAAAAGCCGGCAGGGGAGTTCCGGTGCCGTTGGCTGCATTGCCAGCCGTCACGCTTCCCAGCCGCGACGCTGTTCCAGTCCGATCAGCCGGTAGAGCGTCTCTTTGCACGGATGAGAACCGAGCACACCGGCGGTGAATCCGACGGCAAGCCCCCGCCCCCGGTCCGCGATTCCGTCGGAACCGCCGTAGCCGCCGTGCCCGAATACCCGGCCGATCTCCTCCCGCGGTCCCGACAGGGCGAAACCATAACCGAAACAGTTGAAATCCCCCAGCCGGGGCGGCTCCGGTTCCGGGCGGTGCAGTTCGGTCGCCTCCAGCAACATCTCACGGCTGAAATAACGCCCTGCGAGAATCGCCTGATAGAAACGGGCCAGAGCACGGGCTGAAGCGAAGCCGTTGAATCCGGGCAGCGCGGCGCGACGGATGCACGGCTGGCGCATCAGTTCAACCAGCGGGTCGCAGATCGAAATGGAGCTTGACGGCTTCATATCCGGTCCAAGCCGGAACTCCGCCGCGTTCCGCTCGGCTTCATCGGTGGTGCCGAAATAGAAATCGGTGATGTTCTCCGGCTGGAACAGCTCTTCCCGCACATAATCGCGGAACTCCTTCCCGGTGATCCGCCGGATCAACTCAGCCGTCACCCAGCCGTAAGTCAGCGACTGGTAACGGGTATGGGAGCCGGGCTCCCAGTCGGGAGCGGACTCGTCGATCACCTGGATCATGTAAGGCCAGTCGGCGACCAGTTCGTAGCTCTTCTGCTCCGGGAACCGCTGCCGCAGCCCCGAGGAGTGGTTGAGCAGATGGCGCACCAGCGTATGCTCCTTGCCGTTTTTCGCAAACTCCGGCCAGAAATCCGCCACCGGCTGGTCGGGAGAAACCCTCCCCTCCCCGATCAGCCGGGTCAGCGCCGCCGCCGGAACTCCCTTGCCGGTCGAGTAGATCGGGAAAATCGTATGGGAATCGACCCGTCTCCGCCGATCGAACCCGATCCACCCGGCGCAGACATCGATGATGCATTCGCCGTCGCGGAATACGCAGAACTGGAGACTGTTCTCAGTCCCATCCGCCACCGCGGCGTCGACGATCCGCTGCGCCTCATTCTGAAGATCCATGAAGCCTCCTTTCCCTTCAAGCATTGCTGTTGCCGCAAATTTCATGAAGCATATTTGCAACTTCCCAGTTCCATCACGACTACTTCCATACTGATATCACAAACTTTCAAAATCCCCAAACCGGAATCGATAAATCATTTGTCATTTTGCGTCACAGGCGCCAGCGACACCTCAGAACCGTGAGAGCATTTTCCCGGCTTGCAGCATGACGATCGACGAAATATTCTTCGTGAACTCCCATCTCCTTACTGGAGAAATTTCATCAGCAACCTGAAGGGGAATTGACAAAGTCGGAAATAGATTATATAGATAGGCAACAAAAATACTTGTAGAATCTATTCAAACGTACTATATTACCAGTATGGAACTTCGAGATGCAAGAAAAATCAATTCAAAAGAATTGTATGATCGTCGAAAGCAAGCGGTTT
>CALXOA010000054.1 GCA_944389895.1 uncultured Victivallis sp. | reverse complement strand
GCTCCCGGCGATGCGTTCTGTATTTGAGTACCGCCCCATACCCGCCGGGACCGGGATTGCCCTTACACGCGCCGTCGGTGTAGATTTCAATCGCTTTCATGGCTCGTCACTCTCTTTTTCCGGCGCGGCCGGACCAGGCACGGCACACAACCGGCGGGCGACAAGCGCCCCAGGTTGATTTCCAGCGCGTCGGCCAGTTCAGCCACAGTGGAGCAGTTGCGTTCCTGCATCATTGCACAGAGCACCGCCGCTGCGGCGGCGGCATCGTCGCCCGCCCGATGGTGCATGAAATGAAAACCGGCCCGGTCGGCCACCGTGTCGAGACGATGGTTCGGCAACTCCGGCCAGGCCCGCCGGGCGCTTTTGCAGGTACAGAGAAACTCCAGTTCCGGAAACCGCAGATCATACAGCCGGAGCGCCGCCGCCAGTACCGGAATATCAAACGCGGCGTTGTGAGCCACCACCGTCGCTCCTTCGAAACGCCCGGCCAGCAATGCCCACACCTCGTCCCACTCCGGAGCCTCCCGGACCATTGCGGGGGTGATTCCGTGCACTGCGATGTTGAAACGGGAAAACCAACGGCAGCTTGCGTGGGGGCGGATCAATTGTTCGAACCGGCGGACGATCCTTCCTCCGGCAATTTCCACCACGCCGACCGCACAGATGCTGCCGCATACGGGATTGGCTGTTTCAAAGTCCAGAGCAAGAATCACGGCCGGCCCTCCTCGCGAACCAGCCGGATCCGCCGCCACGCCCCGGAACGAAACCGCCGGAATGTCCAGTACCCCTCGACCGTCGCCACCACAATGAAGTATGACCATACCCACGAAGGAGCCGGTCTGACCACGTAAACCAGAAAAACGAAGCCCGGAATCCCGACCAGCCATGCACAGACGAGGTTGATCACCATCAGCATCCGGGTATCTCCGGCGCCGCGCATCGCACCGCCGAAGATATAACGCAGCGAATCCGGGATTCCCCAGAGCCCCATCATCAGCAGCGTCAACCATCCCTGCCGGGCCACTTCGGAAAAATCAATCCGCGCCGGACCGGAATCGGAAGCGGGCCGGAAGGAGTCGATGAATCCTCCGGTCAGGAACAGGTAGACGAACAACATCAGAAAAACATACGCGACCGCCAGCCGCCAGGCCCGGGGAGGAATCGACTCGGCAACCGTTTTCAGGCCGCGCCCGATGTACTGCCCGGTCAGAATCAGCGTTGAATCGGCAATCGCCACCATCGGCATGAAGCCGAGCATGTTGATCGAAAGGGCGATCGTGGTAGCCGCCAGCGCCATGTCACCGAGCCGGCCGACCAGCAGAATAATCACCGTGAAACTCATGCAGTTGCTGAGCACCTGGAGTCCGGAGGGAAAACCGAAACGGATCAGCCGGTTCAGCCGTTCTCCGGAGAATGTCCGAAGGGTTCGGGTCGGATAAATCCGCTGGTCGATCCGCAGGAACAGCGTAAGAATCATCACGAAACCGACTCCGAGGCTCAGACTGGTCGCGACTCCCGCCCCCAGAATCCCCAGTCTCGGCATCCCCCAGTGGCCGAAAATCAACAGCCAGTTCAGAAAAATGTTGAAGAGGCAGACCCCGATGTTGATCAATGCAACCGGCAGTGTTCTGCCGCGTCCCGAATAGAACGAGAAGAACGGAGCGCCGAGACACTGAAACACCGCACCGGGCAGCAGCGACAGAAAATAGACCCATCCGAACTTTGAGACATTCTCGGAAGCGAACGGGGAGTGCAGCACCCAGTAACCGATCCACGGAATGCAGAATAGAATCACCACTCCGCTGCAGAGCGCGAAATAGAATCCGTTCCAGGCCGCCAGTACGCATTGTCTCCTCCTCCCGGCCCCGTAATGCTGAGAGACGAAGGCGTTGGTGAAATTCGTGGCGACCAGAAAAAAGATCGTCAGGCTGTTGAAGAGAGAAGCCGCAGGCAGTGACGCGGCCATCTCCTCGGTCGAGCTGTTCCCGAGAAAACGACGGTCGGCAAACTGCATGATCACATTGCTCGCCGACAGAAACAGCAGCGGATAGGCGATCCGGAACAATTCACAATAACCGCCCTGTCCGAAAAACTGTTCTTTCGAGAGCCAGCCTCTGATCTGATGAAGTGTAATACCCATGAATTACCGCCGGTTGAAATTCCCCTAATATAAGACGAAAAGCCGGAAATGCAACAGCAGTTCTTCCCCTTTTCCGCACCGAACAATGCTGAAACACTCCTCCTGAAAACATGACGGACCAACCGGTTCCGGCAAGCAGAAAAGAACAGGAAAGTGATTTTCCGGAAATATTCAGGATTTCCTGTTTTATTATTTGAAACTGATTTCTTTCAGTGCTATGTTATCGGAACAGGGTAAACACTTCAAGCCCATTAGTTTTTACGGTGGTTTCACCACCGGGATCAATCTGGAAACGACTCCGAATAGGAAATCTAGTGCATGTTTAGAAAAATCTGGACGCCGGAAATGGTGATCGAACAGATCCTGGCCAGCAACGGCAAAGAACCCCTGAACTCCTACTACTACGCCACCCACTATCCCAGAGTCTACGCCGCCGCCGAACGCATGTTCGGCTCCTGGGGCAAGGCAATCTACGCCGCGGGGCTCGACTATACCAAAATCCGCAAATACCGGGTCTGGAGCAAAAGCCGGGTGGTTGAAGACATTCGCGGCAAACAGCAGATCGGCGAGTCGTTGACCTGCAAGCACGCGCAGCAGGATTGCCGTCCGCTCTATCTCGCCGCGGTTCATCGGTTCAAATCGTGGAAAAACGCCGTTCACGCCGCTGGAATCGACTACACGCAGATCCGTCTCCGCCGCAGCATGAGCGAGCGTCAGATCAAGGAAGAGATCCTTCGACTCTACAAGGCCGGAGAGGATCTCTCCTACTCCAACATGCGCAAGAACTACCAGTATCTCCTCGCCTATGGGATGAAGAAACTCGGCGGCGGCAGCTGGGCCAATGCGCGCCGGGCCTGCGGAATTACCGAGAACTTCCGCATTCCCAAAACCAAACGCCTCCGGAAAGCGGAATAACTCCCGTTTCACCCGCAATAAGGCGACTGAAGCTCCCGGACCGGCGATACCGTTCCGGGAGTTTCCTTTTCTGCCGACTGAACGGAAATCATTCCCCGTCGGGAAACCGTCGAGCCAGCAGTTTTTCTCTCGCCTCAGGCAGGAAAATCATGAATGGCCGACCTTCATGGTCAACGCCCCCCTCTCCTTCGCCGTCAGCCGGATTCCCGCGGGAATCATTTCACCTCACGGCACGGCAACGACAGCCATGCCGCGCCGCGGTTGAACACATTCAGGAGAGCATGAGCGAACCGTCTTTCCCCCGTTCCCCCGTACTCCCCCCTTGGTATGGGGAAAAATTTTTCCTGCCTCCTCAACGGACGAATTTCGCCCAGCCGAAAAGTTCGACGTTCTTCATCGGCTGGATGCCGCTGTTCCACTCCATGAATCGCAGAGACCTGCCTTTGTCGTTGTCATTCACCAGAAGGGCAAGCCGGAATATCTCTCCGGGTTCTCCCTTCAGACCAATCCGATCGACCGGAATCTCGAAGTGGTAAATCGTCTGTCCTCCTTTTCTGACGACCGAGGCCGGAAATTGCCTGGCGGTACCGACCATTCCGCCGCCTTCACCGGGATAAATGTGATTCCAGAGCACTGCGCCTCCCTTACCGTCTCCGGAAACGGTAAATTCGTAATGCGCACCCTCACGGTTCACGATCCCGACCTGAATGCAGTCGTTCTGCCATACGAAGGCCTCCCGACCGGGAACACTGTGATCGTCATCGGTCACGACGGCATCGAACAGCAGCGACTTCCCCTGCAGGGAAAGTCCGATCTCAGCACTGAGATCCCCGGGCCCGCTCCAACGCGGCGTATTTGGATCGAACATCATCTCACGCACCTGATCCGCACGATCCAGTTTGACTGTTGCTTTTCCATCCCGAGAGACCGGCAATGCGACTGCGCGACGGAGCGAGATCATCTGATCCAGCAATATCCGCCCGTCTTCCCGCATAAGTTTGAGCCGGCAATCGAGCGGGAAATTGCCGGCGGCAGCGTCAGCCGGTATCGTCACCGGAATATTGAAGTGAACGACTCCGCCGGAACGCAGCTTCCCCTTCCGTTCGACATCCTCCACGGCAACGCAATAGTGCAACCTCTCTCCATAAGGATTGAGCAGCTCCAGTTCCACCGCCCCCTTTTCCCCCGGAACAAAGACCGACTCTCCAACCACGTGCAACGGCAACTCCACCGCGGAAAGCGCACCCTTCGGAGCCCGAAGATAGAACGGCAGAGTTCCGCAATTCACAAGCGCGATTCCGCCCGAAGGCCGGATGACCGTTTCGTTGCCGAATAGATCAGTACAGCGGAACGGGACCTCACTGCTCAACGCAAACGCAAACGGTCCCCCTTCAGACCAGCAGACGTGAATTTCCTCATCTCCACGGAGAAACCGGGTACTCTGAAGCTGCGGGGCCAGAACGACCGGTTCCGCAGGGAGCGTATCCGCAAGCTGCCGAATCAATTCATTGTATGCGAGAAACGACGGTTTCGGCTGATTGTCCACCGTAACCAGCCCGAAAGAGTCGTCCGCGTTGATGTACTTGTCGCCGTAGTCCTGCAGCATAAACCAGATGTAGAACTCCGAATTGCGGCTCTTCGTCAATGTGATCTTCCTGACCAGCTCCGCCGCCTGCAGCCGGAACATCCCGGGATTGCCGTAATGGGAACGTACTCCGGCTTCGGAATTGCCGAAAGGCTTATCTCCCCCGACGGCGGCCAGCCAGCCGTCCAGGATGGCGAGGTTTTTCCGATGAGCGGCATAGTCCTCATGGCCGTGATAACAGGCAACATCGTAAAACGCCCGGTTCTCCTGATACATCCGCCGGGCGAACTCCGGCTTTGCCCTGCCATGGTTGATCACCACGCCGCCGGTTGCAACCTTCACGTCGGGGACGATCGACTTGAAGATCGGGTAGAAAATCCGCTGCGAAGCGAGATAGTCTTCGGTGGTTCCGCGGAAAAAGGAGAGATTCGGTTCATTGAACCATTCGAAGTAACGGATGCCCGGATTGCCTTTCATAAACTGCGCCACACGGGTCATATGGCCGATAAACTCCTCGCGCCGCCCATCCAGCGCCGGCCCCCCCGCCCAGCCCGGTACATCACCGGCATAAGAGAAAATCAGCTGAATCCCGGCATCGAAATGAGGCTGATACATCCGTTGGTACTGCTGATACCCGAAATCCGAATGCGGCACCTTTTCCAGCTGGTTGCCGAGTACGTTGCCGCGAATGATGTCGATGCCGAGCATCTTCATCCAGCCGACATGCAACTCTTCCTCATACCGGAAATTGCGCAGTCCCTGATCTTCGACGCCGAACCACATCGGCCTGCCGTTGAGACGTTTGTTGTTCGGGGTGAATACGCCGAACCAGCCGGTGAAACGTTGTTCCGAAAGACGATTTTTTGCCTTGACCTCGGTCCGGAAGGCTCCCTTTCTGGCAAAACTTCCGACATCGAAGGAAATCCGTCCGACCCCGTAAGCGCCGATTTTCACCGTCTTCCCTGCGGAAAAGAGTTTCCGATCCAGAATGTCGAAAACATCCATCGACACGGTCGTTTCCAGGGGGAGGTTCCAGTTGTTGCGAATACGAAACGTCTGCCGGACCGGCTGGTTCAGAGCGTGAGCGAGACCGTCGTACTCCGGGTGTATCGTAAGGACACCCTCCCCGCCGGAGAGATCCGAGACGAAGCAGAGATCGTCCAGGAGGACGCGCCCCTTCCCCGCCCGGCCGCCGATGAACCCGAGTTGCCGGATCGCCACCGGGAACACAAGTTCGTTGAAATTCCGGACATTCCCTGCATTCAGCTCGAGCCGGTAACGCTTCCATCCATTTCCGGAGAGTTTGACCGGCGAGGTCCGGAATCTCGCCTTGTCGGAACGGTCCATCAGTTCAAAATAGATTTCGCACTCATACCCCTGAGGATTCGCATCGAACTCAATCGCTTCAGCGACCGCAGGATTTTTGTAGACCGCGTTCTTCTCAAAAACCATCAGTCCGCCGGATTTCACGAAGTCGTAATCGATCATCCCCGTGCCGCCGTCATCGCGGGAGGCGTCCGGACCGGCGCCGAATCCGAGCTGGTACGGCAGAACATTGTGCCCGGGCCGGATACCGGAATATGCCGCCCCCATCCAGCTGGAACAGTCGGAGAAATCATCCAGCATCAACCGCCCTCTCTTTTCCGGCGGAATCGGATCGAGCTTCGCCCTCCCGGCCAGCAGAAACGGCGACAGATCGACCAGCGAGTTCCACGGGGCCAGATCCGCACCGCCGAGCCGCTTCACGTCTCGCCAGCCGGAGTCGTCAAATCCGGGAGACTGCCACCCCTCGGGCATTTCGGTCGAACACTTCCACCCCTCCCCGGTGTTGAACTCGAGCATTCCCTGCTCCGTGAAGATCTCAAAGCGGCAGAGCAACCCCGCGTCCGCCCGCCCGTTACGCGCCCGGATTGCGATGACGTTATCCCCCCGGCGGATGAACTTCGTGACATCGTAACGGTTGAACTTCAACCAGCCGGGCAGGGGTTGTTCCGGTGCACCGTTGATCCGGATCTCGGCATTGTCATCGGCCAGGACCATGAGCTGCGCCGATTTCACCGGGGAATCCACCCGGAAGCTCCTCCGGAAAGCACGAATCGAGTTGTCCTGCGGCTTTTCGGGGTACCAGATCCACTCCGGGACCTGCGCGGCAACCATGGCGGCGAAGGCCAGAGAGAATGCAACTGCGGCGAATTTCATGGTGGCAATCTCCGATTTTCCTCAGAAGTACCGGGTCAATAGAGCGCCCATACATAGTTGTCACTGAGCGTCGCCCAGTTGGCCCGTTTGATGGAAACGGAATGCCCGTCCAGCATCAGAGCGTTGGTCCGATCGTTGTGGCGGAAGTTCTTGGGAACCCGTTTCGGCTGCTCCAGGACCTCCCCCTTGCCTCCGATGAACATGATATCACTGTGCCCATCCATCAGATAAACCGTCCGGGTGGGATACTTGATGCTGCTGATCTTGTACCATTTATTGTATTTATCGCCATCCAGCCCCCACGCCCCGGCGACTTTGATATTGACGGCGTAGCTGATGTAAGCGCCCCGATCCGTCGGGAAGTAACGCGAGGACTTGCCCTCTGTTTCGCGCGCATACTCCTCTCCGCCGATCTGGCAGAAATATGACTTCCCGTTGGGGATGTAACGGGAGAAATCCTGGTACCAGTACGTATATTGGAACCCGTTGAAGATGTATCCGGGGGAATGCTGCCCGTTTATCAGAAAACCATTGTAGTCATCGGCGTAGAACGCCAGCCCGAGTCCGAGTGTTTTCTCATTGTTCACGCAGAGGGTTTCCCGCGCTTTGTCCCGCGCCTTGTTCAATGCCGGCAACAGCATTGCCGCAAGAATGGCGATGATCGCAATCACCACAAGCAACTCGATAAGTGTAAATCTTTTTTTCATAGCTTGCTTTTCCTTTTTTTATGGGTTTTCCAAAAGAAAACTCAGTGGTTTTCCGGATCGGAAAATTTGAAATCATCCTGTTCCGCCCGGCTGATCTGCCCGACATGACCATCAAGGAGCAGGAGGTTGCAGCGCATGTTGTGACGCCAGAACTGCGGGAAACGTTCATCAGCAACATTCTTCAGGTCACTTGCAAGCGCCGCGGGACTCTTTCCATCCACGATATGAACGGTTTTCCCGGGTGCAATGCAACGGGCAAGCTTGTGGGGTTCCCAGCTGCCGTAGCCGATTACTCCACCGATCGTCGCAATCGAATCGTAGGTCAGACGACACGGCTTCCCGTCGGCAAGCTTGCTGCCGACATCACTGCCGCCGATCCGGAAACGCCAGTCGTTGACACCGGCACCCTCGCTGTCCCGTCCCTCGCCCGGTCCCGCCTTGGGGCAGCGGAACACATTCGGGGCGTCAGCGCAGAATACGGCGAGACGCTGATGAAAATATTTGATGTACAAATTTCCGTAAAGCTCCCCGACCGTCTCGGTATAGGGGATCCAGCCGTCGCAACCATCCGCATAAAGAATCGTTGCCGTTCCCATCGTCTTTAGATTGTTGCGGCAGGCGATATCCAGTGCCCTGTCACGCGCCTGATTCAACGCCGGCAGCAGCAGTGCCGCAAGGATCGCTATGATCGCGATTACAACGAGCAATTCAATCAATGTAAATTTTGCTTCATTCATTCTCATTGTCGACCACACCCCCACTTTTTCTGAATGGATTCCACATCCGGCAGACCATCCGTCCTCCGGCCCATGGGATTTCTCATTTTCATTTCAGCGCAGTTCGCACCAACCGAAGAGCCC
The DNA here is from genome assembly GCA_944389895.1 of uncultured Victivallis sp. GTDB lineage: Bacteria > Verrucomicrobiota > Lentisphaeria > Victivallales > Victivallaceae > Victivallis. The sequence goes on along the minus strand of CALXOA010000054.1, from coordinate 91,014 downwards.
GACATCCTTGTCTCCTTCGATTCCCCGGAAGAACTCCATGGTCCGCACTCTTTTCCCCCGATCGTTGTCATTGACCAGCAGTGACAGCCGGAAGCGTTCTCCCGGCACAGGAGAAATGCCGACCGTCGCCAGCGCAATCGAGAAACGATACCGGGTCACGCTCTGCCCGCGACCGATCGAAAGCGGCAGTTGCACCTCGCCGACGCCTTTCCCATCCGGAGCGATATGACACCACGCCACCGGGCGGTTATCGGGCCCGTCGGAAACGGTAAATTCGAATTGTTCTCCCTGAGCGTTGGCCAGAGCGACCTGAATCGAATCGTTACGCCAGTTCATCGCCCCGGAGTCCGGCGCAGAATGATCCTGATCACGGACGTCAGCTTCAAACACCAGGTCGCCGCCGTCCCGGAACAACCGGATCTGCGCAGAAAGGTCGTCACGGCCGCCCCATCGCGGTGTGGTCGGATCAAACACCAGTTCCGTCAAAACAGCTTCTCCGTCAAGTTCGATCAACTGGTTTTCCTTTCGTGTACCGACACCCAGCGCGACCGAAACGTGCAGAATCACCTCTCCCCGGTAGAGTTCCCGGCCGTCTCCCGCAGTCAGAACCACCGTCACCGGACAGGAGAGCGTGCCCGGCGCCGCATCAGCAGGGACCCGGAACGGCAGTTCGATGCTCTCCCCGCTCCCCGACCGAATCTCCCCGGAGAAGCTCTCCGAACCGGACTTCAATTGATATCGAATCGCCGTCCGATAAGGATTGCGCAACGTCACGTTCAGCGGCCGTTCTTCACCAGGCAGACGAACCGTGTCTCCGGAAATCAGGACCAGTTCGCCGAAGGGGGCCATCGCCCCCTCTCTGGAACGCAGATAGAAGGGCAGCCGCTTCGTATTGACGTAAACGATTCCGTCAACCGGTCGAAGCTCCTCGACATTACCGAAAATGTCGATCAGCCGGACCGGGGCCGTACTCTTCAGACAGAAACTGAATCTCGCGTCATCACGCTTCGGCCAGGCGACGAACACCTCTTCCCCGGAACCGGTGAAGCGGAAACTTTCGAGCCGGGGATCCAGTTCGGCACCGGTCGCCGGAGTGGTATTGGCAAGCTGCCGGATCAGTTCATTGTATGCGACAAAGGAGGGTTTCGGCTGATTGTCCACCGTAACCAGCCCGAAGGAGTCATCGGCGTTGATGTACTTGTCCCAGTAATCCTGCATCATGAACCAGATGTAAAAGGTCATACCGATCGAACGCGAAAAGGCGATCTTCTGGACCAGTACACGGGCCTGATTGTAAAAGAGTTCCGGCGAATCATGATAAGAACGGAATCCGGTTTCGGTGTTTGCGAATGGCTTGTCACCGATCATGCCGAGCACCTCCCCGGCAATCTTCCTGTAATTTGCCGTGCCGTCGTGAGCATGATAGAAGGCAATGTCATAGCTGGCTGCGTTTTCCACATAAGCCTGTTTCACGAACCCGGGCCGCGCTTTGGGATGCGCCCCGATCACCAGCCCACCGGTACCGACCTGCACCCCCGGAGCAATCCGTTTCACGATCGGGTAGAGTTGCCGCAGGCCCTCCATGTAGGCTTCATTCGGCATCGTGAAACCGAGATTCGGCTCGTTGAACCACTCAAACCACCGGATCTGCGGGATCGACTTCATGAACTCCGCCACATGGGTGATATGCTCCCGGAACCGTTCCGGATCCTTGCCGTGTGGAAGAACCGCCGCCCCGGCTTCGACTCCGGGTCGCCACTCGCGGATCCGACCACTCCCTTCAGGGACATCGCTTCCGGCGGCAAACGTTCCGAGCTCCAGTACAATCGGCCCCGCAGGCGCCAGCATGCCGAGTTCAAGCTCCTCGACGTACTCCCCGCCCCCCTTGCGCTTTCCGGAAAAAATTCCGTCATTGAGAGGCAACCGCACGGTGGACCACCTGCCCTTGACCGGAACGAGATCTCCCACAACAAACTCCCGGTTGTCAAGCCGGAAACCGGGACGCAGCCGGGTAACCGGGGAATCTTCCGGCAGCCGGTAGGAAAACTCAAACCACCCGTGCTCCGGTTCCAACTTCACATCCTCAAGCGCAACGGAGTATGCGAGCGCCCGGGCATCGGGTTTCGATTCAAAATGCCATACCGGTTCAGCATCGGGGGCAGACATTTCCGGATTCCGGAGTTGAGCCTGTACGTTGCCGGCCGAACTCCAGGCGGTTCCAGCCGGCCTTGTCCGACCGGGATTTGTCCAGTCGGGAATCGCTCCGGCGTAATCGAGACAGATGTCGAGTCCCGCTTCGACATGCGGCCGCCACAACTTCCGGAACCCTTCGTAACCGGAACGACCACCGCGAACCGCTTCGGCTTTGGAACCGAGAAAACCACCGCGGATCATATCCACCCCGAGCAATTTCATCCAGCCGGCGTGCAGCTTCGCCTCGTAAGGAGCGGTATTGACCTCCTGATCCTCTACACCGAACCACATCGGAACCCGGTTGATCCGCCCGCCGTTCGGCTCGAAAATTCCGAGCCAACCCAGATAAGAGGACTTTCCCGATCCGTTGTCGGCGGTGAGTTTCACGGCATAACCGCCCAGAGACTCGAATTTCCCGAGCTCGAAGGTGACTCTTCCGAATCCATAAGGCCCCAGAGTCCGCTCCGCCTGCGCCGATGCAATCAGGCGCTGATCAAAGTCGAACACCTCAAGTTTGAGATGGAGATCCGTTTCCCTCCGCAACCCGTTGCGGATGCGGAAAGTCATCGTGACCGGCATTCCCACCGGATGGGCCAGACCGGCATAATCAGGATGGAGTGAAATCTGCTGTGCGGTTTCAGAAAGATCGGCTTCCGCATAGAGATCGTCGAGCAGAATCCGGCTCTTCGCCGGCTGATCGTTGCGATAGATGATCTCACGCATTACCACGGGAAATGCGACCTTCTCCCACCCCGGCACCTGTTCCGGATTGAGCTCAAGCCGGTACTCCCGCCAGCCGCGCCCGGAGATCTTCACCCCACGCGTGATGTATTCGCGGTCGAAGCGATCGATGAAACGGAAGCTGACCTCCCCAGAATTGCCTTCGGCATCGGCGGAAAACACAATCGCCCGCGGTTCAAGACGCTTCTGATAGATACTGTTTTTACCGAACCGCGCCTGACCGCGCGGAGCAACGGTGTCGAAGTGGAGTGCCCCGGCCCAGCCGTCATCGCGCCGTTCATCCGGAACCGAACCGAAATGGAACTCAAACGGATGGGCCGCTCCGGGACGGGCACCTTCGCCCCCTCCGCCCAGCCAGCTCGAAATATCCGCAAAATCATCGAGCAACACCCGGCCGGGATTCCGCAGGACCGATGTGCCCTCATGCCTCGGAAGGAAGAGCGTCTGATCCGTCAACCGGTTCAGCAATGATGCATCGGCCTCGCTGATCCTTACCGCACGGGACCACCTGGAATCATCAAAGTTGACGGAGTTCCACCCTTCAGGGCCCTCTGCGCTCGACTGGACGTTGTCCGAAAAGATCGGAATGACGCTGTCGTTCTTCAGCAGAATCTCGCCGCGCATGATGATCCCGGCAGGCTTGAGCACATTGGACACGGAAAGTGCGATCACGTTCCGCCCCGGTTTCAGATAAGGCGCAAGATTGAATCGGGTTGCCTTCTGCGACTGATTCTTCCCGATGATCCTGCCGTTCACATAGATCTGCCCGATGTCGTCACAGGCAAACGTGACCGGGGCGCTGACCGCCTGATCGGCAAGATCGAGATTGAGCCGGAAATATCGGGTCGAATGGTTGACGGGGGAACTTTCGTGCCAGAGCCACCGGGCGACTTCATCGCTCTCTGTGCCTCCTATGAGCGGCAACGCGGAAAAAAGTAGAGCGGCAGATGTCACGCTCAGGAGAATCGCCCGGATATTCTTCATCACAGTTCCTCAAAACATTCCATGTTTTTATTCCCCGACCTTGCAGGGAGCAAACGATTCGCGCAGAAAAATCTCCTCATCCACATACTCCTTGACGACGCTGGGGCCGTCATTCAGGTTCTGCAGAATGATCTCCGCAGCGCGGCGGCCGATCTCGCACATCGGGATCGCCACCGATGAAAGCGATGGCGTCAGGTACTCCAGAAAACGGCTGTTGTTCCAACCGATGACGGAGAGCTCCGCCGGGACCCGCACCCCGCGCGCCGCAAGAACCCGCAACAACTGGCAGGCGATCCGATCGTCGGAACCGATCACCAGCGTGAAATCACCGATCCGGCTTCCGATCACCCGTTCAACCGCGGCGGCAGAGATCTCGTCGGCGACAAAAACATCACATTGGTCGGCTATCCCCGACGACTCGACGGCGGCATGGAAACCGCGGATCCGCTCAGCGAGTCCGACACAGTCGAAATCGAAGCTCAGGAATGCGATCCGGCGATGTCCGGCCATCACGCACGCCTCCGTCAGACGGCGCGCACTCTTGAAATCATTTCCCTTCACAAACGAAATCTGTTTGTTCGAAGTCTCTTCGAGTGATACCACGGGAATCCCCGCACGAATCATCTCAAGATAATGCTCATCCCGTGCTGACGCGGGCTGGACGATGATTCCATCCACCTTGCGCTGCATCAAATTGCGGAAAATTTTCTCCTCCTTGGCGATATCACCGTCGGTGTTGCAGAGAATTACATTGTAGGCTTCACCGAGAGCATCCTCAACCGCCTTGACCACACCGAACCAGAAGTCGTTGTCGATGTTGTGTACCACGATCGCCACGTTACAGGTGCGCTTCAGGCGGAAATTCCGGGCCTGTTCATTCCGCTTGAAACCGTTTTTGAGCGCATAGGCGGTGATTCGCTCCCGGGTTCGATCCGCCACCCGGTGATCCCCGTTCAACGCAAGAGAAACGGTCGCAGCCGATACCCCGAGATTGCTCGCAATGTCGTAAATCGTCATTTTTCTATTCCTTAAATCGATTTAATTCCAGAAGAACAACACTGCTTTCGTTTTAAATCGATTTAACTATATTATACCAAAAAAAAACGGAATGTCAAGAGCCGGTGTTCCATTTGTTTGATTTTTTAATAAACTTTCGGAATGATTGAATCACTGTTTAAAGAAAACAGCGCATACAGTTTCCTGCCGAACACTCCGGCCCTCCCGACACGTGGAGGAGAAAATAAATGATAAGTATCTTTATTTTAACACGATATGATAATATAGACACGCCGTTCCATCCCCGTTTCATCCCCCATACCAACCGCCCGGACGATACCTCCTCCTCTACCGGACAACCTTTCGGTCCTTCTGGATACCGACCGTTTTCCGGCCCGTTTTTTCCGCCATATCCATCCTTTGCGCGCTTCTCGCTGCAGCCGGTTTTCAATCGTTTTAATTCACCCATGTCCCCATTCTCCGGGAGCCCCGAAAAACTGTCGGATGAGGATTCCACCTGATACATCAGCAACACAGTCAAACCTCGGCATTGTTTAGAAATTCCGCCAGTCGTTTCGCAGTCCATTCGAAGCGATCGGCAATAAGACGACATCTCCCGGTTGTTTTCTTGTCAGTCAACTCCTCAGGCACGGCTTTGTAAAATCCCGCAGTCGGAAATGAGTCTGAACCGGACTGGAATAGACAAGGCAACTCTTTTTCGGATCATCACGAATGGATCAGGCTCTGAAAATCCTGTTTTTTTGCAAACAACTGCTTGACAAAAAGACTTTCACGGATGATGGTATACTGTTTCCATTGAAATATAAACAATATCTTTGTCGCCGGTGTCAGTGCGGAAACCCCGCCGTGAACACCCGAGACAGGCATAACCGCCGCATCGGACACGATCTCTTCAGAGAGCGGGGTACCCGAAAAGTACCCTAGGCCTCGGGCACTCAGCCCTGTCACCGGAGAACCAGTGACCGAAAATAAAGTAATTTTTCAGGGGGCACAGAAAGAGGGTGAGAAATGAACGCAGAGAGAAGATTTACGTTGATAGAGTTGCTGATTGTGATTGCAATCATTGCGATTCTGGCCTCAATGCTGTTGCCGGCGTTGAACCAGGCCCGCGCCCGGGGACAGGCCGCCAGCTGCGTCAACAATCTCAAGCAGATCGGCGGTGCATTCGCCCTCTACGCAAATGACTATCAGGACATGGTGCCGCCCGCCCTGCCGAACTACACAACGCCCCTCTGGACGGATGCTCTGCTGGGGACGACCCAGAACACGGGGAGGCCGGACAAAGCTCAGGGAGGATATCTCACCGTCGCCCAGTTCCGCTGCCCATCCCAGCCGGAAACCAACACCTCCATCAACTGGTGGGAGTACACTCCGCATTACGGTGTCAACAATCATTGCATTACCGATATGGGAGGCTTGAAGCTGACCAGACTGAAGAAGAGTTCCACAAAAATCGCGGTTGTGGATACCTGGGGAACGGACACCGCCAAAAAACAGCCCGATACCACCAAAGGGTTCTTCCGCTTTGCTCCTCACTCTGTCTATAACGGTAATTACACCAATAAAGATTACGGATGTCCCGCCGGGCGACACACTCTCACAGTCAACACGCTCTGGTTCGACTGGCATGTTTCTGGCTTGAAGGTCCGTTCGGACCTGATGCCGCACACGACCTGCCCCGAGTTCGATGCCACCACCAGTTACGGCTGGGATCACCTCTCCAAAGATTGATCTCCCCAAGCGGAATATCATATGAAATCACTTCTGTTCCTTTTGTTTACGGTGTCTGCAACGGCAATCTGCGCCCCGGTCTGGCAGCTCGGCGAGGAGGACGGTTCCAGCCGGGAGTTTCTACCGTATTCCAGCCTCGAGTTCCAGACCTCCCGACAGTTGCTGGATTCCCCCGACTACCAGAACGGCTGTTTCACCTGCCGCATCTCCGGCGGTGGAAAGCAGGACACCTCCGCCATCCACCCGGGCCTCACCGGAGGAACCGCGGGAAACCGGACACCGATACGGAAACTGCGGCTGCTCTGGACCGAGAGAGAGGCAGGATTCCGGGAATTTGAATTTCGCATCCTTTACGCCGCATACCGCGATTACAGAGCTCACCGGATCACCCCGAATGAGAACATGGACCTGGATTCGACGGACTGGGCCCCCTACGGCGTCAGAATTGCGGCTCCGGGCAGGCGGATGGCGTTCCAATACGTTCCCTATGATGTGGAACGTTACATCGAGAAAAATGGTCCGATGATCGTGAAAATCGCCTTCCCGGTAAGGGCGGGAGAGAACTCGATAGAGCTGTCCGAAACGAGCGGTAATTCCTACGGGCGCGTTTTTCATTTCGATTATCTGAAGCTGACGGCACTCGACTCCGACCGCCGCCCGGCCCCCTATGCGGAGTTCGGAAACCACCGGAATTTCGCGGCTCCCGCAATCTACCGGGTGGGAGACGGAGCAAAGGCCGGCGTTGCATTCCACAATCTGGAACCGGAACGTCCCGTGAAAGCGCGGGTTGACTTCATCGACTACCTCGGGGAGACCGTGGCGACACGCCCTCTGGAACTGCATCCGGATCAGGACGGATTCGCCCGGGCCGAAGTGGACGTGCCGGAAAACCGGAGCGGCCATTTCCGCCTGCGCGCCTTTCTTGAGGAGCAGAAAGAGAAACTGGCGGAAACCCGTATGGCCGGAATCCGGGAGATTGTTCCTTTGAACGACCGGGAGGTGGAACAGAGCTTCATCGGTCTGTGCGGCATAGATCCCTCCTCCCTCTTCGGCCCGGAAAACACGGAAAAATTCGAGAGATATGCCCGTCTGCAGAAGCTTCTTCAGTTTCGCCATGAACGGATTCACTCCCTTCCCTGGCAGTTCGTCGAGCCCGCCGAACATCAGTACCATTGGGAAACCTGGGACCGGATGATCGAACTGCTGAACGGGAATGACATCCACATCCAGATGACGTTGCTGGGCACCCCACGCTGGCTGCTGGACCGCCACTTCCCCGGAAAAAAATACCGCCATCTTTACGACAGTATTTTCGCCCCGGTACCGGATATGGAAAAATGGCGTGAATATTGTACCATCGTAGCCCGTCGCTACGGAGATTCGGTCAAAGAGTTTGAAATCTGGAACGAGGTATCGGAGCAATCCATTTTCTGGCCGGGAGGCAACGCGAAACAATTCTTCGAGCTGGTGAAAAACGCTTCGGAGGCGATCAAGGCGGTACATCCCGAAGCGAAAATCGTTGCGGAAACCCTGTGGCCGCGGCAGAATGATTTCATTCATGAGATTTTCCGGCTCGGAATCGCCAGATACGTCGATATTCACGCCGATCACTACATGAATGACCTGCGCATCGCAAAATCCAGGGAAATGCTGGAAAAATATGTTCCCGGCGGTATCCTGATCGACAATGAGACCCATACGGAAACTGTCAGCAATCCGCTCGGTCAGGTGGACGACGCCTCACGCATCCGGGCAGCGCAGATGATGATACGCAACTATTTTTACCTCAATTCCCAGGGAGTCAAGCGCATCTACAACTTCCTGCTCTTCGGCAACACCTGGCGGAAATGGGGAATGATGGGGCCGGATGGAACGCCCAAGTTCACCTTCTCCACTTTCAAAACGCTGATCAACCGCACCGCCGGAGCAGACTTCGACTCCTACAGCCGTCTCTCCGGCGATCTGGAACTCTTCCTCTATCGCTACACTTCTCCGGAACGGGTTCGGGCAAACGGGGGTGAATCTCTGGTCATCCTCTGCAACGGCGGCGCGAAGCCAGAGACGCTGAGGCTTCCAACGCTCACGGAAAGCTGTCGCCGAATCGACATCATGGATAACGAAACAAACCTCGCCGCCCCGGGGCTTATCGTCACGGTCGAGGTCGGTGCGGAGCCGGTGATGCTGACCGGAATCGACCGCGCTGCGCTCACGGCTCTTTCAAACCTGAAGATCTCGGGCGGCTCAAGTTCGTTGCGCCCCGGGGAAGCCATCGAACTGGAACTCTCTCTGCCGGAAGAAGCGACGGAGGGCCGTTTCACCTTGACCCGCTCCGACGGTCGTGAGGAAAGCGTGCGCCTTGCCAGCGGGGAACGGCGCACGGTCCGGATGCCGGTGGGGGAGGAGCTCTCGAACTCCATCGTCACGTTGACTATTTCAGGGGAGCTCGAGACCGTCGAACGCAAACTCCCGGTCACCCGATTCTGTGAATACGTTGTAGAGGAAAAGGCCCCCGGCAGCAATCTCCTTGCCCCGTTCAATACACAGAACTGGGTACATTGGGGAAAAGGCAACGCGACCTTTCCGGAAGGGCGTGCCGTAGTGAACATCGACTCCGCGGAAGGTGCGGGAGCAATCACAAGCCGGAGTCCTGTCGAAGTGATTCCCGGTTGCCGTTATCTGCTCGATTTCACGGCCAGAGGCTCGGGAACTCTCCGGGTGATGCTGGTGGGTACGGATCGTGCTGGAAAGTCGCGGGAGCTGACGCACAATCTGCTCTCCGAAAAACTGTCGCCGAACTTCAACACGTTCCGGAAGGAATGGATTTGCCCGGACGACATCGTAAAGCTGGGATTTCATTTTTATGAATTCAATACGATCGGAACCTTCGAGATCCTCAACAGCTCCTTCCTCCGGCTGCACAACGATCTGCCTCTGAACCGGCAGCTCTACAAGGTGGAGGCGTCGGCGGGGAAACCGGCATTTGACGGGAAACTGACCGGATTCCGGAAAGAGCTGTTCCGCGATGTGGTCGACCGGTCCATGCTCACAGGGTCGGAGGAATTGCAGGCCTCCTTCGCGGCGGCGGCGGATCCGCGAACCATTTACGTCGGCGTGAAAGTCCACGATCCCATCCATGTCGGCGGGAAACCCGATGAGCTTTACGTGGGTGACAGCATTCAGGTCGATTTCGATCCGGGAGACGGTACCGGAAAGGTTCCCACCGCGCAATTCGGCTTCGCTCTGATTGACGGTAAAGTGATCACCTTCCGTCACTCGATCATTCCGACGACGGACATCGTCAGTACCTATAAGCTCGGCCCCTCCCCGGCGGGCGTCAGCTGCAAGATCACCCGGGAGGGGGAAGAGACGATCTACGAAGTCGCCATTCCGATCGAAGCGATTCATCCGCAATTGATCCTGAAACCGGGAATGAAACTCGGCTTTTCGCTCCTGGTCAACCAGAACAGCGGAAACGGCCGTCAGGGATTCCTGCAATGGAGTTCGGGAATCGGCCGCGAACGTGATTCCACCCAGTTCGGGGAATTGACTTTGCCGGATCCCCTGTAGACCGCCTCCCCAAACTCCGCCGGCTTCGCCGCACAGCAAACCATCATGGTTTCCGTGTGGCGTCGCCGGTGTTTTCATTTGCCTTCCTGTGCAAGCGGGGAAGGAGGAACGCAACTACCATCGGATCAATGGATTATCCCCTGTACTTACTCATGCAGAAGCCGCCTCATGACTTTGCCTCACAGTCGCTCACTCAAACACGGCGGGAATCGGATGACTCCCGATCCGGACACGGCCGCAGCTCCGGATCGACTCCAGCAGCAGCTCCGCGGCCCGGGCGCCGCATTCACGACGCGGCGCCCGGATCTCATGATAATCTTCCGGGGACTCATCCAGTGGAAGCCCGTCGCATCCGACGATCGGAATGGAAATGCCCTGCTCACACATCAGCTGTCGGATCTCCGGCACATGATGCCCGAATGCAACCAGCAATGCGTCGGGCCGTTTACGTGCGAGCATCCGTTTCAACGCCTCCGCCCCTTCACCGAAATACGGCCAGCATCCTTCAATCAGATCGAAATCGATCTGGCAGAACTTCTGCACCGCGTAGAGATAAGCGTGCAGTTTCTGCAAAAGGCCGGGATTGGCCCGGCTTGAGACGTGGCCGATGAACCCGACATTGCGGCACTTCCTGCGCAGGAAGAGAAAATTCACGGCGTCGGCAATCCCCTTTCTGAAATCGAAATACACCTGCGGGAAATCGGGTGCTCCGACTTCATCGCCGGCACTGATCAAAGGCCGCCGGGTTGCGGCAAGCCAGTTGAGCAACCGCAGCTCGCCGGGACCGACCACCACCCGCCCCGCCGCATCAAAAAGCCGGATCCGCGAAAGGTCAAACAAGTGGGTCTCAGGATCTGAAGTGATATGGTTGAGCATCATCCGATAGTCGGCGGCAAGCAGTGTATCATGAATCCCTTCAAGCACCTCGCTCCAGAACGGATGCTGAAACGGCGCGGAAAAGCCGGAAAACACCACCTCCACCAGACGGTTCTCGAATGCCGCGTCGGAGTGACGCACAATGGTTCCGGAATGACGCCGGCGCTCAACAATTCCGGCGGCGGCGAGCTGATTCAGAACTTTGTTCATGGTCTTGATGTTGACGCTGAACTCAGCGGCCAGCTCCGCAGCGGACGGTAGCTTTTCCCCGTAAATCCCGCCGGCGATCCGCCGCTTCAACTCCTTCAACAGGAGCGGCTGTGTATTCGTCGCCATTCCGATATCCCCCGATCGACTTTATTTCCTATATTACCATAGCTTCCTGAATGGATTTTTCAACGCAGATTCAGGGGAAATACTGTTTTTTCGTAAAAAAAATTCACGGGCTCTTGACTTTTTCCTCTTTTTCAGGTATAATTAAAGCCATAAATAACCAGATATATAAATATGGATATAAATGGATATATTCATCATCCGGCAAGGTTGAAGGCAATGCGGGAAGAAAGGGGCGGAGGGGAGAAAGAGAGGATTGATCCGGCAAAAGTCCCCTGCCCGACTTTCAGTTCATTCCACAGCACGGACGACAGGGATGACTGCCGGAAGTGAAGCGACGGGAAACAGGATATGACCGCTCCCTCAACAAGGGGATTATTCCCGCATGGATCAGCAGAAAAGGGGAAATGGATTCAACAGGCCCGTCGATGATTGCGAAGCCGGAACGCTTCCCGGACCCAACGGAATCGCGTTGAAATGCGTGACGGATATCGGAACAGTGGGGAGACACGCGAAATAACAGGAATCTGATCGGCAACGCCGTCGCCCGCAACGGAACCAGGAAACTCATTTCACAGGGAGCCGTCCCGATGACAAACAATAAAAAGTACCAACCCCAGGAGCAGAAAAGTCATGAAACACAGTAAGAAGTTTACTCTCATCGAATTGCTCGTTGTAATCGCGATCATCGCCATTCTGGCGGCCATGTTGCTGCCGGCGCTGAATCAGGCCAGAGCCAGGGCCAAGGACATCCAATGTACTTCAAATCTGAAACAACTCGGTACCTGCATGGCGATGTATGTGGACGGTAACAACGACGTAATTCCGTCCGGGACCTGCAATATCAGCCTCGCCAGCTGGGCCGGCAAGTGGCAGGATATGTTGATGCGGATTCATTCGTCAGGAATGGAAATCAAAGACAACTGCTTTCTCACCGGATCCGGCTCAAACTGGATTCCGATCGGACCGTTCGCCTGCCCGGCCTCCCGGGAATACAACTGGACCGTCTCGACACGGCACTACGGAATCAACGACCCGAAGGACGACGACACCGCACGCGGTTACGCTTCGGCCCGCAGAGCGACGTTCAAGATGAAAATCACCCGGATCAAGTCCCCGAGCCGGCGTGCGGCAATGTTCGACATTGACCGGTGGGATAATGCAGATCCTGTTGCCGCGTCCGTCGACCAGATGGTAAACGTATCGGGAAACGGCACCGGAGAATGGCGGCATGGCGGGCACTCCGCTGCAAACGTCTGCTTTGCCGACGGACACGTCGAACAACGCAGCATCCAGAGTATCCCGAATGATTACAAAGACACTGAAAACGGCTATTTCTGGGGAACGACCGAACGTGATTGAAAGGCAGCGACATGAAGGCAATCCGGATTTCTCTTCTCCCGCTCCTGATGCCCGCCCTGGCAGCATCGGCGGCACCTCTTCAATCAGGCTGGAAGCTCTGCAGGGGCGCGACGCTCGAAACCCGTGACGGAAAGCAGTATCTGCAGGTCGCCGTCGCTCCCGCCGACAGGGATGCGATGAACTGCGCCGAGGCGAAGATCGATCTCACCCCCTTCCGTGGAACCGCACTCAGTTTCCGGATCCGGGCACGTGCCGGGGAGGTTTCGACTCCGCCGCATGACTACAACGGCGTCAAATTCATGTTGAACTATGTCGATGGAGAAGGGGCGGAATTCTGGTACAACGTCACCGGAGTGGCGGGCAGTTTCGACTGGCGTGAACTGGCATTTTCCGCCACGGTGAATGCGGCAGCGGAGACCGGCCGGATCCGGCTCGGCTTGCAGGAGAGTTCCGGCGAGGTGGAATTCGACCTTTCCAGTCTGAAAATAGAACCATTGTTCGCCCCCGTCCGGAGCGATTACAAGGCACGGTACACCGACCGGGTGATGCGTGTTCCACAGCTGCGCGGAGTGATGTCGCCGATAAGGAAGTTCACGGAAGATGACTGGAAGACCCTCAGTGAATGGAACGTCAATCTGGTCCGCGCCCAGCTCTGCCGCAACTGGGGGGCGATCGGAACCGAACGCGACCTCGCGGAATACGATCTCTGGCTCAACGCAAAACTGGACCACTATGAGGAGATGTTCCGCCTCGGACATGAGAAGTACGGCCTGCGGTTTGTGATCGATCTGCACTCCCCGCCGGGCGGCCGGCTCAAAAGCAGGGACATGGCGATGTTCTACGAGAAGAGCTACGCCGACCATTTCATCGAGGTCTGGAAACGGATCGCGACACGATTCAGAAACAACCCGGCGGTGTGGGGATATGATCTGGTGAACGAACCGGTGCAATCGCAACCGGCGCCGTATGACTACTGGAACCTGCAGCGGATGGCGGCGGAGGCGATCCGGAAGATAGATCCGGATACGCCGATCATCATCGAATCGAACAACTGGACCAATCCTTCGACGTTCCTCTATCTGCAGCCGCTGCAGCTGAAGGATGTCATCTATCAGGTTCACATGTACCAGCCGGGGAGTTTCACCCATCAGCGGGTCAATAACCAGTTCGGAGAAAAAGGAGTGCAACAGGAAATCGCCTATCCCGGAATCATCGGCGGCAGCCGTTACGACCGGGAGAAGCTGCGGGAGATCCTCGCCCCCGTCCGCGTATTCCAGCAGAGACACGGCGCACGGATCTATGTCGGGGAATTTTCCGCGGTCACCTGGGCGCCCGGAGCAGCTGACTATCTGCGCGACTGCATCTCGCTTTTCGAGGAGTATGGATGGGACTGGACCTATCACGCCTTCCGCGAATCCCCGGTCTGGGATCTGGAAAAGGCAGGCCCCACACGCGCCGACATCCGTCCCGTTGCAGACAATGACCGCAAACGAGTCCTGCTCGAGGGCTTCAGGAACAACCGCTGAAAATCAATCCGGTTTTGTTCCGGTTTGCCAATCCACCGTTTCAGTTGAGATAGATCATCGATCGAATCATGTATCAATCGGAGTTATAAACAAAATGCTTCCCTTTTCGATCTCCCATTTCCTGGACAGGAGCCGCCTCTCGGAGAGAGAGCAATCGGCCTGCTTCGAACACTTCGCAGAACTCGGTCTCACCAGGCTCTCGCTGACCGGCAGGCAGAGTCTTTTATGCCTCGAAAACCCGGCCTATCTCGAATTTCTGATTCGGGAACAGCAGCGGAACGGGATCATCCATCTCAATGCGCACGCCCCTTTCGGCGAGCAGTTCGATCTCAACTGTACCGAAACATATCAACGAACGATGCTGGAGACGCAGTGCCGGCTCCTCGGCTGCTGCGCCCGGCTCGGGGTCGATACGATCACCTTCCATGTCGGAACCACCGACAGCGGGCTCCCGCTCCAGCAGCTGCGCAGCCTGACCTGCCGTGCCCTCGAACAGTTGTTGCCGGAAGCGGAGAAACTCGGTCTCACGCTGCTGCTGGAAAACACGCTCTTCCCCACCGACACACCGGCGGAACTGCTCGGCTACCTGCAACGATTTCCGACTCCGACGCTCGGAATCTGCTTCGACGCCGGGCATGCCAACGTGATGGACGCCACGCCCGGCAAACGTTCCGATCAGCTGATCGGCTGGATCCGGAAACGGTGGACTCCGAAAGTACGTTTCGAAATCGACACCCTCGCCCGGTTGCTGCCTCACGTCGTCAGTTGTCACCTGCATGACAATTCCGGCTTCGACGACGAACACAGGCTCCCGGGGGATGGAACCATCGACTGGCCCCGGCTGTTCTCCAGACTCGAGCATGGAGCTCCGCGGCTTCGTTCGGTCCAGAATGAGACCAACAACGAAACCCATCGGATTACGCCGGAAAAAACAGCCGGGCGGTTCCGGGAACTTTTCCGGATGCAGGCGACGGTCGCGTAAACGCGAAAAAGCCGGGATCCGGCTGGATTTTTCCACGTTCCCTGAGTATATTGTATGCCGGACAAATGAATGCGCCGCCCCGGAGGGAGCCGGTGACGCGGCACACCACAGGGAAACGGCATCATGACCAGTGTGGAAATCAAGGGGATTTCGAAATCCTACCAGCCCGGAGTTCCGGTGCTGAAACCGATCGACCTGAAAATCGAAGCCGGAGAGCTTTTCTTTCTGCTCGGTCCTTCCGGCTGCGGCAAATCGACTCTGCTGCGGATTCTCGCCGGACTGGTGGAACCGGATGCCGGGTCGATCACCTTCAACGGCAGGGAAATCACCACACTTCCGCCGGAAAAACGGCGGGCGGCGATGGTCTTTCAGAATTATGCGTTGTGGCCCCATCTGACCGTATTCGAAAACGTCGCCTTCGGGCTGCGGGTGGAGGGAGCAGACCGGGCCAGAATCCGGCGGGAAGTGGAGTCGGCGCTGGAACTCGTCCAGCTCGCAGACTGTATGAATCGCCGTATTCCCTCCTTGTCGGGCGGTCAGCAGCAGAGGGTGGCGCTCGCACGCGCCCTCGCAGTGAATCCGGCGCTGCTGCTTCTCGACGAACCGCTCTCCAACCTTGACGCCCGGCTTCGCGATACGATGCGCCATGAGATCCGTCGAATCTGCAAGGAACGCCGGCTGACCGCTCTCTACGTGACCCACGATCGCCAGGAGGCGCTCAGCATGGCCGACCGGCTCGCGGTGATGCAGCAGGGTGAGATCCGGCAGATCGGCCGGCCGGAGGAGGTCTACAACCATCCGGAATGCCGTTTCGTCGCCGGCTTTCTCGGCGATGCGAATTTCCTCGAAGGAGAGATAACTCCGGCAGGAAAGTTCCGCTCGCATTTCGGGGAATTTGCGCTCGAGAATCCATCGGGGTGCACGCCCGGCCAACGGATCACCGCGGCGATCCGGCCGGAACGGATCCGTTTCGTCGACACGCCCCGCCCCGGCAGCTTCCGGGCCAGACTGATCAGCAGAACGTTCCTCGGGGAAAGCTGTGAATGGAAGCTCGATGCCGACGGGCTGGAGCTGACCGTAACCGAAAGCGCAGCTCCCGTACGTGTCCCGGGGGAGAGTTTCGAGCTTGAATTTCAGAGTGGCCATCTGGTCGCGCTGCGGGGGTGACCGGCCGCCATGTGGAAGAAAGTGATCATCGCGGTCCTGCCGCTGGTTGTTCTGCTGGCCATTCCCTTTCTGCTGCGCCCGGTGGAAAAAACCGCGGCGCCGGGGAGCGGAGAGGATAAACTGGTGATCATCTCCGCCCACAACGAATCGATCCGCTACGAGTATGAACAGGCGTTCCGCGACTACTACCGCAACCGTTTCGGGCGCGAGATCGAAATCGATTTCCGCTCCCCCGGCGGCACCAGCGACATCGTGCGTTACATCGCCGACCGTTTCGAAGCGGAGTTCCGGCGATTTTATGAAGCGGATCCGGCCAACGGCCCCTGGACTGCGGAAATCGCCGCGGCCTTCGCCAATCCGGCCGTGGACCGCGATCCGGACGCATCGCCGGAAGCGAAGCGGGCGCGACAACTCTTCCTCTCCTCCGACGTCGGAATCGACATCGATCTGATGGCCGGCGGCGGCACTTTCGACATGGCGCGCCACGCCGCGCGCGGCTTTGCAGTGGATGGGGGAGTCGCCCGGCGCCATCCGGACTATCTGCTGCCGGAGATCATTCCACAGAGTTTCGGCGGGGATGAGTTTTACGACAGAGAGGGCCGTTACTACGGCGTGGTGCTCTCCACGTTCGGCATCTGCTACAACCGCGACCGGCTTGAGGAATTTGAAGACAAACGACCTCCGAAACGCTGGTCGGACCTCGGGGAAGCGCGCTTTTTCAATACGCTGGCGCTGGCAGATCCGTCGAAATCGGGTTCCGCCAACAAGTGTTTCGAGATTCTGATCCAGCAGTGCATGGCCGAAGCCGGCAACCCGGAGCAGGGCTGGGCGGACGGCCTCAACCTGATCAAGCGCATCTTCGGAAACGCCCGGAACCTGACCGATTCCGCCGGCAAGATTCCCCGTGATGTCGCCGCGGGCAACGCCGCCGCCGGAATGGCAATCGACACTTACGGCTTCACCGAACAGGAGTGGAACGAACTCCAGCTCGAGGGAGACACCCGCTTCTTCTACGTCGCGCCCGAAGGCGGCACCGCCGTTTCCGCCGATCCGATCCAGTTGCTGCGGGGAGCTCCGAACCGGGCCGCAGCCGAGGCTTTCATCGATTTCCTGCTCTCGCCGGAGGGACAGAAGATTCACGCATTCAAAGTCGGTACATCCGGCGGGCCGAAGAAACACGCACTGCGCCGTGCTCCGATCCGGCGTGATCTCTATGCACCGGAGTATCGCGAACTGCGTTCCGATCCGGACTACAACCCCTATGAATCCGGCGCCTCATTCACTTACCGGCCCGAATGGACCGGTCCCTACTACAGTTTGTTGCGTATACTGATCAAATGCATCGCACTCGAACCGCAGCCCGAACTTCAGGAGGCGTGGCGCGCCATCATCGCCGCCAGCGGCCCGGAAAAGGTCCCTCTGGCAATGGAGGCCTTCAACCGGCTCCCCTTCCCGTATCGGGAGATCGACCGGGCGAATCAGGCAATCCGCAAGAGCAATGAGCGCTCCGCCGTCGACATTGCGGCGACCTGCCGGGAGTGGAGTGAAACCGCGCGCGCCAACTATCTGGAAGCGGCAGAACTCGCACGGGAGGGGAAGTAGGGCCATGAGGAATTTTTACCGTTATCTGTTGCTCGCACTGGTCGCGGCGTTTCTGCTGCTCTTTCTGGTCGGTCCGGTCTATACGGTCGTCGAGGTCGGTCTCGACCGGCGGCTGCTCCTCGAAGTATTCAGCAACTACATCTACGTCGAGGGGTTGTTCAACAGTTTCCTGATCGCGGTTGTGACAACGGTGATGGTGTTCGCAATCTCGCTGCCGCTGGCTCTGCTCTACGACCGCTACGAATTTCCGGGCAAGAACTGGTGCAATCTGCTGATGATGCTGCCAATGATCCTGCCGCCCTTCGTCGGAGCGCTCGGCTTCCAGCAGATTCTCGGCCACTACGGGGTGATCAACACCCTGCTGACCGGCTGCGGCCTGCCGGCAATCGATTTCCTCGGGGGGCGGGGCCGCTTCTGGTCGGTCTGCTTCATCGAAGCGCTGCACCTCTACCCGATCCTCTATCTCAATCTGGTCACCGCTCTCGGCAACATCGACCCGGCACTCAATGAAGCCGGCCGGAACCTCGGAGCCTCGGGCTGGACCCGCTTCCGCCGGATCACCTTCCCACTGATGAAGCCGGGGATCTTCGCAGGCGGGAGCATCGTGCTGGTCTGGAGTTTCACCGAGCTTGGCACCCCGCTGATGTTCGGTTACAACCGGACCACCGCGGTCCAGATTTTCAACGGAATCATGGAACTGGAAACCAATCCGGTCCCCTACGCGCTGGTGGTGGTGATGCTCTTCTTCGCCGCCGCGATGTATCTGGCAGGCAAGTTCGCGCTCGGCCCCGGAGCAGCCAATCCGGCTGCGAAGGGGACGGCCGGCAGTTCCGCAACGCCGCTGGCCGGATGGCGCCGGGCGCTGCCGGGAGCAGCGTTTCTGGTGGTGACGCTGGCGGCGGCGCTGCCGCATCTGGCGCTGCTTTTCACGGCATTCTCGCTGCGCTGGTACGGCACGGTGCTGCCGGAGCATTTCACCCTGCTCCATTTTGAGAACGCACTCTCCAACAAGATCGTGATTCCGAGTATCTTCAACAGTCTCAAATATTCGTTTCTCGCAATGCTGCTGGCGGTCGCGGCCGGGGTGTTGACGGCGCTGGCGGCGGTGCGCTGGAAACTGCGCGGAAGCGCGATCGCCGACCTGCTGGCGATGCTGCCGCTGGCGGTTCCGGGAATCGTCATCGCCTTCGGTTTTCTCGGCATGTCGGTGAAATACACCTGGGTTGCCGAATACTTCAATCCGGTGGAAAACCCGATCTGGCTGCTGGCGGTGGCTTATGCGGTGCGCCGGATTCCCTATGTGGTCCGTTCGGTCAGCGCGGGCTTGGAACAGACCCCGGAGGAACTGGAGAACGCGGCCCGCAACTGCGGCGCCGGGGCCTGGACAGTGCTGCGCAGAATCACCCTTCCGCTGATCCTCGCAAACGTGATCGTCGGAGCCCTCTTCGCATTCAGCTTCTCGATGCTGGAGGTTTCCGATTCGCTGATTCTGGCCCAGAAATCGCAGTTCTATCCGATCACCCGGGCAATCTACGAGTTGTCGCAGATCCTCGGTTCCGGACCGTTCACCGCATGCGCGTTCGGCGTATGGGCGATGCTTTTTCTCGCCGCGACACTGGCGGCGGCCGGAGCCATCCTCGGGCGCAAGATCGGTTCCATCTTCAAACTGTAAGTTCAATCGTCATAAAATTTGGTTTCAAATAGAAAAACAACAAAAAGGGAAATGCAATCATGGCTTCTCCAATCAACCTCGCAAACCCGCCGGTGGACTATCGGCCGATCCCCTTCTGGAGCTGGAATGAAAAACTCAAGCCGGAAGTGCTTCGCGAACAAATCCGCGAGATGCATTCCGCCGGCCTCGGCGGCTTCTTCATGCACGCCCGCGGCGGCCTCCAGACCGTCTACCTCTCCGACGAATGGATGGAGTGCGTCAATGCCTGTCTGGACGAGGCGGGAAAACTCGGCATGGGGGCCTGGCTCTACGATGAAAACGGCTGGCCCTCCGGGTTCGGCGGCGGTCTGGTCAACGGCCTCGGCGTCAAATATCAGCAGAAGTACCTGCGGCACGAAGTCATCGATGCAGAGGAGGCGGGCGGGCGTTCCGAGACGATCGCCTTCTACACCGTCGACGGGGCCTTCCTCGGCACGACGCTGCCGGCCGGAACCACCGGGAAAGTGTTGCGCTGTTACTATGAGATCAACCCCTACTACGTCGACAATCTCGATGCCGGAGTCGTCGCCGAATTTCTGCGGGTCACTCACGACCACTACTACAGGACATTGCCGAAAGAACTGCTGAAACATCTGAAGGGAATCTTCACCGATGAGCCGCAGCTTTCCCGCAAAGGGCTGCTCTGGTCGTTCGTGCTGGAGGAAGAGTACTGGAAGGCCTACCATTGCGAGTTGTTACCGGAGCTGCCGATGCTCTTTCTCGGCATGCCCGGCAGCGACGCGATGCGGATCCGCTTCTGGAGCCTTGTCGCCCGGCTGTTCAACCGCAGCTTCATGAAGCAGATTCGTGACTGGTGCGACGCACACGGCTGGATGTTGACCGGTCACCATGTGCTCGAGGAGACCTGCCAGTGTCAGATCGCCAGCAACGGCTCGGTGATGACTCAATACCAGTATTACACGATCCCCGGCATGGACCATCTCTGTCGTACCGAACCGTCTCCCGTGGCAATGACTCAGCTGATTTCGGTTGCGATGCAGTTCGGGCAGAAACAGGTACTCAGCGAAAGTTTTGCTCTGAGCGGCTGGAACTTCAATTTCTCCGGCATGAAGTGGATGTTCCAGCAGCAGTTCGCTCACGGCATCAACCTGGTCTGCCCGCATCTGCAGGGATATTCGCTGCGGGGGCTGCGCAAACGCGACTATCCGGCGTCGCTCTTCGTCCATCAACCGTGGTGGAAGGATTACGCAAAACTCAACAGCTATTTCGGTCGCACCGGCATGCTGCTCGCCGAAGGGAAGGCCGAAACCGAGGTGCTGGTGCTCCACCCGCTCTCCTCGGCGTGGATGCATTTCACCGGACGCGAAGACAATCCCACCCTCGATTATTATACGAAAACCCTGGAACGTACCACCCGGGAACTCGACGCTCTGCAGATTGCGCACCATTACGCAGACGAACAGATCACCGCGGAACACGGTTCGGTGGAAAACGGCAGGATCAAGATCGGACAAGTCCACTATGAGATCGTCGTGATTCCGCAGATCGTGAATCTTTCGGCAAAAATCCTGGCGCTGCTGCAGAAATTCGAGGCCGCCGGAGGCGTCATCCTCACAGTCCGCAATCAGCTGGAACCCGGCAAGCTCCGGATCGACGGGGAACCGGCGACCCGCGCGGTCCTCGACTGGTTCGGCGCCCTCCCCGCCTACGATTCGGAACGGGCCGCCGCCGAAACCGTGGCGGAACTGCTGCCCGACCGGGTGCTGATCACCGAGCATGGAGTCCCGGCACGCCGGATTCTGAGTACGTTCCGAGACTTCGATGATCTGGAAGGGCGCGAAGGACGGTTCCACTTCATCACCAACGTGCAGTACAATCAGCCGTGCAATCTCTCCATCGCGCTGCCGCGTACCGGACGGCAGGTTGAAGTGATCGACCCGGTCACCGGCGCATTCTCGCTGCTGTCGGGAGTCCGTCGTGCCGGCAATCATCTGGTATTCGATTATCCGCTGGCGGCCGGAGAGGCGGCACTCTTTTTCGTCGCGGGTCATCCCGATCGCCATGCGCCGAAGATCCGGGTGGAAGACGCCTTCGCTCTGAAGCCGCTCAAGCGTCTCGCCTCCTCGTTTGAAGTCACGGCCGCCACGCCGAATCTGCTGACGCTTGACCGCTGCCGCTACCGGGTCGACGGCGGCGAGTGGATCGCCGACGATGTCAGCGTAATCCACGGCCGCCTGCTCGGCCTGAAACGCGACTGCGATCTCGAACTGGAGTTTCACTTCCATCTGGCGCCGGACTTCGACCTCGGGACGAAACTCGCGGTGGTGGTGGAAACTCCGGAATTGTATCAATTCTCCCTCAACGGCCATCCATTCGACGCGATCGATACCGGGGCGGTTTTCGACCAGGCGTTCCGTCGGATCGAACTGCCCGCGGAGCTTCGCAACGGAGACAACACCCTCCTGCTCAAGACCCGTTACCATCAGTCCGCCGCGGTATTCGAGCGGCTGGAACGGGCGAAGAAATTTGAAACGGAGTATAATATGCTCACCTTCGACTCGGAGGTTGAGAGCATCTACCTGATGGGCAATTTCTCAGTCCGCCACATCGGTCGTACCGAAGAGTTGCTCCGCGGTGCGGAACGCTGTCACGGTACCTTCGAAGTCGGCGCCCCCCCGGCCGGCATGATCGACGCGACCGATCTCGTCGGCTCCGGGTATCCGTTCTTTGCCGGAAAGATCACGCTCCGTCAGGAGTTCGACCTCACTGCGGATGAAGCGGAACGGATCCGTTACCTCCGCTTCGCACCGGCCGGCGCGAACTCCTACCGGATCAAACTCAACGGAGAAGAGGTCGGCACCTGCTTCTGGGGCCCCTATGCCCTGAAGGTCGATCAGTTCCTGCGGGCCGGAACCAACCGCCTTGAAGTCGAGCTGACCACGTCGCTGCGTAATCTGCTCGGCCCCCACCATCTCGAAGAGGGGGAGAGTTACGCAGTACATACACTCAGCTTCAACCGTGAGGCCAATGCGATCAGCTGGCCGGCCCCGCCCTACAATCCGGGCTACTGCTTCGTAAAACTCGGCCTCGACGAACTCGTGTTCGCCTGATGGAACAATGGCGTCGGAGACGGAGGAACTCGAACGAAGTCTGACCGCGCTGGAAGCGCGCCTCGGACTTCGTCTCACCGTGATTGACAACGCCCACGTGTTCGACGGGCGTAACGATGGGAAGCCGCTCTTTCCGGGGGAGCGGCGTTCCCACCGGAAAAATCCGGCCTGCGCCGTCGGCTTTGATGAGCGCTGTGTGCAACACTGCCGCTATGCGATGAACACCCGGGCACTTTCCGAAGAGGGTGCATTTGTCTCCTGCTGCTGGAAAGGGTTGATTCAATTCGCCGCGCCGCTGCGTCACCGGGGAATCCACTACGGGAATCTCTTCGGGGGACTCTGGCGTTCTCCGGAGCACCCTCCTCCGGCCGGCTTGGCAGAAGAGTTCTACGCGGTTCATGCCGGTCTGCCGGAATTTGATCCGGAACGCGATGCCGTTCTCGGTCCGCTCTTCGAACTTGCCGCCGACGGAGTGATGATGGCGCTGCTCAAACACTCCCTGCTCGATGTGGTGCCGGACGAACGCAGCGCCCGGATTGCCGCCTTTCTGCGGGAACATGCCGCAGAACCGATCGGCCTCGGTGATCTCGCCGTCCATCTCGGTCTCTCCAACTCCCGGACCAGTTTCATCGTCGGAAAACTCTTTCACCGTACCTTCACGGAGCTTCTGCTCTCCGAACGGGTGGAACGGGTCAAACAGTTTCTGGCCGGTACCGATCTCAAACTTGCGCGAATCGCCGGACTCTGCGGTTTCAGCGATGAATTTCACCTGAGCCGGGTATTCAAGCGATTCTCCGGCCGGACGCCGAGCGAATTTCGAGCCGGACGCCGCCGAAACCCATCGGCTGCGGATCCCCGGATTGATCCCGGGCGGAGAGAACATATTCCACGAAGATAAGAACGTTCATCGCGGGAATCCGCGTGTTGGAATCCCGTGCTTTCCATGAAAAAAGGAGGAACCCGGAATGAAAAAAATTCTATTGATCGGCGACAGCATCCGGATGGGATATTGCCGGTTCGTCAGAGAGTTGATGCAGGGAGAAGCGGAAGTGTTCTATCCTGAGGACAACTGCCGTTTTGCCCAGTACACATTGCGCGGGCTCCAGGACTGGCAGGCCCAACTCGGTCTCTGGAATGGAGTCGACCTGATCCACTGGAACAACGGTCTCTGGGACGCAGGCCATCTCGGCATCGGCGCAACCGCAGAGGCGGAGGCGCTGACGATCGATACCGGTACGGGACTCCACCGGTATGAGAAAGATCCCCTGACGCCGCCGGAGATCTACGCCTACTTCATCCGCCGGATCGCCATC
Organism: uncultured Victivallis sp.; assembly: GCA_944389895.1. Taxonomy (GTDB): domain Bacteria; phylum Verrucomicrobiota; class Lentisphaeria; order Victivallales; family Victivallaceae; genus Victivallis. The sequence continues at coordinate 66,838 of CALXOA010000054.1, read as the reverse complement.
CGGATGAAAACCCTCTTCCCCGCCGCCGGAATCATTTTCGCGGACAGCACCCCGGTAGTGGAGGAACAGTGCCCGGAAGCCCTCTCCAGGAACAACGCGGAAATCCGCCAATACAACTCGCTGGCACGCGAAGCGCTCCGGGAGATTCCGGGAATCACCTTCAACGACCTCCACACATTTGCCCGGAACAATGCGGCACATCTCCACAGCGACTGGGTACATTTCAACGAAGCCGGGTCCCGGCTGCTCGCTGCGGAAGTCGTCAGGGTGATCCGGGAACGTCTTGCGCAATAGGAGATTCCGGAACAGGGCGATGAGCGCGTCATGCGCTGCAACGCCGGAGAACCCTGTCCAGAACGGGCATTTCGACCTCACTCTCAACGGGCCGCCGGACCGCAATACCAGATGAGGGATCTCGTCGGATTCCGGGAAATATCTTTCCGGTACCTTGACACGATCGCCCTGCGGATTTATATTTCATGGGAAATCGGTCGCCACCGGAGTTCGACTTCCCCGTGTTCTGCGGGATACGGCACTCTTCCCGGTGGTGCTCCGATCCGCGCGGGAGGGGAAGCGGGATGAAGCATTACGAAGAGAGAATTGATCTGCTGTATGAGCTGCCGATCGTCGAATTGCTCGACCTCTGGTTCAATCGGAGAAACGGGAAATACGCAGTTCGCTGCACCACCGGTGGAGCGGGGGAGGAAACGGTTCTGTGGATGACCTTCCGCCAGTTTTCCTCCTTTCTTCGTCAATGTACTCTCCACAACCGAAACGACGGCCTCTATGCCCGCTATCTCGGGCTCAATTTCATTTATACTGTATTCGGTGAACCGATCCGCGGCTCCGACTACCGGCTGGCACGCTGTTTTGATCCGGTTACGAAAATGTTGCACCGCCCCGTTCCGATTCCACTGGAAGTGCCCGCCCATGTACCGATTGACGAAACCCTTCTCGATCTCGCTCAGGACTGATCTTCTGCCGCACCAGAGGGAAGCGGTGGGGAAACTGCTGCCGATCCGGGTCGGAGCGCTCTTCATGGAGGAGGGGACCGGGCGGATCCGTACCGCACTCGAGCTGATCAGCCGTCGTGCGCACCGACTCTCCAACGTCGTCTGGTTCTGCCCGCATGCGATCGAACAGACGACCCGCGACGAACTGGAAAGACACTGTGAGAAAATTTGTGATCAATGGCATATCTTCAGCATTGAGAGCATGTCATCAAGCCTCAGGACGATCACCCGGGCGCTCGATCTGATCAATCGCGGATCCTTTGTCATTCTCGATGAATCACATTACATCAAAGGACCGCGGGCCAAGCGCAGTTCCCGGTTGATCCGCGCCGCGGAACGGGCGCGCTACCGGCTGATTCTGAGCGGCACCCCGGTCACGCAGGGGATCCAGGATCTCTACAATCAGTTTCTCTTCCTCTCGGAACGGATCCTCGGATACCCCTCCTTCTATTCCTTCGCCGCCAACCATCTCGAATACAGCAACCGTTTTCCGCAACGGGTCATCCGGGCCCACAACACCGAATATCTCGCGGCCAAGACCGCACCTTACATCTTCCGGATCACCCGCGAGGCCTGCTGTAACCTGCCGGAGGTGATCCATACGACCTTCCATTGTAAGATGAGCAGGGTTCAACGTACCCATTATGAACAGGTGAAACGGGAACTGCTCGAGGAGGAGGAGTATTCCAGACCGACGATTTTTCTACTTTTCATCCGGCTTCAGCAGGTATTGAGCGGATTCCACATATCGCCGACCGGAGAGAGGGTCGTGTTCCGGAATCCCCGGCTTTCGGCATTGCTGGGACTTCTGAACTCATTCGCTCCTGAGAAGCGGGTGGTGATCCGGGCAAAATACCGCCATGATCTCGATGAGATCCATAAACTGCTGCCTCCCGGACAAACCGAACTGGCGACCACCACCATGGCACCGGAGAAACGCCGCCTCGCGCTGGAACGCTTCCGTTCCGGACGGCGTTATCTGCTGGTCAACGAGCGGTTCAACGATCCCGGATCCGGCCCCGTGGACACCGTGATTTTCTACAATAACAGTTTCAACTACGCCGACCGGATCCGGGCCCAGAACATCCACCGCCGCGCCGGAGAATCCGGGCGGGTGCTCTACATCGACCTGATCTGCGAACATTCCATCGACGAACGTATTTACCGCAATCTGACCGCCAAAAGTAATCTCGCACGTGACTTCTACCGCGCGATTGAACGTGCCGTTCCATCGGAACGGCGCAGATGGATCGAAAGTTTATGAAACTTTACCTGAAAGAGAACGTTTATGACGCGGCCCGGCAGCGGATTGCCCGGATTTTCGACGACTTCCGGTACATCAGCATCGCTTTTTCCGGCGGCAAGGACAGCGGTGTGCTGTTGAACCTCTGCATCGATGAGGCACGAAAACGCGGACGCCGGATCGGCGTACTCTTCATCGATCTTGAGGCATTCTACAAGTTGACCATCGAGTTTGTCGAACGGATGATCTTCAACAATCGCGATGTGGTGGAGCCCTGCTGGGTCTGCCTGCCGATGGAAAGTCCCAATTCACTGAGTTATCTCGAACCGACCTGGATCTGGTGGGATCCTGAGAAAAAGCCGATCTGGGTACGACCGATGCCGCAACACGACTGCGTCCTCAATCTGGACAACCACACATTCGGCTTCTACCGCCGCAACATGCCGTTCGAGGAGTTCATCCGTCACTACGCCGAGTGGTACGGACGCGGCAAACCGACAGCCTGCCTGATCGGGCTCCGAACCGACGAAAGCCTGAACCGCTACCGGGCGCTGACCTGTGAAAAGGAAAACTACCGGGGATTGATCTACTCCACACGCAACGGCAGAAACTCCTACAACTTCTACCCGCTCTACGACTGGAGGGTCGAGGACATCTGGACCTACAACGGGCGCTTCGAAAAAGATTACAACCGCCTTTACGACCTCTTTTACAAGGCCGGGATCAGCATCCACCGGATGCGGGTGGATGAACCTTTCGGCAACGAGGCGAAGGCGGGACTCAACCTGTTCCGGGTGATCGAACCGGATACGTGGGCCCGGGTGGTCAACCGCGTTTCCGGAGCCAATTTCGGCAATCTCTACACCGGAACCAGGCTTCTGGGGAACAACTATCGCCTGCCGACCAACCACACCTGGAAGAGTTTCACCAAATTTCTGCTCGACACCCTTCCTCCGGAGACGGCGGCCCACTACCGTCGCAAGTTCGTCAAATTCATCCGCTACTGGAATCGGACCGGTTGTCCGCTGAACAGCGATTACGTCGAGTTTCTCGAAAAGGAACACCCGGACAAGATCGAAAATACCCACGCTTTCAGCCGTCGCGGCTCCGGAGACAAGGAGGTGATACGATTCCGGAAGATCGCCGACGAGATCCCGGAACTCGACACGAAAAAAGACCTTCTGACCTGGAAGCGCATGGCCATGTGCATCATCAAAAACGACTTCATCTGCCGCAGCCTCTCCTTCGGCGTCACCCAGGATCTGACCCGGCGCCAGAAGGAACTGATCGAAAAATACAGGAATTTGTGAGGTCCGTCATGAAAACTCTCTCCAGCAGTCCGGTCTACAACGTCATTCCCATCCCGGTAGAGAAGGTCGTTGCCAACGACTACAATCCCAACCGGGTCGCACCGCCGGAAATGCGCCTGCTGGAGCTCTCAATCTGGGAGGATGGTTTCACCCAGCCGGTTGTCTGCTACCACGATGTCGAGCATGACCGCTATGTGATCGTCGACGGCTTTCACCGTTATTCGGTCATGCTGACTTCACGACGGATCCGCGAACGGGAACATGGCCTGTTGCCGGTGGTCGTGATCGACAAGCCGCTCGGAGAGCGGATGGCTTCGACCATCCGGCACAACCGTGCCCGGGGATCCCATAACGTCGATCTGATGGCCTCCATCGTCTCGGAGCTGATTTCCATCGGCAAGACGGACCAGTGGATCGCCCGGAACATCGGGATGGATCCGGATGAGATTCTCCGTCTCAAACAACTCACCGGTCTCGCCGCTCTGTTCAAAGAGCGCGAATTTTCTCCGGCCTGGACTCGAGAAGGAGAAAAAATCCTGTAAACAAGATAATTATTCATGTAAACAGTCGATTGCGCCATTCCCTGACGGCGATTCCGCGATATGTTAAAAGAGGTTCATTTCAATGCCGGAAGGAGTTGAGCGCGATGAGAAGAATTTCCGCCTCCGATTACATCGATGTGATGAAACCGTGGCTTGCGAAGCTGCCGGAGTTCCTGCGTACGTCGGAATACAATCCGGGCCTGACCTGTTACGGCACCGGGGAGAGTGCCCACTGGCCGATCCAGAGCAACTGTAACGTTTTCGCTGCGCTGGCAGTTCTCGGAACCGCTCCGGAACTGCCCGAAAACGAACGCGCCGGGGTGCGGGAAACCGCGCTGGCACTGCTGCGGTACGCACTGGCGACCCACCTGACCGGTTCCGACAAAGCCAGCGACGGAAGACAGTGGGGACACCACTGGATCAGTGTGCTCGGCCTGGAGCGCATGAGCCACGGCGTCAACGCGATCCGGGATTTTCTCACCGACGCGGATAGAGAGGGATTGCGACGGGTCATGATCTCGGAATCGGACTGGCTCCTCGACAGCTATCCGGTCGAGGCGGCGATGATCCACGCGACCGGGCCGAACAAACCGGAGTCGAACATCTGGAACGGGGGCATGCTGCTGCGCACCGCAGTCGACTATCCGGACGCCCCCCGCGCAGCCGAATACCTTGAGAAAGCCACGAAATTTCTGCTCAACGGTCTCTCGCATCCGCTCGACGCCGCCTGCGAAACAAAATTCCGCAACCGCCCGGTACGTGAGTGGCATGTCGGCTTCAATTTCACGCCGAACTGGTCGCTGGACCATCACAGCTATCTCAACGTTGGCTACATGGTCATCTCTCTGTCGAATCTGGCCATGCTCCACTTCTACTTCAAAGACCGGGGAATTACCCCACCGCCGGAACTCTACTGGCACCTGCGCGAACTCTGGGGACTGGTCAAAAAATTCACCTTCTCCGACGGCCGGCTCCTCCGGATCGGAGGCGACACCCGTGCCCGTTACACCTACTGCCAGAATTATGCGATTCCGGTCTGGCTGCTGGCCGCCGATCTCTTCGACGACGGTGATGCCGCGCAGTTCGAGAGGAACTGGCTCGATATCGTCAGGAAAGAGACGACATATACCGGAGACGGCGGGTTCTACGGGAGACGGCTGGATAACATCCGCCGGATCAACTACTACTATTACGCCCGGCTCGAATCCGATGCAATCCTCTGTCTCTCCTACGGCGCCTACTGGCGACGGCGTTTCAAGATCCGGGATCATGCCGACACATTCGAAATCAATCCGCGCTTCGCATGGCAGGATGAGTTTCACGGCGCGACCTTCAACCGTTCCGGCAATGCGGTCCGCTCATTCGTCTGGCACGCAGCCCAGGGACCGACCGGGCTGTGCGTTCCGGCGGACGAGAGTTCCATGGCGGAGTGGCAGAACAACCTGCACGGCGAACTCCTCTCGACCCAGACGCCGGTTCTAACCCAGGGGGAGAGCGATCACCGCCTCTTCGAGGGTGGATTCATCAACTGGGGCGCCGCCGACTGGCAGGAGCGCAATCCGCTTGGCGAGGGGGAAGGAGTCTACAGTTACGCCCGCCACCGGATTGCCGTCGCAGCGTTGCCGGACGCAAAAACAATGATCGTCCTGGAATACGCCCGCATCACCAAGGAAATCACTCTCGACATGGTAAAAACCGCCTGTGTGAAACTGCCCAACGACCTTTTCAACGGGTCCATGCGCACCTACCATGCGCCGGGACATCCCGATCTGGAACTCAGGGGGAATCCGGGGTGTGAGGACAATCACACCATCTTCGCCGACCGTCTCGGCATCGACGGAAAAATGAACCTCTTCCACATTTACGGGTGTGACGGGTTCACGATTCACCGTCCGGCCCAGCCGTCCATCCGCCTCCACAAACCGCACGGACCGTGGCTGACGTCGCTCTACGCCGATGAGATCTGCGGTGGAGTCTCTCTGGAAAACCGGCGATACCGCCCGGGAACCGTACTTCTCGACGACGGATTCGCCGCGGCGGCAGGGGGAATGCTCTCCGAACCGGCCTTCCGGGTCATTCCACAGGCGGGTTTGCTGCGGCTGGTGGAATTTGTGAGTGAGGGTCGAAGTTACCTCTTCGCCGCCAATTTCGGGGAAGCGGCCGCCATCCCGGAACTGCCGTATGAAGCGGAACTCCTCGCGGGATCCCCCGGCCTCCCCCCGGGAACCGCCGCGCTCTGGCGCCGCTGATCGTCGATACGGGAAGGAGGAGTCGGCATCCGAACCCCACTGAACGGCTTTCCCCCGGCTTTCCAGCCGGCGTTCCTCGAACCTGGACCGAAGATGTCGCCGTCCCCCCCAGACCGGATTCCGGAAAAAAATACGGGAATGCCGCCCGCATTCTTTCCTTGAAGCAGGTTGATTTTTATTGGAATATAAATTATTTTATATCAAAACAACATCGTTCAGGCTTCCGAAGAAGAGATCTGATGAAATATTTCCAATCGGCCTTCGTGCTGTTTCTGACCGTTGTCTGTGCCGCAGCGGAGGTCGATTTTCAAACCTTCAACCGACAACTCGGCCTGCCGCTGCTGGCTGATGACAACCTCTGGGATGATCCCAGCAGTCCGGTCCTGGCCCGGTTGGCCGGCCCGAACGGCAAAATCGATTTCACCGATTTTCCGAACGGCAAAATCGGTACGATCACCCCGGATAAAAGCTCGTTTTTCGGGATTCCCGTCGAACAGTTCAGACTCTTCCTGCTTCCGGACGGCAAACTCTCCGGAGTCGATATTCTGCTGACAAACAAGGGGGATTCCATCGTGGATGGGCGGACGACAAAATTCGCCCGGGAACTCCGGCAGGACATCAGAGAGGTCGAGACGCGACTGACACAGTTGCTCGGGAGCGGCGAAAGTGCCTTTCATGGAAGCGGCAGAACCACGACAAAACTCAAGGTCTGGTACTGGAAGAAGCTGGCTGTTCTTCCGGAAGGAGTCAGGCGCGAATATCTGGTCATCCATCTGATCCCCCGGGAGAAAGTCAATTCCAGGCGTCGGAACCGAACCGAAGCACTCGATACGGCGGAACTGAACCTGACCGGGAATCTGGAAAAGAATGCCAGAGGAGATGTCTACATCAAAAACATTCCGATGGTCGCCCAGGGCAGCAAGGGATATTGCGTTCCAGCCACACTGGAGCGTTGCTTCCTCTATTACGGCATCACCGGGATCGACATGCACCGGATCGCCGACTGGTCCGGAACAGACGCCACCGACGGAACAAAACTTGCAAAGGCGCTCTCCGGAGTCCGCCCGGTTTTGAAAGAGTACGGTCTGAACATGGAAGAACTCGGCGGCACCTCAATGCGACACATCGTCCGAGCCATCAATTGTGGATATCCAATCGTGCTGACGCTCTATTCCACCGACGACTATGTCGAGCGCATGCTCGACAATACGACACGCCGTGAACTCGTACCGCTCAAGGAGTGGAAGAAAACACTCCGCCGCCAGAAACGACTCCCCTCGCGCCGGAAGGGAGCGCACGTCTGCCTGATCATCGGCTACAACGAGGAAACCGGGGAACTGGCTGTCTCCAACTCCTGGGGAGAACAATACCTGCTCCACTGGGTGCGCCTCGAGGATGTGAAAGCGGTCATGCAGGATGTACCGCTTTACGCAATGGAACCACGCTGATCGTGCCCCCCCCGGTCACTGTTCCCTTCATGCAAGTACCGTGTCGATTGCCGCGAGCTCGGCTGCGGAGAAGTCGAGTTTCGACAATCCGGCGACGATGTCGCGAATCTGTTCCGGGCGGCTCGCACCGACCAGCGCCGACGTGACCCCGGGCTGCGCCAGCACCCAGGCGACGGCCATTTCCGCGAGCGTCTGCCCGCGCCCGCGGGCAATCGCATCAAGGGCACGAATCCTGCCGAGCAGCTCCGAGGTAATCGAATCGGCCTTCAGAAAACCGTTGCGCGCCGCCCGCGAATCCGCCGGAATGCCGTCGAGATAGCGTCCCGTCAGCAACCCCTGCGCCAGCGGCGAGAAGACGATACCGCCGACCCCCTCCTCCTGAAGCAGCCGGAAACTCCCCTGCCGTTCATGCGCCCGGTCAAGCATATTGTAGCGCACCTGATGGAGCACAAAGGGGGTCTTGAGTTCCCGCAGCACCCGGATCGCTTCGGCGGCCCGCTCCGGACCGTAGTTCGAAATCCCAGCGTAAAGCGCCTTGCCGGAGCGGACGATCTGATCAAGCGCCAGCATCGACTCCTCCACCGGGGTATCCGGATCGGGCCGGTGATGATAGAAGATGTCCACATACTCCACTCCGAGCCGCCGCAGACTCTGGTCGCAGCTCGCAATCAGATTCTTGCGCGATCCCCATTCACCGTAAGGCCCGGGCCACATGTAATACCCCGCCTTGCTGGAAATTACCAGCTCATCCCGCCAGGCCGCGAGATCCTGTTTCAGAATGCGGCCGAAGGTGATCTCCGCGGAACCGGGCTCCGGGCCGTAATTGTTCGCCAGATCGAAATGGGTGATCCCGAGATCGAACGCGGTCTGGACCATCCGGCGACAGTTTTCATAGACATCGACGCTGCCGAAATTGTGCCACAGACCGAGCGACACCACCGGCAGCCGGAGCCCGCTGCGTCCACAGCGGCGGTAGGCCATTGAATCGTAACGGCCGGGATCGGGAGAATAAGACATGGGAAACCTCACTTTCCGGAATATTGCCAGAGAATCGAATCGAGCCGGCCGGAGAGACCGAGGGCATCGAGAAAACGCAGATGCGGATGCAGAAACCCGACCTCATAGAGGTTGTGCGCATCACTGCCGAGCGACAGCTTTACGCCGCTTCTGACACAGAGGTCGAAGAACTCGGCTTCCGGCTCGTTGCAGTGGAAGTTGATCTCCGCCGCGACGTCATATCGCTTCAGCAGTTCGATCACCGGCCGGTAAAGTTCCGGCGGTTTCGGCAACCCCGCCCAGGCGAAAATGCGGAACGGATGAGCGAGAATCTGCACCCCGTATTTCAATAACGCCTCGGTGCGGAACAGAAATTCCCGCTTTGCTCTTTCAAGTTCCCGCCGTTCGTCGAGGAAATGAACCGCCCCGAGCAGTACCCGGGCCCGCGGACGGTCCTCCTCGAGAAGCATGATGTCACCGGCGGCGTCAACATCGATCTCGAAACCGTTCAGCCAGGCGCCTGAAGGGGCGGAAGCCAGCGCCTCGCAATACCCCTCCATTCGATGAAGGCGGCGGAAACCACACGGTGTCCCGACATTACGCCAGACGCAGCGCCCCTCCCAATAATCCGGAATATCCAGATAGAGATGCCCGGAGTGTTCGCTGAAGCAGAGTCCGGCCAGCCGGGTCAACCGCGCCATCTCGAGCGCCTGCGGAATATTCATGTTTTCACTGCAGTAGGCCAGATTGGTATGTACATGAAAATCGGTGATACAGGGCAATTCAGGCAATGCCATCGCGACCCGCCGCGACCGGATCGAACCATCTCCGCCGGTCTCGGCCAGTACCGTTTCGAACGCGGGACCGCTGAAATCGGGCAGCTTCCCGGCACTCCGCCGGATCCGTTCCACCAGTTCCGCGGGAGGAAGCTCCACGGCGTCACCCGTCACCATCGCGGGCGGTTCGGGAAGCTCCACCCAGCGGGGCCGATCGGTCAGCCAAACCACCGGCATCGCCAGTTTGCGCAATTTCAGCGAAGAGAAGAACTCAGACAGAAAACTACGAGCGGCGGAAGTGTTCCACGGCGTCAACTCTCCGGTCACCAGCATGAGGTCGGCCTTTTCGTATTCACCGAACCAGTGCGCCGCACGCAGCAACATGAACTCGATCAGATCCCCGTTGGTATGCCGGGGGTTGGAAATCACCGCGACTTTCATCTGAACACCTCTCCCCCGTCACTTCCAGTTGAGAATCCGCCACCCCTTCGCGCCGGCCAGTTCACGCAGCGCCGCCGAGGGATTGACGGCGCAGGGGAAACCGACCGCCTCGAGAATGTTCCGGTCATTGATGCTGTCGCCGTAATAGGCGAAGTCCGCGAGGGAGATCCCATGTTCCCGGGCGTACTCCGATGCGATCACCACCTTTCCCTGACCGACCCCATAGGTGCCGGAAATTCTGCCGGTGTAACGCCCTCCCGTCGTTTCAAGCCGGGTGCCGAGCACCACCGGGATGCCGAGGAAAGCGGCAACCGGCCCGGCAATCGTTGAATTGGTGGAAGTCAGAATCGCAGTCGGACACCCCCGGTTCTGCGCCGAACGAATACAGGCGACTGCATCGGCATAGACCTTCGGACGGATGAACTCTTCGAAATGCTGTTCCGCCAGGATCGCCATCTCCTCCACAGTACGCCCCCGGAACTCCCGGAACTGAAATTCATGGAACTTCTCCTCGTCGAGACAACCGGCGTTGTAATCTTCGAAGAAGCGTTCCGCTTCCTGAAGCGCACTCTCCGGAGCGAGGCCGTGTCTGACCACAAAATATTTCCAGGTCACATCGCAGTCGGCGTTGATCAGCGTATGGTCCATGTCGAAAAAAAAGACCGACGCACCTTTTTCCATCTCATTCCTCCCCGTTCGGTAAAACCGGTTGTTCCTGACTTTTCAAGATCTCCTCGATCTCGCGCCGGAAACGGTCGAGCAATGCTTCCGCGGCAGCCTGATCCGAGGCCTCGACGTTGAGCCGCATGATCGGCTCGGTATTCGAGGAACGCATCAGGACACGCCCCTCAGGCAGATCGAACCGCAGCCCGTCGAAGGTCAACGGTTCATATTCACGATACCGGCGTGCCAGTTCCGAAAGCACGTTCCGCGCCGGGATGGGCGGCACCGCAAAGCGTTCCGACAGATTGCACTGCGGCGGAAACGCGGCCACGATCGCCCCGACCGGCCGCTCCGAAAACGCCATCCGCTCAAGGATCAGCGCCATTGCGGTGAAACTGTCGCGGCCGGGATGGACCTTCCGATAGATCACACCGCCGCAGTTGCCTTCGCCCCCGATCCAGCTGTCGAGTTCGATCATTCGTTCCACCACGTTGATTTCACCGACTTTGGAGACCTGCAGACGGCACCCGTACGACTCCACGATATGCTCCAGCAGCCTTGAGGTCTGCACGTTGACGACCACCGGACCGGGATCGCCCCCGTCAAGGACCTGGTCAACCGCGAGCGCCACCGTATAGTGCGGATTCAACGCGACGCCCTCCTCGGTCACAACAGTCAGTCGGTCGCCGTCCGGATCCTGCCCGAAACCGATGTGACAATGATTCTGACGAACCAGCTCACAGAGCGGTCCCAGATGCTCGGGCAACGGCTCCGGCGGACGCCGGAACCTGCCGTCGATCTCATCATTGAGCACGAAAACCTCGCACCCGAGCCGACGCAGAAAATCCGCCGAATAGAGAGCGCCGACGCCGTTGGCGCACTCGACCGCGCCCCGGAAACGCCGTGCCCGGGCCGCCTCGAAATCGCGGATGGCCCGACTCCGCGCCTCATGCTCCGCAAATGCCCCCTCCATGATGCGGACACGGCGCAGATCCTTTTCCCCGCGGCAGGCGCCGCTGCCCTGGTTGTAGAGGGCGAAGAGTTCCGACGCCTCGCCACGGTCGAGGAACGTACCGCAGCTGCCGATGAATTTGAGCGCATTCCACTCCAGAGGATTGTGACTTGCGGTAATCGCAATGCCGCCCGACGCACCGGTCCGGGCCACGGTGAACTGGATTGTCGGCGTCGGAACCACACCGACCCTGACCACTTCACACCCCGCGGCAAGCAATCCCGCCGTCACCGCCCGCTCAAAGAGCTCTCCGGTCGGCCGGGTATCGCGCCCGACGATGATACGCCCTCCCCCCTGATAGAAACCGAACGCCGTCCCGAGTTCGGTGACCAGCCGCGGGGTCAGCCCCTCCCCGACCACGCCGCGCACTCCGCTTTCGGAAAATTTCAATGTGTTGAGCCTGTTCAAGAAAGCCTCCTTGCCATCCGTCCGGAAATCGTCCGGAATAATATAATCGGGAAAGCCCTCGATTGCAATCTCCGGAGAGCTTCCCGGAGGCGGGGAATCCAGTTTTTCCCGCATTCAACCGCGCCATTCCGGTCGCACCGGAACGTCGTTTCCCGGTATTCACCAACCTCCTTTCCGCTGAAAAAAACACTCACGGCCTTGCATTTTCGGCAATCCGGGTCTATAATCCTCCAGCACCGGTTTCGCCTGCATCACGGATGGAATGCAGCGGGGAAAACGATCACGGAATCCCCCGGGCAGCACCGGAGGAACAACATGCAGCTGCGGTGGTCCGTTACGTTGGGGCAAGCCCGCAGCGGAGAAGTTGTGTCCACACAAAGAGCTGTCCCGCGACGTCGGCCGAAAACCGGTATGGGAAAAACGTCGTCTGAGTTTCGGGGAGGCTTCGTTTCCCGTTGCACACTGTCACCACCCCGATCATCTGGAGGGTCAACAGCCGATGAAGCATCAGATGCTTGCCGCGGCCGTGCTGGCGCTGGGGTGCGCCGTTTTCGCGGCGGAAGAAAATCCGCTCAAGGCGCCAACCTATCTGCAGTCGATCAAATTGAAATTCGCAACCCCGGAACAGGCGGAAGCGGCTCAGCTTGAACCATTGCCGCTGCCCGGGGGGAAATCGGTCGCCTTTTCCACCCGCTGGGATGACTCCAATCCCCGGCATGTCAAAATGGCGGAGCTGCTGAAGAAATACGGTTATCGGGGAACTTTTTATCTGTGTGCCTTCAATGAGAACTTCCGCCGGAATGTGTTGCCGAAACTGCATCAGCCGGGTTTCTCGATCGGCAGCCACACGCTGAACCATCCGAAATTGACGGAATACACGCCGAACCGGAATTTCCACGAGGTAATGGCCAACCGTGTCGACCTTGAGTCGAAGAGCAACACTCAGGTGGCGGCGTTCGTGCTTCCGGGTTGTGCCTACCGCAGTTTCCACCAGGAGATGCCGCGCATGATCGGGGAAGTTCTAGAACGTACCGGAATGCTCGGTTCGCCGGAGTATTTCCCGGATCTGGAGAAAGAGTACGGAATGCCCCGGCGCAGCTGGTTTGTCAGTTTTCTGTTCAACGTCAACGATCGCGACCCTTCGGAGCAGCTCTTCCACACGGGAGTTTCCAAGGGGTACGAGCATCTGCAGAAACACCTGCGCGAACCACACCTGACACTCGGGCTTCACGTCTGGCAGAGTGACGAAGGGCTCGAGAAACTCGGGCGCTGCCTCGATCAATATGCGCAGAACCCCTCCTGGTGGTACTGCAACGAGAATGAATACCTCGCCTACCGGTACGACTTCTTTCACAGTAAGATTGTCGACAAGAAGGTCAACGGGGATACGGTGGTCTTCACTGTGCAACGGATCCGACCGGAGTATATCGGCGCCTCGCTTCCGCTCGACTTCTCCGTGACGCCGAAACCACAGAGCGCAGCTCCCCCTGTGGAACTCCGGGACGGCGGGCGCTTCCTTTCGCTCGCACAGGATCCGAAATATGACCTCAGAAAAATTGACGCTGTCGACAATCCCGACAACCGCCTCCCGAAGCAGGGAGAATTTGCTTCGGCGAAATTCCCGGATCTGACGGCTGCAATTTCGGTCGATCTCAAAAAGGAGACGTGCCGGGTTGATTTCGCGAACAACGGGAAAACGCTGTTGCGCGACATCCGCGTCGCGTTCCGGACACCGCCCTCCTTCGGCGACGGAGTCAGCTATCGTTCGCTTTCGGAGCTCGCGCCCGGCAAATCCTGTACTTTTGCACGTAAACTCGGTGTGCGCAGAAGTGAACCCGAGTATCAGGGAGGACCGCTCTACTTCGTAGCCCAGATCGATTTCCATGACGGCAGCGCCCCCGGCCGGATCTATGCGACCACACGGATCACCCCGCCCATGCCGGTCGCGGCAGTACCCCGCGATACGGTCCGGCTGCTGGGTCCCCTTCCGGAAACGGAACTCACCGACGCCGAATTGAAGAAACTCTCACGGCCGGAGGCGAAACTGCGCTCCTTCGGAGAGAGCGCCAACGCCAACTGGCGCAGAGGTGAAGTGCTTCCGGGCAGTCTGCCGGCAACGGTCGCCCTGACCTGCGCAGACGCCGATTGGAAGAGCGGCGCCGAAAAGGCGCGCAAGGCGGGGCAACCGGTCCGACTCGTCGCGGCCTTCGACTTCAAAGCCCCCCTGAGCGGCCATGCGCGGATCTATTACACTTCGCGCCCGAATCAGAAAATCTTTGTGAACGGTGAACTCTTCGCTCCCAGAGAGCATACTCCGGATATCGTCGTGCAGAAGGGGATGAATCGGATTCTCTTCGTCCTGTCAGGGAAAGGCAATCTGTTGCGGACCATGGAATTTTCCATTGCGGCGGGCAGCAATCCCCATCGCTGCCTCGAATTTGTCGATCCCGCACCGGCGGCACCGGCGTCTGCGCCGGCTCCCTGAGCCGTCAGGGAAGCAGCTCGGCGCAGCGTTCCACGGCGGCCGAGCTGCGCTCCGCCAGAAGTTTCCGATCACTCCCGGCCAGTGCACCGGGAAGCCCGAGCAGGGAGAGCACCCCCAGCAGACACCCGTTCCGGGAAACAGGCAGTGACAGAGTGTCGATGTGGTGCGGAGCGTTTTCCGCCATGGAACCGGCATTGAAACTGAATCGGTCTCTGCGGTATTCGATGAGCTTCACACGCAGTTTCTCAAGCTCGGCAGCGGAGCCCAGAAGAAGTTCCCGCTGCCGTTCCCGGGATTCTTCGGCCAGAAAAACCGTACTGACCGAAGCCACCTCGGAGAGAGGGCAGCGAAATCCCGGTTCTGAGAAAACAATCGCCTCCCCGGCCGGCTTCGCGGCGCAGACATTGACGAACTCCTCTCCATCGCGGATGGAGAGTTTGACCGAAAACCCGAGTTCATTGGCCAGATGGTTCAACACCGGCTGAAGTTTCCGGTAGCGCTCCAGCCGGAACGCCACCTTTTTCGCAACTGCCGCCAACCCTCCCGAAATATCGTAATGCCGGCTGCCGACCTTGACCAGCCAGTTCCGCTCCACCAGAGTGGCGACAATCCTGTAACAACTCGCCTGAGAGATCCCCAGCGCCCGCTGGAGTTCCGATTGCGTCACCCGCTCCGGATGCGCACCGATATATTCCACGATTTCAATCGCTTTTTCCAGAATGGGAACGCGGTTGGGATTGGCCATGATTCCGATGCTTTCCTGACAATTCAATTTCCTGAGCAGACCAGTCGTGGTGCCTGCACGGTCCGATCCCGGTTATTATAACCCCGATCGTCCTTTTTTCAAGTTTTTTACGGGTGGGAACGCTTGACATTCCCGGTTCGGGTGGTAATTTAAAATTAAATGAATAAAAATCATTCAATACAGAATAAAATACAGGATCCATCATGATGGATGAAAATTTCCTGCTGACGACACCGCTGGCGAGGGAGCTCTACCACGAATGTGCGGCCGGCCTGCCGCTGATCGACTATCACAACCATCTGTCGATCCGGGAAATCACCGGGTCAAAACAGTTTGAGGATCCGACGGAACTCTGGATCCGAAGCGATCCCTACAAGCATCGGGCCATGCGGATCTGCGGGATTGATGAGAGACGCATTACCGGCGATGCGCCGCCGTATGAAAAATTCCTTGCCTGGAGCGCCACACTGCCGAAACTGATCGGCAACCCTCTCTACCACTGGAGCATGCTTGAATTGAAACGGGTGTTCGACATCGAAACGCCCCTCACCCCGGATTCCGCCGGGAAAGTATGGGAAGAGATGAGCCGGAACCTCGCGACCCCGGAGTTCCGGGCGGATCGGCTCTTTGCGCGATTCAACGTCACCTGGGCCGCGCCCTGCGCCGCACTGACCGAAGATCTTGCTCCTTTCAAAGGAGCGCAGGGAAGAGTTGTTCCCTCGCTTCGGGCCGATGATCTCCTCACGCCCTCCGCAGAGCTGCTGAAAAAGCTGGAGCAGTCAAGCGGAAAGGCAATCACAGATCTTGCAGGATACCATCATGCGATCGCCCGGCGGCTTGCGGAATTTCATCGCGCCGGCTGCCGAATCGCCGATCATGCTCTCGACAACGGGTTCAGCTACCGGCCTGATGATGGTCGCAACGCCGAACGTTTCCAATCTCTATTGCGCAACGGGAGACTCGAGCCGGAGGACAGACGATCCCTCGTTTCAGCGGTTCTCCGCCTGCTCGGGGATGAGTATGCGGGGCGCAACTGGCTGCTGCTCCTGCACATCGGAGCCGAACGGCATACCAGTACACGCCTGAGACGAATCGCCGGACCGGCGGGCGGCTATGCGGGAATCGGCAGGAGCTGCGACATTTCGGCCCTGACCGCCCTGCTCGATGATCTGGAACAAGCGCCGGCAGGACTGCCGCGAACAGTGCTTTTCACACTGAATCCTGTTGACCATGCGGCATTTGCGGTATTATCCGGAGCATATCCGGGCGATGGCGTGTCTGGAAAAATCCAGCTGGGACCGGCCTGGTGGTACTGTGATCACCCCGCCGGGATGCGTGACGCGCTGGAAGCGACGGCGGCTTACGGGGTGCTCTCGAACTTTCTCGGGATGACGACCGATTCACGTTCACTGCTTTCGCTTGTACGGCATGAATATTTCCGGCGCGTGCTGTGCGCATGGCTCGGAGAAAAGGCGGAACGGGGCGAAATTCCATGTGCCCGGCAAGATCTCGAGGAGCTTGTCCGGGCCATCTGCTGGGGAAACGCAAACGCCCTTTTCCGGGAAGGAAGAGCAGACGGCTAAACGTTTTTTCCGATATAAAACATCTCTTTTTCAGGAAAGGATCACAGGGAAAATGGACGAATACTTCAAAAATCAGGTTGCCGTCGTAACCGGAGCCGGCGGCACCCTCTGTTCTGAAATCGCAGTGGATCTGGCCTGCCGCGGTGCCAGAGTCGTGCTGATCGGCCGGACCGCCGGAAAACTGCAGTCGGTCGCGGACCGGATCACCGGAAACGGCGGAACTTGCCTGATCCGGCCGGGGGACGTGACCGACGAGGGGGCAATGAAGGAAATCGCAACGGAACTTCAGAAGACCTGGGGGGCCTGCCGCTTTCTGATCAACGGAGCAGGCGGCAACAATGCCGGCGCGATCACAACCAACACCGCCTTCGAACCGTCGGAACTGGATGCTGAGCGACCGGCGGGATCGGTCGGGTTCTTCGATCTCGATCTGGAATGTTTTGAGACAGTTCTCCATATCAACACGCTCGGGACGGTGATCCCCTGCCGCACATTCGGCCGTACAATGGCGGAGGCCGGACGTGGCGCCATCGTGAATTTCGCCTCGATGAACAGCTATCGCCCGCTGACCCGCGTCCCGGCATATGCGATGAGCAAGGCGGCCATCGTGAACTTCACCAGTTTTCTGGCAGCCTATCTCGCACCAGCGGGAATCCGTGTAAATGCGGTCGCTCCCGGCTTCTTCGTCAACGAACGGAGCCGGAAGATCCTGTGCACTCCGGAGGGCGGCCTGACCAGACGTGGGGAAAACGTGATCAGTCATACCCCGCAGAAACGATTCGGCGAAGCCCGGGAGCTTCTCGGTTGCGTCGAATGGCTGCTCAATGACGAGGCCGCCGCTTTTGTGACCGGTGTCACGGTACCGGTGGATGGCGGCTTTCTCACCTCCGTCGGCATCTGAACCAGAGTAACAAGGATCAAGAGAAATGTCTGCAAAAGGAAACGATCTGCGGCTTCCGGAGAACGGCTATCGATTTCTCGGCACAATCCGGCCACGCAGTGCCGCGGAGATCCACGCGTCCAACTGGACGCTCGGCTGTGAAACCCTCGATCGCGACTATGCCGATTATGAGGAATACAAAGAGTATCTGGTTCCGCTGGGCATCAAAACGATCCGGTTACAGGGCGGCTGGGCGAAAACAGAGAAGAAGGCGGGCGAATACCAGTTCCAGTGGCTCGATACCATTGTGGATGACGCGCGCGCCCGCGGGTTGAACATCCTGCTGGAGACCGGGTACGGGAACCCGATCTATCCAGGAGGCGGGGGATGGGACCTCGCAGGCGGATTTCCCTCTTCAGAGGCGGGAGTCGCCGCCTGGGACCGCTGGGTGACCGCAATGGCGGAACACTATCGGGGAAGAGTCCGGGACTGGGCGATGTGGAACGAACCGGACATCAATCCGGAGCATACGCCGCAGGAGATCGCCCGTTTCAACATCCGTACCGCGGAAATCATCCGTCGGATCATTCCGGACGCCAGAATCGCCGGCCTCTCGCTGGCCCGGAGCACACCGGATTTTTTCGAGAGTTGCCTGAAAACATTCCAGGAACTCAACCGGTTCGATCTCTTCAACTGGTTCATCTATCACGACTA
Organism: uncultured Victivallis sp.; assembly: GCA_944389895.1. Lineage (GTDB taxonomy): Bacteria > Verrucomicrobiota > Lentisphaeria > Victivallales > Victivallaceae > Victivallis. The sequence goes on along the minus strand of CALXOA010000054.1, from coordinate 48,330 downwards.
CCAATACAATCCAGACCGCTCCTATCCTAATGTCGAAGCGTTGAAGGAGCTGCTGGCACGTTATGCGCCGGCAATCAAACTCCGTCAGGGCGAAAACGGCTGTCCTTCGGAGATAGCGACAAAATTCGCGCTCAGCGGACACCCCTGGACCGAAATCAGCCAGGCGAAATGGGATCTGCGCCGGATGCTCGGCGACCTCGGTCACGACATCGAATCGGCGATCTTCACCATCTGTGACTTCAACCACATCGGGCGCGAAATCAACCACAAGGGGCTGCTGCGTGCCGGCGCCGACCACAAAGTCACCGGAGTCAAGCAGGCATATCTGGCAATCCAGCATCTGACCGCGATTTTCGACGATCGCCTTGAACGGCTTCCTTCCGGAAACGCCGGTATAATCCACCGCGGTGATACGACACTCAACACCTATCGCGACCGGAAAATCGGGGAGCCGCTCTTTGTATTCTGGGATCACAGCGGCATCCCGGATGACAGCCTCTCGCCGGAAACCGGAGCGCTGGCGGTATACGGAGCGATTCCGGCCGCCCCGGTCTGGGTGGAACTGGTAACGGGCAAGATCTTCGAGATCCCGCCGGAGACCATTCTGCGCATGGGAGACTTCACGATCTTCCGTGATCTGCCGATCTACGACTCGCCGTGCCTTCTCGCCGGACGGGACACGCTGTCCTCTTGATCCGGACGAAAACGGCCGCCGGGATTGCCCGGCGGCCGCATTTCCTACAGGCCCACCCGCTTATTCGCCGCGCTTGGCGCGCTTCTCGGCACGCTTCTCCTTCAGCGTCTTGGTCGGAGCCTTCCTGGTCTCTTTTTTCGCATCCTGACTTTTGCTCATCGCCGAACTCTCCTTATGTTTTCCGGAGGGAAAGCTGTTTCTCCTCCCAGTCTGCCATACAATAGCCCGAACTCCGGCAATGTCAAGTGACGATTTGCGGAAGAGATTCCGGTTACAGAATGTCAAGCAGTTCGACGTCGAAAATCAACGTCGCATTCGGAGGGATCGCCTGCCCCGCTCCGCGTTCCCCGTAGCCGAGCTTCGCGGGAATGTAAAGCCGGTACTTGCTGCCGACACTCATCAATTGGAGCGCCTCGGTCCACCCGGGAATCACCTGATCGACGCCGAACTCGGCAGGCTCCCCGCGGCGCACCGAACTGTCGAACTCCGTTCCGTTGAGCAACGTTCCGGTATAGTGCACCCGGACCTTGTCGGTTGCAGCGGGACGGGGCCCCTTCCCCTCGGTGATCACCTCGTACTGCAACCCGCTCTGCGTTGTCCTGACGTTCGCCTTCTCACGGTTTCCGGCAAGAAACGCCTTTTCCGCGGCGATGTTGTCGGCGGCGAGCTTCTCGACGGCTTTCTGCGTGGCCTCCTCCATCCGGTTCCGGAGCGTCTGCATGGCGCCGACATACTCCTGCGGAGTCAGCTTCGCAGAATGAGCGAGAAAGTCTCGAATGCCTTCAAGCGCCATCCGTGTATTGATCTTGAGCGGGTTGCGCGTCAGATACTCGCCCATGTTCATGCCCATCGCATAACTCAGACGATCGATTTCCGTTTCAAAATTCGAGTTCATGAAAACCTCTGTGTTTCGATTGCAACATCTCCGGCTCCGCCCCCTCGATGAAAACAGGGCAAAACGCGGGCTGTCTACAATACCGTCTCAGAGATCGAAATACAAGCCGTCCCGGCAAGAAAAACCGCAATCCGCACCTTGCCCCGGAAAAGTGCGAAAAAAACGCCGGCAAGGTGTAAGAAACATTACTTTTCCGCAATTTCCGCAGAAAAGATGCCTTTCCGGTGTTGAAAAACCGGAAGCGGTATCTTATAGTACAGAAGGAAAGAGTGTTTTAACCAAATGGATAACAATGAGGTGGCATGAAAATGTTCAAACGCTGCCGAACGAACTTTACCCTCATAGAGTTGCTGGTGGTGATGCTGCTGATGGGCATGCTGATGACCCTGATGCTTCCGGCATTCAATCGGATGATCAACGGAAACAAGGTCGAACAGCTCGCCTCAAATCTGAAGCTGGGCCTCGAGCAGGCGCAGTCTCATGCCGTAACCAGCCGCCGCTACGTCGCGCTGATCCTGCCGAACCCTCAGATGGGAACCAATGAAGAGTACTGGCTGGGCGGTTGCAGGCTCGCGTATGTGGACAAGAAAAGAGGCAGCGTCTCCTTTGACGAGGACGGGAGGCCCGTCTTCGACCGGAATACAAGGTGGGTATTCTCCAGCTGGGTGCCGGATCTGACCTGGAGGGAGCCGGTCGACGGGGCGAAACTGCTTCTTCTGCTGGGAGCCGACGATACCGGATACGACTCCTTCGAAGCGGGAGAGGGTCTCACGGTGCCTGACCGGATCACGAACGTGACGATGGATCGATTGATCGGAATCGAAGACTACCTCGCCGTCGAAGGTGGCAGCCGCAGCAATGTGGATCACGCCGCCATCATTTTCTCGCCCTATGGCGGAGTGGTCGGCAGGCCGGGAGTGTCCGACGACTACAACAACCTGAGGCTGGCGGTGGTGGAAGCGCTGGCCAATGGGAACAACCTGATTTTCCCCTCGCGGGATGCGAGCAATCATCCGACCAACTATATGGTTCTGGAGCTGAACCGTTTTACCGGCAGAGTCAAATATCACAACCCGACGGAGTAATCAGGGGTTTCCGTTATGAAAAGATCGATCAAGAGATACTTCAACATGGTTGAGGTGGCGCTGGCGATGGCCATCATCGCGATCGGGCTATCCTCCATTCTGGTGCTGTTCCCGGTCGGAGTCAATGCCAACAAGGCCGCGATCGCCAACAACAATCTGGCGGATCTTGCCGAATATGTTCTCGGCTATCTCCGCGCCCATTATGCGGCGAAATGGACCTCTTCCGGCAGCAACTCTTTCGCCGGCGATTTGTCGACCTCCTACCCGGAAGCGGGGAATGACGGCGTCCCCGCGGATGTCACTTCGGGCTGGCAGGCGTTCGGGTCGACTAACGGAGGAACCCGGCTCTACCAGAATACCGGAGCGGGAAGCGGAGCGAAGGGAGTGTTTCTGTTTCGCCAGATGAGCCGGGTGGAAGTGGATGGAGAGACTGTGGAGGTACCTGACTTCTCGGCCATCGTCAAAGTCTGGCGGGACAATACGTTCAACTTCTCCATCATCGACATGGAGACCAATCATGACATTTCAGTGAGCGGCATCAGCGGCATTGAAAAATATCTCGCCGGTCTGTGCATGGAGATCAGCTGGCCCGCGGAAGCGCCCTATGCCAACCGGGAGACGCGCACTTTCCGGTTTGAAATTTTCAACGAAGCGTATGAAAACATCATAAGTGATGCGGCTACGCCATAATTGCTTGAGGTGGAAGGATATGGTTATCCGGAACAAAAAAAACGGAAAGCGTTTCACCCTGGTGGAGCTGCTGGTTGCGATGGCGGTATTCAGCATATTGCTGGTGCTGATGATGCAGTTTTTCTCCGGCTCCCAGAAAATGTGGGTCGGGATGGAGCAGAAAAACAACCTCTATGCCGATGCCCGGGTGGCGATGGATCTGATGTCCACGCTTCTGCAGAGCACCTACTACGCCTCCGGCGGCGTCCCCTTCATCCTGGAGGACGGCACCAGCGAAGAGGCGAAGATCTATTTCCCGACCCAGACACAGCTCGATCTGCTCGAAGATGCCGGCAGCATTCTCTTCGTCTCCTTCCAGCGCGGCACGGGAAACCGGGCCAATGAGCTGTTGATGACGGTATTTTCCGATTCGGAAGATGACAATCCGGGTCCCAACCTTGACTTCAGTTACTTCTTTCCTCCCTACGGGGCCGGCAGCATCAATGACATCGGGGATGCAAGAAGCCATCTGAAAGACATTCTGAACGATCAGATCGACACGACGGAAAGCGGCAATTGCGTTACGCTGCTGACCAACGTTACCGGGTTCCGGATCCTGCCGATGAGATTGAGCGGCACCGACGTTGTGGCGGCAAGCTCCAACCCATTGCACGAAATTCCCTATCTGGTGGAGGTGCAGTTGACCCTGATGAATCAGAAGGATTTCGACTTCTGGCAGGATCAGCTCGATGGGATGGCCGGTACGGAGAGCGAACGGGCCCAGGAGTTCCGGCTTCAGCACCAGCATACGTTCTCCCGCGCAATCTACCTCGGGGACCGCTGGAACCGGGATCTTTAACGGTACAACATCGATTTTCTGGAGAGAAAGTTCATGATGAGAAAGAAAATTCACAGACCCAGAGGGTCCCGCGGAGTGGCGCTGCTCTTCGCCCTCGGCATTCTGTCGCTGCTGCTGGTACTCGGGCTGGCATTTGTCGCCAACGCGATCATCGCCCAGAAGGTGGCGTTCAACAACAGTACCCGGACTCAGGCGAAGATGCTGGCCCAGTCCGCAATCAGCCGTGCCGCAACCGCCATCATGCTGTACCAGTATCAGGCACAGCAGCTGCCGGCCAGCAGGAAATTCTGGCCGACGGAGTTCACAACCGTCTACAGCGTCGACGGTGACATCGACGCGGAGGATCAGCTCCGCTACAGCAGCAATCAGCTCAATCAGCAGTTTTCCAAACTGAACTACTTCGGCAATGTCGTCGGTTACACGGCCGATGACAGCAAGGCAAAATGGGCGTTTATCTACGACAAGGCGGAAGACGAGAGCGCGGGCGACATTTCAAGTTCCGGCCAGCAGACTTCGAGGAGCCGCAAAATCATCGGGCGGATCGCCTATCAGGTGCTGCCGCCGATGTCCAACAGTCGTCTCAACCTGAGCCGGGTGCTCAAGGGAGCCGCCGATCGCCCCGAGGACATTACAACCCAGGAACGCATGGGCGTCGACATCGGTGAAATAAACGTCGATGACACGACGGTTTTCACCGATCACGCAACACCGTCAAGTTCGTTGCGCAATCTGCTCGATCCCTCCAACATTCCGGCCTACTACGACGAACTCTACACCGCCTACCAGACGAATTTCTTCGACGGCACCGACTCGGACAGGGCAAGAGATTGGATTGAACGGTGGTTCAGTGAAGGTACCCAGCCCGCCGATTTTGAAGCCTTCCTCTTCGAGGATGGGTCACGGCAGAACTACGCCTACCGTTTCAACCTCGGCGGAACCGACTGGAACACCCGGTTCAACACCGCCAATAATGGTGTTGACAATTCCAATTCCGAGGATCGTGTCGAATTTCTGGCCGATGACGCCATCATCTTCAAAGAGCAGGCAAGAAACATTCCGGCCGATACCGGACTGCCCTTCCTGAAATCAATCGCCGACACCCCGGGCTCTTTCTCTTCGCTGGAACTGAGGCGGAAACAGATCGTCGCCAATTTGAACGACTTCTGCGACGATGACTCCATTCCGACCTCCAATATTGCCGCGACGGGATGGCTGAATGCCATTGAGGGAGATGAAAGCGGCTGGCCGGAATTTACCGGCAACGAAAAAACATGGTACATCAACGAGGTTGCCCTGGGGCTTGAAGTGGAGCCGACCATCACGGTGACGGTGGAAGCGGGCAAGACCAGAGTGGACAGAGCGGAAGTCTCCGTGAACATCAGGCCGGAATATCTGGCTGAGATCATCAACATCTACGGCTCAACCACCCCGGCAAACTATACCTTTGCAACCCGTCTCAACCAGCTCGACGTCACCGTGAGGGTCACCGTCAACGGCCATATCACCTACACTCTTACCGACCCCGCCACCGGAGCGACAACCAATCAGGAGGTCCAGATCGAAAGGAGATCCGTCGATGCACAAACACTTTCGATGAGCGCCGACGCGGACAGGGATGTGAGAATCGATTTTGAGGGTATTTCCGCCGCCGGCGGCTACAAGGCCGGCAGCCGGGAGCTGACGACCACCACGGGTGGGGCGTCGACCGATTTTCTGACCCCGGTCACCTTCGATTTTCTGAGTGAGTTTGATATTCCGGATCCCGGAGCCCAGAAAATTTCCATAGTTGCGGCCGAAATCACCAGCATCCGGTTTGAAATCACGGATGTGAAGTTCCGGCTCGGGCCGATGGTGCTGCATGACAACACTACAGAACAGATCGGCGCCGACTTTGTCCGGGTACCCTGCGGAGATACCGATACGCTGCCCGCCTCGGGAACCACATTGACATACAATCTGTTCAACAGAACCGAACCATTCGTCGATCCGGTCTCCGGAGATGCGCTCGACCCGGCAGAGGGGTGGGTGGCGGTTTCCGGCACCGGTGTCGACATCCCCGCCAACAGCAACAACATCTACATCGGCGGCATCATGGTTCGCGATCCGCGTCAAAACCTCAACCTCAAACTGGCTCCTGCCACGACGGCGGAAAGCGACTGGAAGATCAAGCTCGGGATCACCGGATTTGAGAACAACGAAACCCCGCAGCGAATCACGATGGATTTTTCCGACAAGTATGCCGGAGGAACAATCACCGGCAAGGTCAACCATTGCAGCAATCCGGCTTCGCCCGAGGATTATACCGATCCCAGCGCCATCGACATGGAAACCGTCACCGATCCCGCCTGGATTGATGCCGTGAAGCACATCTCCACGGCGGTGATCGCCGATGCGCCGATGAAGAGCCTCTGGGAGCTCGGAATGATCCACCGTGGTGCGGCCTGGGAGACGATCAATCTGAAGTTGGCCGGCAGCCCGGCCAATCCGTCCGACCGGATTCAGCTCTCAGATCACGCCATAAGCAAGGACTGGAACGATACGGCAGGGACCTCCTATCAATCCGGAGACGGCGGCATTCTGGATGAAGTCACGATCAGTGACAGCAACACCGCTCCCGCCCGCACCTACGGAAAACTCGACGTGAATATGCTCTGGGACAGTACGGAAAACACCAATCGCGGCGATTATGACGAGGATCTGATCAAAGCGTTGTTCCAGAATCTGCGTTACGATCAGAATGCCGCGGCCTTCAATGACAACGGGATACCGGCGACGACCAGCGGAACACTGTTGACCGGTGATGACGCATATTATTCCGACGTGCAGACCCGTTTCATGCAGGATGACGGGGACCGTCCCTTTGAAAGCCGGGCTCAGTTCCTCGACTGGGGAGTTGACTACTGTCTCGGCAATGCCTTCGGTCTGCTGACTCCGGACAACGATGCGCAGCAGGAGGAGATCATCGGAAAGACCATCAACCTGCTGAACGCCTCCACCGGGGCGTTGCCGAATGTGGTTCAGGTTCTGATCGTTGCCCAGACGATCCGGGATGTCGGCGGAGACGGGTCCGACGTGAACATCACCAAGCTGCGGTATGACGGGACGGCGATTTCCCGTGACTGCCGGTTGGGACAATTCGATATCGAATCGGATGCGACGGCGCCGAGCAATTCCCCCGACCAGCACATCTACTTCGACGAAATCACCGGCGAGGTGAAGATCATCGCCACCCTGGACCGGAATCCGACCAACGGCAAGATGATGTTGCGGAAGATCGAATACATCGATTGAAGCAGGAGAGTCCGACGGCCGGCAGGGGAGTTCTCCTGCCGGCCGTTTTTCATTCGAAGAAAATGGTGGCCTGATTTTTCAGAATCAGGAAATTGCGCAGCTGCCGATATTCCGCTTCGGGATACGCCAGGAGGGCGGCCTCCCGTTTCAGGAATCCCATTTCTGCCCGGCAGAGATCGCCATCGGCCATCAGGACCTCCAGCTGATTGGCCAGCAGACTGGTCATCCGATCGTGGTCGAACAACTCTCTGGCCGCAGCCGCAAACTCTTCGAAGGAGTGATTCTGCACATAGCCCTCCCCCGCACGCACCGCAGGAAGCGGGCAGAGGGTATGAATCAAACGCTCCTGCTCGGGACTCATCGCACCGTCGGAAGCCGCGGCAAAGATCAAGCCGGCAGCAAACAACTCCGCCGCGGGGGAAACGGGCACCATGCGGCTCTCCATCCCGCGCCACTGATTCATCAGAGTACGCAGCGCTTCCGCCTCGGAAAACGAGGCATAGCCGGTGAGCGTTTCCCCGGCTATCACCAGAGTGAAATCAATCCGGTTTCCGCCATCCTCAAAACGCACCACCTGAAGTTCCCCCGGAACACAACTTCTCAAACGGAACTCATCGCCGAACTGTCGATCCACCGCCACCAGTTGCGTCGGATACAGCAATAGAAATCCCTCACCTGCCCCGCCATCGAATGTACCCCCCAACCGCACCGCACATACCGGCTCCTCTTCCCCGGCACAGCTTTCAACGACCAGCCGACGTACCGCTTCCGGTATAAAACAGACATCCATTCGACATTCCTCCCGGCATTGATTTCTACCTCCCAATATACAACCCCTGCAAGGTTTTGCAAATCCGCGGGCACGGGGGAACTCGGGGAATTGCAATTTTCCCCACCACCCTGTATATTATGACAGGCCGCGCATAAAATCACGAAGAATCATTTCCATGCGGCAGATCGGGCAGAGTACTTTCCGGTCGTCTCCGTCCCTCACGGCCGGCAATGGAGCGATCGCCGGCCCTTCCTGCAATGCCGCCTGCAAGGAGTTCAGCATGTTCAACATCATCGGCGTCCTCTCGATCAATCCCAACAGCTCGGAAAAACTTCAGGAGCTGCTGAAGCCCCTGCTGGAAGCCTCACGCAGCGACTCCGGCTGCATCAGCTACGAGTGCAAGCCGGATGCGCTCAACAAAGATACCTATCTCTTTCTGGAGACCTGGCAGGATGACGCTTCGCTCGATGCCCATATGAAAACCACGCACTTCAAAACTTTTGTCGAAGCGGTGGATTCCATTCTCGAAGCCCCCCTTGAGCTGCATAAAATCCTCCTCGATTAATCCGGCAACGGGACACCGGCGCCGATTCCCCGATTCCGTTCCTGGAGAAGAAAACGGCGACCGGGAAAACAAAAGGACGGACCACTCAGGCCCGTCCTTTTTTTCTCATTTCCCCTCCGGAAGGGAAATCCCGATTCAGAGCTCTTCGCCGACTTCCCAGCGAACAAAGCGCTTGACCTTCAGGTTCGGCCGCAGCTTCGCGAGACAGGTCTTGTCGTCCCGAACCCACGGCTGATTCATCAGGCAGACTTCGGTGTAGAATTTGTTGATCTTTCCGGCAAGGATCTTGTCGAGCATGGCAGCGGGCTTACCGGCCAGTTTCGGATCGGCGGCAGCGGCAATCTCCTTCTCCTTGGCGATCACTTCAGCCGGGATGTCCGACGGAGCAATGTAGCGCGGGCTGAAAGCCGCGATATGCAGACAAAGATCGTTCAGAATCGCCGGATCGCTCTCCCCTTCCACCTCGACCAGCACGCTGACGCGGCCGCCGTCATGGTGATAGCTGACGAAGCAGCTGGCATCGGAACCCACCCACTTCGCGGCACGGCGGATCTGCATGTTCTCGCCGATCACGCCGATGTGATCGGTCAGATTGGTTTTCTCCACTTCCTGAACAGCGGCGGTGACATCACCGTCTCCGTCCAGAGAGAGCATGTTCGCGGCAATGCCGGTGACCAGATTGACGAATTTATCGGTCTTGGCGGCGAAGTCGGTTTCGCAGAGGACCTCGACGATCGAGGCCTTGCCGTCCTTGATCGCGGTCAGGACCTTGCCCTGATTGGTCGCACGCCCGGACTTCTTCTCCGCCTTGGCGGCACCGGATTTACGAAGATTTTCAATCGCCAGCGTCATGTCGCCGTCAGCGGCAACCAGAGCCTTCTTGCAGTCCATCATGCCGGCCCCGGTCTTCTCCCGGAGGTCGGAAACCATTTTGGCGGTAATCGTAGCCATATTACACTCTCCTCAAACGTTCGTGTGGATTATTCCGCGGTGGCGGCATCAGCCTTCGGAGCCTCGGCTTCGGCCTTCGGGGCCTCGGCAGCAGCGGCTTTCGGGGCTTCCCCCTCCGCCGTCTTCCCACCTGCGGCCGCCTTGCCGCGCGGAGCGCGGCGCGGCTTTTCAGCCTTCTCCGCCTTCTCCTCATCGTCAGCCTTCTCCTGAGCCAGTTTCTTGGCCGCCTCGGCGGCTTCGCGCTCCTCGGTGACCTTCTTCTGATAGATCTCCTTGGCAACCTTGATCGCCTCGGCGAACAGCGAGAAGATGACCTGAACCGATTTCACCGCGTCATCGTTGGCGGCGACGGGATAGTCCACCAGCGAGGGGTCGCCGTTGGTGTCGACGATCGCGACGATCGGAATGTTGAGTTTGTTCGCCTCACGAACAGCATTGATCTCGTTGCAGACGTCAACTACGACCAGAGCCGCCGGCAGACGCTTCATCGCAGCGATGCCGTCGAGGTCGCGGTGCAGCTTCTCTGCGCGACGCGCCATGCTGGAGACCTCTTTCTTCTTCATGTTCTTGACCGCGTCGGAGTTGAGCATCTGATCGATCTCACCCATCTTGGAGATGCTCTTGCGGATCGTCACGTTGTTGGTCAGCGTACCGCCGAGCCAGCGCTCGGAGACACAGAACATGCCGGTCTCTTCCGCGAAACCGGTGATCAATTCGCGGATCTGGCGCTTGGTGCCGACAAACAGGATGTCGCCGCCGTCAGCCACAACGCGCTGCAGAAAATTGCAGGCAGCCGCAATCTGATACATGGTCTTGGTGAGGTCGATGATGCTGATTCCATTCTTCGCACCGTAGACGAACTCCTTCATTTTGGGGTTCCAGCGGCGGGTCTGGTGACCGAAGTGACACCCGGCTTCCAACAAATCGTTGATGCTGATCTTGGCCATTTTCACGGCTTCCTTTCCTGTTTGCGGCGCTTTACTTTCCTCAAGACGCCATCCGTTTGGTTTTTTACGAACCGCTTCCCATGCATACGGGAGGCGGCAATTCGGTTAATATAGATCGTTCCCAAATCTTTTTCAAGCCCGGAACCACTCACGCCAGCAGATTTTTCCAGTATTCAATCTGCTGTGCCACCTGATGGTAACCGGTTCCGCCGGTGACGTCACGTTTGGCAACACTCTTGACCGGATCAAAAAGCGTCAGGAACTCCGGAGTCGCCTCGGGAATCGTCTCACGCATCTCCTCCAGCGTCACCTCATCGAGCCGTTTTCCCCGTTCCCGGCAGTATTTGACAAACGACCCGACCCGGTGGTGCGCCGTCCGGAACGGAACCTTGAGCTCCACCAGTTTTTCGGCCAGATCGGTCGCCATCAGCGCCGGATCACTCGCGGCCGCCCGCATCGCTTCGGGGCGGATCCGCATCGTTTCGATCATCGGCGGATAGACCTTCAGAATCATCTTGACCGTATCGAGTGCATCGAAGATCGCGACCTTATCCTCCTGCAGATCGCGGTTGTAAGTCAGCGGCAATCCCTTGCACATCGTCAGCAATGCGGTCAGATCGCCGTAGACCCGCGCAGTCTTGCCGCGGGTCAGTTCACAGACATCGGGATTCTTCTTCTGCGGCATCAGCGATGAACCGGTACAGAATGCATCGTCCAGCTCGACAAATCCGAACTCCTGGCTGCACCAGAGAATCAGATCCTCCGAAAGACGGCTGGTGTGCATCGCGAAAATCGCCAGCGCATTCACCAGCTCTATCGCGAAATCACGGTCGGCAACAGCATCCATGCTGTTCCGGGTCACCCGGTCGAATCCGAGCTCACGACAGACCATCTCACGATCGATCGGCAACGTCGAACCGGCCAGCGCGCCGGAACCGAGCGGCATCACATTGACCCGGCGCCGGCAGTCGGCCAGACGCTCGGCGTCGCGGTCGAGCATCTCGACGTAAGCGAGCATGTGGTGGGCGAAACAGACCACCTGCGCATGTTGCAGATGGGTGAAGCCGGGCAGAATCACCTCCGGATTCGCCGCCGCCTGTCCGACGAGTGCCCGCTGAAAGTGGCGGATCTCTCCGATCAGGAAATCGATCTCCTCACGCAGATAGAGACGGATGTCGAGCGCCACCTGATCGTTGCGGCTCCGGGCGGAATGGACACGCGCCCCTTCGCTGCCGAGCGCCTCGATCAACGCGCTCTCGATATGCATATGGATATCCTCCAATGCGATATCGTAAGTGAAGTCGCCCGCTTCAATCCGACGACGGATGTTATCCAGCTCGGCCCGGATCGCATCGCAGGTCGCCTGCGGGATAATCCCCCGGGCGGCAAGCATTTTCACATGAGCCTTGCTGCCTTCGATGTCATGCCGGTAAAGCCGTTTGTCGAATGAAATCGACTCCGAATAGAGTGCGACCTCGTCGCGGGTCGCCGAACTGAACCTGCCTCCCCAGAGTGCCATGTGACCTTCCTGTTCCGTATCCATTGACAATTGCAGAAACCCGAAATTATTCCCATTAATGTAACTGCGGCGGACTGGATTTTCAATCGTCAGGGGGTTATATTATCTTTATTATGGTAAAACGGAGATCACAATTACGTCCCGGGATTCCGGCTGCCGATCAGCTGGTATGTCCAAACTGCGGAGAACGACTCGTCCCCGCGGATCTGGAGATCTATCCGAATTGCCCCTACTGCAACTGGTGTTTCCAGCGGGAGGGGATTGAGGATTTCACACTTCTGCCGGTGATCAACCACTGGGTAAGTCGCGCAAACAGTCAGTTCGGCAGCGGAAACTGATCCGGTCTCCTCCGGCGGGAACTGCCCGCTGTCACACCGTATTCCATTCCCGGTAATCCGCGCCGCTGCAGCGAAACCGGGAAACGGCCCCTCCCCCTTTCCGGAGAGGAAGGAGCGTTTTCAGATCTCGTCGGAATACTTTCCCACCACGACGCCGACCCAGGTGACGTCAGAGGGGTGGACATCGTCAAACGTGCGCCCGGCGGGGTTGTCGCTGACCAGGCAGACGGTTCCGGCAATCCGTCGCAGCCGCTTGCAGACGAGGCAGTTCGAGCACTTTTCGTAGGTATCGGAAAATTTTGCGACCACAACCTTGTTGTTCGGAATCTCGTCGAACCCCTCCACCGGTTCGCAGATGATCTTGTCGCCGTCGAGCAGTTTCGGCTCCATCGACTGCCCGTGAATGCGCAGCGACACCGCTCCACGGCGTACCCCGATCGGAGCCGGTACCACCTCGGTGCTCTCAGGATCCCACCTGCGCAACACGGTTCCGCCGCCGACCACCAGGCTGTCGATGTAATCGGCGGCATTCGCCCAGTCGACAACCGGAATCGGCCGGATCAACATTCCGCCGTCATTGAAAATCCCTGCCGGAGCCAGCAGCATCCGTTCCCCGGGAGAGATCGGCGCATCGTCGTGCGGGATTTCCAGAACGTCGAACACTGCGGAAAGGATGTCGGGAAACCAGTTCAATTTACCGTTCAGCAGCCGTTCCAGAGAATGGGTCGAATCGTAGCCGATCAGACGGCGCAGTTCCCCGGCATCACGCACCCCTCGGCGCAACATTGCATCCTTGATGCATTCGCGCAGCTCGGGGGTGTTGCGGATGGTGTTCGGTACCGCCGGAGGAGCAGTCGTCACGGTTGTTCCGGCTCCCCGATCCAGACGGCGCACCGGAGCGAGAAATGCTTCGTACTCCTCCCCGGAGAGGTACGGTTTCAGAAAATGAACCAGACGTTCCCAACTCGTCTCATTGATCCGCCGGGTGTCGCCGGAGAGCCAGTTGCGGACCGTCGTATGCATGACTCCCATCCGGCGGGCAAGCTGCAGAACGCTGCCGTTCTCCTCTACCGCCTGTCTCAGACACTCCTGGATTCTTTTGTTGATTGTGATCATGAGCCGGCTCTCCTTTCCGTTTTTTCTTCCCTGACAAGATAGCACACGTTTAAAATAAAAACAATCTTTTTTTAAAACTATTTTTTCTTTTTTTATCTTGATTTTTGTTTATTTTGGAATATATTGAACTTCGAACACCGGGCAAAAATGTATTTTTCAACCGTACCCGGCAAATATTTTGAGCAGAGAATCCGCAGAAAACAGGGCGGCGGGATTTTTTTTGCCGCAGATTTCCAAAATAAACAGCAAAAAAAAACAATCGACGGAAGACAAGGAGGAGTCGACATGAAAGAACGGGAGACAGCAGAGATCATGGAAGCGCTGCAGCGGCCGTTTGCCGCGCACGAAGTGGAATGGAGAGCCTGCCGCATCGGAGTCACCGACGGCCGTCCCTGGGCTCTGGTTCACTGCCACCTGACCAATCGCGCAATCATGAACCGTCTCGACGAGGTTTTCGGACTTGGGAACTGGCGCAACGAATACATCCGCTGGGGCGGCAATTCGGCGCTCTGCGGCCTGTCAATACGGATCAACGGCGAATGGCTGACCAAATGGGACGGCGCCTCCGCCACGGAAATCGCAGCGGTCAAGGGAACCCTCTCCGACGCGATGAAACGGGCGGCAGTCCAATGGGGCATCGGCCGTTACCTCTATCAGCTGAACGAACGGTTCGCCGCCTGCACCACCCGCAAACCGGGCGGAGACAACTGGCATCGTGAATTTGACCGGGTTTCCGGAGTAACGTTCTGGTGGCGGCCACCCGCGCTTCCGGCCTGGGCGCTTCCGCGTCCCGCCACCGCAACCGGATCGGGGAAAAACATGGAGGCGGGGCGATGAAAAGAAAACTCCGGCCCCTACCCTCCCGGGATTCGACCGATGCCGACCGGCTCTGGGTCGCGCATAACGGCCGCCGCTATCGCCTTGCCGGATTGAAGCGGCTGGCCGAAGCGCTTGCGGCAACACCGCCATACCGGATGTCCCCAAAAACCGGGAGGAAATGATGAACGATGCACCCGCATGCTGGGGCAAATGTGTCCGGCAGAGCAATCACTGTCGCCGCTGCCCATATACCGAAGCCTGTGAAATCATCACCCGAACCGATCCCGCACTCCGCCACCCGCTCGGAGGTCAGGATTTCGACGCGGTTAGCCGCTGGGCAACCGACCTTGCGACCGGGGAATGTACTCCGGATGCGGCTGACGCGAAAACGGAACCGTTCGCCGGCGATCTTGCCGAACTTCTGCGTTACCTTTTGAACCTTGACAATTACACGCTCGGCGTCCTTGCAGAACTGATTGCACCAAGTCGGAACCCATGCCGTTCGGTTGCCGACCTCGCCCGTCTTCACGGCATATCAAGACAGGGGATGCATCGCAAGATGTTGCGGATGGCACGGCAGGCACCGGAACTGGCCAGCCTGCTGCAGCTGACGGTCAAGAAAATCCAGAAGAGCCGTCGCGACTTCACGGCGCCGCGCCGTTCCCGGAAGCGGGGGACGCAGTTGAAAGGTTGACAATCCTCCTTCTCCGGAGGACGGTTACCCCTCCGACAAATATTTCAGGAAAGGATCCCACCCATGCAGACTCGAACCGCAATTGAACTCACCGGAATCACTCTCTTCGCCCTGTTCAGCATCGCCGCACTCTCCGGCTGTGCCGCCACCAGCGTGGTCACGGAGTTTGATCCAGACGGCAACGTGGTCAAAACCACCGAAACCAGTGAAAGCATCGCCTCGGAAATGCGCCGCTCTCTGGAAAACAAAACCGTCGCCATCTGGAACAGCGGCTGGCGCGCGGAACTCTCCCTGAGCGCGGCAACCATGGAGACCCCGACTCCGACCGGAACCATCAATGCAGGCAACGTCGCCACCGGGTATCTCTCGGTCAGACAGGATCAACGCGACCTTGCGGGCATTGCCGAAGTGATCCGTGCAATGCGTTCCGGAACCTTCTCCGCCGGAACCGACGGCCTCGACGCAGCAACCGGCCAGTGATCTTCTCACGGAGCGGTGAAATCCTGCACCGCTCCTTTTTTTTACAGCCCCCCCCCAACTTCTCCTGCCACTCTCCACTTCACGGGTTTCCGGCTCACTCCGGACGGTTTTTTTTTACTTTTTTTCGGAATCAACCTTGACAATTGTATATTAATTTACTATAATTAATTTAGAATTTGACATTTTTTATACAATAGTAGAGGGATACGGAAATGGCCGAAAGCCCCAGACAGAAAGTCATTCGTTCCATTCAGGTCCGGATCAGCAACGGCAGTTACTGGCCGCGGATGCGGTTGCCCTCCGAGGCGGGGCTCGCCGCGGAATTTGAAGTTTCACGCGGTACCGTACGCAACGCTTTGAACGATCTGGTCAAATCGGGCGGAGTGGAACTGAAACCGAACAAGGGTTACTTCGTACCGGATGCGCCTCAGGTACCCTTCCCCCGAGAGCGGCATATGGTATTCATCCTGCCGGAGGAAACCCGCAAACCGGGCAACCACTATCTGGCCGGAATCGAGGAAGTGGCAAGCGAGGCAGAGGTCAACCTGAAAGTCGTTTTCCTGCGGGACAATCCGGATCGACTCGATACGGTCATCGAGCAATTGAAATCCCCGGGTTACGTCGGAGCCGTCCTGCTCCCGCGCCAATGCCCCGACTTTTACGATTACAACATCAGACTCATCCGGAAATTCTCCTTCGCCGACATCAACCATGTCGTGATCGACAGTCCGGTCTGTTCCGGCGGTATCATCCACAGCAACTTCGTCGGTTGTGATGGTTTCAGCGCCAGCCGGGAGATCGTCGATCATCTGCTCGAGGCCGGCCATCGCCGGATCGCCACGATTCAGGTATTTCCGGGCATCTACTCCTCGGACGCCCGGGCGGAAGGGGTCAGAGAACAATTGCAGCGCCACGGGATCCTCCAGCCGCCGGAATATTGCATGGAAGTGGAAAAAGATCAGCTTCTGCGCGGCCAGGGACGACGGCGGATCCGCGAACTGATGGCGCTTCCGGAGCCGCCGACCGCGGTCATCTGTTCCCACGACGACCTGGCATTCAATGTGATCGACGAACTCCACCGGATGAACCTCAGAGTACCGGAAGATCTCTCCGTCGTCGGCTTCGACGATATGGAGATCGCTTCGCTGCTCGACCTGACGACCGTGGCTCAACCGTTCCGGGAGATCGGGAAGCGAGCAACTGAAATCCTGCTGGAGAACTGTTCCGGAACAGGGAAACCTCTCCGGCAGGAGTTTCTGCCCTGCCGACTGGTTCAGCGGAACAGCGTGGCTTTTCTCAACCGGAAATGCGGCAATGTCGTCTGAAAACACGTCCTCAACAACCAAAGGAGTCTGGAAGCAATGAAGAAGACATCTTTATTCACATTGATTGAACTTCTTATCGTTATTGCGATCATCGCAATTCTGGCCGCAATGCTGCTGCCCGCACTGAACAAGGCACGAGAAACGGCACGCGCTTCAGCATGCGCCTCCAATCTGAAAACTTTGATGACGGGAGTTCTCCTGTATGCCGGGGACTACAACGACCACCTGCTGCCCGGGCACGACTTTCCCGGGAAAGGGGCAACCAACTGGAGTTATGCCCTGATGGATTACATGAAAATGGCGGTTTACGTCGCCGGCGGCGGCTACTCCTCGGAGACGATGAAGGCAAAGGTTCTCGCCTGCCCGACCCGTAACTGGCCCGCCAGTGCCACCTGGGGGCAGATGGGATTCGCCTACAACGGCGACTATTTCGGCTGGGAAGGATGCCGTACCGTCGGCTGCAAATGCGGCTACGGCACCAAACTCAGCAGAGTCAGAAAGTTCGGCACCATCTATCTGGGGGAAGCACACGAGTGGCCGGATGGAACCAAGCCGGACCTGCGATTGCTTGTAGCCTCGAACTTCACCTCTTACAAGCCCCCTACTCCGCACAACAACTCCGGGAACATGGGTTACCTCGACGGTCATGTCCGCCGGTTGACCCTGCATGAACTCACGCACAACCGCACGGTGGAAAACACCGGTCATACCGCCGGATGGGATGGATGGTGCTCGCCGAAGATCCACCCTGATTTCCGCCCTTATTGACCACTCACAGGAGAGAAAAATGTATAAGGTGTTCTGTGCCCTGCTTCTGGGGTTCGGGATTCTGTTGCCCGCCGCGGAGTGGAAAATGACGCGGCAGGAACCGGAAAACGATTTCACCAGACGCATCGTTCCCCAGGTCCGGGAAACAAACTTCAACGGGAAAACCACAACCGTCGCGCCCGGCACGCCGATCCGGGCCGGTGAGGAAATGGAGACGGCAGCCGGCCTTCTCGCCGGGCAGCTGAAACGCAACGGTCTGCCGGGAGCCCGGGGAGAGGTGGAGGAGATAACACTCTCGATCATGCCGGACGAAAAGAAACCGGAGGGATACCGGATTGCAATCTCCCCGTCCCGGGTCGAGGTGACCGGGAACTCCCCCCGCGGTCTGCTGTTCGCAGTACAGAGTCTGCGGCAGTTGCTGCAACCCGCCGATGACGGAGTCTCCCGTCTGCCGGTCGGAACCATCGACGACTGGCCGGACTTCGCCTGGCGTGGCGTCTTCACCACCGGGCTGGCCTCTTCCCCACAGCGCGAGAATCTGCTGGAAACGTTTTCTCTTCTGAAACTCAACACCATGATCGTCAGAGTGGATCAATTCCTGAAATATGAACGTTTCCCCTCCCTCGGTCACAAGAGCGCCTCGGTCGCAAAGTCGGAATATCGCGACTTCGTCCGCCGGGGCCGCGCTTTCGGCATGGAGATGATCCCGAACTCCTCGCTCTACACCCATTTCGCCTGGGCGATGTGGGGAGAATACGGTTATCTGCTGGAGGTACCGCAGAAGGCGATCAGCAACTTTTCGACGCCGCAGATCGATCATCCCGACACGGCAAAACTGATCCGGGGCATCATGGAAGAGGTCTGTGACGCCTTCGATTCGCCGAAATACTATCATGTCGGGCAGGATGAACTCCGATACGCCCCGACCTCTTCGGCGAAGGACGGAGGACATTCCCGGCGGGATCAATTTGCGACCGCGCTGAAACTGCTCAAGGCGAATTGTGACGATCTCGGAGTGAGGATGATGATGTGGGCCGATCAGATGCTGGAGTCCAGAAACGGCGGCGCCCCCGACCATACCGGCAGTTTGCGCGGGGAACTGCCGCGGGATGTGATTCTCGCTGATTTCACCTATTTTCCGCGCGAAGTCTACGACACCCCGGCGGTACTGGCGGGTGACGGGTTCCAGGTGGTCGGGACATCGTGGTATGACACCACCTGTATCAGCGAATATTACGACACTCTGGCGAAAACCCCGGGAGTGCTCGGCACCATCAACTCGATGTGGGGGGGAATGGGCGCCTTCTACACCGTGCCGGAACATCAGATGGCCGTGGCCTGGTCGGCGGAAAACAGCTGGAGCGTCGGAAATCCGCGTTATGAGAACTACCGGAATTTTCCAACCGACACCTTCTACTTCCTTTCGCACCTGAAAAGTCCACTGGTTCGCAGCTACCTGCCGGTTGATCTGGGGGAAGCCGCCCGAAGTTCGCTCAAAGGAGAGGACTCCCTGTTCGGAAGAGGAGCAGAAAATGACTTTTCCAACATGCCCCCGGTGCTGAACCGCGGAGATTTCACCTTCGAACGCGACGGCGACCGCTGCCTGCTGCTCGGGGGAGAGACAACAGGCGCATTGCGTGAGACGCTGCTGCGTTTTGAAGCGCAGCAGGTGGATTCGATCGCCTTCGCCCATGTGACCGACCTGCCGGCGCGACGGGCTCTGGCCTTCACCAATCTGGATAACAAAAGCTTCTACGACCCGAAAGGAATCGCCGTTTACACGATCCTCTATGAAGACGGCGACTCCGTCGCGGTCAACATCAGTTACACACGGGAGATCACCGACTGGAATGAACCGGCCGGCGCGGCCGGCGCCCCGGTCGTATGGGACGGGCGGACCCCGTCGGGCAAGTTGGCACGTGTCTTCGGCTACCGATGGAACAATCCCCATCCCGACAAAGCCGTCAGCGGAATCCGCATCGATGCCGGGCAATCCCCGCTGCCGCTGGCAATCTTCGGTATCTCTCTGGAACGGAATGAAAAGGGAAAAAAATGAGACGTTTTTTGATGCTGCTTCCACTGCTGACGTTTCACCTTGCAGCCGCCGTACCCCGGTTGCCGGATGTGACAGTGAAGATCGACGGTACCCTCAACGAGGAGGCATGGGAGCGGGCGGAACTCCATCGGGGGTTGTGGAAACTCGGCGACCGGTCGGCGGCCAAAGCCTCCGGAGAGTGTCGCTTCTTTCTCTCGGGCCGTTATCTGTACGGAGCATTGACTGCGTTTGAACCGGATGTATCCACCTTGAAAATGAGTGTCAAGCCGGGGGAACAGGAACGTTATCCGCGGATTCACGAAAATGACGAGGTGATGAATTTGTTCTTTTCCGAAGGGGACCGCTGTTTCTGCCAGATCGCCTTCACTCCATCGGGAGTCCGGACGTTTCAGGGAGTCCGGCCGACCCGGCTGCTCTACGATGACTGGCGGCAACCCCGCCTGCGGGAGGAGTGGAGTCCCCGGATCGAACACGCCGTGAGAATTGTTCCGGGCCGATGGACGGTCGAAATTCGCCTGAATCTCGATGATTTCGACAACTTCCGTTCCGGCAGATGGCGTTTCAACTTCTGCCGGGAACGACGCGCGGCCGAGAATGAACTTTCCACGCTTTTCCCGATGACCGGCACACGTTTCAACGACTTCCGCCAGTACGGAGCATTCCGGCTGGAAGGACAACAGGAATACGATGCCGTTTCACCGGAACCCATGTCGCGCCCGCTGGCGCCGGAGAAGCTCCAGCAGTGGCAGGTTCTGAACGGCAAGCTCCGGGAATCGGCAGACGGGCTGATTCTGGCCGGAGGAACCAGAATCATCTCCAGCGACTCGCTGCCGGTATTCCAGGGGCAGAGTTATCGGCTCAGCGGTGAATTGAAGTCTCTCGAGAAGCAGCCACTGCAACTTTTTTTCGGTCTCCAGCTGCTGGATTCCCGGAACCGGGAAATTCTGCCGCAACACGTGCTGATCGTTCCACGAAGCGATACGACCCTCACCGCCCCCGCTTCCCCGGGGGATTCGGAACTTCTGGTGAAAGATGCCTCCGGCTGGAAAACCGGCCCCAACTACTTCGTCGCCCTCAATACGAAACCGGATTACTCCGACCTGCCGAACCGGCAGTTGAGCTACGTCGCGGGAATCCGCGAAATCAACCGCGAGAACGGTTTCTGGCGGGTGCGGTTGCACGGCCCCCATCGTTTCACCGCCCCCGTCGGCACATCGGTCCGGCTTCACCTGACCGGCGCCAGTTATCTGTACCTCGACGGCAAAGCACTCACCCTCTCGCCGGAATGGCGGCACTTTGAAGCGACGATTCCCGGATTCCGCCTGCGTGGCGGAGGCGGCCACAACCTGTTCTGGCCCGGTACCGCATCGGTGAAGCTTCTGCTCTGGCTCACGGATCGAACGCCCGGTTCCGAAGCAGCGTTCCGCAATGTGAAACTGGAGTCGCTGTGATGAAAAACCTTTTCGGCACGATTTTGTTCGTGCTCGTAATCTCCAGCCTGGTCACCTGGAAACTCCTCGAAGCGGGGAAGACGGAACGTCCCGTTCTCACCTGGCAGACCGGGATCTGTCCTGACCGATACCGGCAGGTGGCGCTCTTCCGGGAGTGGATGATTGCGAACGGGCATGTCGACGCTGCCGGCGAACCGCTCTTCGAAGTCCGCCCGGAAGCGGCGGGGAATCAGAGCACGATGATTCAGGCGGTCTCCGGGATGGGAGGCGACCTGATCGACTTCGTCCCGGTGGAGAATTTTGCTCCGATGGGAGTGCTTGAGGATCTCACCGGCTTCGCCCGGGAGAACCGGATGGATCCGGAACATAACTATCCCGGTTCCGCCGATCTGCTCTGCGCCGGAGGCCGGCAATACGCCTATCCGCGTAATCTGGCGGTGTTTTCCCTCTACCAGAATCTCGACACCTTCGCCAGATACGGCGTCGAGCCGCCGCCGGAGGAGTGGACTCCGGAGGAGTTCGAACGGATCGGCGTCGAATTTATGAGAAAAGCCAACGCGGGGCTGGAGCGCCGGCGGGTATTCTTCTGCGCCTACACCTTTCTGGCGCTGCAGATCGCCCGCAGCCGGGGAGCCGATCTCTTCAACGAAACATTGACTGAAGTCAAACTTCTCCGTCCGGAGTTCGTCGAGGCGCTGAAACTCCAGAAACGCTGGATCGATGAGCTTCATCTGATGCCGGATGCCGCCGAACGGGCCAGCGAAAACACCCGCTCCGTCATCGGAGATCCCGGACTCGCACAGTTTGTGGACGGTACCTATGCGATGATGCTGTGCGGCCGGTACATCCACATGTCGTTGCGTGATACCGGAAAAAAGATCAGGACGGCGAACTCCCTTCCGCCGCAGTATTCCTTCAAAAACGCCAAGCTGTATTCGAGCAACACCGCACTCTACCGCGGCAGTCGCTACAAGAAGGAAGCCATGATCTTCCTGAAATTTCTCGCCTCACGGAGCTACAACGACCTTCTGGTCGCCACCTCCGACGGACTGCCGCCGAATCCGGCGATGCTAGAGAACAATCCGGCTTATCTGGCCGCACCGGACCACCCCTGGGAAGGCAGAACTCATGCGAATGAACTGAAATGGGCCAGAACGATCGCCTATCCGGAACCGGTCTCCCCCTACTACAAGAGAAACACCAATCCCCTGCTCGGGGCATGGGAACGTTATTCCAACGGGCTGGCGACGGCGGAAGAGGCGCTCCGGATTGAACAGGAACGTGCGAACCGCGACATTCAAGCCTACGCAGCCACTTATTGCCCCGAAGAGTATCGTAATGCCTGCGAGCTCCAGCGGGAGATCGAACATCGACTCTCGAAGGAGCGACGGATTCCCGCCGCCTGGATCACCAACACCTTCCTGCGCGCCTGGCTCCGGGCCAACGACAGACTGGAAGAGGATGCAGAAGTTCCACGCCCCCATTGAAGACGGAAGAAACATCGCTTCTCTCAATCGGACGGACGATTTCCGGAAGTTCGCCTCCGGCCGCAACCTCACCGTCGGCAAAAACAGGCGGCCGCGGCGGGGAAACGTCCTTTCGACACGAAATTCGGAATGCGATCCCACGCACCGAACGGTTATCAATCACCCTTCCGGCACTTCATAAACCGGTTGTTTGCGCCAGCGGCGCGGCAGGATCCGCAGCAGACTGACGTTACCGCGGTGGTCGATCAGAACCGCCTCCGGCGACTCTCCGCCGGAACGCGGCAGCAGCCGATAGATCGAGTTGCGGTTTTCCGGCTTGAGCCTGCCCGGAGAAACCGAGCTTTCCGGGCGGGTATTGTGCGGCAGCTGATAGAGGTTGACCGCATCCTTATATTCCACCGCAAGCAGAAATTTCCGCTCGGCAGGGAGGTAACACCCGGTCGGGCCGGCGTTCTCCGCAAGCGGCCGGACCGCGCCTCCGCCGACCAGCACCGCCGGTCCTCCCTCCTGCGCCAGCACCAGCATCCGCCCGTCGTCGGCAACCAGCGCGCCCCATTCCGGGTTGAACCCGCCATGCAGCTTCAAACTTTCGACGAGAACCGGCCGGGCCCCTTTCACATTGTAGACCTCAACCCGGCCGGGCCCGTAGAGCGCAATCGCACCGCCGTCGGGAGAAAGAAGCAGCCGGGGGGTTTTCACCAATGTCCGCATCGCCAGTGGCTCGGAGGCGAGCCGATCGGCGGGAAGTTGATGAAAATAGTCGGCATTTTCGAGCGTATACCAGATCTTTCCATCGCCGGCAACGACGGAACACACATCAGCCGGCAACTCCGGAGAACGGGAAACAATCCTGCCGGTCTCAAGGTCGCAGATCAGGAAACGCGCTTTCCTGCCGAGCGCACTCTGGGCGGCTTCCGCGACCAGCAGCCGGGTGCCGGAAGAGAGGAAACGGATTGCAACCGGCTTGACCCCGTCCAGGGTGAAGCCGTTTACGATCCGATTGTTGTACAGATTGAAGAGCACGATCCGGCAGGAGTTCAGCTCACGGCCGCCGACCCGCTCGGCAATCGCAAGCAGACTCTCGTCCGGCGACAGCGCGGCGTCGGCAAGATCGGCCCCGCCGGTGATCCGTCCCGGCGCGGCCGATGGGATCCAGCGGAACAGAAGATCGTCCACCGCCACCCTCGCCGCGGCGACACCCCGCGGCGTATCCGCCCTGTTGTCGACACCGGGCGAATCGATCCGGGTGAAATCGCCGGTTTCCGGCACCGTCACCGCCGGAGCCGTCTCATCGTGCCGGATCAGCGGAGCCTCGACCGCGGAAACAGCGCCGATCGCACAGGCAACGAACATCGCGAAAAATTGCCGCAAAATCATGGAAAACCTCCGCGCATCGATTGTGAAAATGAAGTGAAACATGCTATTGTAATAAAAATGCCACGCCCCGGGAGATATTGCAATGGCCGTCAACAAAAATTTTCTCGATCGCTTCAGTGAACGGATAGAAGATCTCGACGCCAACAGCCGTCAGGCCTACATCCTGCGCCTTGCGCGGGAAAGAGGCTTTTTCGAGACGGTGTTCAACGCGGTCGAAGAAGGGATTCTGGTGGTTGACCGGAGGTTGAAAATCCGTTATTTCAACCGGGCTGCCAGAGAGATGCTCGCTTTGCCGGAAGACCTCTCTGTACTGCGGGTTTCGCAGCTGCTGCAGGGAGTTGACTGGAGGCGCATTCTGCGCGAAGACGAGGAGGAATGGACGCGGGTCGCCCGTCAGGAGGTGGAAATCCTCTATCCGGTCCGCCGTTTCGTGCAGTTTTATCTGGTCCCCTATCCGGAGGACGCAGGACTGGCGGCGGTGATTTTGCGCGATGTGACCGAATCACGCAACAAGACGATGAACGAGCTTGAGAACGAGACGGTACAGGCGGTCTCCCTGCTCGCCGCCGGAGTGGCGCATGAAATCGGAAATCCGCTGAACAGTCTCTATCTGAATCTGCAGCTGCTCGAGCGCGGCTTTACCGGCGATTCCGTGCTGCCCGTCTCCGATGCGGTCGAGATGATCCGGGTCTGCAAAGCGGAAGTGGAGCGGCTGGACAGCATCATCCACCGGTTCCTCTCCGCCATCCGCCCCGGAGAGCCGAAGTTCGCTCCGGTCGACCTGAAACAGCTGATCGTCGATGTGCTGAACTTCATGCGCCCCGAAATAGAGGCGCGGCTGGTCGAAGTCAAGTGCGTCTGGCAGGAAACGCTGCCGACGATTTCCGGAGACGCGGCCCAGCTCAAGCAGGTGTTTTACAACATCATCCGCAATGCGGTGCAGGCGATGGCCAACGGTGGCGAACTCGGAATCTGCGGCCACGCCGATCCGGAGTTTCTGACGCTCGAATTTGCCGATACCGGTCACGGGGTGACCCCCGATGAACTCAACACCATGTTCACCGCATTCAAGACCAACAAGGCAGGCGGCAACGGGATCGGCATGATGATCATCGAACGGGTCTGCCGGGAACACGGGGCGGAGTTCGGCATCGTCTCCGTACCGGGCCGCGGTTCGGCGTTCCAGATTCGTTTCCCGCTCGGCGGCAGAAGGCTGCGTATGCTTCCGAATCAACCTTCCACAGAGACGCCCCCGGCCGGAGAATGATCAGCTGAATCACGGAAAAAAACAGTTTTGAAAGGCGAAAACCAATGAAACTCATAACCCTGGGTACCAGCCATGGCGACCCGACTCCGTCGCGGTTCAATTCCTCGACGTTGCTGATCATAGGGGATGCCTGTTACCTGATTGACGCGGGAGGAGCGGCGAACGTGTTGCTGATCCGGCGCGGCATTCCGATGGCGTCGATCCGACAGGTTTTCGTGACCCACATGCATGAGGACCACATCGGCGGTCTGCCGGGAGTGATCAAATCGCTGGTGCGCTATCCCGTGCCGGGCCAGCATACCCGGATCTGGCTGCCCGAAGAAGCGGGGATTCCCGCAGTCCGGGGGTTCATGGCGGCGACCCATCGCGATCGCTGGACCCCGGATCTGCTCGATTTCGGCGTGGTGACGGAAGGGAGTTTCTTTGAAGATGAACTGCTCCGGGTAACGGCATTCCGTACACGACACATGGAAAACGAGGGACTCAACTTTCCGAGTTTCGGATTCCTGCTTGAGGCGGAGGGGAAACGGATTGTTTATACCGGCGATCTCAAATATGATTTCTGTGATTTCCCCTACCACCTTTTCGACCGCCCGGCGGTCTGTGTATCGGAGTGCACCCACTTCCCGTTTGCCGATGCCGTACCGAAGCTGGCGAAACTGCCGATTCTCCGTCTGATCTGCAACCATGTGCCGAATGCGCTGCAGGATGAAGCCGGCGAAGAAAAATTCCGGCAGCTCACGGCAGGGCTGCCGTTTCCGGCGCTACTGGCTCATGACGGCGATGAGTTTTCGATCTGAGGCGGCATGAAATGAAGGGAAAAAACGGACATCGCCCTTCCGGAACCATCGCGGAAGGCGACAGCACGATGACGATTGCGGTGCTTGCCGATCTGCATCTGCCGGATTCCACCCTGACAGTCAAGGAACAGGTATTCGACTGGGCTCTCGCCGAAGCAAAAAAACGGGGTGCGCGCCTGCTGGTCGGCACGGGGGATCTGACCGGACTCGGCACGGTGCGCGCGGCCCAACGGATCCGGCGGAAGCTGGAGGAAACGTGGATTCCGTTTCTGCTGACTCCGGGGAACGCCGAGTTGCGTACTCCCGCAGAAACCGTGCCGGTTCAGGAACTTCTCGCAACTCCGACGGCTGCGGGCGTGGTGATGCTGCTCGACTCCTCGAACGGGCGGCTGGACCCCGGAATCCGGAAAGAGCTCTGCAAACTTCTCGATACGCCGAACCGCAATCTGCTGGCGGTCACCCATGTTCCCCCGAAGGGAATGCACGAAAAAGACCGTGAACTTCTGCGACAGGCAGTGAAACGTCGCGTATTCGGAAAAATCATCGCCGGTCACCGGCACCGCGACCTTTCAGAGGGTTCGATCGAAGTGGTACGGGGATTGGATCCCGACAAGGCGGCCGGAGGCGCTCCGGCGCTGGCGCTTTTCACGCTCAATGAAGAAGGGAACTGGCTCCGTGAGGATGTCGTATGTCCAATGGCCGATCCGCGCTTGTGGCCTCCGCACGAGCGGAGCGAATGGCTCACAGAACTCGGTTTTTCCGGAATGGAGCGACCGCTGGAAACGCTGCTGACCGCGATGGAACAGCATGTCGCCGTATTTGAGTTTCCATGGCGCTCGACGGTCGGAATCCCGACGGGACCGCTCCGGGAGGTCGTGGAGCTCTGGCGGGCCGCCGGGGGACGCACGCTGTCGCTGCATCTGCCGGAAATCGGTTGGGATTCCGGGGAAGTGACGGGAATTGCGGAACTCGAACAGGGGGTCGCCACGGCACAGGCTCTCGGCTGTGATGCAGTGACAATGCCCGCGCCCCGGGTGCCGGTCGGCCTGATGGAACACCCGGAGATCCTGCAGCAACTGCTCGAAGCCACTGCGCGGGTACTGGCTCCGGCAGCCGCGGCACAGATGACGATCGGAGTGGAAAATCAACATATGCGCCCCGGGGAACAGGTCGATGACGACCGCGGATTCGGCTACACCCCGGCGGAATGCCGGGAGTGGATCGATCACCTCCGGACCACACTCGGCACCCCCCGGGTCGGATTGCTTCTCGATCTCGGCCATGTACGAAACAACGCACCACTGTCAAGCCGTTTCACACTGAGCGACTGGTACGCGGAACTCGGGAATGAGATCGTCGGATTCCATCTCCATCAGGTGCGGCAGCAACCCGACGGCTCCTTTGTGGATCATGTTCCGTTTGAAGAACTTTTCGGCGAATTGATTTCGCTCTCATCACTCTTCATGGCGTGGCGGAGCGGCATGGTCAATCACGCACCGATGTATCTTGAGCTCCGAAATGGAGCCGGCCCGGCGTGCAGAGAACTTCTGAAACGACAGCTGGAAGGTGGAAATTAGCTGACATGGCGGAAATCCGGGTCGAAATCACGTCAAGCGCCTTCCGCGGTCCGAATGGACTCGCGAACCTCGATGACTGCCGCAGACAGGCGGAGGAATCGGGTTTCGAATTCGGCGTTCAGCTCCACAACAGTGCGCAACCCGATGAGATCGAAACCTTGCGCCGCACCGGTGTCGCATTGAGCGCACATGCCCCCCTGAACGCATTGTATAACTGGAACCTCGCCGCGGAATCGGTCGACGATGTGATGGAGTCGATCGCCGGAAACGTTCGGTTCTTCCGGGAACTCGGAATCACCGCGAGCGTGTTTCACGGATTTGTCATGACCGATCTGCCGGTACCGGCTTTCGGCCACGGCCGCAGTTATTCCGAGTGCATGCAGGAGGTTTTCCGACCGGAACTGGCGCACGATCCCAGGCTGCCGTTCAATGGGAACTACTTCGGAATGCCGGAGTTCACAATGCGCAGGGAACGGGTCCGGGAACGACTGGCTCTGCTCCGGCGCCGCTGGCCGGACATCGTATTCTGCCTGGAAAACGACTTCCCCGCCTACGGCTCGAGCAATCTTTTTGCCGAGACGGCATCCTGTTTTGAGAATCCCCTCTGCCTCGACACCGGCCATCTCTGGATGAGCTGCCGGCTCTACGGCCGGGAGTTTCACCGGGAAGCCGGGAATTTTCTCGACACCGGGAATGTCGAAATGATTCACCTGCACGTCTCGAAATACGACGACAGCTGGCCGCTGGAGAAGTGGGGGGACGGCCACCTGCCGCTAAAATACCCCAACCGGATGGATCTGCCCCGTTTCGTCCGGGCCTGCCGCCGGGCGGGAGTGCGGTATTTCGTGCTGGAAGTCATCTCCGGAACTGCGGCGGATCTGAGGGAGTTCGCCGATTATCTGGAGTGATACGCCGCCTTGAAGCACTCACTCCCCGCGCTCCGGCGCATTCCGGCGTTCCCGCTTGATCCCGGCGCGATGCGCCTTGGCGGCCAGCCGCCTTCTGACCGAGGCGGCGGTCGGCCGGGTCGGTCGCCGTTTTTTCGGCTCAACCAGGGCGGAAGTCAGAAGCTCCTCGAGTTTGCGGACGGCCTCGCGCCGGTTGGCCGACTGGCTGCGCGAAGCACGCGAAACGACAACCAGTTCACCGGCGTCATTGAGTTTCCCCGCCAGTTTTTCCAGCAGCCGCGCCTTGACTTCGGCGTCAAAACGGCAGGTTGCAGCGAGGGAAAACGTCAGACGAGCAGTGGTTGCGACCTTGTTGACGTTCTGCCCGCCGGGGCCGGGGGACTGGATGAACTGCCAGGAAAATTCGCTTTCCGGCACGAAGTATTTTCCCCGGATCAGCATCAGAGATACTCCTGAAAAACCGCGAGCCACTCGGCGTAGATTTCTGCGGCGGTCCGCACTTCGCATCCCTCCGGAAGCTCTCCGCCCGGCGCGATGGGATAGGTGTTGGCAACGAAGAGGTCGCACCACATGAACTGCTCGGAGTCAAGCCAGGCCATCACCTCGGAGAAACTCTTCCAGTCACGGATCTTGTTGAGCGTTTTCAAACTCATGGCGTCGCGTTTCGCGCCGCCGACCCGGATCGAATCGTCGGCCGGGTCAACAACCAGACGGTAGCGATCCCGCTTCCGCAACTCGGAATCAGGATTGAAGAGCCCGGGATCATCCACATATCCCCCTTCGAAAAGAATCTCCACCGGGTGATTCAGACGACGGACCGTCTCCCGAAGCTGTTCCGTGAATTTTCCCGACGCCACCGCGGGATAGAAGGAGTGCCACCCCCAGGAGTCGTCCATCAACAACCGCCGCCCCTTCTTCGTCGGATAGACGCTCCGCAACATCGGGTCGAGTCCTTTGGCGAGATAGAGTCCGCATTTCAGGGTGTCATGCGCCTCGTTGCCCCAGGTGAAGAAGAACTTCGAATATTTGAAGAAAGGCAGTTCAAGCGAAGGAACGATCCACCAGTCGGTCAGTGCGGGGGTATAGTGATTGAAGGGGCGACGCACCGGGCGCCGTCCCGCTTTCGGAGGAATTTCCGGCTCCACCCCTTCACAGAGGCGGCGCGGCGAACGGTTCAAAGAGTAAGGTTGAGACATTTTTCTCCCGATCAATTCAAAACGGCTCCGGTCATCCGGCGGATAGTATACACCCTTCAACCCTTCCTCGCCAGAAATCTTCAGGAGTTTTCCCTGTTTTTCCACTCCCCCCATTGACGGAAGTACGTTTCTTCCGCAGAGAACTTCCGCAGTCATCTTGTTGTTTTTTACCGGCAAATTGTATTTTTTTTAATTAATTTCAAACAATACTATTGACAAATTCCGCTTCTTTTGGTATAATTATAGACAAGATGACATGAATTTCAAACAATTCGTACACTCATGAAATACAACAGCAAAGCAATCCGGCTTGCGGATGTAATTGTTCAGGATATCTGGAGCGGCAGTTTCGACGGCGGGAAGTATCTGCCGGGAGAAGATACGCTGGCGGAAAACTACCAGGTCTCACGTACCACCATCCGGCGGGTCCTCGACATTCTGAACCGGGAGGGGGTACTGATCAAAGAACCGAATCGCGGCTCGTTGATCAATCCGGACTTGAAACAGCAGGTTTCCGAGCCGATTCCGGAAACCAGAAAGGTGACGATCGGTGCGGTATGGGCCGGTTTTCCCGACGCAATGACAATCGGCATCGCCGATGGAATCAAGGCTTTCGCAGCGGAACGGGAGATCGGTTTTCATCTCTTTCAAAGTGTCGACAATCACACGACAGTACTTGAAAATCTGCGCCACATTGATGAACTCGGAGTCTCCGGAATCGTAATATTGCCCTACAACTTCGACGGTTACGCCGATGTGCTCCGGCGGCTGAAATTGCGGAATTTCCCAATGGTCTGCGTCGACCGGCCGGTGGAGGGGGTGGAACTCTCCTGCATTGAAGTGGACAATGCGGGGGGCGTCTACCGGGCGGTGGTTCGAATGCTGGTGGCCTGCCGCCGACCGGTGTACTATCTGGGGGCGGAGCCGGCCAACCGGACGCAGAAACTCCGTTATGAGGGCTTCTGCCACGCGATGAGCGATTCCGGGTTCGAGGATCAGGTGGAGCATTGCACTCTTTTCTATCCCTCCACCGACAACAACCCTGAGTTCTGGCCGACGGGCAAGAAATTTGAACCGCCCTACACCGTCGCGCTGGAATTTCTCCGCTCCGCAACGCTTCCGGTCAGCATCATGGCCATGAATGACTATGTCGCCCGCGGAGTCTACCGGGCGGCGGAAGAACTGAAACTTCGCATCGGACGCGATGTGATCATTTTCGGATTTGACGACCTGCCGCTGGCAAGCTGCCTGGAGTGTCCGCTCAGTTCGGTGCGGCAACCGCGCCGGGAGATCGGGTACGAAGCGGCCCGGCTGCTCTGTAATGAAATCGCCGGGAAAGTCTCACGACCGGTAACCAGAGTCCTGCCGGTGGAACTGGTGGAACGGAAATCCTCCCGGGGGCCTGAACCGCTCTGAGTCCGGAAGGGATTCTCCGGAATCGGTTCACTCTCTTTTGAAAACCTGCCGGAAATCACGGAACCTTCCGGCAGATTGCAATAGATGTTGTCCCCGTTGAGGGACTGAAACTACTTTACGATCCGGAGTTGTCGGGAATGAAAATGGAGGTCACCATGCGTCACAAACTCGAATGGCTGCCGATCCTGTTGGCGGGGTTGTCTCTGGCGGCCGGCCCGACAGACAGGTTGAAGGATCCCTACGGGGTCTGCGCCCATGTCAGCAGGGAAAATCCTTCTTCGGCACCGACACAGTTTTCACGGATGCACAAAGCCGCCATCAACTGGGTCCGCACGGACTACGATTGGAGTAACGTTGAGAAAAAACGCGATTCCTGGAACTTCGATCATCTCGACAAACTCTTCCAGCTGGCGAAACAGGACAAAATAAACATCCTTCCGATTCTCGACTACGATGTTCCATGGGCGACGCCGGCTTATAAACACCTGGATGCCTGGGGGGAATATGTCCGCAGGGTAGTCTCCCGTTACAGCGGATACCTGCGTTACTGGGAAGTCTGGAATGAACAGAATGCGGAAGGATTCTGGCGGGAAAAACCAAGCGGGAAAAATTATACTCTGCTGCTTCGCCGTTCTTATGAGCAGATCAAGAAGATCGACCCGGGTCTGGTGGTGGTCTACGGCGGCACCGCCGGCGTACCGTTCGACTTCATTGAGGAATCCTATGCCGCAGGCGCCGGTCGGTATTTCGACGTCATGAACATTCATCCCTATCACTGGCAGGGGACGCCGGAGTGGATGATCCCTCAGCTCAACGATCTCAGGGCGCTGATGAAGAAATATCAACTCGACAAACCGATCTGGATCACCGAGGTAGGGTGGTCAACCGCACGACCGTCAGGGTTCTACCGGGAAGTGCTTCCGGCTGCTTTTGAACGGGCCGGCATCAATCCGGCAGAATCAACCCTCGGAATGATCCATGATCCGGAGAATGGTTATCCCCTTACGCAGGAATATAATATCCGCCAGAGTTTTTCCAATTTCGGAAAAATCGAACCATTCACATTCGCTCAGCTCGATGAACTTGATCCGGAAAAGTGCCGGGTCGTGATTCCCTCTGTCGGAGAGGCCTTTCCGGCCCGATATCTTCCGGTTCTGGTCAGGTATGTCAAGCGGGGCGGCACACTGCTGTTGCCCTCCGGATTGCCATTCTATTACGACCTGCGCCCTGCCGCGCAGGGCGGCATTCAGAAAGTGCAGGTCAATGACAGATATCTGCCGGATCTTCATATCGGCTGGGATGCCTGGTGGACCCGGAAAGGTGTGCCGATGAAGGAAACTTACCAACGTCCGGCACCGGAGTTCACCGGAAAGTTCAAGGTGAAATTCAGCCCGACCGGCCGCTTTCTGCATGACAGGAACCTTCATCCGGGAGACCAGTTCATCCCGGTTGTCGAAGCGGGAACCGACAATTACAAAAGTGCAGTCGTGGCTCTTTACAAGCTGGACAGCAATCTTAAGGGAAACATCATCGTCTGTACTTCGATGTCTGCCTCCGAAACCGTTTCGGAAGAACGTCAGGCCCAAATGCTGCCGCGCACCTATCTGATCGCCTTCGGCCATGGAGTGGAGCGGGTATTCTGGTACAACTTCCGATCTGCAGAGTGGAGTCCAGACGATCGGGAAGCGCACTTCGGCATTGTCGGGAAAGATCTTAAGCCAAAACCCGCATTTGCCGCTTACCAGACCCTGATGAAATTGTGTCCGGCCGGTTCGACGGTTCCAGAGTTTCAACAGAAAAACGGGGTTTATCTCACCGGCTGGCGCCGACCGGACGGAGTCGGGGTCTGGGCGATCTGGGCCGCGGACACTCCCATCAAAACAACGTTGCAAATCAGGGGGAAGGTTACCGAAGCCCTCGATCATCTGGGAGAAAAGCAGCCGATTCCAGAATCTACCTGCACAGCGGGACCATCGATTCTATACCTTGTTGGGCCTGAATCTGTCACAGTTCGCTGAAACAGTAATTTTCAAAAGGAGTCCTGTTTTACAACTGCAGGAAGCCGCTTCAAACAGGGGTCAGCTATGGATAGATGTTCATACGGATTGAGAAAAAACACAACAAAGAGAAAGACAAAAGGAAGGAAAGGAAAAATGAAAAGTAACTTATTCACACTTATCGAATTACTTGTGGTTATTGCAATCATTGCCATCCTCGCCTCGATGCTGCTGCCGGCGTTGAACAAGGCCCGAGGGAAGGCCCAGGAGATCAAATGCGTCGGCAATCAGAAGCAGATCTTCACCGCGCTGGTGTTTTACGTCAACGATTACAAAGATCAGCTGCCCCCGCATTTCGTCTCGGTCATGGGGACCGGCAGTGAAATTCGTTCCCTCTCGGAAGGTGGAAGCCTGACTTACCCGAACATCGGTCTGGGAATCCTGGTTGCCGGTGGATATTTCGGAACCGCCTCCGATTACACCAGTCGAGTCAATGACAATTATACGATTAAACGCCCGCTCATTCTGCGTTGTCCGGCAAATCCGGATGGGGGCTGGGCGGTGGAACCCAATTTCGCAGACTATCTGTATACCCGTGATTCCTCAAACGTTTTCTGCCATATGCCCAGTTTCAACAAGACCTTCAGCCGGTTGAACAAAGAAGTTCTGACCTTCTGTGTCACAGGAGACTACCAGCTGCGCAACGGGGTTGAGATCGGCCGCCCGCAACCGCTGCACAACGGGGGGATCACCGTATCGCGTGCCAACGGAGCCTGTACCCGCGTCGACCTCAACGTCTACCGCAGCGGCAACAATTTCGAGTCGCGACTGGAAAAGATCGATCAAATGTAACCGGTCCGATCGAACGGGTGATTGCAGGAGCGAGAATGAAGAAAAACGGATGATTACAGGAGCGAGAATGGGGAAAAATAGTTGGAACATCCGCTGTTCGGCGGCGGTGATTGCGGTACTGATCCTGCCGGTTGCGGGACGAGGTGCGATACTGCTGGATTGCGGGGAAGTGAAGCCGGAAGCTGTGATTCTGCATACGCCGGAAAAACGCGGGCAGTCTGCCCGCAGTGACTTGCTGGAACAGCGGAAGGCGTTGCGGATCGACTGGGATTGCGCCCGTTCCGGTTACTTTGAATTTCAACTTGCACCGGGAGTGAAGCTGCCGCAATTCAGAACCGCGCAAATTCGGGTGTACGCCTTCATTCCGAAGGGCAGCAAGTCGCGGAATCTCAATCTTCGCATTGTCGACCGGGATGGAGAGACGTTCCAGTTCTCCCGGCCGCTTACAGCACCGGACAGTGGGTGGCAGGAATTCGTCTATGAGATCGACGCCGGAAAACCGAACGCCGGAAGCTGGGGCGGAAAAGCAAATCGGCAGATCGATTTCCCGGCGAAATTCACCGGTTTCGCCTCGGATTTCAATTCCCGCACGGGAAAGGGGTACCTCGGCATCGGCACAGTCGAAATAGAGGTGCTGCATTCAGGGATGCCGCTCCAGCCGCAACTGGAAACCGGGTCACCGCTTCAAATTCTGACGCCGGATCAGAAGAAAGTGCCGGAAATTTCGATGGTCAATAGCAGAAGGGAAGAAGCGGCAGGAGAGCTTTTCTACCGGGTTACCGACGCATTCGGCGCGGAGCTGGAGAATGCAACGCGGAAAATCACGCTTGCGCCGGGGGAGAAAGTACTGTTCCCGCTGATGAAACCGGAGAAGCTCGGAGTCTATTATGTGGATGTCCGTTTTCGGGAAAATGATCCGCGGTTGGAGGCGTTCGAAAAACAATTCCGGTACTGTTATATGCAGCCTGCCGGCCCGACGCCGGGGATGGCGAAGGGATTCCTTTTCGGCGTTTGCTCGCACCCGCAGGGATTGTCCGACCGGAATCTGGAGCTGGAAGCACGGGCCGCCGCGCTGTGCGGCGTTAAAATCATGCGTACGGATGTCTATTGGGAACGCATCCAGCCGACGCCTGACCGCTGGTTGTTCGGCAGTTTCGACCGGGTGATGGAGGCGTTCGGGGCGCAGAACATTGAAGTTCAGGCAATCTACTGTTATCTGCCGAAGTGGGCCGTTGCAAAGGATTGGAAACCACTCGCCGCAAACGTCAAAGGCAAGCCGCGTCCCGATTATGACCACTGGCGCAGATTCATCCATACCTTTGCGGAACGGTATCGCGGCAGACTGCGGTATGTCGAGGTATGGAACGAGCCGGACCATATCGGCTTTGCCAATTTCCCGGTTTCGGAATACATCGAAATGATGAAAATCGCCTATACCGAAACCAAAAAAGCCGCGCCGGAGATGCGTGTCCTGACCGGCGGTTATACCGGAATGCCGGGGCCCTCGCCGAAAAGGAAGGAGAAAGACCACATGACGCGTACCCTGACCGAAGGGAAAGGTTTCTATGATGTCTTTGCGTTTCATGGGCACGGCTCGATGTCGAGCTACCGCAATCAGGTGGACCAGTTGGTGAAAATGCGCCGCGACCTTGGCGTCGAAGCGCCGTGGTACGCCAACGAAACTGCGATTTCAGCCATTCTGGTCGGAGAAATGAAACAGGCGGAAACCCTGTTTCAGAAGTTCCTGTACAGTTGGGCCAACGGAGCAATCGGTTACAACTGGTACGATCTGCGCAATGACGGCTTCGACCCGAATGCAAATGAACACAACTTCGGATTAATCACCAAAGATTTCCAGCCGAAGGCCGCCTATGCCGTCTACAATGCGCTGGCCGGAACATACCGCGAGGCGGAATTTCTGCGGCCCGTGCGGTTCGGCGGCAGTATCGAGGCTTTCCTGTTCAGGGCGGTTGACGGCAGGCTGCTGCTGGCGGTCTGGAACAACGATCCGGACAGCGACGGAGTCCCCCTCTGCCTTACCGGCATTTCCGGCCGGGCGGAGGA
This sequence comes from uncultured Victivallis sp., assembly GCA_944389895.1. Lineage (GTDB taxonomy): Bacteria > Verrucomicrobiota > Lentisphaeria > Victivallales > Victivallaceae > Victivallis. The sequence goes on along the minus strand of CALXOA010000054.1, from coordinate 12,095 downwards.
AATCGACCTGTTCGGGAATGTGACTTCCCTACCGGTTCGCGGAAATGAACTGGTGTTCAAGGCGGGGCGCACTCCGGTCACCATCCGGCTGGAGGCGGATGCCGCCGAATTGAAGGGAACCGGAGAACTCCTGAAATCGGGACTGTTGTTTTCCGTCACACCCGGCCGGGAAAGCGAAGTCGTGCCGGAGTTTTGCAATCCGACAGCCCGGCCGCTGGAGCTGGAGTTGAAGTGGACGCCGCCGGCGGGAGTAACGCTGTCTGCGGCTAAACAGAAGTTGAAATTGAAACCGGGCGAGTGCCGCAAACTGCCGCTGAAACTCGCCGCCACCCCCGAATTTCGCTCGCCGGACAACCGGCCCGCCGAAATGAAATTGGAGCTGGAGCTCGACGGCTTGTGGCATGGCGAACTGCGTTACCCGGTACATACCGTGGTCTGGCTGGAAACAGGAATCCCCCGGGCACCGGTATTCGTACTGCGCGAAGCGGCGCAGGTGATTTCGTTTGCGCCGAATGTACCGGAAAAGGAACATCTGTTCTGGAAGGGACCGGCGGACCTCTCCGCCGAAATCCGGCTGGCGCATGACCGGCAGACATTGCTTTTGGAGGCGATCGTGACCGATGACGTCCACCATCAGCCCGGTTCCGGGGCGGAGGTCTGGTGCGGCGACAACATCCAGATGGCATTGCAGCTGCCGGGTCAGAAAGGGATGTGGGAACTTGGCTTCACCCGGCTGGCCGATGGAAAAAATGAAACGTTTGCCTGGCTTGCCCCTTCCGGATTTTCGGCAGACAAGGCAGCCGGAGCAGTTCGGTTGGAAACGTCGCGTGACGAGAAGAAAAAGCAGACGGTGTACCGTGCAGCGGTCCCATTTGAGGCGATCGGCCTGAATGAGACGGTGAAAAAAAGCGGTTTCCGGTTGAATCTGATCGTCAACGATAATGACGGGGAAATGCGTGAATCCTGTATCGGTGTCGCCCCGGGAATCGCCGAAGACAAAGATCCGGAGCATTATCCGATCATCAAGTTCCGGTGACATCCCCCCGGATAAGTTGCGGCGGCGCCGTTTCATGCTGCGGCGCCGCCGATTGAGTCTGGTCGTTGATCCGAGAATCCTGAAACATGGAGGAAAATCATGCGGGCCCCTGATATCCTTCAAGTACTCCCGGCAGAAGTCAGTATAGTGGCGATTCCTGTTGATTAAGCTGCTTATGTTGCGAACGATCATCGCCACCCGGGGTCTGGCCGCGATGCTGTTCCCTGCACGAAACAAGGCGCAGGAACGGGTCCATGCGAGCCAGGGCCTCAGCAATCTGAAACAGATCGGTCTGATGTAACTCTCCACACCGTAGATGTCAGAGGCATTCCGGCGGCCGAATGCATTGATCCGGACCGAGCCGGCTTTCCGTTCCGGAAGAAAAAACGCCGTGGCTCCGGAAAGGGCACCGCGCTGTTTCTACTCTCTCGAATCCCCCTCCGCTGCGGCTCTCCCGGGAGAAGTGCACCGGCCATTCCGGCGAATGTCCCCGACACGGACTGATGAACAAAGGCAAAAAAAAATCCCAATTTCAAGTAGCCTGCCGGATCGTGCACTCCGGTTCGTCGACCAGTGCAAAATCGACCGCGATTGAAATTCGGACCTTCAAAAGTAAAACTGGTAGCGGGTTCGTGACTCGAACACGAGACCTGCGGATTATGATTCCGACGCTCTAACCAACTGAGCTAACCCGCCACCTCTTTTCATAAAATATCCCGGTTCAGCCGATTTTTCAAGGCGGAATCGCCAAAAAAGCGGATTTTTCCGGAGGACCCCAGCCAGCGTGAAAACAGAAAAAGGGGAGCCGTCCTGATTCCGGCTCCCGTGCACCCTTCAGGCGTTTTTCCGGCACACGCTCAACGCCAGATCGAAAGGTCGGCGCTCTCCATCGCTTTCTCAAGTTCCGGAACGTGCGTCTCAAATGCTTTCCCCGGCCCCCAGCTCTCCACCAGGTAGAGCTCATTGTCGGTCAAAAATCCCCGGCCGAAGTCGAAAATCAGCACCTGATAACGATATTTCTCCCGACCGACGGTGCGTTCCGCCGAAATCAGCTGTCCGCGGATCCCCTCGTCGTTGCGAAACTCCCGGTTCTCAAGAATCACATAGTTGTTGATCCGGGTGAGTGCCCGTTCAATCAATTCACTCCAGAAAGAGAGAGTTCCTCCCTTCAAGTCGTCACGTCGCGAAAGCTTGATCACACAATCGTCTGCCGACACCGCCACAAATTCCCGCGGCCCGCCATACGAGCTGGAGGAGTACACCGCAACAAATCCGTCCGGCAGCGTCATGTCAAACGGCAAATCATCGCGGCCGTTCATCGGGTAATCACACTTGCCCGAAGTACTTCCCAGCTCCGCCACCCACGGAATCGGCACCGTCTCCGCCGGGCGCGGCATCGGAGCGGTCTGATTGAATGCAACGTTGAGGGTCACGAACTCAATCCGGTTCGTCGCATTCCGGAGCTGGGCGGTCAACCGCTCCAGGTCGGTGGTGACACGCGACAGCTCCTGTTCAATTTTCAACATATCCTCCACCTTGTCGGCACGCTTCAGCAATTCAGCGAGGCGGGCGCGCAGTTTCTCGAGATTGTCGAGACGGATGTTCAGATCGGCGACCTGCTCGGAGAGGTCTTCCCCGACAATCCGGCGAGAGGTGACCGAACCGAGTTTCTCGATTGCAGCCATCACCTCTTCCGCCTTTGCAACCGGAATTTTCAATGTCACCCGGTAATCGTTGACCTCCTGCACATAACCGCCCGCCTGCCCCGTCAGCGTCCGGGCGGCTTCCAATGCCGCTGCGGGATCATCGACGCTCATATTCAAGCTGGCCGTAAAAGCCATCTTGCGCCCCTCCGCAACGAGGAACCGCTGATTCGCCGCAGGAGCCTCCGCCATCGCCGGCGCCACGGATTTTGCGACGGCGAAATCCGCAGCCATCGATGCTCCCGCCGCCCCGCTCCCCTGATTACCTCCGGCGGACACGCAGCCGGTCAGAACCGCCGGCAACAACGCACAAAGAAGAGATCTGCCCAGACTCACGATACAACCTCCTGAAAATTCGACACGCCCGCCCCACCCGGGAACGGATTCCCTTCGGAAAACATAACCCGGTTTCCTCATTTTACAAGTTGCCGTGAGATGGAAAATCCCCGTACCGCTTTCCCTTCTTTTTTGATCTATTTGCAGAGAAATAAACGTTTTCTTGAAAACCGGCGATTGTTTGCACATTTTTTTGCAGAAAGAACCTTCGAATCGATTTGAGAAAATCGTCTCAGGATGATACTGTGCAGGCAGTCACGGAAAAACAGGAGGTCTGAAGATGAATCATCAACGAAAAGTTCTGGTCCTCGGAGCCACAGGCGCAATGGGGCAATATCTGGTGCCGCGACTCGCGGAACAGGGGTACCGGGTTGACGGCGTTTCCATCGACGAAAGAACAAGTGACAATCCCAATGTGAAATACATCAAGGTCGATGCAAAAAACCGGGACGCCCTCCGCAAGCTGCTGGAGAACCGTTATGACGGCATCGTCGACTTCATGATCTACCCGACCGGTGAGCTCTGCAACTATCTGCCGCTGCTCCTCGACAATACGGGACACTACATCTATCTCTCCAGTTACCGGATCTACGATGACAAGGAGCACCCGGTCAGAGAAACTTCGCCGCGCCTGATCGATGCCTCAGATAACGTACTACTCCGCAACTCCGATGACTACAGCATCTACAAGGCGCGCGGCGAAAACATTCTGCAGGCCCGGGAACGGCGGAACTGGACGATCATCCGTCCCGCAATCACCTATTCGCTGCTGCGTTACCAGCTTGTGACACTCGAGGCTCCGCACAACGTCGGCCGTGCGTTCGCAGGGAAAGAGGTCGTGCTGCCGGAACAGGCAAAGAATGTTCAGGCGACCATGAGCTGGGCCGGTGATGTCGCCCGGATGATCGCCGGACTTCTCTTCAACCCCCGGGCCGTCGGAGAAACTTTCACCGTCGCTACGGCGGAACACCACACCTGGGGAGAAATCGCCGACTACTACCATGAGATCTGCAATCTCAAGGCGGTCTGGGTGGACAAGGAGGATTATATCCGCCTGCTCTGCCCCGATCCTTATATCAACGGAGCACGCTGGCAACTGGAGTACGACCGGCTCTTCAACCGGATCATGGACAATACGAAAATCCTCGCCGCCACCGGCATGACGCAAAGCGAGCTGATGCCGCTCCATGACGGTCTGGAAAAGGAGATCGCCCGCTGTCCGCGGACGATCGACTGGCCGGTCAACACCGCGATGGATGAATATCTCAAGCTCCGGAACTGAACCACGGAGTCCCGGACAGGGTGCGGAAACTTTCCGGCGGAGTCGTTGCCGGAAAGTTTCCTTTTTTTCACTCCCGACTCTTCCGCAGACGTTTTCCGGTGATGGAGAATATGCCGTATCCTCCGGCAAGCAGCAGTACTCCCATCAGAATCTGCATATTCAGAGAGCTGCTGAAATTCCCCCTCTCTCCCGCCGCCATTACACACCACATCACCAGCCAGAGTGAGAAAAGGAGCAGTTCATGTGTCACGGCAAGGACCAGCAGCACAGTTGAACTTTTCCGCCAGCAGAGCCAGACCAGAATCTGACAGACCGCGGCAACCACCCAGTACCCGAGGCCGAATCCGACGGCTTCGCCGCTTCCGATTGTCCCATCCGGCCCGCCATACAGCGCGAAACCGCCGGCCAGGAATGCGAACAATCCGACGCAAAACGGCAGAATGGAACTTACCCTCCCAGCCAGGCCGGCTGTTTCTCTGAAATCCCGCTTCATCTGTTCCGGCACGGCTCCAACTCTGCGCCCGCACCCTTATCGCCCCACAACGTTTCCACAGTACAAACGGATCCCCATCCTTTTACAGAACTTCGGAGGATCCCGCGACCGGGCATTGAGGCGGAGAGGCGAAGGTTATTTTCAGGACATGGACCTCATCGGCATTGCACGGGACATCGAAAACCGTCCGGTACGGCGGAGCGAAGAAATCCGGATAGATCTGACGACTCGCGACCGCGAGCTTCTCTCCTGTATTGAGCAACACCGCCTCCGTGATTTCCGGAAACTGCTCTCCGGGAAGAACGAATCTGGAGGAGGCTGACGGCTCTTCCAGAATCCAGTAGTAGGTATTCCCCGCCGCTCCACCGGTGACTGGCCGGCGCGGAGAAGAGAAACCGGGTACGAGGGGAGCAGTCAACCCTTCACGGGTTTTCCGGTACCAGCTTCCCACCCCGGTCAGAATCTCCACCGCAGGCGGGGGAAAAACGCCGTTTTGATCCGGACCGACATTGATGAGGAAGTTGCCTCCCCGAGCCAATGTCAGGGCAACCTTTTCCTTGAAGAACCGCACTGAAAAATAGTCCTCGTCACGGCGATACCCCCAGCTGAAACGTCCCACGGAATCACATCCCTCAAATTTGAGATCGTCATGGTTTATTTCAGGAGCTCTGCGTTCGGAAGTGATGTAATCGCCCGGACTGCAGCCACGATCATTGATCACCGCCTCCGGCTGCAGGTCGCGGATCATTTCATTGAGGGATGGATCGACCAGTCCGGTCGTATTCATATCCCACCAGATGCCGTGAAGCGTGCCATAACCGGTACACAGTTCCCGGATCTGAGTTCGCATATATTCCACGTATTCGGACATGTCGTGACGGGCCGGATCCGTGACGAGCTCATGGTGACGCCCGCAATTCGGATATGCCGGATGGTGCCAGTCCACCACGGAATAGTAGGCGACCAGCGGCATTCCCCGGCTCCGGCACTCCTCCGCCAGCATGCCGAACACATCCCGCCCGAAGGGGGTCCGGGTGATCTTGAAATCGGTACAACCGCTGTCGAACATGCAGAAACCGTCGTGATGCTTGGCGGTGAAAACGATGTATTCAAAACCGTTTTCCTGGATGCAGTCCAGCCAGCGGCGCGGATCGAAACCGGTGGGGTTGAAACTCTCCGCATAACGCCGGTAGGTCTCCATCGGAGTCCGGAAACGCCACAATTCCTGCTCGTGGAGTCCTCCTGCTGCATAGATCCCCCAGTGCAGAAAGATCCCCAGTCGTCGCTTTTGAAACCAATCGGGAATCCTGTTCGCTTCTCTCATCACAGGCACCTGTTTTCCGCTTCGGTGTCACTTCAGAATACAGGTTGCCCCGGTATTCTGACAACTGTCGGCACAGTACTCGTGGAACTCGATCCGGGCACCGTCTGGATCGGTGATCCACGCCTGCCAGGCATGATCGGCGCCGAGAGATTTCGGCCCGAGTGGATAACCGGCCGCACTCAGGCGCTCCCGGAGGACATCGATGGAATCGACTTCAAGACAGAAGTGATCGAGCGGAAACGCCCCCGCGGGAGCAGCATCGGCCCGGAAAAATTCCACAAAGCCGCCATTCCCCGCCTTGAGATAAAATCCGATCGTCTCACCATCCCTCTGAAAATCGAATGCCCGTTCCAATCCGAGCCCGTCGCAATAAAACCGTCGCGTCCGTTCAAGATCCGCGACTCTGAGGCACACATGTGCGATTCCCCTGACCATCAGAACCACCTTTCCGCAAAAAAGTTGTCGATCCGGTAAATCTGCCGGTTCGCCGTAATTGCATACGAATACATCGTCTGCGACCTCTTTGCAAGGGGAAAATCCCGTCCGGGCCGGAAAAAATCCGGCCCGGACTCATCAGAAAGGCTTTTTTTCCCGTTCAATCCTCCAGCGTCACCGCCAGCAGAATCGGAACAGACCTTCCGGCGGAAATCACCTCGATCGACTCGAGCCTTGCAAGGCCGTGCTGATCGACCCCCTGAAGGGTTACCCCTCTGGCCGTGACATCGTTCTCCCAGACCCGGATGTATCCGCCAACCCCTTTGCCCCACTGCCCGGCTCGAGCCGGACCGAAGGGGGGAATTGCCAGAGCGTTCGGCAGATCAAAGAACCCTTCTCCCTCCGGCGGGATCTTCCAATCGGAAATATCGGCGTCGCCGAAAATCTCGACATCCCGGGTCTGGCCGTCTTCGAAATGCAGACGGTAGGTCATCACCTTTCCACCCAGCGAATAACAGCATCCGTGCAGGAAGTAGATCCGGCGGCACTGCCGCCCGACCGGAATGCGAATCCGCTCCGGGTACTGTTTCCGATACTCACCACGCAACATGATCATCGTCCTGCCATTGTTCCGCTCCGGATCGGGAAACAGGAACGGCACTCCCCGCAATACGGTCAATCCGCGGGGCAAATTCCACTGATCGACATCGGCGGCCCCGGGTTCCTGATCGTTACCGGCCTGATTGCAGAGCGCATCTAATTTGAGCGGCGTGCATTTTCCGGGAGCCAGACTCTTCTCTTCGCGTTGCACCGCGCCGAATACACCGGGGGCGGGAGCCGACGGCAGGTGCCACGGATCCGCCAGATGCCGGCGGGCCGGAAGCGGAAACTGCGTGAAGTCAAACTCCGGCAAAACCACCGTCACCTGCGAGACCCCCTGTTTCACCGGAACGCGATAGACATACCCCGGCGAGAGCGAAGAGACTATGACCGCTTCATCGTTCACGGTAATCCGTTCAGGCTCAACCATTGAAACCACAGTCAGAAAATCCTCGTCCGGCGCGGAAACGCCGATTTCGGCAATTCGCCTCTCTCGATCATAAGTACCGTTTTCAATCCGGCAACGTCCCCAGTCACCGAGCCACACCGGATCGTTCTGGGCGATGATGTGCGGCATTGCATTGATCCGCATCGGATAACTCGAGAAATGATAGGGCGGCCCCGCCTTTTCCCATGATTCCTTCAGTTCCGGGCGGGGCGGCTCGGTCGGAGTGTAATTCAAAGGCATCTGTTCCGCCACGATCTTGCGGATCGCCTCTCTGTCGCGCGTGGTGAACGCCAGAAATTTCAGGGTATTCCACGCGTTGAAAATCGAAACACCGTTGTTCATGAAGCACGACAAATCCGACCACTGCGGCACCTTGCGCCGGAAATCGTCGATCCACGCCATGCTCTCCGCGGGCAGAAACCGCAGCAGTGTGCCGAAAAACGGATAATCATAGGAGATACATCCCGCATTCTGGAACGGCGCACTCCATCGTTCCCCGGTAAAGGGTTCCCACTTTGCGGCACGTGCCCCGTGATTGTCCATGCCGATCAACCAGCCGAGCTCTCCGTCTGCCCGTTCAGCACCTCCGGTATTGTGGATGTGGGCGGCGTAAGCAGGAATGTTCCGGTTGATCAGGCTGACGGTGAGAGCGGTCTGTTTGGCCGCCAGATAGAGAGAGCGTGCTGCAAGTTCATGATCCTTCATGCCGCGGGCGAGGCGATGCATCAGATAGTAGGAACGGAAACCATCTCCGTACATATCTCCGGCGATGATCAATCCGCTGGTGGTGGTATTCATTCCGGGGACCTGCCAGATCTGGCAGAAATCGACTGCGCTGTAGAAACGCTTCAAACGTTCCCAGTGGCGTTCGACCAACTCCCAGCGTCCGAGATAGACCGCCTCAGCCAGCGGTGTCTGAATGAGCTGCATGTTGAAACAGGTCATATCCCCCTTCATCGGAAATCCGTGCCGGAAACCACGCCAGCCGGCGCAGTAGGCGCCTTTCCCGGAGAGCGGATCGACCAGCAGATCCGGAATCAGATAAAACGGGATGTGCCGGCAGCGGCCGTAAAAATCTTCACCGGAAACCACCCGGTCGAGCTGATTGGGACGATTCAGTACATCCATCGCCTTCTTCGCCTCCGGCGTCATCAGATTGAGTCCGGCAAAAACACCGCCGTACCAGTCGATCAGAGCGGTTGTCCGCCACTCATTGGAAGGTTCCCGGAGAATGAACTCATTGTACTCGTCGATCAACGTCTCCTCACCCCGCAACGGCTTCAAGACGAGCCGGTCCAGCAGATCCGGAGCCGGCAGCGTGTAGCAGAGTTCCGAACCTTTGACCACGCGATAGAACCCGAATTTGGTAGCAAAGAGCGGTGCGGAGAGTTCCTGTTCCGTTTTCAGATCCAGCTGATTCGGCAATCCGAGCGTATAGGCCGGCGGCAACGGGACATAGGGTTCGGCGTCAGGAAGAAGTTTTTCGGCCCGGACCAGCCGGTTCCAGATCCGGACCCGGTCGTTCTCCACGGCAAAAAACTCATCGATCTCCAGCGGGAAACACCCCAGCAGTGCGGCGACGGTGCGGCACTGTTTCAACTCCTCTCCCGGCAGGCTCTTCCAATCTCTGCCGTAATCTGCCGGCCGGGTGACGGCTCCGTACAGTGTCGCGGCGGCGAAACGTCCCACTCCGGCGGAATTTCCGATCTCAAGCCCTTCATCACGCCACGCGATTTCAGAGGGTTTCTTCTCGAACAGCACCAGTACGGGAATTTTCGGCGCGTTGTTTTCCCACACCAGCAGAAGCCAGTTCTCACTGAGCTTCGTACAGGGAATCGCCTCGCCCCGCCGGAAAATCCGCGGAGAACCCTCGACAACAGCTGCGACAGCAGCCGGGGTATCGGGATGTTTTGTCGTCAAATCAGCCACCGTTACGGCCGGTTCCGCAGTGTTCATCAACACTCCGGGAGCCAGTGCACTCCAGAACACCTGCATCTCACTGATTGCTCCGCTCTTCAGATTCCGGAAGCGTGAAACCCGCTCGGAGTGTACCCAGGAACCGTCTTTCTGCTCGAAACCGACCGGAATGGTCCCGGTCGGCAGGAAAGAGACCTCCCATTGGAAATTTTTATCGGAATAGGGACGAAATTCATTGTTCCCGTCCATCCAGAGCGAAGTTCCCTTCACGTTGGTATTGAGCAAAGTGTGCCAGTTTCCGGAAAAACCGAATACACCGCAGCTGTAAAAACTGGCCCCGGGTCGAACCGGTGCGACATCACCGGCCATCGCATACAGCTCCTTCCGATAACGCTCAACCATTCCGTCCGCCTTTTTCTCATAATCGGCACAGGCAACGAAATCCCCTCCGTTGTACGCTTTCCTCCAGGTTGCCGGCAGATCGCGGAGCGCTGCAGGCGGGGCGGGTGGTGCACTCTTTCCCGAACGGATTTTCCCGGCACTCTCCAGCGCCGCCAGTACCCTCTCCAGTTCCAGGCAGCGCAACCCGAGCCGGACCCGTTCCTCGGCAATCTTCTTGTAAAATTCGGCGACCCGGTCAAACTCAGGAGAAGAAACGGTCCGCGAGGACTCGAGCTTCCGGCTCTCCGCCTCAATCCGTGCAATTTCATCTTCCACGGAACACTTCAAGCCCAGCCGGGTCAGCGTCTCCGCATTCAGGCGCCAGTCGGCATAGCGGGCAAGCCATTCATTGCGATAGCTCTTCTCCCGATCCGGCTGCCAGTCCGGCAGAAAATTCGGCGTCATCGGCGTCCCGATCACCTGCGAGGAGAGTGCCAGTAGAAAATCCTCGAACCCGGCCAATTCCCGCAGGGCCTCCTGTTCCTCCATCCCGGCGAGTTGAGAACGGATCCGGTTCCAGCGGTTCCGGGTAATCTGATCGCGGTACGGATGGAAATCCCAGCCGGCAAGTACGAGGAACCCCAGATCGATCTGCCGCATCAGACGCATCGTCCAGGGAACGGAATCGTCTATTTGAAGATCCAACACTCTTTCCACCTGAATCTCTTTCGCATAGAGCGTTCCGGAAACGTTGAACAACCCGATCATGAAATTACCGGCCCCTCCGATCAAATCCTCCGGAGCTTCGATCACAAAGGAGTATTTTTTCCAGTCGAAACTGCCGGAAAGCTCCCACGGCATACCGAGAAACTGTTGTTTCTCCGGCGTCCTGATCACAAAACAGAATGCCACGCCATGTTCCGGATGTCCCCGGTGCCCGATGTTCTCTCCCTTGAGCAACGCGGAAAACCGGTATTTTTCCCCGGGACGCACCGGAAACCAGAGAATCGCTGACGGGCGTTCCTGCCCGGAAGCACTGATAAACTTCATACCGTTCTTCTCAAACGCAGCGGCATTTCCTTCGAAACGCCATTTCGTTCCGGCATCCTCCGCCTCAGGCCACAGAGTTACCGGAGCACTGTACAACAACGAGGTGACAGACAGTACAGCCAGCCATGCAAGGACTTTTTTCATGTTCAACATTCCCTGTTCCATTCCATTTCCCAGCCGGGAGAAGCTATTCCATCCAGCAGCCATGTTTTTCAAGCAAAACATGCCGTCAGTGTCGTTCAGCGTTCAAAGCGGAACGCGGTCATCGAGTGCGGTTTGAGTTCCACTTTCAGGCGACCGTCAACCACCGGAAGTTCAAACTTCGCCGGTTCAAACCCTCTGTTCGACGCGACATCATCCTGATAGAGCTCGGTCACATGGGCGGAGCTGGTCGCAAAACCGGGCAGCTTGAGTTCCACCGGGATCGTCCGGTCGGCGCTCTTGTTGAAGAGGATCGCATAGAGCGTCTGCCGGTCAGACGATCGGCTGGCGAGTACGGTCACCTCCGGATAGGCCGGATAGGTTTCCGGCAGGACCGCTTCGAACTTCAGATTGTGGATCTCGAGCACTCCGTCAAGTTTTCCGGTGACCTGTTCGATCCGATGGATCAAATCGATGGCCGGAGTGTCGGGCAGCAGTCGATAGTCGCACCGGAAGGTTTTCCACTTTCCGGGAGTGACGTTGAGCCGATAAGCAGCAGCGGCCGATTTCGTCTGTTCCCAGCCGCGGGCATCTCCGAGCCCGAGCCCGAGCAAGCCGCCGTTGCCGTCGGCGCCGGTCGGCGTGAACCTCGCTTCGAATGTCATCCGGACGATCCCGGATTGATTGAGCGGGAGCGCTTCCGGGCGCGGGAAAGTGGCAAACTGTGAATAGTTGTTCCGTCCAACATTCCGGAAATGGAATCGCAATTCTCCCTGCCGCGGAACCTCCGCCTCAATTCCCAGCGGTCTGAATCTCCGGAAATTGAATTTTCCGGGATCGACCGTTCCGATCGCCCGGAGAGGCTGCAACTTGTCCCCTTCGGCGGGACTCAGGGCGGGGCCGCCGGGAGCAATGCCGCGCGGCGAATTTTCCACCCGGGCGAACAAAA
>CALXOA010000053.1 GCA_944389895.1 uncultured Victivallis sp. | reverse complement strand
GAAGGGAGTTGCTCAAAAAATGCTCCAGAGAACCGAAGTTGAAGAGAGACAATTCAGGCGCATGACCGGTATTCCGGTGCCCCGGCTTGTGATCTCGCTGGCGATACCGACCATCCTGTCGATGCTGATCAGCGCCATCTACAACATGGCCGACACCTATTTCGTCGCGAGACTGGGCACCAGCGCAGCAGGTGCGGTCGGGATCGTATTTGCGATGATGGCGATCATTCAGGCGATCGGCTTCACGCTCGGCATGGGTTCCGGCAGTCTGGTTTCGCGGGCGCTGGGGAGACAGGAACGACACACGGCGGATGTGTTCGCTTCGAGCGCCTTCTTCCTTGCGGCGGCTCTGGGGGTACTGCTGGCAGTCGCCGGACTCGTTTTCAATGCGCCGCTGATGACTCTTCTCGGAGCGACGCCGACGATTCTGCCCTACGCTTCAGACTACGCGCACTGGATCTTCTTCGGGGCGCCGGTGATGTGCTGTTCCTTCGTGATGAACAACCTGCTGCGGGCGGAAGGCAAGGCGGTACTGGCGATGACCGGACTGGGCTTCGGAGGGCTCCTGAATATTGTACTCGATCCGCTGTTCATCTTCACATTCGGGCTCGGAATTTCCGGTGCGGCGCTCGCAACACTGCTGAGTCAATGTATCAGTTTCAGCATATTGCTCTACTGTTTCCTGTCAGGCCGGAGCATTACGACAATCGCACCATCGAACATCTCGCGCCACTTCGCAACCTATGCGGACATTTTGAAGAACGGTTTCCCCTCCTTCTGCCGGCAGGGGCTGGCCAGCATCGCGACGGTGGCACTCAATGTCTGTGCGTCCGTCTACGGCGACGCGGCAGTCGCAGCGATGTCGATCGTCGGCAGAATCTTCCTGCTGATCCTCTCTACGCTGCTGGGATTCGGCCAGGGATTCCAGCCGGTTGCCGGTTACAACTACGGCGCAAAACGTTACGACCGGGTTCGCGAAGCCTACTTCTTCTGTATCAAGACGGGTACTATCTGGCTGAGTTCCCTCGGGGTGGTCAGCTTTCTCTTCGCACCGGAAATCATCGCCTTCTTCCGCAACGATCCCGAAGTGATCGCGATCGGGGCACTCGCCTTCCGCGCCCAGTGCCTCGCGCTGCCGCTGCAGCCGTTGATCATCATCACCAACATGCTCTTCCAGTCGCTCGGGAAATCCGTACAGGCGACCATTCTGGCGCTCTGTCGGCAGGGGATCTTCTTCCTGCCGCTGATTCTGATTCTGTCGCAGCAATTCGGACTCATCGGAATCCAGTTGACCCAGAGTCTCTCCGACGTCTGTTCCGCACTCAGCGCCGTACCGTTCCTGCTGCACTTCTTCCGCGGTTTGAGGCGGCAGATCGCCGCCATGCCGGAGCATTTCGGAGAAGGACAACAGGACGCCGGAACTTCCGGCGTTGCGGAGAATCAACGGATCGCGGTCACGCCACCGGCCATGATCGCCCGGCGCAGCGACGGCGAATAGAGCAGCGGGCTCTTGAGCATCTTCGCACGCCAGTCGAGAAAGAGTCCGAACGCCCGGCGACGAACGGCATCGACCGTGGGCTCCCCGCCCGCGGTCAGAACCTCGGCAAGAGCCCGCGCGCTTCGAAAAGCGAAACTGAACCCTTCCGCGGAACTCGGACTGATCCAACCGGCCGCTTCTCCAACGGCGAAAACCTTCCCCTCCCCCAGCCAGAAGTCTCCGATCCGGAGCGGACGTCGCAACACGGCGCCTTCACGCCGCACCAGCCGGCCGAAACGAAATCCGCGCGCTTCAAGCCGACGCCGGAACGCGGCGAAACGACCGCAGGCATCGCTCCCCGGCCTCAAGGCCGCCCCGAGCAGCAGAACTTCACGCTTGGGAATGCTCCAACCGTAGAAATCAGTCAGTTCAGGGTCAAAAAAAGCGTCGAAGAAGTGCGATTCCCCGCACATCTCATATTGCTCCTGAATTGCAAGATAGGCATCACGCCCCCAGACCGGGCGCCTGCCGATCCGACAGCGTACCGCACCAGCCGCACCATCGGCGGCGATCAGGAAGCGGCAACGGACTTCGTGCAGTTCCCCGCCGTCCGTCCGAAACGTCACCACATTATCACGAAAATCGAGCCATTCCCCCCCCCAGCGGGCAGTCACCCCCTCCCCCATGGCCAGTCCGGCCAACCAGCGGTCAAACACTTCCCGGTCAAGATTCAGGTAGAAACGCTGGTAGAGCCGCTCGAGTCCGGAAGCGAGGTCGAGGGCCCGCACCGCGAAGAGTTGCGGTCCGCCGAGTGTGTTCTCCGGCAACGCCAGCCCGAAAACGGCCAGAGCTTTCTGCGCATCCGGAGCGAGCAGACCGCCGCAGCACTTTCCGGGAGCGCCCGGAAGTCGCGGCCGGTCCAGACGCCGGCGGTCCAGCAGCAGGATACGTCCCCGCCCCTTCAGGAGCCGGGCCAGCGTCGAACCGGCCGGACCGGCTCCGACAATGCACCAGTCGAACCCTTTTTCCATCGCTCCCCCCTTTCCCCTGCTGCGAACCTCAGCTCAATTCGAGGCGCAACAGCTCTCTCGCATCCTCCAGAGCCAGAACCCGCAGAACACCATCTTCGTACAAGCCGAAAGACGGAGGGAAACCACCTTTCGGCAACGAAATCGACCCGGGGTTGAAAGCGATCACACCATCCGGCAATTTCCGAAGCATCGGAATGTGGGTATGACCGCTGGCGAACACGGTTCCTGCCTCCAGCGGGGGCAGACGATCCGGGCCCCACAAATGTCCATGAGTCAGGAAAAACTGCCGATTATCGACCAGCAGCCCGGCATAATCCGCCAGAATCGGAAACTCCAGCATCAACTGATCGACTTCACTGTCGCAGTTCCCGCGGACGGCGAAGATCAATCGCCGGTGTGAATTGAGCATAGCCGCCACTTCAGGAGGCCCGTAGTCGGGCAACAGCGGATTGCGGGGGCCGTGATAGAGAACATCCCCCAGCAACACCAGCCGGTCGGGGCGAATGCTCCCGAGCTGCTGCTCCAGCAGTGCAACATGGCCGGGGGAACCGTGAACATCTGAGAAAAAAAGAACCTTCATGAGACCTTGAAATGACGAATGTTGAACGTTCAGGCAATATAATCCGCATAAAGAGTTTTTACAAGTGACGGAAAACACTTGCAAAAATATCCGGAATATGGTATTTTGGGAACGGATCATTACAGGGAGAATGCATCTTTATGAACAGAAACAGTTTTCTGCAGCTCTTCTCCGCCGCCGCCGCACTCATGGTCGCGGCCGGATGCGTGGAACCGATCCGGCAGCCGGAACTTCTCCGCCTCATTCCCTGCCACCGGGAAAACCGTCAGTGGTCAACCCGCCGGACCGCCGAACCGGAACTGCCGCCGCCTTCCGGTTACCGCTGGGCCATGCTCGAAGGGAAGCCCTGCCTGATCGCGAAAGTTCCCGCACTGGTCGGAATGATCGCCGCCGCCGAAGCCTCTTCCATCGGGGAAACTCCGACAATCACCTTCACCTTCACCGAAACAGGACGGCAACAGCTGGAAAACGTGACCGCACAGTACGTCGACCGTCAGATCGCGGTTGAGATCGACGGGAAGATCTACTGCGCACCCGTTGTAAAGACACCGCTCACGGCTGGAAAACTTCAGGTGGTCGGTTTCCGCTCGGTTCAGGAACGGGATGAGATTCTGCATAAACTCAAAAGCGATGCCCCGTAAAAAGGGAGGCGACAGGGAAACCGGATCGTTCACCGTTTTCCCGACGACAACGGTAAATTCCGAGTGGAGCAGCTCCACAAAAAGCGAATACGGCCGGGAAATACCATTCCACGGCCGCAGAGGGCACACGCCGGGGGTGGATTGCGGCAACAGACGCTGCGCCGCCTCCCCCCATCTCTCACTTCGCCGAATTGAGCTTCACAACCCGACCGACCGATCCGCCGCGTGCCGGGACACAACAGGCGATGGAACGCCTTCCGGAGCGATTCACTTACTCCCGGTTTCACAAGGCAGATTACCGTCACCGATCACCCGCCATTGCCCGGCGGAGCCGATCTCTCCCTCATAACGGTTGTCGGCGAAAACCAGGCTTCCCGGCTCGTTCTCCGAGAGTTCATAGACCTGCCGGTCCCCGAGAAAGAGATTGTCTGTGACGAAAAAGCGCGTTTTCTCTCCGCCCAGTTTCAGGGCAATGCCCTCCGCATTGCGCCGCCGGAAACGATTCCCCCGGATCACATGTTCAATACCTCCCGAAAGCGCCACCACAGCTTCCGTATCAGGCAGAACCGTTTCAAAATCGTTCTCCGCGATCACGATGCGCTCCGCCTGCTGGTTGACCGTGGTGATCCGCCCGTTGCGGAAGGTGTTCCCCTTGATGAAGACCTCGCGCGCGGTTTCGATGTTGAGTTTGCGGGGGGCTGCGGTTTCGGCGATGAACTGGTTGCCGGTAATCAGAATCTGCCCGTTGCCGAAATGGTCCGGCTTGCCACCGCTGTGCAGGCGGATGAAATTGCCGCGCTGCTTCTCATTGCCCTCTTCAAACACCAGTACCTGATTGTTCGCGATCAACACCCGTTCCCCATAGAAGTAGCAGCCGATGCCGGCACACAGGGAGTTGACCGAAATATTGTCCGAAATCACTACATTCTCACCGCCCTCGGTGTCGTAGGCCATATCGTCCATATAACGCGCGATGTTTCCGGCAATCACGATGTTGCGTCCCTTGGATCCCCATACCAGCGTAGTTCCGTGCTCGGCGAAATTATTCTGCACACTGATATCATAGCTCCCGGTGGTGTCTTTGGTAAAACCCGGGTCGCCGGGTTTCGTACCGCGCTTCACGATCCGGGCACTATCGGCGACAACCGTCTTTTTGGTATCGTTGCTGTCGCCTCCCCACCACATGCACTGGTAAACCACATTGCGCGACCAGTTGCCGGTATGGTTCAGAAACTCGCTGCCGTCCGAAACATTCGTCAACCTCCGGCACCGTTCCGCCCGGTTGTTGCGCACCGTGATCCGGGCACACGTTTTCGCATAAAGGACATCCTCGAGGTCCGCAAACCGCCCGTCGGCAATGGTCACATCACGGCAACCGGTCAAGGCGAACAGAACCGGCGCCCCCTTCTCATACGGAACCGCCCCGGATTCGGTTCCACGCCATGTCGCGGTCGAGCAGTTCAACATGCGCAATCCGGCACGGCCGGTGGCGGTCACCAGTGCGCCCCCTTTTTTCCGGTCATACTCGAAACAGGCGCCGTCGATGGTGATCTCATCACCGGCCAGCTCGATCGAATCCAGCACCCGGAGGCGGGAGCCGGCGGCGAAATGCAGCGCGGTCCCCCCCGGCACCTTCAGCTGTTCCACCTGATA